>CAZOLV010000061.1:0-20655 GCA_964580725.1 uncultured Anaerolineae bacterium | reverse complement strand
TAGATCTGCGGGCGGCCTGAGGTAGATCTGCGGGCGGCCTGAGGTAGATCTGCGGCTCACACGCCCATCAATTCGCCTCGGCTGCGGGTAGGCGAAAGTGGAACGTGGCGCCCTGACCGGGCGTGGAGTCGAAGCCAATCTCGCCGCCGGCCTGCTCGACGATCTGCTTGCAGATGGCCAGCCCAAGCCCTGTTCCCTGGCGCGTCAGGGCTTTGGCGTTGTCGGCGCGGTAGAACTCGCCAAAGATGTGCGGCTGCGCCTCCAGCGGAATTCCGATGCCCGAATCGGTCACGGCCCCCGCCACATACTCACCCTCCCGCTGCAGGGTCACGTTGACCCGCCCGCCCGGCGGCGTGTACTTGATGGCGTTGCTGACCAGATTCGTCCACAGGCTCTTCAACTGATCGGGATTGATGCGCAGCGGCGGTAAATCGGGCGCAGTCGTCACCGTCAACTCGATCTGCGCACTCTGCACCTGGGCGCGAAACGCATCGAGCACCAGGTTCAACGTCTCCTCCGCCTGCACCGTCTCGACCCGGCTGCGCGCCCGCTCTCGCACGCGCCCCAACTCCAACAGGTCGCTGATGAGCGCCAACTGCTCCAGGGCGCGGGCCTCGGCCCGTTCCAGGATCGCACGCTGCTGCTCCTGCGGTACGTACCCCTCCAGAATCAGCTTGAGATAGCTCTGGATGGCGGCCACGGGCGCCCGCAGTTCGTGCGTCACCAGCAGTGTAAATTGCGTGCGCGCCGCCTCGGCCTGTTCCAGCTTCACGTTCAGCTCGGTCAACTCCTGTGCGCGCGCCTCCAGGCTGGCGTTGGCCTGCGTCATGCGCTCGTTGAACTGCGTCAGTTGATCGCGCTGCGCCTTACATTCAGCGTTGGCGCGGCGCAACTGGCTGTTCAACTCCTTCATGCGGTCGCTGCGGCTGAGCGACCGCTGGTTGCTCTCGCGCAGTTCACGGTCACGCTGGCGCAGGCGCTGCACGATGCTCGATGTGAAGAAGGCCTGGAAGAAAGCGGTCGAGATCAGGCCAAAGGTCTTGCCGATCAAGAAGGTGTCGCGCTGATGAAAGCCCTGGTCAATCAAGCCGGTCAGGTGAAAGTGGGGCAGCCAGCCGAAATACTCGCCGGCCACGAGACCGCTGTACAGCAGGCTGCACAGACCCGCAAACCAGAACGCATCGGCCTGCGTCAAGAGAGCGCTGGCCAGGCCAACCAGGATCAAGTAGTAGACATAGAAGGGATTTTCGGCCCCGCCAGCCAGATGCAGCAACCAGGTGATGAGCAGCATGTCGAGGCCGATCTGCAGCTTGACCAGCCAGGTCGCCTGGGCAATCTCGGCGTCGCTGTGCGTGCTGCGCAGGAAGTAGCGCCGGTAGCCCCAGATGAGGAGGTTGTAGCAGGCAAAGACGCCGACCGCAAACAACAGGCGCGGCAGGGGCAGCACGCCCGGCAAACGCAGATTGGCGATGACGATGATGAGCAGGGTTGACGCCACCGCCACCCACCGTAAGCGCACCAGCCAGTCAATGCGGTCGCCCAGTTCCTGTCGAAACGATGTGAACAGCAGCGTCGCCTCTGAAACAGACACGGCGATTCCTCCTTTTGCGGGGCGAAAGGGATCGAAACGTTGGCCTTTACAAAGCCGCCGGACTACGGCACGTCGAAGCGACGGTGAATGGCGGCCAATGCGGCGGGCAGATCGGCTTCGGAAATGATACACGTCACTGTCGAGATCGAAGTGCTGATCGCCTCGATGTTGATACCCGCCTCCGCCAGCGCCCGGAACATCGTGGCGGCGATGCCGGGACGCTCGCGAAAATCGGGACCAAAGATCGCCACGCTTGCCGTGCGGCTGTCATGCACGATGCTGCGCGCTCGCACCTCGTGCGTCGCCGTCTCCACCACGCGCAGCGCCTCGGCCAGTTCCTCGCGGTCCACGCACAAGACGAAATGATCGGCCTGGTTGAGGTCAACACACTGGATGATGAACTCGACGTTGATGCGCGCCGCGCCGAGCGCTCCCAACACCAAAGCGGCCATGCCGGGGCGGTCCGGCAGGCCCATCACGTTGATGCGGGCCAATCTGGCGTTCTTGAGGATGCCGCCAATGCGCGTTGCTTGATTCATGCCTACCTCGCACCTCATGCAGGCTGCAGCGTCGCCGCCAGCAGCGAATCAACCTTTGCGCGCAGTTCGCGCGGATTGACCGGTTTGGACAAGAACGCATCGATGTGGATGTAGTCCGACATCGGAAAGAGCGCCGCATAGTCGGTGTTGGCGATCGAAGTGACCATGATGATCGGCACCTGCCGAAATTCGGGATCGTCGGCCATGCGTTGGCTCATCGTCAGCCCGTCGAGCACCGTTGACATGATGACATCCAGGATGACCAGATCCGGCTGTTGGCGCGCCACCTGTCGCATGCCTTCGGCGCCGCTGCCGGCCGAGATGATCTCGTGCCCATCTGCCATGAGCACAGTGCGCATCACCTCGACGAAGTCCGGGTCGTCATCCACGACCAGAATTTTTGCCATATGAATCCCCCTTGCAAAGGCGTCACTCTGCACAACGGCCATTTCTCTGCAGTCGCGGCTCTCCGCTGCGCAGAAATGACCCTTGCCTGCCCGTTCAGGCTGCGACGCGTCCCGTCATGCGCGCTTGAAACTCGCCCTCGAAACGGTTGACCAGGGTGTAGATGGGATTGGCCATGCCGGCGCCCATCGGACAGAAGGTCAGTCCGCCCACGTTGCGCGCCAGCAGGAGCAGGTTGTCCCAATCTGCGGCTGACGCGTCAGCTTGCGCAAAGCGCGTCAACGTTTCCAGCAGCCGATACCCGCCAATGCGGCAGGGGACGCAGCGGCTGCACGATTCGTGCACGAAAAATGAAACGATACGCCTGGCCGTCTCCACCATATCTGTCGTTTCATCCAAAACGATGATGCCCCCCGTGCCGAGCTGACTGCCCGCCGTCTCCAGCCCTTCGAACGACATGGGCGTATCGAGCTGTGTTGGCAGCAGCAGGTTGGTCGAAACACCGCCCGGAATGACCGCCTTGACGGCGCGCCCAGCGCGCACGCCGCCCGCATGATCGGCGATGATCGTGCGCAGCGGTGTGCCCAAGGGCAGTTCGTAGACGCCCGGCCGGTTGACATGACCGCTGACGCAGAAAATCTTGGGACCGCTGCTCTTTTCGGTGCCGATGGCGGTGTACCATTCGGCGCCGTTCAGAACGATGTGCGGCACGTTGATCAGCGTTTCCACATTCTGCACCACCGTCGGCTGATCGTACAGCCCCACCTGCACAGGATACGGAGGCTTGAGGCGCGGCTCGCCGCGCTTGCCTTCCAGCGATTCGAGCATGGCGGTCTCTTCGCCGCAGATGTATGCGCCGGCGCCGCGATGCACCGAAACCTCCAGGTCGAAGCCGCTGCCCAAAATGTTCTTGCCCAGGAAGCCATATTCATAGGCGTCGGCGATGGCCTTGATCCACCGCTTGACGCCCAGGAAGAATTCGCCGCGGATATAGACGTAGGCGCGCACAGCCTGGATGGCATAGGCGGCAATGATGACCCCTTCCAGAATCTGGTGCGGGTCGCGTTCGACAATGGCGCGGTCCTTGAAAGTACCCGGCTCGCCCTCGTCAGTGTTGACGGCGAGGTAACGGATCACATCGGCGCCTTTGGGCACGAAGCTCCATTTGAGGCCGGTGGGAAAGCCGGCGCCGCCGCGCCCGCGCAGGCGCGACCGCTTGACTAGCTCGATGACATCGGCGGGCGCCATCGTCAGCGCCTTGCGCAGCGCCTGATACCCGCCATGATCGAGATAGGTTGTGATCTTCTCAGCGTTGGGGCGCTGGACGTTGCGAGTCAAAATTGGCTGCCACATACGATTCCTCCGGCGTGCGTCGTCCTACCACTCTTCGCTCAACTGCTCCAGCAGCGTGTCGAGGCTGGCGGGCGTCAAGTTTTCGACCAGCACATCGTTGACGCGCAGCGCCGGCGCGGTGCCGCAAGAGGCCAGGCACTGCACCCGCTGCAGGGTGAAACGGCCATCGGGCGTCGTTGCGCCCGGCTCGATATCGAGTTTGCGCGCCAGATAGTCAACGATGCGGTCGGCGCCGTCACGCAAATAGCAAGACAACCCATCGCAGACCTGAATGACGTAGCGCGCCCCCGGCTCCCCATTGTCCCCTGCATCTCCGGTCAGGCGAAAGAGGCTGTAGAAGGAAGCGGTAGAAAAGACCTGACCCACGGGCAGATCGAGGCGTGCAGCCACCTCGGCGATCGCCGCCGGCGTGAGCGCGCCGTGCCGCTCTTGCGCCACGTAGAGCGCCGTCAACAGCATGGATTGGCGCGCCGGGTCGGTCAAGCGTGCGCCGCGCCGGGTCGGGTCAGGCGGAGCGGAAACGGGCGAAACAGGCGTCATGGAATCACCTCCAGAGCTTGGTCAACGATTCAGCAGTTGCGCCACGCTGGCCAGCAGCGTGACCGGTTCGATTGGCTTGGTCAGAAAGGCGTCGATGGCGTTGGCCGGCACGCCGTCGAGCATGGCATGCGCCGGTGTACGCAGGACGGCTGAAACCAGCACGAGGGGCACTTCGTCGAACCGTGGGTCTTGTCGAATCTGCTGCACCAGGCTCAGGCCTTGCAGCGCATACGACATCATGGCATCCAGGATAATCAGATTGGGGCGCTCGTCGGCAAGAGCGGCGGCGCCGGCGCGTGCATCGGCCGCGCAGCGCACCTCAAATCCGTGCGATTCCAGGATGATACGGACATATTCCCTGAAATCGCTGTCATCGTCAATGACCAGAATGTGCGGAGACGCCATGGTGGTCTCCTTTTCTCCTCGGGCGCGCGTCTACGGGGTCAGCAGTTCTTCGACCTTTTTGAGCAGATCGTTCGGATTGACCGGTTTGCTGAGCCAGGCGTCCATGTGCAGGCGGTCTTCGAGAGGGAACATGCCGGCATGCGGGGTTTCAGCGATCGAGGAAACCATGATGATGGGCAGGTAGCTAAACTGAGGATCGGATGCCAGTTTCTCGCTGAGCAAATAGCCATCCAAGACGGTTGACATCATGATGTCGAGGATCATCAGGTCTGGCTGCGCCGCGGCGATTTGCTGCATAGCCTGGGCGCCATTGGCCGCCGACAAGACCCGGTAGCCGCGGCTGGTCAAGATCGTGCGCATGATCTCGACGAAATCGGGGTCATCGTCCACCACTAAAATCGTCGCCGACTCCATCGTCGCCTCCTTCATCGCGACCTTCTCATCAACTTCATCTTCGTCTCTTGCATCGGTTGTCGCGTCGTTGCCGCACACTGCCGCTGTTGTTGAGTCTGCGGCGCGCCCCTAGTGTACCCCAAGAGACATGACGCCCATATGACTTGCATCATAGCCTGACTTTGTTCCATTTGGTACAATCACCTCCGAGCAGGAAACCCTGCACATCTCCCATCGCCATCGTCGGGCAATGGCGCCCGGGGGGGCACAGATTTGGCTGGTGAGGGATGCTGGGGCCTCCAAGAGCACGGGTCTTGGAGGCCCTTTTTCTTGCCCAGCACGGTTGACAGGCGTTGCCGCTTGCGGTATGATTGGGTCGGAAGACGCCTGCTGCGCCTCTTGCCTGTTGGAACGAGGATCAACACCATGACGCCTGCAACTCAGACTGCCACGCGACCACTGGTTGCGCCGATCCTGCTGTCACACGGCCCGCGCACGACCGAGGCCAACGATTGGCCGCGCGACATCGCCGAAGCCTACGCCCGCCATCCTGGGCCATATTCCCTGGATGATGTGGCCGCCATTCTGGAGGAGCAGCCAGTCGAACTGCTCAACGGTTGGCTGGTGCGACAAGAAGTGACCAACCTGCATGAACGCCGCATCGTGAGCAATCTGCAAAGCGCCATTGACCTGGCCGCCCGTGAAGCGGGGTTTGGTCAGGTGTTGGGCGATCAGACCGAACGTTTCGCTGCGTTGAGCCATGCGCAACTGCTGCGCCTGCAGAGCATGATCGAAAGCAGCCCAAATTGCGCCGCCTGGCTGGCTCTGGCCGCGGACGCTTGAGGTCTATACAGAGACATGAACAAACAAGAACGTCTGCACGCCGCTTGTGCGGGCAAGCCGGTAGACCGGCCGCCCGTGGCACTCTGGCGTCACTTTCCCACCGATGATCAGGCGCCAGATACTCTGGCCGCCGCACACCTTGCCTTCCAACGCACTTTCGACTTCGATTTCCTCAAGGTCACGCCCGCCAGTAGCTTCATGGTGGACGACTACGGCGTCGAAACCGCCTGGCGTGGCAATGAGGAAGGTACACGAGATTACGTCAAATTCCCCATGACACAGCCCGCTGAACTGCTCTCCCTGGCGCCGCTCGACGTGAGGAGCGGCCAGTACGGCGCAACCCTGGACGCGCTGCGCCTGATCTGCGCCGGCGTCGAGCCGGACGTGACGGTGTTGCAGACCATCTTCAGTCCGCTCTCGCAGTTGAAAAAGCTGACCGGCCCGCGCTTTTTGCCGCTGCTGCGTCTGCATCCAGGAGCTGTCATTGCGGCGCTGGAGACCTTGGCGGCCAACACGCTGGCGCATCTGCAAACTCTGGCGCAGGTCGGTGTGGGCGGCATCTTCTACGCAGTGCAACACGCCGCCGCCAGCCAGTTGTCGCGCGCCGAGTATTTGGCTATGGGGCGCTTGTACGATCTGCAGATCTTGCAGGCAGCGCCGGCTGGTTGGCTCACTGTTCTGCATTTGCACGGCAGCCACGTCTATTTCGACGATCTGGCGGACTACCCGGTGCGCATCATCAACTGGCATGACCGCGAGACAGCGCCGAGCCTGGCGGAGGGAAAGCGTCGCTTTGCTGGCGCGGTGCTTGGAGGGGTGCGGCAGGGTGAAACGCTGCAGCGTGGCACGCCTGCCGAGGTGATCGCCGAAGTGGCCGACGCCTGCGCACAGACCGGCGGCCGGCGTCTCATCGTCGGTACGGGCTGCGTTACGCCGATCACTGCGCCCACGGCCAACTTGCATGCGCTGCGCCGCGCCGTGGAAACGCACACGACGGGCCGTTGAATGCGCATCGTCTATCGCTTCTGCCCGCGCTGTGGCCAGCCGCTGGCTGTCGCGCCGCTCTATGGGCGTGAGCGCCCCCATTGCCCCGCCTGCGGCTTCATCCACTTTCAGAATCCACGGGTTGCGGTCGCCGCGCTGGTAACCGAGCAAGCGTGCGTGTTGCTGGTCAAGCGCGCCGTCATCCCGCAGGTTGGTTTTTGGGCGCTGCCAGCCGGTTTCATGGATTGGGACGAAACGCCGGCAGCGGCGGCCGTGCGCGAAGTGGCCGAAGAGACGGGGGTGCAGGTCGAAGTGACAAATCTTCTGGAGATCTTTCCCATGCCGCAGGGCGACGGCATCGTCATCACGTATGCAGCGCGGCCGCTCGCCGCACGGACACTGGAGCCAGGCGACGATGTCAGCGACGCCCGCTGGTTTGCTGCGCACGAACTGCCCACCGATCTGGCCTTCGAGAGCACCGACAGCATCCTCGCCCGCTGGCGCCAGTCGTTGCTATAGTTCCTTTGGAGAACGTCCCCGGCACGGTGCCGCAGATGATCCCATGGCCCAAACGCTTGCGCACCGCGCCGGGGACGTAGACTCGAACATGTGAAAATGAACTCTTCGATGCGCATTGCTTATTTCGATTGCTTCGCCGGCGTCAGCGGCGACATGATTCTCGGCGCTTTGCTCGATGCCGGTTTGCCGCTGGCCGATCTGCGCGCTTGCCTGGAAGGGCTGCGGCTACCGGGCTGGCGCCTGGAGGCGACGCGCGTGACCAAACAGGGCATTGCCGCCACCCAGGCCCATGTTCAGGTTGACCCGGCCGCCGAGCAGCCTCACCGCCATCTGCACGACATCCTCCATCTGCTGGCCGCCGGCGATTTGCCAAACCCCGTGCGATCGCAAGCCCAGGCGGTTTTCGAGCGCCTGGCTGACGCCGAAGCGGCCGTCCACGGAACGAGCCGCGATCAGGTGCATTTTCACGAGGTGGGCGCGATTGACAGCATTGTTGACATTACCGGCGCCGTATGTGGTCTGTACCTCTTGGGCTGCCAGCGGGTGCAGGCGTCGCCGCTGCCGCTTGGACATGGTTTCGTGCGGGCGGCGCATGGCCTGCTGCCCGTGCCGGCCCCGGCGGTCATCCAACTGCTGGCGGCGCGCGGCGTGCCGGTGCGTGATCGGGATGTGACGGGCGAACTGGTTACGCCGACCGGCGCAGCGATCCTGGCCGAACTGGCCGCCGACTTCGGCCCCTATCCCGCCATGACCCTGCGCGCCGCCGGTTTTGGCGCGGGTCAGCGGGACGCGTCCTATCCCAACCTGCTGCGCCTCGTTGTGGGCGAGAACAGTCAGCCGGCAGACGGTCAGGTGGACAACCTGCTGCTTTTGGAAACCAACATAGATGACATGAATCCGCAGGTTCTGGCTTATGTCAGCCAGCAGTTGCTGGCGGCGGGCGCGCTCGACGTCTGGCAAACGCCGATCATCATGAAAAAGGGGCGTGCGGGCGTGCTGCTGAGCGTGCTCTGCACCGTGGATGGCGGCGAGGCGGCGGTCATGCGCATCTTGACCGAAACGAGCAGCCTGGGTGTGCGACGCCAGGCGGTCGAACGGCTCTGCCTGCCGCGCAGCTTCGTCGTTGTACAGACGCCCTGGGGCCCCGTGCGGTTGAAGGTGGCGCAGATGGCCGCCGGTCAGCGCAAAGTTGCCCCGGAATACGAGGACTGCCGGGCGCTGGCCGCCGCCCTCGGTGTCCCCCTGCGCGAGGTCATGCAGGCGGCCCTGGCGGCCTCCAGCGTCGAGACTGCACCTTTGGACGGCGCGCCAGCCAACGCTGGTCAAGAACAGGACTTTCCGAGCCGGCGCTGACGCACTCAGGCCGCCCCACACCGCGCCGCAGGGGCGCCAACTCCGCTTCTATTCCGTTGCCCCGGCAGCACGCAAGATCTGTTCGATCTCTTTGTGACCCTGGGCGATGGCGGTTTTCAAGGCGGTGCCGCCGCCGGAGCCGACCACCGTCAAATCTGCGCCACGTTCGATCAAGAGCACAACCACTTCTTTGCGCCCATAATATGTCGCCCAATTCAACGCCGGGTCGCCAGACTGATCGCGCTGATTGACATCTGCGCCGTGGTCGAGCAGCCATTCGACCGGCGCCAGGTTGCCCCGCTGCGCCGCTTCGATCAAGGCAGTCGTCCCGTAACTGTTGGCGTTGTGCATGTTCACATCGGCGCCATGCGCCAGCAGCAATTCCATGATTGCCGCGTCGCCTTCGTATGCCGCAAGCGCCAGCGGCGTCAGATCCATGTACGCCTGCACGACGTTCACTTGTACGCCTGTCGCCAGCAGTTTCTCGACTTGGGCGGCATCACGGGCGCGAATGGCCGCCGTCAGCTCTTTGAGCCGTTGGGCCTGTTCGGCGCCGACTGACTTCTCCTCACTTAGCTCGCTGATCTCGAAGACCCCGCCGTCACTGCGACCCCACACGTCGGGGAAGTACATCTGGTAGCCGGTTGCCGGCAGGTTCAAGAAGCGGCCGGGCAGGCTCGCCCGCATCTGGAAGCGGTAGGTGTAGACGCCGCGCGGGACGGATGTGGCGAAGAGGGCCACCTTCTCATCGCGCAACTCCGAATGACTCGGCAGCCAGAAGCCCCAACCATCGTCGTCGCCCTCTGACGGTTCCATTTCCATCTGCATCTCCGGCCCCTGCCCGCTCTGCCGCGTCGTCTTCAGGCTCGTATCCACCGCCTCGGCGCCGGCGGGCAGCGGACTTTCGATCACCACATACTGCAAATCGTTGGGAATCACCAACGTCAGCTTGACGTCGAGCACGTCGCCGATTTTGGCGCTGTTGACCAGCGGGCAGTCGTCGGGGTCGCTCTCGCCGCAGTTCGCCTTGCGATACTCTCGCTGGATCGAGATGCCGCGCGCCCGCGCCTGCACCTGTTCCACCGGCAGGAAGTAGCGCAGATGGGCCGAGTAGTACAGACGCCCCTCTCCACTCTGGTCGCCCGTCGTGTACCGCTCGAAAGCCAGCGCATTGGCGCGATCGTTGAACATCTGGCTGATCTCCCGCCGCAGCGTGATCGTCTGATCCACCGTCTGCGGGCTGACCGCGCCCTCGGCCAGCGCCTGACCGTTGAACGCCACGCGGTAGGAGTAGTCGCCCTTCAGTTCGCCGCTCGCCGTCATCCAGTCGGTCAGCGCCAGGATCGCCCAGGTCGTCTCCTGCGTCGTCTCCCAGGCGCCCGCCTTGCGCACCGTCATCAGCCAGCGCACCACGTTCGGCAACAGCGCATCCTCCGGGCGCAGGCGGCTGAAGGCCGACAGCACGATCGCCGTGCTGCGCAGATCGGTGTTCATCGTCCAGTAGTCCGTTGTCTCCTCCTGCCAGAAGGCCCCCGTTGCGCTTTCGGCGGCGACCCCGCGCAGATCGTCCATCAGCACACCCGCCAGGCTGCGCAGACTGCTGCTCATCTCGACTGTTGGCGAAGCCGTTGGCGCGGCCGTCGCCCCTGGCGTTGCAACCGCACTCGCCGCGCCGGCCGCCGGCGCCGACTCCAGGCTCGCCAGCGCCAGCGCCAGGAACGCCTTGCCATAATTTGCCAGCCGTGCGCGCACCTCGTACAGCGCCACGCTGCGCCCCACATTGCCGCGGCCCCCTGCGGCCAGGACGTAGAGCAGGAACGCCTGCTGGTTCGTCTCGTACCCTCGCAGATCCGCCGGCGCTTTCAGTTGACGCTCGATGAAGCGCAGACCGCGCTCGATCACCGCCTCGTCCACCGCCAGGCCTGCCTGCTGCGCCTGCACCAGTCCAAACGCCACGTAGGCGCTGACGAAGGGGTTGCTCTCTTCGCCGCTCCACCAGCCCCAACCACCGTCGATGTTCTGGCGTTTGTACAGCCGCTGCAACCCCACCGCCGTCTGCGCCGCCAGCCCCTTCTCCAGATCGGGACGTTGTATGCCCAACTGCTGCAGCGCACGGTAGGTCATGATGTTGGGCAGGAAGCGGCTCAGCGTCTGCTCCGTGCACTCGTAGGGATAGTGCTCCAGGAAGCTCAGTCCCTGCTGCAAACCCGCCGCCAGCGATGGCTCCAGCGTCAGCAGCAGTTCGCCCTGATCCTTGCTCGCCGTGGGCGGCAGCATGATCGCCTCCAGCCGCCCGACCCCCTGCTCCACCTGGCCCGCCGTCCCCACCACTTCGGGCGTGGTGTAGCGATAGACCGGCAGCTTGATCTGCACGGCGTCGTTCAACTTTGGCGCCACCGCGCTGAAAGTCACCGTCACCTCATCGCCCGGCAGCACCGTCACCGGCCAGCGCGCCTTGTGAACCCCATGCGCCGCCACCTCCACCGTCTGCTGCGGTGCGCTGCCCAGCTCCAGTCCTTGCGCCGACAGGCTGATCGCCACCTGCTGCGCCTCGTTGGTGTTGTTCATCACGATGGCGGCAATTTCGGCCTGATCCCCGGCGGTGAAGAAGCGCGGCAGCACCGGGCGCACCATCAACGGGCGCGAGGTCTGTACATCAGCCACGGCCTCACCCACCGACGTCTGCGCCGTCACCGCCTTGGCGATCATGCGCCAGGTCGTCAGATTATCGGGCAGGCGCACGCTGACCGTCGCCTCACCGTTGGCGTCGGTCATCACCGCCGCCCGCCAGAGGGCAATGTCCGGGAAGTCCGAGCGCAGCATGGTAAAGCCAAAGCCATCACCGCCGCCGCCGCCGCCCTTGTTGCCTTCGGCCTGCTGTTGGTTGATGCGGTCAATGTTCAGCACCAGCGTCGCCGCCGTCATCACGCCCAACCCGCGCTGGCGATAGAACGCATCGAACAGCGTCGGCGACATGGGGTCGGCCAGGGCCAGAATCGCCTTGTCAACCAGCGCCAGCGATACCTCGGCCGGGGCCGGCCGGCCCTGAAAATCGAGGGTTTGGATCGTAAAGCTCACCGTGTCGCGTGGGCCGACCTGTGTGGCGCTCGGTGTGATACGCAGGGCGATCTGCTGTTGTTCGGTCGAGACAGGGATCAGCGGGCTGTAACCCAGGCGGAACTGCGCCAGCGGGTTGGTCGCATCCTGCCCCTTCACCAACATCACCGAGATGAAGACGTTGGGTGCAAAGATCGGCTCGATCGGCACATCCACCGTCGTGCTGTTGCTGGCCAGCTTGAGCAAGCGCCGCTCATGAATGCGCCCGCGCTCCACTGTCAGCAGCGCCGTCACCTCGCCCTGGAAGGGGGAAGGAATGAGCACGCGCGCCGTCTCGCCTGGCTTGTAGCTCTCCTTGTCCATCACCAGTTCCAGCCTGTCGTTGTTCTCGCGCCGCCAGGTGACATACTCGTTGGGGCTGCCGCTGATCCAGACAAAGGCCGCCGCCCGCCGTGTGCGCCCCTTATCGTCCGTCGCCGCAACGCGCGCCAGATACTGCCCTCCTGTGCTGGGCGTCCAGTTGACCGTTGCCTGGCCGTTGGCGTCGCTCGTCACAGTCGTGGTGAAGACCGGCGTTTCCTTGACTTTACTCGTCCAGAAGAAACGTCCGCTTTCGTCCTGTTCCTGCACGCTGAACCATTCAGCTTTGGCCACCGTCACCGTCAGCGGCACGCCAGGCGCGGGCTGGCTGTCAGGTTGGACTGCGATCAGATCCAGGCCGGCGGGCTTGCCCACCAGGCTCACATAGTCCGCCGGCGCCACACCCACGTACAGATCGGAAGGATGGACGATGACGCTGGCGCTGCCCGTCGTTTCCTGGTTGTTCAGGTCGCGCACCGTCACTTCGAATACGAAACGCTGCGTCTGTTGCGCCTTCGGGTTCTGTGCTGGCACCTCGATGACGAAACGACCCTGGGCGTCGGTCTTGCCGCTGCCCTCGGCCAGGCGCTCGCCGCCGCCGGAACCGCGGGTGCGCAGCCAGGTGTAGATGTCCTCGAAGCTGTAGCTGCCCTCCCCCCGGTATTCGAAGCCGGTGTCGCTGGCGTAGAGTGTCCACATGACAGCGGCCGACTTGACCGCTCCACCGAAAAAGTAGTTGGCCTGCGCCGTCACCGTGATCGTCTCGCCATGCCGATATTCTGGCCGACCGGCGATCACGCTCATTTCGTACTCCGGCTTGCGATACTCGGCCACCTGGAAGGCGACGTTGTTGCTGAAATCGGGGGTGAGCTGCACCGAGAGGTTGTAGTAACCGAGCGAGGCCTCTGCCGCCAACGGCAACTCGCCGTCGAACGTCCCCAGGGCGCCGAGCGGTCGCGTGCCACGCAAGACTTCGTTGCCGTTTTGGTCGGTGATGACGAAAGGAACCTGCTTCAGATTGGGTAGCTGATAGCGCGCATCATCGTCCAACCGCACGATGCCCTTGAAATAGACCGTCTGTCCCGGCCGGTAGATCGGACGGTCGGTGTACAGATAGGCCGTGAAGGGCGGTGTGTAGGTTTCGCCGTACAGACCGTTCAGACCGTAGTTCCAGACATCTATGCCTTCTGTCCAGCGGGTGTTGGCCACGCCGAAGTCATCCTCTCCCGGCTGTCCCACCAAGGCCAGCAACGGACGATAGACATCGCGCTTGTCGGTCGTCAGCGTCCAAACGCCGTCGGCGTCGGTCACGCCGGTCTTGTTCAAGCCCTTTTCGTCCATGAGACGCACCTGTGCGCCTGCGACCGGCTGGCCGCTCTGCAGATCGGTCACCCACACCAGTTGTTGGGTCGCTGCGGTCTTGATGAAAACGTTCAGGCGCGAAATGGCAATGACCTGACCAGGCGGGTTCTGCGGCGGCTCCTTCGTCTTTGGCAGCGCCGCAACCTGCGGCGAACCGACGACCAGATAGTAGAAACCAGGCGGCAGCGGCTGGCCGTCCTCCAGCGTCAGCGGCTCGAACCAAACCTGCGAGCGGTTACGTTCCGCCGCCGGCTGCACGCGCCAGCGGCGCACGGTCTCCTGTGCGTCCAGGTTGGGTGTGCGCTGCGCCTGCCAGCTATTTTCGCCGGTCAGGCGCATGAACTCGGCGTTGCTCAGCCTGTAGAGCGTCAAATCGAGATCGGTGATGTTGCGGTGCAGGATGCTGGCCACGGTGCGTGTGTAGGCGTTATAGGTGCCGACGGGGCCGGCTACGTTCAACTGCGCAAATGGCTTGAAATCGCCCGTTGCAAAGGTCAACTTCACCGGCGCATTCTGCAGGCGGTTGCCGAAGATGTCCTGCACGGCGTCGCTCAGGGTGACGGTGTAGGTCGAGTTCGCCTCCTGCGGCCAGCTAACGTAGAGCCGATTCTCGAAGGGGTCATACGAACTGAAAACACGCGTCGTCGTCAGCATCGGCGAGATCGTCAGCGCCTGATACACCGTCGGCTCGCTGATGATCCCCGTGAAGAAGATGCGCACCGATCCGACCGGGTTGAGGTCGGTTTCGCCATCGAGCGGCGAGGTTTTGATGACCGCCGGCAGATTGGCCGTCTTGTAACTGGCGCTGAAGGCGGCTTGCAGCGCACCTACGCTGCCCAGGGCTTTGGCCTCGGTCGTCAGCGTCAGCGTCAGCGCCTGGCCAAAGGCGAGCGGCTGCGCCGGCTTGAAGCTCATCTCACGATCCCCGTCTGCCCATGTGAAGGCGCCCGGCAGCGGCCCGCCGGCGCTCAGCAGGCTGAAAGCCGCCTGGCTGCTGGCGCGATCCATCGGCTGGCTGAAGGTCACCGTGAACGTATGCGACGGCGTCAGGTTGGCCACACCCGCAATCGGCGCCACCATGAGCACGATCGGGTTGGCCGTGGAAAAGCTCCAGTTGACCGGGTCGGCCAACTGACTGCCGCTGACGTCGGTCAAACTGCTGCTCACGCTCACCGAGTAGGTGGTCGCCGCCAACAGCGGCGCGTCCGGCTTGAAGCTGAAGACGCTCGTGTTGATCCAGCGCCCGCTGCCCTTCGTCGCCGGCGTCAGTGTCAGCGGCTGCGGCAGGCCGGCTTGCTGATCCACGCTCGTCAGTGGGACGACGGGCCGGTTGAACACCACGACGATCGGCCCATCGGGCGCAACCCCTTCGGCGCCGTTGCTCGGGCTGAAGCTGGTCACTTCCAGGTAGCCAACGGTGACGAAGCGGAAGTACAACGGCTGGTTCATCGGCAGGCCAGCGCTGCTGCGGGCGCCGTTCAGCGTCACATCATAGCGGGTGGCGCGCGCCAGCGGCTTGCTCGGCGTCCAGGTCAGCGTGTTGCCGGCGACCTGTGTCACACCAGTGACGGCCGGCTGGATCTGGAAAGCGGCGGTCGTGGCGCTGGCGTCCATCTCCTGATCGAAGGTGATACGCACCGGGGCGTCGAGCGGCTGTTCCTCACCCCGTTCCGGCTGCAGCGCCGTGACGGTGGGCGGCAGTGGGATGGGCGTCGGCTCTGGCGTCGTCGCCACAGGGGTGACGCGCAGCGGAATCGGGCTGCTGATCGGCTGCGGGGTCTCCCCGCCCGGCGTGACAACCGCCGTGGGCGTCGGCGTGGGCTGTGCGCAGGCGCTCAGCAGCGGCCCCACGATGAGCAACACGAGGAACACCCCGTGCAAGATTCTGGCCGTAGGCGAAATTGGTGTATGGAGCTTCGTCATGATCTTCTCTCCCCAGTTTTGTGACTTTGTCTTGGCATCTTTATCTTGTTGTTCAGTTCGATTCGACGACCGTAATCGTCGTTGGCAAGCTGGCGATCGTCTCGCCGTCAACAGTCGTTCCAATGGCCTGAAACGTGAACGTACCAGGGCGCAACTGCCACCAGGCGCTGGCAAAGGCGGCTGGTTGGCGCGTCAGGGGGCTGCCGTCCACCAGCAGTGTCAGTTCACGCAGCGGCCGCAGGCTGTGGGCCGCCACTTCGATCTGCTGCGTGGCGATGGGTGCGGCGGGCGTCAGCCGGTAAAGACGGGCCGGGTCGGGGCTGGTCAGTGTGAGTCCTGGCGGACTGCCCACTAGCGGCTCGCCAGACGCAGCGACGGTTTCGGTGGCGAGGGGCGGCGGCTGTGCAATCTGGTTGGCCCGCCCCCATTCCTGCAGATCGGACGGCAGCACCCAATAGGTGCGTTCGATGCGCTCTGCTGCGGGCGTGAACGGCGTCGCCCGCTGGCCACTGCGCCGGTCGAGCACGATGCGCTGGTGCATGTCATCGGCCTGCGTGGGGACGCAGGCGGGACAGTCAATGAAGATTTCGCGCCGCCGATAGGGGCATTGGTCGCTCACCAACATGCCCGAATCGGCGCAGATTTCCATCTCGATCAGGCCGGGCGGGCGGCGGAACGGGCGCAGGGGACTGTTGGCAAGCGCCGCTTCCATGAAGTCGCGCCAGATGGGCGCCGCGCCCGTCACACCGCTGACGCCAATCATCGAGCTGTTGTCAGCGTTGCCCACCCACACCCCCACGACCAGATCGGGGGTGTAGCCGATCGTCCAGTTGTCCTTCCAGTCGGTGGTGGTGCCGGTTTTGACGGCGGCCGGCCGCGCATGGCTGAGACGCAGCGGGCTGCTGCGGCCAAAACTGCGCACACGGGCCTCGTTGTCGCTGAGGATGTCGCTGATCAGGTAGGCAACCTGCGGGCTGACGGCCTGCACAGGCTGTGCAACGCCGGCGCTGTGCGCCAGCGTGACGCCAGCGTCGGTCTCGATGCGCAGGATGGCGTTGGGCGTGACGCGCCGGCCGCCGTTGGCGAAAGCGCCATAGGCGGCGGTCAGTTCGAGCAGGCGCACCTCGCCGCCGCCCAGGGTCAGCGCCAGACCGAGCTGGCCGGCCTGTTCGGCGGTCTGGACGAACGAACTGATGCCCATGCGCTGCGCCTGTTCCACCAGCGCCGCAACGCCGATGTGCTGCAACACCTTGACCGCCGGGATGTTGAACGAGTTGCCCAGGGCGTCGCGCAGCAGCACGGGGCCGTGAAACTTCAGATCGTAGTTGAGCGGCACATAGGGCTGGCCCTCTTGCGTGGGAAAGACGGTGCGCACATCGGCCAGCAGCGTGGCCGGATGCAGCGGCGCCTGACCGGCGGCGCGGGCGCGCTCTGGATCGAAAGCGATGGCGTAGGTCAGCGGTTTGATGGCCGAACCGGGTTGGCGCAGGCTGAGGGCCGCGTTGAGATTGCCCTGAATGTCGTCGTCGAAATAGTCCGGGCTGCCGACCATCGCCAGGATGTCGCCGCTGTGCGGGTCGAGCGCCAGAAGAGCGGCGTTTTCGATACGCCGGCTGCGAGGCGCCTGACGGTCATCCTTGAGCTGGCGCAGGCGACGCTGGATGATCGCCTCCCCCTCTTGCTGCCAGTCGAGATCGAGCGTAGTGGTGACGCGCAAGCCGCCGCGGCGCAGCGTTTCGACGCCCAGCCGTTCTTCGAGCAGGCTGCTGATGAACATCACAAAGTGAGGGGCGCGGATGGGGAAGGGCTGTGTATTGAACTGTAGCGGCTCGCCGCGGGCCAGGGCGGCCTGTGCGGAGGTCAGATAGCCCTGTTCGACCATTAGAGCAAGCACGACGCCCTGGCGTCGTTGGGCGGCGACGGGGTATTGCAGGGGGTTGTAGAGCGCCGGGGATTGCAGCAGGCCGATCAACAGGGCGCACTGGGCGGTGTCGAGTTCGCGGGCCGAAACGCCGAAGTAGGCCTGGCTGGCCGCTTCCAGTCCCACGGCGAAATTGCCAAAGTAGGACTGGTTGAGGTAGAGGGCCAGCAGTTCATCTTTGCTGTAGGTCTGCTCCAGGCGCCAGGCCAGCCAGGCCTCACGCAGTTTGCGGCGCAGCGAGCGTTCGTAGCGTTCGTCGGCGCTGAGCAGCAAATTGCGCGCCAGTTGCTGTGTGATGGTCGAAGCGCCGCTGACGGTTTCGCCGGCCTGGGCATTCTGCCAGAAGGCGCGGGCGATGGCGCTGAGGTCCACGCCGGGATGCTGAAAGAAATGCTTGTCCTCCGTCGCCACCGTCGCCTGCCGGCAGGCAAGCGGCATCGCCGCCAGCGGCAGCGCCGTCTGTTTACTGCCGTTGGGGTCCATCACCTCGTACAGCAGGCGGCCATGCCGGTCAAGAATCTGCGTCGAAGGCCGCTGGAGGGCCTGGGCCGCGGCGCGCGGGCCGGGCAGATCGGCCAGCAGCAGGGCGTACAGGGCAGCGATCGCCAGCAGGAGTGTGAGCAGCAGTGCGGGCGTCCAGCGGCGCAGCGAGCGCCAGGATCGAGTCATGAACGGAGATACCTCGTCAGTCTTCAGAATTTCCTTCTGCGATGAAAACGAGTCAATCTGGGTGGTGGTTCCTACGCCATTTGGCGGAAAAAGTGCGGTTGCGAAGTCGAACGCCAGGCGCGCGACTCCGGTTGCGAAGCCAAACGCCTGGCGTTCTGAATCATCCAATCTGTTCGGCCTGTGTCCTGGCCGAACGCCCGGCCTCTACGCGCCCAGTATCTTCTCGATCTCGGCCTGGGCGCGCTCGACATTGGTGCGCAATTCGTCGTCACGCTTCTTTAGCTGCACGAGTTGGTCTTCCATCTGGTTCAGGGTGCGCACGTAGCGCATTCGCAGTTGGCCCTCCTCGCCCGTCTCCTTGAGCGCGGTCAGGTTGCCGCGCAGTGTCTTCTGCTGTTCGAACACCGACTGGCGCTCGGCCTCGTTCTTCTGCAGGGCCGCCTCGTATTCGGCGATGCGGCCAGACAACGCCAGGATGGCGTTGATGCGCTCGAAGGTCGCCTTGTCCAGCAGGTTGTTGCGCAGCCAGCCCTGCACCACGTCGAAACGCTGATTGCGCACATCCTCGCGCCGCGCCAACAGCCGCCGCTGCGCCGCTGCGAAAGTCGCCGTGGCGTGCGCCTTGACCTGAACGACGTGGCGATAGGCGTCGGCGGTCGTTTCGGCGGGTGTGGGGGTTTCGTGCGGCTCGTAATTGGCCAGGCGTGGGTGCTCCAACGTCACGCTGACCGCCTGATCGTTGTGATTTTCGACCCGATAGGTCACGCGCTGGATGTGATGCTCCTCGTAGATCAGCATCCGGTTGGAGAGTGAGACCGACGCCAGCACCTGCTGGCTGCTCGCCTGTTCGGTTACCTTGACGCCCAAATCCACGGCGTAGGCCAGGAAGATTTCGCCGCCGGGCGCAGTGAAGGGCAGCATCGCCTCGCCCGCATATTCGCCCGCTTCGATCACTGTCAATGGGCCGCGCTCCAGCGTCAACCCGGTGTCGTTCTTGAAGCGCGCTGTGATGATGGGGTTTAGGCGCAGTTTGCTTCCGTTGTAGATGCGCTCCTTGCGCAAGGTCGGCTGCGCCTGTAAGATCGGCGCCATGGCCGAACGGCCGCGCTTGACCGTGACCGGATTGGCCACGATGTAGCTGAAGA
Source organism: uncultured Anaerolineae bacterium (assembly GCA_964580725.1). Taxonomy (GTDB): domain Bacteria; phylum Chloroflexota; class Anaerolineae; order SSC4; family Amarolineaceae; genus Amarolinea. Next base: position 1,293 of record CAZOLV010000061.1, on the reverse strand, counting down.
ATTCGCCCTGCGCCTGCCCCGTGGCCGCCACCGTGGTGGACTTCGCCAGCTCGCCGGCCGCCATCCGGGCCGGCGCCGGAGCCGCTTCCAGCGCCAGCCCGCGAGACGCGTCACGCCGCGCACTCAGGGCCATCGGCTTGGCCATGCGCATATCGTCCGGCGAGGGAGCCTTTTCCAGCGCCTCGGCAAACTCCACCGGACCGGCCACGGCGCGCGCCTGCTCCTTGACCACGGGACGCGCCGGCATGAAGGGGGTGTAGAGATCATAGATGAAACTGATCGGCATCCCCGAAACGAACGAAAGCTGTACGTTTTCCAGGTCTTCGTCAAAGGTGTTGTCGAACAGCCCCCACCCTTGCAGCAGATTGACCTGCTTGCCCTCCTGCTCATCGGCGACCAGGCGATAGCTGACCCGCCAGACGGGACTCGGCGCAATGTAGCTGACCACGACATCGCACGGGCCAGGGGTCAGCCGCACGGTGAGCGACCGTTTGTTCTCTTCCATCAGGCTGGTTTCGAGGAAGTAGGTCAGGTCGGCGGCGGCGCGCCCATCGAGCACCGTCAGGCTCTGCAGGTCCGAAAGGCGCAGGCTGCGCACCAACGCCTGGCCCGGCGCGGCGGCGGTGACAACGAGCGAGAGGAGGGTAGCTTGCAGCGCCTCACGCTCGCCCGGCAGGTCAACGCCGATGACGACGCCGGTCAGCGTTTCGCCGATGCTCTGAAGTTCGACGCGGCGTCCGCGCAGGTCGCGCAGCAGGTCGCGCAGGCTGGCCGTGTTGGAGAGTTGGATCGAAGAGCGCGCCAGGAGGGCCGCTTTGTTCTCCGGCGTGGCGTAATCCACCCCAAGCACCTGGCCGCTGCCCACGGTGAAGGCGGTCAGGCTCTTGAGAATGTCGTTCATCTCATCCTTCGAGAACTGCAACGTCAGCGTCTCTTCCTGCACCATGCCCCGGCGCTGGTAGAACCCGACGCCGTGTTTGTACAGGGTCATCTTGACAATGGGTAAGTTGGTCATTGCGATCATCCTCTCGGCCGGCGTCACAAACCTTTGTGCATGCGGCAATAGTTCGATCCAGGCGAGGCCGCGTTCTTGCACGGGCGCCCTGTCTTGGTCAGCGCCTGACACGTTGCCGCAGCCACAGGCGGCGCTTCGACAGGCTCCGCTTCGGCAGGCTCAGCGGGCGGCGCTTCGATCACTTCAACGGGCGGCGCAGCGACAGGCGGCGCTTCGACAAGCGCAGCGGGCGGCGCTTCGACAGGCTCCGCTTCGGCAGGCTCAGCGGGCGGCGCTTC
>CAZOLV010000060.1:0-34959 GCA_964580725.1 uncultured Anaerolineae bacterium | reverse complement strand
GCCCACAATCATCCTTTTCCTAAACCAGGTGACACTTATGGGTAATCACCAGCTGGGAGAGAGTGAGAGAGCGGAGAGAGTGGAAAGTGGATTCTCGTAGGCTGAGCTTGTCGAAGCTCCGGCCCCCCTGTCCCCCCACAATTGGGGGATGCGGGGGGGTCTCGGTGGAATACTTCAACGAACTGCACCGCATCGAGGTTTCGACCCGTTACCAGGAATTCATGCAAGCGTTTGCGGCGCAGCCAGAACTGGAGCCGCTCTTTGCCGGTTATTGGCGCGAGTACGTCTCGCAACTGTCCGAGGCGATTTTCAGCCAGGTGAACGAGAATTTCTACCGCACCACATTCTTCGAACTGTGCAGCCGCTATCTCTCGCGCTGGTTCACCTGGAACGTCGAACGTTCCTACCCAACCGGCCGCAGTGATCTGGAATTCGTCGGCAAATATCACGAACGCTTTGCCGGGCTGCACTGGGTGATCGAGTTCAAGTATCTGTCGAACGCCGAGTTCGCCAGACGCCATGCGACGCCAGATACGTTCCCGCTGCAAACCGAAGACGCGCGCCGGCTCGCAAGTGACGCCATCGCTTTACGCCAGGAATACCCGGAAGCGCATGTCCGCCAATTCGTGATCAACTGCTTCGGAAACCAGGGATACCGGGTCATCGAAGCGGCACAATAGCGGCGACATTTGCCTTTGCCTTGCGTCGTCGGTTATAATCAGCCCAACAGCTTTCTTTGCCAGGAATGCAAAGGGAGTTGCCGAGCGCCGCGAAGCGCAACCAACGAATGCAGCGAGGGGCAGGGACTCCTCGAAGACGAAAGATTCATCGTGCCTGTACTCATCACCGGCATTGCCGGTTTTGCCGGAAGTCACCTGGCAGCCTATCTCTTGCAGCACACAGCGTGCGACGTGCATGGCATCGTCCATCGCCACGACTGGCGTATCCTCGACCTGCGACCACAGCTCACCCTCTGGCGTGGCGACCTGCGCAACCCCGTCTGGGTCAGCGAAGTGATCCAGAAAGTACAGCCCGACTACCTCCTGCATCTGGCGGCCTGGTCGGATGTGGGCGGCTCTTGGGAACAACCCTGGACAACGTTCGAACTCAACGTCCAGACGCAGCTCAGCCTGCTCGAAGCGATCAGGCGACATGCCCCCGACTGCCGCCTGCTCAGCGTGGGCAGCAACGAGATGTACGGCAAGATTCAACCGCACGACCTGCCGATTGACGAAGAGACCCCTCTGCGGCCCCACAACCCGTATGGAGTCAGCAAGGCTGCCCAGGATTTACTGGCGCAGCAGTATTGGCTCAGCTACCGGCTCGACATCGTGCGCGTGCGCCCCTTCAACCAGATCGGCCCTGGTCAAAGCGACGACTTCGCCGCCTCTGCCTTTGCCCGCCAGATTGCCGAAATCGAAGCGGGACAGCGCCCGCCCATCGTGCGCGTCGGCAACCTGGCGGCGCAGCGCGACTTCACCGATGTGCGCGACATGGCGCGCGCCTACTGGCTCGCCGTTCGACATGGCCAGGCCGGCGCCGCCTACAACCTGGGCAGCGGCCAGGCGCACAGCGTCCAATCGCTGCTCGATTTCCTGCTGGCCGCTTCCAACCGCACGATCACGGTCGAAACAGACCCACAGCGTTTGCGCCCCTCCGATGTGCCGATCAGCTATTGCGACTCACGACTCTTTCAGGAAGCCACCGGCTGGCAGCCGCAGATCAGCCTGGAAACGACCCTGCGCGATCTCCTCGACGACTGGCGACAGCGGGTCAGGCGCGCTTGAGGATTGCACACCAAAAACGGAGAACAGAAACCACACATGACGAAAAAACGAGCGCTCATTACGGGCATCACCGGTCAGGATGGATCGTATCTGGCAGAGTTCCTGCTGCAACAGGACTATGAAGTCATTGGCATGATCCGCCGCATCAGCGTCATCAACCTCGACCGCATCGAACACATTCAGGATCGGGTCACTCTGATCCAGGGAGACCTGCTCGACGAGGCCTCCCTCATCAGCATCCTGACCGAATTCCGGCCGCACGAAGTCTACAATCTGGCCGCCATGTCCTTCGTCCCCACCTCCTGGCAGCAGCCCGTACTCACCGGTGAAGCGACCGCCCTCGGCGTCACCCGCCTGCTCGACGCCATCCGCCTGGTTGACCCCACCATCCGTTTCTATCAGGCCAGTTCCAGCGAAATGTTTGGCAAAGTCCAGGAAGTGCCGCAGAGCGAGCGCACACCCTTCTACCCGCGCAGCCCCTACGGCGTCGCCAAAGTCTACGGCCATTGGATCACCGTCAACTATCGCGAATCGTATGGCCTGCATGCCACCTCCGGCATCTTGTTCAATCACGGCTCGCCGCGCCGCGGGCTGGAGTTCGTCGAACGCAAGATTGCCCTGGGCGTCGCCGCCATCAAATTGGGGCGGCAGGACAAACTGCGTCTGGGCAACCTCGACGCCCGTCGTGACCTGGGCTTCGCCGGCGACTACGTGCGCGCCATGTGGCAAATGCTGCAAGAGGATCAGCCTGACGATTACGTCATCGCCACCGGTGAAACTCACTCCATTCGTGAAATCTGCGAAGTCGCCTTTGGCCATGCCGGGCTTGACTGGCAGCAGCACGTCATCAGCGATCCGCGCTTCTACCGGCCCGCTGAAGTTGATCTGCTCGTCGGCGATCCAAGCAAGGCCGGCGCCCAACTCGGTTGGGAGCCGCTCGTCAGCTTCCGTGAACTCATCACCATGATGGTTGATTCCGATCTGCAAGCGCTCGCATCGGGCCGGCGCTTCGCCGACGTGACCGAAATCACGCGGCTGAAGCGGTAGTTGGGCGGGGCTTCGTGTTTGCAGTACAAAGATGGCAAAAAGATAGCAAAAAGGCTACTCTATGATCCTCATCATTCGCAATCCGGCAACACCCCAACAGATCGAAGAAATGCGCCAGTCGCTTGAGGTTTACATCAAGTTGGCAGTTGATATTGAGCGCGGCATCCTTTCGCTCATCAACATCCGTCCTCGTCAAAGCAACTCCTCAATGGAAATTCTTGACCCAAAACGGCGCAGCCGCGTCGCACAAATCACTCGGCAGCTATTGGGTCGCCCATGAAAGATTGGAAACTCATCGAAGAACGCTATCTCCGCGACGCCGTTCCCATTCGCCTGGGAGGCTTGGCAGCTAACCTGCGCCGTATCAAATCATTCACTTCACACGATGAAAATCGCGAAGCCGTAGCCAGTCTTCTTGAAGGATCAAAGCTCTTCATCCAGCGGACAGTTCGCGATACGCAGATTGAGACTGCCGCTGAGCTTGTCGAATTGCAGGTTCAACTGGCTCGCTGGTCGTACACTTGGCATCAAATATGGTCCGATTCGACCCGTCGCCAGCAGGTAGCAGAACAATCATTGGCGTGGTCAGAGCGAGTACTTGCTTTGTCTGGGCTTCTGAAATCATAACCCCGTCTAACACCGGCTTTGCCTGTCGGCTCGCCGCCGGTGAGCCAGACCGTCAGGCGGGTCTCACAGATTCGCGTCTCTGGTTACTTAGGGCATTGGTGTGTGTCAGAACGGGTCAGCCTGACGATATTTGCAGCTTCCACCCGAACAGAGAGAGAAGATTGTAACCCGGCGCCCGTCCCAACCGGTTTGCAGGGAATGTTGACAAGGACCAAAAGGAGAAACAAGCATGACGATCCAGATCAAATTTGGCACCGATGGCTGGCGCGGCGCGATTGCCGAAGATTATACGTTCGACAACGTGCGCCGCGCCACGCAAGGCTTTGCCGATTACCTCAAGGCGACCTATGCCTCTGCCGACCTGACGCGCGGCATCGTCGTCGGCGGCGACCGTCGTTTCAATTCGGAGCATTTCGCCGCAACCGTCGCCGAAGTGCTGGCCGGCAACGGTATTCCCGTCCATTTCTGCGGCGCCGGCATTCCCACCCCCACCATCGCCTTCGCCGTCAAGGTGCGTCACACCCTCGGCGCCGTCAACATCACGGCCAGCCACAACCCGCCCACCGATAACGGCTACAAGGTGCGCGATCCCAACGGCGGCGCCATTGATCCGGCCGGCCTCAAGCAGATCGAAGAGCGCATCCCCGACGCGGCCAGCAGTTGCCGGCAGATCGCCTTCAAGGCTGGCGTCAGCGCCGGTCTCATCCTTCCCTTTGACCCGGAACCGGCTTACACCGCCCAACTGCAAAACCTGCTCGATCTGGAACCGATCCGGCAGGCCGGCCTCAAGGTCATGGTTGACCCGATGTGGGGCAACGGCGCCGGTTGGCTTCCCCGGCTGTTGCAAGGCGGCTCGACCCAAGTCTACGAAGTACACGCCGAACGCAATCCCATCTTCCCAGAGATGACCCGCCCCGAACCGATCCCGCCCAATGTGGACGCCGGCCTGGCAGCCGCCCGTCGAATCGGCGCCGATGTCGTCGCCATCTGTGATGGCGACGCCGACCGCTGTGGCTGGGGCGACGAGAATGGCGCCTTCGTGGATCAACTGCGCGTCTACGGCCTGATTGCGATGTATCTGCTAGAACTGCGCGGCGAGCGCGGCCCCATCGTCAAAACGCTCAGTACGACCTCCATGCTCGACAAGCTCGGTCAGCGGTACGGCGTTCCCGTCATCCACACCGGCGTCGGCTTCAAGTATGTCGCCCCCGCCATGATCCAACACAACGCCCTTGTCGGTGGCGAAGAGAGCGGCGGCTACGCCTTCCGCAACCATGTGCCAGAGCGCGACGGCATCCTCAGCAATCTCTACCTGCTTGACCTGATGGTGCGCACCGGCAAGCGCCCCACCGAACTGCTGCAGATGCTCTTCGACCTGGTTGGCGGCCCGCACTTCTACCATCGCATTGACACCCGCCTACCCGACCTGGCCTTTACCGTCGCCGCCCGCCAGAAGCTCGACCGCGTGCAGCCCGCCACGATTGGCGGCAAGAAGGTCACAGACAAAGTGACCGTGGACGGCTACAAGTTCGTGATGGAAGACGGCGGCTGGCTGTTGGTGCGCTTTTCCGGCACCGAACCGCTGATTCGCGTCTACACCGAAACCATGGATGCCCAGGCAGTGCACGCCATTCTGCAGGACGGCCTACGCCTGGCTGGCATCACCGCTTAGACCAACCGAGAGGATACAGAGATGCACGCCCTGGCCGATAGTCACTGCCACCTCACCTGGAACAGCTTCGACGCCGACCGCGCCGAGGTCATCGCCCGCGCCCAAGCCGCCGGCGTGACCAGGCTGGTCGTCATCGGCACCGACCTGGAGAGCAGCCGCCGCTGCGTCAGCCTGGCGCAGCAATACGCCGGGGTCTACGCCGCCGTTGGTGTGCATCCAAACGACCTGGGCGACGGCCTGACGGCGCAAGACCTGGCCGAACTGGAGCGCCTGGCCGCCCAACCGCGCGTCGTTGCCATTGGCGAAATCGGCCTCGACTACTACTGGCAGCGCGTCCCGCATCCTATTCAGCAAGCCGCCTTCACGGCGCAGCTAGCGCTGGCCGCCAGGCTTGGCAAGCCGGTTGTCATCCATGATCGCGACGCCCACGCCGACGTCATGACCACGCTGCGCGCCTGGGTGCAGGCCCTAGCCACCCGGCAGGCACCGCTGGCCGTCCGCCGCTTGTGGGGCGTGCTGCACAGCTTCTCCGGCGACCTGGGCATGGCGCAAGAAGCGCTCGGCTGGCCTTTCCTGCTCTCCTGCGCCGGCCCCGTCACTTTCAAGAACGCCGGCGCCCTGCAGACCCTTGTCGCCCAACTTCCCCTGGAGCGCCTGCTGTTGGAAACCGACGCCCCCTTTCTGACTCCCCACCCCTGGCGCCGCCAGCGCAACGAGCCAGCGCGGGTCGTTGCCGTGGCCGATGCCATCGCCCGTTTGCAGCGCCGGACGCTGGCCGAAGTCGCTGAACAAACCACCGCGACCGCCGTCGAATTCTTTGCCATCGAATAGAACCATGACGACGATTCAGCACGCCCCCTCCCAACGACAAACTTCCCCCCTTGCCCTCGTCGCCGCCGATCTGCGCGCCGTCGAGACCAAGATGCGCGCCGACGAAGCCGGCATCTTTCCGCCGCTGGCCGAGGCCTTCCAAACTCTCATCGGCAGCGGCGGCAAACGGCTGCGCCCCGCCATTGCCCTGCTCGCCACGCGCGTCTTTGCGCCCATCTCCAACAAAGCGCTGGCCCTGGCGGCCGCAGTCGAAACGCTGCACACCGCCACCCTGGTGCATGACGACGTCATTGACAACGCCACCCTGCGGCGCGGCAACCCCACCCTCAACGCCTCCTGGACCGCCGGCGCCACCGTCCTGGCCGGCGATTTTCTCTTCGCCCGCGCCGCCGCCTTTGCCGCCGAAACCGGCCATCTGCGCGTCATTTCGCTGTTCGCCGACACCCTGCAAGTCATTTGCCAGGGCGAACTGCGCCAACTCGCCGCCCGCCGCCAGTGGGATCAGCCCAAAGATGCCTACTACGAGCGCATCTACGCCAAAACCGCCTCGCTCTTCACCGCTGCGGCGGAAGGCGGCGCCCTGCTCGGCGGCGCCGACGAGCCGGCTGTCGCCGCTCTGCGCACCTTCGGCTACAACCTGGGCATGGCCTTCCAAATCGTGGACGATATTCTCGATTTCACCAGCGCGGCCGAGATTCTGGGCAAGCCGGCCGGCAGTGACTTGCGTCAAGGCACTGTCACCCTGCCGCTGTTCTACTTCATGCAGGAAACGCCCGATCGTTCCGCCCTGCTGGCGCAGCTACAGGCCCGCAACGACGACGCCTTCCTGGACGATCTGATCGCCGAGATTGCCCGATCGCCTGCCATTGGTCGCGCCTTCGACGAAGCGGCTCATTTCAGCGCCCAGGCCCAGGCCGCCCTCGTCCCCTTGCCGCCCAGCGACGCCAGCGACGCACTCGGACAGCTTGCCGCCAGCGCTCTGGAGCGCCGCACATGAACGCCGCCCCGCTTACGACGGACAACGGCGCTCCACCGCTTCTCGACATCTCGATCCTGATCGTTTCCTGGAACGTCGCCGATCTGCTCGCCCGCTGCCTGGCTTCCATCGAGGCGCAAACTCTGCCCACGCAGCATTCTCACCTGCGCCAGTTGCCGCTGGCCGGAACAGAGACGCCTGCTACGCTCGAAGTCATTGTCGTGGACAATGCCTCCGCCGATGACACCGTGTGCATGGCAGCAGCACGTTTTCCCTGGGTGCAGGTGCAGGCCAATCGAGACAACATCGGCTTCAGCCGCGCCAACAACCAGGCGCTGGCGCACAGCCGGGGGCGCTGGCTGCTCTTCCTCAATCCCGACACCGAGGTGCAGCCGGGCGCGCTGGCCGCCATGCTCCACTTCGCCCAGACGCATCCGCAGGCCGGGGTCGTTGGCCCGCGCCTGTATCATCCCGACGGCAGCGTACAGTCGTCCCGCCGCCGCTTCCCCACCCTGCTCACCGCTTTTTGGGAAAGCACTCTGCTCGAACAGTGGTGGCCGCACAACCCCTGGGCGCAGCGCTACCGCTTGGCCGATCGGCCCGACGACAGCGTGCAAGAGGTTGACTGGCTCGTCGGCGCTTGCCTGCTCATCGCCCGTCCCGCGCTCGATCAGGCAGGCGCCTGGGACGAAGGCTTTTTCATGTATTCCGAAGAACTCGATCTCTGCCGGCGCATCAAGCAGGCGGGCTGGCAGATCGTCTTCATCCCCCATGCCAGCGTCATGCACCATGAGGGCAAATCGAGCGAACAGGTCGTCGCCGCCCGTCACCTGCGCTTCCAGGCCAGCAAACTGCGCTACTTCCGCATCTATCACGGTTCGCTCGCCGCTGCCAGCCTGCGGCTGTTTCTGCTGACCACCTACGCCTGGCAACTCGGCGTCGAAGCCGTCAAATGGCTGCTGGCGCATAAACGCCCCCTGCGCGCCGCCCGCATCGTCGCCTACAGGCAGGTCTTGCGCAGTGGGTTGAGGATCGAGTCATAGCGCTATGCACATTCTGATGTTGACCGGCGAATTTCCTCCGCAGCAAGGTGGAGTGGGCGACTACTCCTGCCTGCTGGCGCGCGCTTTGCACGCATGCGGCGACCAGGTGACCGTCATCACCCACGCCGCCGCCAGCGCCGCCGCCGTCTCGCTGATCCCCGCCGCTCACTGGGACTGGCGCCTGTGGTCAACCGTGCAGAGGGCCATTCAGCGCCTGCAGCCGGACGCCCTGCTCATCCAATACCAGACAGCCGCCTTTGGTCTGCATCCCGCCGTCAACCTGCTGCCAACCTGGTTGCGCCTGCGCCTGGGACACCGGCGCCCGCGCTTCATCACCACGTTTCACGACCTCAAGTTTCCTTACCTGTTCCCCAAGGCGGGGCTGTTGCGCCCAGCAGCGGTGCGTTGGCTGGCGCGCCAGAGCGACGCCGCCATCGCGACCAATGTGGAGGACTGGCAAACCCTGCGCCAATGGGGAGTGTCCCCCGCCGGCCAGGCCGGCCCTGGCCAATGCGCCAGCGCTTTCATTCCTATCGGCAGCAACATCGCCTGCGCCCCGCCGACCGGATTCGACCGGAACGCATGGCGCGCCCGTTGGGGCCTCGATTCCGATCACTGGCTCTTGAGCTACTTCGGCTTTCTCAACGCCAGCAAGGGCAGTGCAACGCTCATCGAAAGTCTCGCCCATTTGCGCCGGCAAGGGCGTCCCGCCCATCTGCTGATGATCGGCGGTCAAGTCGGCAGCAGCGATCCCACCAACCAGGCCTATCTGGCCCAGGTCGAGACTCGCAGCGCCCAGCTCGGCCTGACCGACTTTGTGCACTGGACCGGCTTCGTCCCGCCCGCCGAAGTTTCCGCCCATCTACTCGCCAGCGATGTTTGCGTCCTTCCCTATCAGGATGGCGCCGGGCGCAGCCGCGGCAGCCTGATGGCCGCCCTGGCCCACGGCCTGCCCATCGTGACGACGCAGCCGGTCGCGCCCCTGCCTGGCTTCGACGATGGCGCTAACGTTCGTTTTACGGCCACAGCCAGCGCGGAAACCCTGGCCGCGGCGGTGAGCGAGATCATGACCAACCCTGACCTGCGCACGCGCCTGGCGTCCGGCGCGCAAACGTTGAGTCAACAGTTCACCTGGCCGACGATTGCCGCGCAGCACCGACAACTGATCGAATCGCTGCTGCTACGATCCATGTGAAACTGTTGTATCGCCCGTCTGGGCTGTTGATCAATCGCCTACTTGCGCGGCGGAGCGCTTGGGGAGTGTATCATCTCAATCATTCGGGGCAAAGACCTGTCAGGTTTTCCTACTTATCGAGATGATACGGGGAGATGATGATCATCGGCGTGAATGCGTGGTAGAGCGTGAATTGCCAGGTTGCGAGGAGAAGCCCATCCGGGTGTGTCTGGGCGGGTTCGGCAGTCAGCGGCAGCCGCTCCTGGGTGACCGGATCGTACAGACCGGCTGTGAGTTGATAGGCGCCCGCAGGTAGCGCCGCCACGGGAATGGTCAGGCGGTGCGTGTCGGTGATGGTTTCGCCGGCCAACCACATGCTGGAGGGGTAGCGCTGCTGCGTGAGCGACTTGTCGGCGCCGGCCTGGAAATCTCCCTGGCTGTCCAGAAGATGCAGATAGAGGGTGTAGTCGGCGCGGGGATGCGCCAGGGCCTGCCAGGTGAAGTCAAGCGCCATTTCTGCGCCCAGGTGCAGTGCGGGCGGTAGGCCTGTGACCTGCTGCAATGCGATCTCATCGCCGAACCGGGCCAGGGGCGGGTCTTCATTCTGGGGCGCCAGGGCAGGCGCGGGCAGGCCAATCCGAATGGGCGTGCTGTAGACGGCGTCGCCCTGCACGGTTCCGGCCGCGTCCAGCACCGGGATGTCGGCTTGCACAGCGGCGTTGGGACAGTACATCGAGATTTTGACCTGGCCGGCGATGGGCAGGACGCCGGGCGGCGCGGCTTGCAGATAAAAGCGATAGTGATCGCGGAAGATGTCACCTGGTTGCCACAGGGACGTGGCGAAGTTGCCCTTGCCCGGCAGGTGGGCGGCGCCGCCGAAGTAGGTTTTGTCTGCGGCCATCAAATGTACCCCAACGACGTAGTTGTTGGGGGTGGTTTTCAGTGCGCGCCAGACCAGCGTCACGTCCAGCAGTTCGAACGGCGCTATGTTGGCCGGCTCTACCTGAATGCCCACCAGTTCGGCAATGTCACCAAAGTAGGCATACGTGGCTTGTTCGTCCGGCAGCAAAGCGGCATCGGTTGCCAGCGCCGGCGCTGCGTAGGTGGGACGCAGCACACCAACGGGAACGAACAGGCCGATCGCGATGATAGCGCCTGCCGTCAGGTAGGCGCCCAGCCAGGGAAAGCGCCGCGTGCGCAGCGCGCTGCTGCCCCAGATCAGAAGGAAGCCCATCATCGAAAACATGGGCAGCAAGTAGCGGCCGCGCGCAGGCTGTAGATTGATCAAGAAATAGAGGAACCACCAGTTGACGATAATCACCAGCAGGCTGACGAACGCCAGGTGGTTGGGCAAAGCGTTCTCTTGTCTGGCCCGGCGCTGATAGATCAGCCCGACGATGACCAGGCCAGTCAGAATGGCCAGCAGGTTCAACAGCCACTCTGGGAGCACGACGAAATCGGCGCCGAGCAGCCCCCAGAAGGTCATGAAGGTAAACTTGACTCCGTTGGTCAGCCGCGTCACCAGCTCCGGTACGGTAAACGCGCCCAGCCATGAAATCTTCGTGGTGATGGGCTGGAACATGTTGGGGTAGTTGATGAAGAAATCGCCGTAGAGTTGCTTGTTGCGCAGCAGCCACCAGCCGGGCAGCAGGGTCTGAACGGCGATGATAAGGCCCAGGGCGCGCAAGCTGCGATTGAGCCGCGCCTGGCCGGCGCGCCACGAGCGCACGAGCAGGATGACGCCCGTCAGCGTGACGATGGGCAGCAGAATCACGCTGTTGTATTTGGTGAGAAAGGCCAGCGCCATACAGATGGCGGCCAGGGCAAAAGAGCGGATGCGCACGCCCGATCGCATACTGTGAAGACAGAAATAGATGCACCACAACCCCAGCGCGCCGACCAGAATATCATTATTGATGACAGAGGCAGCAAAGGTGTAGGTGGGCACAAAACCGACGACCGCCATCATGAGGCCGGGCAGGGGCGAAGGGCCTGGCCGAAAGATCAGGCGACCGCTGAGGTAAACGGCGATCAATCCCAGGAGTCCAAACAGGCTGGACAGCGCACGAATCAGCCGCACGGCCAGCGTGGTGCCCTGGTAGGGGAAGGCCTCGCGCTCGGTGTGAATCGCCACGTTGTAGCCGCCGTCCAGATGATTCGAGTGGATGCTGTAGTGATTCGTGGGCGGCCACCAGGGATCACTGGTGTCGAGCCAGAAGAGGGCGACGCTGGTCAGCAGGTAGTACAGGGGAGGTTGCCGGAATTGGTGCTCAGGGTCTTGCACATCGGCGCTCGATGGGCTTTGGCACTGATCGGCGGAGGGCGGGGCAGGCCACTGATAAAAGGCAGGCGGAAGCTGGCGGTGGGCCTTGATGTATTGGATGTAGCGATAGTGAGACGCCTCGTTATCGGATTCACCGATAGGCAAGGTGACGTTATACCAAAGTGCGAGACCCACAAAGGCGAGGCCAATCACAACGGCCAGGCGATGTTCACGAGCCTGCAGACGCACTGTCTTGACGATCTGTGTCATTTGTTTGGATCGAAACCTAACCCGGACATGCCAGGGTCTGAACTCGATACCTCACACGAAGCCCTCAGACGCCAGAATGTTGACCGTGTTCTTTGTGGCGTTGTGGCTTTGGGTGAGAACCCCCTGACGCTTGCAACTGCAAGTGTAGAGGGTGTCAGTCTATTTGGCAAATTTGCCAGTGTGATGAAAAATGTTATTGATTGAACAGCGCGCCCAGGCCCGCCGCCGTGATGCCGGCCCCCAAACCCGCCATCAATAGTACGCGCGCTTTTTGCGGGTTCAGATCGCGTGCAAAGATCGCGCCGGCGCGCTGTAAGGCAATACCGCCGCCGCTGTATGCGTAGATCGGACGCACCTCGCCGTAGGGCACGCGACTGGCAATGATGACCGGAATCCCGGCGCCCAACGCCTGCAGGATGCCCTGGAACAGCGCATCGTTGACGTTGCCCGCTCCCACGGCATTGATCACCAGCCCCGCCGCTCCCGCCGCCAGCGACGCCTTCAGCGCAAAATCATCTACGCCCGCATACATCGGGATGATGTCCACACGCGGCAGGCGCGCCGGCAGCGGCACATGCGTGCGCGGCGACCATGCCCCACTGAAGCGCACCCGCCCGGCCTTCACGCGTCCCAGGTCGGGCGGCAGCACCGACTCGAAGGCATCCACATCGGACGTGTCAATCTTGGTCACCCGGCGCGCCGAATGGATGTTGCCGTGCATCACCACCAATACCCCGCGTCCGCGCGAATGTGCATGAATGGCCACCGTCGCCGCATCCACCAGATTGCGCGGCCCATCGGGGTCTGGGTCGGACGCGGCGCGCATCGCCCCGGTCAGTACGATGGGGACATCGGTCGGCACAGTAACATCCAGAAAGAACGCTGTTTCCTCCATGGTGTCGGTGCCGTGCAGGATGACCACCCCGCGCGGCCGCTGCTCGAACTGCAGATGGCGTTGCGCCGGATCGCCCACCGTCAGCGCCCGGATGCGCCGCGCCAATTCCAACCAGGTGTGCGGCTGCATCTGTTCGCTTGGGATGTTGGCAAACTCCTCCACCACGACCTCGCCCAGTTCGCCAAGCGCGGGAATCCCGGTCACCAGGTCTGCGCCGCTCAACGCCGGCACCGGTCCTCCGCTGACCGCATCGATGCGCATCGCAATCGTACCGCCCGTCGCAATCACATGGATCGCCGCCCTGCGGCGCGTCTGTTCCGTACGCACTCTCATCGCACGCCACCCTCCGTACTACCCTTCGTGTCAGGCAAGTATATACCGAAATCCGATGAAACGCCAACCGCGTGATGGGACGATGGCGCTGGTTCATGTATGAGAAAATACAGCGCCGATCGCTTGAGAGCGACCGGCGCTGATGACGATTGATCCGATACTCGTTTTGGCGTCTATTCCTTGAAGATCTCTTTGACGCCAGCTACAGCGCCCAGGACGCCGGATGCCTCGTAGGGGATGAAGATCTTGGCGGCCTGGCCGTTGGCCATTGTTTTCAACGCCTCCAGATACTGGATGGCGATCAGCTTGTCATCGGGCTTGGCCTGCAGAATGGCCGAGTAGACGGTCGTGATGGCGTTGGACTGGCCCGTGGCCTCCACTTCCAGCTTGTAACGCTGCGCATCGGCCACCCGGCGCACCGCCTCGGCCTGACCCTCCGCTTCCAGAATCTTCGACTGCCGCAAGCCCTCCGATTCCAGAATCTTCGACTGGCGCATGCCTTCCGCCTCCAAAATCTGTGCGCGCTTCTCACGTTCGGCTTTCATTTGACGGTGCATGGCCTGCGTGACGTCGGCAGGCGGATCAATGCGCTTGATCTCGACACGCACAATACGCACACCCCACTTGTCGGTGGCGTCGTCAAGCACCTCACGCAAACGGGTGTTGATCGTCTCGCGTGAGGTCAGCGCCTCGTCGAGTTCCATTTCGCCGACCACGTTACGCAAATTAGTCTGCGCCAGCTTGGTGGCTGCCTGGTAGAAATCAGCCACGTTGTACACCAACTTCACCGGATCGGTCGCCTCGTAATAGACGATCGCATCCACCGTCACCACCACATTGTCTTTGGTGATCACTTCCTGCGGCGGCACATCAACCACCTGCTCGCGCATGTCCACCTTGCGAATGCTATCAATGAACGGCACGATCAGCGTCAGACCCGGCGGTGCCGTGCGCACATACCGTCCCAAACGCTCAATGACGCCCTTCTGATAGGGCGACACGATCCGCAGCCCAAGCGCCGCCGTGATCAGGATGAACAGCGCCAGCAACATCAAGAACACGAATAGTAAAGCATCCCACATGTTTCATCTCCTTTTGATACGCGTCTTACACTCGTCTTGTACTCGTTCGAAACTCGCTGTGTACTCGCTGTATGCTCGTCGAATGTTTGCAAGCCCATCGCACACACGCTCGCTTCAGCGCGCCGCAGGCAGCTAACCTGCCGCCCGCCCACGCCTTGGTTCAGACGGTCTGCACAGGGCGCACCTGCAGACGGGTGCCTTGCACTCCAATCACTTCCACCAGGACATTGCGCGCAATCGGCTGACCGTTCACCGCTTCAGCGCGCCATTCCTCGCGCTCCACACGCACCCGGCCCGTCGCCGTCAACGGGTCAATCGGCTCCAAAACCACCGCTTGTTTGCCGATCACCCGGTCAATGCCAACTCCCTGCGCCTGTTCGCCTGTCACACGGTCGGCAAACCGGCGCGCCATCAGCACAGCCACCGTTGATACAATGATGAAGGCGACAAACTGCCAGAGTGGCCCGCCGCCCGCAAAAGCGACAAGCGCTCCCGCCGCAGCGCCCACGCCAAACGCGGCCAGGAAGAAACCCGCCGTGAACATCTCGGCCAGGAACAGCAACAGCGCCATGACCAACCAGGCCCAACGCAACAGATCCATGATGCGACCTCCCTGAAGAACACAGACCAGACCGCGCCGGTCTCGCACAGCTCAAACTAACGCGGGGTTCCATTTGCTGATATTATACCAGATGCTCGCTTCGCCAGCCTGACGGTTGCCTGACCATCGCACGAAGGCGCACACCAGACCGGACGCACCTCTTTGCGAGCGAACAATGCTCGCACAACGCCGCACACTGCGCCCCAGCCTGGCTCTGCAACATGATTCACATCATATCGGCCCGTTGGCGAGCCTGGTAGAATCGCTGTTGCGAGTCATTCGCAACAACTCCATCGTCGAGGGAGCAACGTCATGATGCAACTGAGCGAGCTTCAACCTGGACAACGCGGCGTCATTCGGCAGATTGGCGGCGTCGGCGCGTTTCGGCGCCGTATGCTCGACCTGGGCCTGCTGCCCGGTGTCGAGATTGTCGCCGTGCGCCTGGCTCCCCTGGGCAGTCCTGTCGAATACCGCGTCAAGAGCTATCACCTTGCTTTGCGTCCACGTGAAGCCAGCCTGATTGGCATCGAACGGCTTCCTTGATTCGACTATGACCACACCGACCCTCACCGTGGCCCTGGCCGGTAACCCCAACACTGGCAAGAGCACCATCTTCAACGCGCTGACCGGCTTACAGCAGCACGTCGCCAACTGGCCTGGCAAGACTGTCGAAAAACGCGAGGGGCTGTGCACCCGCCGCGCCGGCCTGCCGCTGGTCGTCGTAGACCTGCCCGGTACCTACAGCCTCTCGGCCTATTCGCCAGAAGAGATCATCGCCCGCGACTTCATCCTGCAAGAACGCCCGCAGGTCGTGATCGGCGTCGTGGACGCCGCCAACCTGGAGCGCAACCTCTACCTGATGGTGCAGATGTTGGAACTGGGCGCCAACCTCGTCCTGGCTGTCAACATGATTGACATGGCGGAGACGGCCGGCCTGGAGCTTGATCTGGCCCAACTCTCGGCCCTGTTGGGCGGCATTCCCGTCACGCCGCTGGTTGCGCGGCGCGGTGTCGGGTTCGATGAGCTGCTGACCGCCGTGCAAACGGCGGCGCATACCTCCCGCCCGCCAGAAGTCGCTTTTCGTCTCGATTATGGGCGCGAGATCGAAGCGGAAATTGTGCGGTTCGGCGCCATTTGTCAGGCACACTTGCCGGCCGGCGGCCATGCGCCCCCCGCACGCTGGCTGGCCGTCAAGCTGTTGGAGGGCGAAGCTACCCTGCTCGACTCGACATTCCTGGCGTCGGGTCAGGGCGAGGTTGCCCAGGCCCTGCAAGAAAGCCAGGAGCGTTTGCATCGCTTCTACGGTCAGGAGACCGATCTGGCCCTCACCGATCATCGCTACGGTTTCGTGCGCGGCCTTGTGCGTCAGGTCACACGCCAGGCGCGGCCACCCCGTTTCGACTTGACCGACCGTCTCGATGGCGTGGTAACGCACCGCTGGCTTGGCATTCCGTTCTTCCTGGCGATGATGTACGTCATCTTCCATCTGGTGCAAAACGTCTCCACCCCTTTCCTCGATTGGGTAGATAGCGTCATCAACGGCTCGCTGGCCAGGGGCGTGGCCGCGCTGCTGGCCCTGGCGCAGGCGCCCACCTGGCTCCACTCGCTGATCATCGAAGGGGTCGTGGCAGGGGTTGGTAGTGTGCTTGCCTTTGTGCCGGGGCTGCTGGTGCTCTATTTCTTCCTGTCGCTGCTGGAAGACAGCGGCTACATGGCGCGCGCCGCCTTTGTCATGGACAAGGCCATGAGTTGGATGGGGCTGCACGGCAAGTCGTTCGTTCCGTTGATTCTGGGCTTTGGCTGCGCCGTGCCGGCCATCTACGCCACGCGCACATTGGAAAACCGCCGTGATCGTATCTTGACGGCCCTGCTCGTGCCGCTGATGTCCTGCTCAGCGCGCTTACCCGTCTATGTCGTCTTTGGCCTTGCTTTCTTCCCGCACCGGGCCGGAACCCTGATTTGGGCCTTGTACGCCGCCGGCATCGCCGTTGCGGCGCTGGCCGGCCTTCTCTTCAGCAACACCGTCTTGCGCGAGGAGAGCGCCGCAGCATTCGTTCTCGAACTGCCACCCTACCGGCTGCCCACCTGGCACAGCGTGCGCGTACACATGTGGGCCAACGTCAGCGATTTTGTGCGCAAGGCCGGCGGCGTCATCCTGGTCGCTTCCCTGGTCATCTGGACGCTTCTCAATCTACCGTGGGGCGTGCAGGATCAGCGGCAGTCGTTGTTTGGCCAGATCAGCCAGGCGTTGGCGCCGGCGCTGACGCCGGCGGGTTTCGGTCAATGGGATGCAACCGGAGCTTTGGTCACAGGACTGGTCGCCAAAGAGGTTGTGGTCAGCACGCTGGCGCAAATCTATGCGCCGGCAGCCGTGGACGCTGCTGTCACAGCGCCGACCATGTGGGAAGAGTTGGGCGCAATCATCAGGGGGTTTGGCGGCGCCGTCGTGCAGGCCGGCCGCACTCTGCTCAGTCTGCTGCCGGGATTGGGCGGGCTGGCCGGCGACGCCCCGGTCAGCGATACGGCGCTGAGTAGCGCGCTGCGCCAGCACTTCACCCCGCTCAGCGGGCTGGCCTATCTCATCTTCGTCCTGCTCTATGTCCCGTGCATCGCCACGCTTGGGGCGATCAAAGCCGAGTTTGGCTGGCGTTGGGCCGCCTTTTCGGCCCTCTACCAGACCGGCGTGGCCTATCTGTCGGCGGTTGGTGTGTATCAGGT
Source organism: uncultured Anaerolineae bacterium (assembly GCA_964580725.1). GTDB lineage: Bacteria > Chloroflexota > Anaerolineae > SSC4 > Amarolineaceae > Amarolinea. The sequence goes on along the minus strand of CAZOLV010000060.1, from coordinate 17,640 downwards.
GGGGCGTTTGCTGGGGTATGCCTGATGTTGCACGAGATTTTGCACACTCTGGAACATAGCACAACCGCGCTCTGCCTGGAGGATCTGGCGCAGCGCCTGGATGTCAACCAGGCGGCGCTCGAAGGGATGTTGCAAACGCTGGTGCAGCGGGGGTATTTGATAGAGGTGGTGGACGCGGCCTCGCCGTGCAGTGCATGTGCGTGGCGCGGCGGCTGCGCCATCATGACTACGGCGCGTCGCCGTTACGCGCCAGCGCGCATTCCCCAGTAGGGACTCCAGCAGCGTTGCAGCATGCCAAGAGCATTTTGGCGAAACATCCTCACGGTGAACAGCGTTTTCCCAACCCATCAACGCTGGTGCATTTGCTGGTGGAAAAGATGATTAAGATGAGTCCTGGCGGACTTCAGCATTTGAAGTGATAAACAAACCAGACCTGACACAACCTGTGCGACTGACTCTATGATTGGCCCTGACTTTACTGATAGCGCGGCGTCTGATGCCCGTTGCTTGGTGGGCAGAAGTGGCCGTGGGGATCAATCGGTTGGCCGCACAGGGGGCAAGTGGGGCGACCGGCGGCGGCCAGCGCCAGGGCGAATTCGCTGAAATCGCGCATCATCTCACGGTTCACTACGAAGCGCGCCAGCGCTGCCTGACTCGGTCCTGAAGACTCCTCAGCCACTAATTCCTGCACGACAAGAATCACCAGATCGCGCGCCTGATCGTAGCCCAGACCAATCTGGCCAATGACGAACGCCGGGTAGATTGGCTCTTCCAGGCTCATGCGCGGGTTGTTGAGGTCCACCAGGTCGGCGCGCAGTTGTGGCAAGACATCGCCCACCTGCTCCAACAACTGCATGATGCCGATGGCCAGCGCCTGCACCTGCTGTTTTTCGATCTTCAACGTCACCGTGCGCAGGCCGGTGCGCGCCTGTAGGAAGAACTCACGCTGCCCCGGCTGACCAATGGCCCCGATGGCGATGCGCGAGACGGGATCGAAATCGTAATCGAACTGCGGCATAGAATCATCAACCTGTTTCTTTGCGTGTACTTTTTTCTACCCAATCGGGCGGTGCGCCCGTGTCGTTGAATCGTTCCAGTCGCGCTGCGCCCTGCACCGAAAAACGCAATACACTCACCCCGGCCGGGCTGACCACCAGGCGCTGAAACAGATCGAGGTGCAGCCCAAGATAGTGAGCAATGACTGCTTTGAGAATGTCGGCGTGCGACACGATCAGCGCTGTGTCGTGCGGATGTGCGGCCCTCACACGCTCGGCGGCGCCAACCGCACGGGCCTGCGCCTCGTGCAGGCTTTCGCCAGCGGGAAAACGCGCCAGGCTCGGCGCCGTCATCAGCAGCGGCCAAATCTCGTTGTCACGCAGCTCTTTGAGCAATTTGCCTGTCCATTGACCGTACTGCACCTCGCCCCAGGCATCATCGGTCGTAATTGGCAGATCGAGCCTGGTTGCCAGTGGAGCGGCCGTTTCGATGGCTCGGTCCAGTGGGCTGCTGTAGATGGCTTGAATCGGCCAGTGCGCCAGGCGTTGCGCCAGGGCTACCGCCTGCTGCTGTCCCATTTCGTTGAGGTGGACGCCAGGCGTCCAACCGGCCAGCCGTTCGCCCACCCAGTCGTTGGCGGCGTGGCGTACAAGGATCAATGTCGTCAATCGTGTGTCTCACAGTCGCATGCGTCACGCGGCCAGCTTCCCGGCGCCTGCGCAGAATCGGGGGTATTGTACACCCAGAAGCGTATTTGTCAATGCCTTGACTTGGGCCGTAATTTGGTTTAGAATGGGGGCGACTTCTGCCATGTTGCGAGAAAAGGACGGTTTGCCATGACCCTTTCTTCGGTTCGTCGTCTGTGTCCGCGCTGTCAGGCTGCCAATGAATTAGAAGCGACCTGCTGTCGCGCCTGCGGCGCCAGGCTGGATCGCCAACTGGTCGTCAGGCAAGTGGCCGGAGTGACGCTGCCGGCCATCGGCCGGCGCGAGGTGGGCGCCACCGTGGCGTTGACCGCAGCAGCGGTGGCGATGCAGATGGGCCGTCGCTGGCTCTGGCGCTGGTTGAGCGGACGGCGCACGACGCCGGCCGCCGCGCCCACGTCGAACCGAGCCGTAGCCACTGCCTCGGCTCCCGCCTCGGCTCCCGCCGTAGTGATTACGCGCCGCACCTGGTGGCACATCAGCCGCAGCGATGGCGCCAGCCAGTGGGGCAGTCAACAGGACACCTGGCAGATCGAATCGCCTGGGAGCGCCCACCCAAACGAATAGGTGCGCTCGCCATCCGCGGGCAGGCGTCCTACCCGCACGGCGTCGCAATAGTCCGGTTTTTGGTCGTTGACTTTTGTTGCGCAACGCGTTATACTTGGGCCATGCCTGCAAAGGCAGCATGACCAACTTCGCGAGGTAGAAGAAATGACCATTCGAGCGATTATGACGACAAAAGTGCTCACCATCCGTGAGAAAGCGCCCCTCAGCGATGTGGCGCGGGTCATCGTGGACCATCACCTCAGCGGTTTACCAGTCGTAGACGACAACGGCAACATGGTTGGCATCATTTCGGAGAAAGATGTGCTGCGTGAGATGCACCCGTTGTTCCGGCATCTTCTCGAATCCCCCACGCCGAGCCTGGCGCACGCCGCCAAGGACGAGGGGTACGACGATATCAGCCGCATCACCGCCGGCGATGTGATGACGCGCCATGTCCAGACTGTCACGCCCGACACTCCGTTGCTGGAAGCGGCTGGCTTGATGGTGCTCTGGCACATTCGGCGCTTGCCCGTCGTCGAAAACCAGCGGCTTGTTGGCATCGTCAGCCAGGGCGATGTCTATCAAGCCATCTTCAAGCGCCAACTCCACCTCCAAAACGGCCAATCGGCTTGAAGCCAGGCGTACAAGATCACCAACGACTTCCAAAGTCTTGCGCGTCAGGACTCCTGCCCGTCGTTCGGCAGCTTGATGTTGGCAGTCACATCGTCGCGTGTGAATGATGCCAAGAAGCCTTGTTCAGCAGGAATCCTTCTTCCCCAGACTGACCGCCGAGTTCCCTTCCACGCGCTATCAGGGCAGCAAGGCCAAGCTGGTCAATTGGATTTGGGAACAGATTGACGGCCTGGACTTCACGACTTGTCTGGATGCTTTTGGTGGAACGGGCGCAATCGCCTATCGGCTGAAGCAGGCAGGCAAACAGGTCGCCTACAACGACGTGTTGCGATTCAACCACTATTTCGGCGCGGCGCTCATCGAAAATGATCAAACGCAGTTGGAGATGCATGAAGTAGACTGGCTCTTGACAAGACATCCTGAAGTGGAATATCCCACCTTGGTTCAAGATCACTTTGCTGGAATCTACTTCACCGACGCTGAAAATGCCTGGATTGACCAAACCATCACCAATCTCCGTCAGTTCACCGATCCCTACAAGTTTGCGCTTGGCTTTTTTGCGCTTTGCCAGGCATGTATCGTCAAGCGCCCATACAACTTATTTCATCGAAAGAACCTCTATGTTCGTCTTGCACAGGTGCAGCGCTCGTTTGGCAACAAGACGACGTGGGATACGCCCTTCGACAATTGGTTTCGTGTCTTTGCCGCCGAGGCGAATCGCTCTGTTTTTTCTAATGGCTGGCGCCATCACGCCTGCAATTGCGATGCGACGAGTGTGCCTGGAGATTACGATCTGGTATACGTAACGAATGGACGGACAAGAACCGCATCTACGGTGCGTTCGAGCGACTGTTCAAGCGATACCAGGACAGCATCCTGGTCGTTTCCTATCGTAATGATGGGATTCCATCTGAATCTGAGTTGACTTCGTTGTTGAGGAAGTACAAAATGCACGTACACGTCGCACACTTTGGCCAATACAAGTACGTTCTCTCGACCAACCACCAATCCGAAGAAAACCTTCTGGTCGGAACGTGAGGTGAGAAGATGCAGCCAGACGACTTCAGAAACGACTTGTTGACCCATTTTGACCAATTCAAGCGAACCGTGACCGACGATGCCGGCGACTGGGTGGTCAAAGGGTTCATTGACGTTTATCGCAACGTCTACGCTATTTCAGTGGACATCAAAGTCATATCCAAAGTGATCGAACTGATGCTCTTTCCTGTCATCGCACACTTTGCAGCCGAGTATGGTTATCGGATGGTGCTATGTGATCATCAGAATGACTACCCGGACATCAGCGACAGCCAGCGCATATACTGTCTCGATGACCTGCAGACGACTGCATCTGTGGTCAAAGATTTTACGTACCTGTTGCATGAGAAATGGCGTATTGCCAGCGATCGGCCAGGCGGCGGCAATACCAAAAATATCGGTTCGACAAGAGATACCATCGCATTGGTGGAGGGAAGAGGCCCGTTTGCCGCCCATGGCCAACAGGTGTTCGATGACTACTGGATGAACTATCTGACAGAGGACATGGCGCGCGCCATTGATTCGGAAGTTCCCTACAGGAATCTGCGAGAATGCTGGGAGTGGCGACATCGTGATCGTTAGAGACAGTCAGCGACACGATGCCCATACCCTGGCCGCGCTGCTGCTAATTGCCGCGCATCTGGCGTTGGGACTGCTCTACAGTCTGGTCACGCCGCCCTGGGAAGCCCACGATGAGTGGGCGCACTTCCGTTACGCCGAGTTCGTTGCTCAGGAACGTCGTTTGCCTCCGCCTGGCGAACGCCTGACCACCGCCTACCGTTACGATGAGGCCTCCCAACCGCCGCTCTACTACATCCTGACCGCCCTCCCGCTGCAGGCGATTCTCTTCGATACACACGCGCCTGTGTCCAACCCCTTTGCCGAAGTCAGCGTGGGCGTCAACTTCGCCGTCCATGATCCCGCCATCGAGTCCTTTCCGTGGCGCGGGCGCATCCTGAGTCTGCATCTGGCGCGCTGGTTCTCGCTGCTGCTCAGCACCCTCGGTCCATGGCCCGTCTTCGCCCTGACGCGCTGGCTTTTCCCGGCGCAGCCAAGCGTGGCCCTCGGCGCGCTGGCCAGCTTTGCCCTCTCCCCGCAGGCGCTCTTCATGGGCAGCACCGTCAGCAACGATGGCCTGGTCACGGCTCTCGGTGCGCTGGCTCTCTGGCAAGGGATGCGCGTCGTCCTCGACCCCTGGCAGTTGCGCCGTGTAACGTTGCTCGATGCGCGCGGGTGTCAGGCGCGAGGCAACGACAAGACGCCCGGCGACGCCCACAGCTTCGTCTTGGGGCTGTACAATCCCGCCGGCGGCGTGCGCCTGACCGCCGCCGGTTCCGCTCGGACAGCGCCGGGCGGTCGCATCCCCAGCGCCCAGGTCGAACTGCCGGGTTGGCAACGTCAGTTCCTGCCCGGTGTTCGCCGTTGAGCAGCGGTCGAAAGCGTCGCATGGCATCATCAGCGCCACAACAGACAAAATCTACGCCGGGCATGGCGCGGGCCGCCGCGCTCGTCATGGCCTTCTTCGTCCTCAGCCGGGGCTTGGGGCTGCTGCGCGAGATGGTCATCGCTGCCCGTTTTGGCGCCAGCGCCGAACTGGACGCCTATCTGGCCGCCTTTCGTGTGCCCGACCTGCTTTTCCAACTGGTGGCGGGCGGCGCGCTCGGCTCGGCCTTCATTCCCACTTTCGCCGCTCGCCTGGCGCAGGGCAACCGTGTGCGCGCCTGGCGGCTGGCCAGCGCCGTGGCCAACCTGGTCGTTCTGATCCTCAGCGCCGCCGCGCTCATGGCCGCACTGACCGCCCCCTGGCTGACACGCCATCTGTTGGCGCCCGGCTTCGATGCCGATCAGCAGGCCCTGACCGCCAGCCTGATGCGGCTGATGCTCATTTCGACCGTCGTGTTTGGCCTCAGCGGCCTGGTCATGGGGGCGCTCAACACCTTGCAGCACTTCCTGGCGCCCGCCGCCGCCCCGGTCATCTACAATTTGGCCATCATCGCCGGCGCCTGGTTTCTGGGCGATGCGTTCGGCGTGCACGGGCTGGTCATCGGCGTGCTGATCGGCGCCGCCGGTCATCTGCTCGTCCAACTGCCGGCGCTGCTGCGCCTGGGTGCACGCTACACCCCGGTGCTCGATACGGACGACCCGGCCGTGCGCGAGATCGGCCGTTTGATGGCGCCGCGTATGCTTGGGCTGGCGGCGGTGCAGCTCAGCTTTTGGGTCAACACGATCCTGGCATCAGGACTGCCGGAGGGGAGTCTGGCCGCGCTCAATTACGGCTGGCTCATCATGCTGCTGCCGCAGGGGGTCTTTGCGCAGGCAGTCGCCACTGTCGCCTTTCCCACTTTCGCCGCCCAAACGGCGCGCGGCGACCTGGCGGGGATGCGCAGCGTGTTCGTAATGGCGTTGCGCACGATTCTGTTCTTCACCCTACCGGCCGCCGCTGGCTTGATCCTGCTGGCGCAGCCGCTGATCGCCGTCCTGTTGCAGCGTAATGCCTTCACGGCGCAGTCTACAGCATTGGTCGCCATTGCGTTGCAGTGGTTTGCCCTGGGGCTGGTGGGGCATTCTGTGGTCGAGATTGCCGCCCGCGCCTTCTACGCCTTGCACGACACCGCCACGCCGGTCATCGTGGGCGTGGGCGCCATGCTCTGTAACATCGTTCTCAGTCTGGCTTTCATCGGCGCCTGGCAGCATGGCGGGCTGGCGCTGGCCAACAGCATCGCCGTGACGTTGGAGATGATCGCGCTGCTCTGGCTGCTGCGCAAGCGCCTGGGCGGGTTGGAGGCGCGGGAGCTGCTGCCGTCGCTGTTACGCACGGGACTGGCCAGCCTGGTGTTGGGCATCATCGTCTGGGGATGGCAGCAAGCGCCGGGGGTTACGAGCGCCTGGGTGAAGGTACTCGTCTGTCTGCCGTTGGGCGCCGGCGCCTATCTTGCCAGCGCCTGGCTTCTGCATGCCCCAGAGCTGCAAGCCACGCGCCGTCTCCTGCGGCGCTAGGGAACCGTGTCTCAGCACTCACGGGGTACGCGTATGAGCGAGTTAGGGCAGACAAACCGATGCCCGGTGTGTTTGAGGTTAGCCGTGCTGTTCCGATGGGCGTAGTGATCGAAGACATCATTTTGTTGACGGAATGTAGCTTTGAGAACGAGTGGGAAGGATCAAGCCTACGTGAATTGGCTCAAGCGCCACTATCAGATGTTCAAGGGCGCAGTCAAACGGGAAACGCAAGCCGAAGCACAGGCACGGGCACAGGCACAAGCGAAAGCAGTGCGCCCGAAAAAATCCAAACGGTCGCGAAGATAAGCGCGTCTTTTGTGTGGCCGGCATGTTGATCGTGCGCCCAACGATGCCTACTCGGAAGTGATCCTGATGCGCAGGTGAAAAGGGGCATCGAGTGACTGCAAGTGACAGAAACTGATGAGACTTTCTCAGAGAAAACTATCCACCATCTGGTGCAAACCCTCTCTCCGCCGCATACCGGTACCGCTCGCCCAGGCGATCGCTTCTCAGCGCAGCAGATCCAACATCTGAAAATCGGCGTAATTTGGAAAAATCGTCGCCAGGTTGGCATTGCCCAGGCGTTTCTGCACAATCTCACCAATCACGTCGCGAAAATCGGTTGTCACAGCCAGATCTCCAGGCCCGTACAGATCGTCTTTGCCCAGGCCAGGCCAACGGCTGTACACCTTGCCGCCGTTGACGTTGTCGCCCAAAACGAACATCACGCTGCCGTGTCCATGATCGGTGCCCCCGGACGAGTTCTCGCGCAGGCGGCGGCCAAACTCAGTCATCGTTACCAGCGTGATGCGCCCCATCTGCGCTTGCAGGTCGGTGTAGAAGGCCAGCAGGGCTTTGGCGAATTGACCCAACAAGAAGGAAAAATGACCGTCGGCGCCGCCTTGATCGGCATGGGTATCGAAACCGCCAATGTCAACGCAGGCCACCTCCAGGCCAATGTCCGCCTTGATGAGCTGCGCCGTGGCTTTCAGTGAGCGCCCCAATGATGACTGTGGATACTTCGCCCCGGCCGCCGGCGCGTAGACGCTGCCGGCAATCTGGGTCAACTGTTGCACCGCGCTGAGGGTCTGCTGCGCTTGGCCGGCCATCAGGTCGTCGCCTTCGTACAGCGCCGCCAACGCGGCCTGGATTTTCTGCAGCTCCTGGCGCCGACCATTCAGATGAAAATCGGCGATGGATTGCAGGGCCACGGCGGGCACAGGCCCGCGCAGGCTCTTCTGCAGCATGGTGCCAAAACCCACAGCGCGGAAGGGCGACTCCCGACCGGCCGCCGTCACCTGGAGATGACGGCCAATCCAGCCGGTCGGAATCGTCTTTGCGCCGGGCGTGCCGCGCTCCATGGTGTCCATCGCCTCGAAGTGCGAATGGGTGGGATCGGGGGAGCCGACGGCATGCACAATCGCCAGGGTCTTGTGCGTGTAGAGGTCATGCAGCGCCTGACAGGTTGGATTCAGGCCAAAGAAACCGTCTAGATCGAGCGCGCGGTTTGCCTGGTCTGTTTTTGGCTCGGCGATGGCGATTGATTTGCGACTGTTGTAGTAGTCAGGCTCGGCGTAGGGAACGACCACGTTCAGGCCATCCACGCCGCCGCGCATGAAGACGACCACGAGAGTGTCGCCAGCAGGTGGCGCGGCCGGATCGGCCAGCGCGACGCGCGGCATCCAGGCTGGCCAGGTCAGCGCGGCCAGGCTCACAATGCCGGTTCTTTGCAGCACCTCGCGACGGGTCAGTGTGTCGAGCAGCATATCATCACCTCTCCTCAGCGCATCTGAAATGCGGGCGACGCCAGGATCATGGCAACCAGCCGGCGCTGACCAGCCCCGGAAACGTCTTGTCCCACGAAATCGAGCAGATGCTGGCGCGCGGCCGCGGGCAGCGGCCGGTGCAGAAGCCGGTCGGCCCAGTAATCAACGGCCTCAGGCGCATTTTTCAACGTTTCGCTGCCTTCATACGCGCCCGCGTTGACTTGGAACAGCGCGCCCGGACCTTTGCCGGAGGTGAGCATCAGGGCCAGATTCCAGCGCGCCAGCAGATTGGCGGTGTTGATCCAGGCCGCCGCCTGATCCGGGTAGCCGTCTGGCGTCGGCCAGTAGAAGGGGACCTGCCCCATGTCGAGCAGGGCATCGAAGATCGTCTGTCCAAAGCTGGCAGGAACGGGATTGGCCGCGGCAGAGGGCGTTTTGGTCTTGGGCGCCAGGCCGAACGGCTGAATGTCCAGCGCCCGTACGACAGACACGGCATACTCCAGGGGGCGTTTCAGTTTGACGCCGGCGGACGCCTTGAACTCGGCCGAGCGCAGAAGGGTGCGCAGCGTTTGCCGAATATCGCCGCCGGACTCGAGGAAAGCGGCTGCCACTCGACCCACCAGAGCCGGCGGCGGATCATCGGCCACGAAGCGGCGCACCAGCTTGACGGCAATGAACTGGGCGGTGCTCGGGTGCTGCGCCAGCATCGCCAACATGCGCTCCCCTTCTTCCACGCCGCCGCCCTTGATCTTCAGGCCCAGCACCACCTTGTCGTCCGTGTCGTGAACGGTGCGATCGAAGATGAATTCGCCTACGTTATCGCCCGCGCCCTGTGCACTGCGCTTGATCTGGCGCACCGTCCAGCCGGTCAGCACGCGCGCCGCCTCCTGCACGTCGGTCTGCGTGTAACCGCCGTTCACGCCCAGGGTGTGCAGTTCCAACAACTCGCGCGCATAGTTCTCCTGCGCCACGCCGGCCTTGTTCGAGAGATTGTCCAGATAGACGAGCATGGCCGGACTTTTGGCGCTGGCCTGCAGCAGATCACCGAACTTGCCCAGGGCGTGTTTGCGAATCACCTGGCGATCATCCACGATCTTGTACATCCGATTGGCTTCTTTGAGCACGTAGATGTTGAAGTGATTCGACCAGAAGTCCACCATCAGTTCGTACAACTGGCGACGGCTGAATGCGGCGCGCAGGATGGTGGCCGTCACCAGTTCGCGAATGGCCGTTTGTGGAAAGCGTGGCGGCGCGGGGTTGCCGGTGTTGGGTGACGGAGACTCGTCGTCGCGCGGATCGTCCTCGGGCGGTTTGGACGCATCCGCACCCGCGGCCGGCAGATGGTAGGTGTTCACCAACTCGGACAGCGTCATGGTCAGCGCCGGAAAACGCAGCAGGAGCGTGTCCATCGCCTCGTCGGCGATGGTCTCGGGGTACAGTTGCTCCTCGATCCAGGCGTCGGCGCCGATCTCACGCACGCGGGCCAGGTCACTGGGTCGCGGCCCGAAGGTCAGGCGCATCACCGTGGCCGCGTCCGGGTCGAGCGCCGCGTCGTCCTGACGCAACGCCAGGGCCTGATCAGCCCATGCAACCCAGGGATGGCCGGGCGCCGGGCGTTCGTCTAACCCGGTCATCCAATCAGCGCCGCCCAACAGCGCGGCGCCAGCCGCCATTCGTTTGAGGAAATCGCGTCGTGAGAGCGTTCGTTTGGTCATCATCGCCGTACTCCTCCTGTCATCAGCGGCAAGGCGATCGGCTGATTCAGCGGAAACTGTCCACCGTTTGGCGCAGGCCGTCGCGCAGACTGACCTGCGCTTCCCAACCGAGGTCACGCTGTGCCATGCTGGCGTCGAGGTAGGTGCGCGTCACCTCGCCCAGCTTGGGTGGGCCGTAGTGCGGCGCCGGGCGATAGTCGGTGGCCGTCCGCAATTCTTCGAAGATGGCGTTGACGCTGGTGCCCCTGGCGCTGCCCAGGTTGTAAATGCCGCTGCCGGGCGTTTGCAGCGCCAACACGTTGGCGCGGGCAATGTCGCCGACATAGACGAAATCGCGCAACTGCTCGCCGCTGCCGTTGATCGTCACCGCGCTGCCGGCCAGCATCGCCCCGGTGAAGATGGCAATCACGCCCGCCTCGCCCAACGGGTCCTGACGCGGCCCGTAGACGTTGGGGTAGCGCAGAATGGTGTAGGCCAGCCCGTAGTTGTGCTGATACAAAAAGAGGTAATGCTCGACAGCGTGCTTGCTGGCGCCATACGGGTCGAGTGGATTGATCGGGTGATCCTCGGTAACTGGCAGAAAAACCGGCTCGCCGTAGCAGGCGCCGCCGGTCGAAGCGTAGATGACCCGCTCGCAGCCATGCCGGCGCGCCGCTTCCAGCAGGTTGATCGAGCCGAGAACGTTGACATCGGCGTAGCGCGCCGGCTCGGCCAACGATTCGCGCACATTGGCCAGCGCCGCTTGATGCGAGATAACCTGTGGACGGCGCTCGGCGATGACTTTCTCCAACGCAGCGGCGTTGCGAATGTCCAGTTGATAGAACTGCGCCGCAGGATTGAGATTGGCGCGCTTGCCGGTGCTCAAATCGTCAACCACGGTGACCTCATGACCGGCCGCGATAAAGGCATCGGCGATGTGCGACCCGATGAACCCCGCGCCCCCCGTTACCAGAATACGCATGTGAAATTTGTGTCCTTCCCAATCGTTGTGCTTGCTCGTCATGCCGCGCTCCTCACGGCTCGAAGCTCTCTCTCACGCCGGCGATGACGGTCGAAGATTACAGCAAAGCGGGTAGAATGTCAAGCAATCGGCCTTCAACCTTCAACGCAACAAGCGTTCCGCCAGCCAGCGGCGCACACGCAGACGCCAGGGAGCTGGCGGCAGATCAACCAACCCCAGGTCATATTCGTTGCTGGCCAGCAGACGGCCCGCCTGGCGCAGTTCCAGGCGCAGGAAATCGGCCGGGCCGGTCAGCGGGACGGTCAACACCCCGACCGGCTGGCTCTCATCGGCGCCAACCGCCGCTGTACCCTGACCCGCCAACTGCCCGCCTGACCAGGCCAGCCAGGTCAGGCCGTCCAGCGGTTGCTGCGTATCGTTGACGATCCAGACGGCGCCGCTGAGCGCGGCCGGCCGCGCTCTCACCGGCAGCTCGTAAGCCAGGCAGATCAAGACGGGCTGCAAAATGCGCTGCAGCCGCCCGTAGGCCAGTTTGGGCCGCCCGTAGAAGTCGAGCACGCTCCAGGCGATGGCAGGCCACGGCTCATTGAACTGCCAGAAGGCGAAGCCGCCGCACACCGCCTTGCGCCGCCGCAGGTGCTCGACCGCCGTCTGCAGACCGGCGGCCTGCGCCCTTTGTGTGGCCGCGATCAGCCCTTCCAGGTTTGCGCGGGGCGCGCCGGCCAGCGCCGCATAATGCCGCAGTTTGGCCGCTTCGGCGCCATGCCAGCGCCAGGCCGGCCCGTCCAACAGGGGCTGATCGGCCGGAACGATGAACTGCGCCAGCGAGGCGGCGTCCGGCAGGGCGCTCAAACCGAATTCACTGCAAAAGGGCGCAGTCTGCCTTTGATAGTCGCGCAGCGGCGCATAGCCGTGCCACACCGCCCAGTCATGCACATCGCCCCGGTCGGGTGACGCCGGCAGGAATGGGCGTGTGTGATCCTCCTGCGCCGCGGCCCGCGCCAGGCGCTGCACCAGGCGGCGATTGCGCCGCACGCCGAACTCGTTGCCGCCGCACCAGGTCACGATGCTCGGATGATGGCGCAGCGCCCGCACAATCCCCTGCGTCTCCACCTCTACCCGGTCGAGCCAGGCCAGATCATGCGCAAAGCGGGCCAGGAAGAGGCAGGCGAAGGGAAACTCTTGCCAGACGAGCAGCCCCAACTCATCGCACAGGCCGTAGAAGGCCGCCTTTTCACGCAGCCCGCCACCCCACACGCGCAGCAGGTTGATGCCCGCGTCCCGCACAGCTTGTAACAGGCGCGCATAGGCCGGCGGGCGCAGGCGACCGGGCAGGGCGTCGGCGGGCGTCCAGTTGGCGCCGCGTACGAAAAGCGGCTGGCCGTTGACCTGCAGACGCCAACGGGGTGAACCTGGCCCCGCCGTTTCGGCCCAGTCCGCCTGGCGATGGCCAAAGCGCAACCGCCGCCGGTCGAGCAGCAGACTGCTGCCGGCGTCGAACAGGGCAACCTGCAGCCAGTACAGATGAGGGAAGCCGCGCTCCCACGGCTGCCAGGGGGCCAGATCGAGCGGGGGTAGCGTCAGGGCCAGGTTCTGCCGGCCCGCCTTCAGTTGGCGCGGCGCGCTGTGCGTCCAGGCGGGGCCATCGAAATTGGCCGGTTGGATCGTCAGCTCGATGCGCACCGCCGCGGCGGCCAGGGCGTCTACCTCCAGTTCGCAGCGCCAGGGCGGTGCGTCTTGCCTGGCCGGCGTCGGCGGCCGCAGGTCGAGGATGGCCGCCGGGCCGCTGGCGCGCAACGTCGTTTCGTCCCAGATGCCAACGGTGCGCAGGCGCGGGGCAAAGTCCCACCCGAACTGCATGGGCGCTTTGAGGTGATACAGGCGTTCTGGGATGGGGCCAAGCACCGCGCCGGCGCCGCTGGCGCGCTCCAGCGCCAGCAGCAGACTTTCCCAGCGGCTGTAGCGCGGCTGCGGCCAGCCTGTTGGGCCGGTCAGGCGCACGGCCAGCGCCAGCGGCTTGCCTGGCCGGATGTGGGAGGTCAGTTCGATGGTGTGCGGCGCAAACATGCCGGCCACGCGCAGCGCCGGCCGTTCGTTCAAGAAAACGGCGGCGTAGGCGTCCAGCCCGTGGAACGTCAAAAAGGCGCGCTGGTTTGGCGCCAGATCGAGATCGAGCACGGTGCGGTACCACCAGTCGCAGGCATCCACCCACGCCGCCTGGCGCAGGTTTTCGCCGACGAACGGGTCTTCGAGCAGCCCGTGCGCCAGCAGATCGCTGTGCACCTGCCCCGGCGTGATGGCCGAGCGCCAGGTTTGGACGCGGGCCAGATCGGGCGTCTCTGGCCCTGGCCAGGGCTGCGCTGGAACGGCGCCAAACTGCCAGACGGCGCCAGACGGCCAAAACGGTTCGAACCTCTGCATGACGATTCTCCAATCCCTTGACGCCCGTCAGTCGGTGTGCTAGAATCGCGCCCTGACCGAGCGGAGGAATCAACGATAACGATGTATCCAATTGCGCCAAGCGGCGCCAGGCTTCTTCTGATCAGTCCGCCAGACTACGAAAGTAGGGAATGGCGCGGCACACAGCCCCTGGGCATCGCCTATCTGGCGGGCTACCTGCGCCAACACGGCGAACGGGCAGATCTTTTGGACGGCAACTGGGGTGATCACCCGCTGCCGATGGAGGAGATCATCGGCTATGCGCTCGCCGGCGAGTATCGAACTGTCGGCCTGTCGCTGCTGACGGCGACGATCCCCACGGCGCTGGACATCTCACGGCGGCTGAAGAAGGAACGACCGCATCTCAAGATCATCTGGGGCGGTTATCACCCCACCTTTGCGCCCTATGAAGTGCTGCAAGATTTTCCCGAAGTTGACATTGTGGTGCGCGGCGAGGGGGAGGTGACGCTGTTGGAACTGCTGCAGGCGCAAGCGGCGGGAGCGCCGCTCTCCAGCGTGGCCGGCCTCGGCTATCGCGAGGGGCGCCAGATTAAACTGACGATGGCGCGCCCGCTGCTGCAAAATCTGGACGAGATACCCTTCCCGGCGCGTGACCTGCTTCCCCCCATCGCCAGCTATCCCGGCCTGATGGACACGGTTGACAAGAAGCCGCGCATCAAGGCCTCGCTCATCAGCAGTCGCGGCTGCCCCTTTCACTGCCACTTTTGCAGCATCATCACCTTCTACGCCGCTTCGCCCGGCAAGAGCTGGCGCGGCCGCAGCGTCGCCAACGTTGTCGCCGAGATGGAAGAGCTGGCGCGTGCGCAGGGCGCCAGTCATTTCGAGTTTCAGGACGACAACTTCTTCGTCCAGCCCCGCCGCGCCCTCGACATCGTCGAGATGCTGCACGCTCGCGGCGTCGAGTTTACCTTCGCCTTCCTCACCCGCGCCGATCAGATCGTCAAGGGTGAACGTTTCTTTCCAGCCTTTCGCCAGGCGGGCCTGCGCTACGTCGGCGCCGGGCTGGAGAGCGGCAGCCAGGGCAGCCTTGATCGGCTGAACAAGGAAACCACTGTCGAAGAAAACAGCCGGGCGCTGCGCATTCTATGGGATAGCGATGTGGCGGCGCAGGTGGATTTCATCATGTTCGAGCCAAACACGACGGTGGAAGACCTGGAGCAAAACCTGACCTTCATCGAGACGCACGGTCTGTTTGGCTATTTTCCGCCCATCATCCTTTCGACGCTGGCTCTCTTTCCCGGCACCCGTTCGCGCGAGGATGCCGAGGCCGCCGGCATCGCCTTTGGCAGCATCCACGAATCGCTCCCCTATCACTTCCAAAACCGGGATGTTACACGCATCAAACAGTTGCTCGATCAGAGCATGGCTCGCTTTGGCGCCGCCTGGTACGAACTGGTGGTTGGTCTGCAGGACGAGTTGGCGCGGCGCGAGGCCAGCCTGGCGCACCTCGACGGTCAGGAACCGTCGTTGCTGCCGCTGGTGCGCGAACTGAAACTGGAGTACAACGTTCTGGCCGCTCTGCCCTATCTGCTCCTCAAGCGCTTGCTGCGCCAGGGCCGTCGAGACGGGTTCGACCATCTGCCGCTGGAGGCGATCGTACAGCCGACGCTGCGCGAGTTCGACGCAGCGCAGATGCGGCTGGCTGCTGTGCGCCGGCGCTTGGGCGAACTTCAGACGCCAGACGCTTGAAGCGCCTGGGTCAGCAGCCGCGGCACGCTTTCGATATCGGGCGGCAGGTGCAAGCGCATACAGCGCACCTGCTGCACCAGGCTGGCCAGCAGATCGAGATGCGCCGCCGCCGTCGCCGGTTCTTGCAGGTCAACACTGAGCGGCAGCGCCTCGCTCAGCAGGGCGCGTCCGGGCAGCGGCTCGAAGGCGCCGTTGCGTGGGCCGTGCAGCGAAGGTACGACCAACAGGCGCACGGGCGCAGAAGCCGTCATCGAATCGGGGTAGACTTCGGGCAGGAAGATCGTTGCCTTGCCGTTGTCGGCGCGTTCGTTGACAAAGGGCGCCAGTTCTGGGAAGAAAGCGACCGTTTGCGGTGTGACGTGCATGGTGTTCAGGGCGGCAACCGCTGCAATATCGCTGCCGGGCGCCCGCGTCAGCAGGGCGGTGTCGTCGGTCAGGAACTGGAAACCGGCGCGCACACACTGTAGCATCGTCGTGGTCTTGCCGGCGCCGGAAGGCCCGGTGATCAAGATGCCCTGACCGCGCCAGGAGAGGGCGGCGGCGTGTAGCAAGAAGAAGCCGTGGGGGCGCAAGGCCTGATAGAGCAGTGTGAAGAGCAGCCCGCTGAAGAAAGCCGCCGGCAGCCGTTCCGGCTGGCGGATGTAGCCGACGGCCTGCCCGTTGGTCAGATCAAGCCCCGTGACTGCCAGACCGGCCCCGAAGTGCGCAAAGAGCAAGCGGTCGGCGCGCCATTCGCGGAAATCGCCGGCTTGCGGGGCGTCGGGCCAGGGGAAGGCAGGCGCATGGGCGCCGGCGGCGGTCAAGGTCAGCGTGACGGCAGGGGCGGCGGGGGGTGGCTGCCGCAAATGCGCCAAGGGCCGCAAAAGGCGTTCCTGCAGCAGACCGGGCTGCGTGGCCAGCCCAATCTCGATCTCGCCGATGCGCAGGCCAGCCCAGACCAGATCGTCTGCCTGGGCAGCGACCTGCTGGAGGGATCGAAAGAAGTGGTTGGGATTGGTCATGAGACGACTGGGATGACTGGGATCATCAGATCAAGGGATGGCGGGATGGCGTTTGGAAGACAAACGAACAGGGCAGTCGAGACATGCTTGACTGCCCTGTTCGTCGAAGGTCAGAAAACGTGACTTGGCGAAGCCCCGTTGCACCCACCTCGTTCTGAACCTGGTCTGGGCTTCGGATCGCCGTGAGGCGAACAGACGCTCCAGAAACTGAAACGAGTGTGGTAACGTTTCCAGCAGGCGAAGGGGCGGACATTGGCCGCCGATTGTAGAGACAACCGGTTGCGTCGCGATGGTCGCCGCGGCGCATCCGCCGTGATCCTTCCGAGAATTACTGGCCAGGCAGTGCGTTCGGGAAGTTCAGAGGCGGTGGAGTGGTCGCCAATGTAACCTTCTGGAGCCGCTGATGCTTGATCAGCTTCGGAGCCTCGTAAGCCATCTTAGGATTCATGTTGATTCCTCCTTGCGCTAACGCGTTGGGCTGATGTTGGACGTTGCGGCGACGCCCACGAGGCGCCGCCATCCCGAGGTAATCTCGGCCCACGGCAAACCCTTCGCTAACTGGAGAGTGGGGCTTCGCCAAGCACCACAAGGTTTTCATTTTCCATGTCGGAAACCAGCTCGCTCAGGTCTGCGCGGGCTTGCGCTTCACTGATATCGTAGCGCTGCAAAATAGCCGCTACTATATCCTTGATAGAATGTTTCCCGTCAGCCATCTCCCACACCAGGGTGCCAACCGAATTCAGGCTGTAGTGATCGCCCGTCTTGAAGTCCACGATGATTGCTTCGCCATCAATGACTCGGGCAATCAGGCGTTCTTCGCGGCGGTGCAAGAATTGACCATCGTTCAATCGGCTCACCGGGTATCCTTCGCTCTTGATCTCATCTGCGAAAAAAATTGAGGACAGCATAACGGGGACAGGTTGCAACGATTATAGCATAGCCCCTTCTGGCTTGTCAAGCGCCGCCCTGCCCGGTGTGAATTGCAGTTTGGCCGGCCAATCGCGTCCGGCTGCATCGTCGCCATGACGCCCTGACCCGATCTCGCGCCAACGTTCGTGGCGGGCACGGCGTCGTGCGACCGATGACCGCCCGACCATGAATGGATCGGGCTACCACGCTGCGCCCGGTGAACCG
>CAZOLV010000059.1:17687-35719 GCA_964580725.1 uncultured Anaerolineae bacterium | reverse complement strand
GCCCACTACGAACGGGGCGCTGAAGCGCCTACTACGAACGGGGCGCTGAAGCGCCCACTACGAACGGGGCGCTGGAGTGCCTGCGTGGTGAACTTGAAAAGAGTCGCCGGCGCCCAGGTTGATATGGACGCCGGCGATGAGATTGAGGGGGGGCTACGTCATGCGGGGAGGCGGGCTGCTGCCGCAGATCGGGTGCGGCGTAAGGGGCGAGATTTGGTTCTTCAGGCCAGGCGCAGCTCCAGGCGCTTGATCTCACCGCGCCGGATCATGGCCGCATAGGGTGCGCCAATCACACCGCCGGTTTGGCTGATCTCTTCCCCCGTCGGCAGGTGTAAGATCGTCGCTGTGACCTGCGTCTGCAGGGGCCTGACGCTGCCGCGCCGGCAGGTCACTGTGCAGTGACCCAGGAAGGTGAAGGTGAGCGTGTCATCGGGGCGAAAGAGCCAGTCGGGGAGGGTCGGTTGGAGGGAAAGGCAGAGCGCGCCGTCGCGCATGAAGAAGGGCTGCGGCCCGCTCGTCATCAAGCCCCACATGTTCAGGAATTCGGCGGTGGCGCCGGTGAGGCGGGCAACGAAGCCGCGGCCGTGCAACGCCGCGTCGGGGTGGGCGCTGCTGACGATGAAGGAGGTGTGCTCCAGCGGGCTGCGACCGTAGGTTTGGGGATCGAGAAACGGCGCCAGGCCGCGACGCATGTCGTCGAAGAATTCGTCGTGCAGACCCGCAGCCAGGGTCGCCAGCAGATACTTGTAGGCCATGTGCAGGAAAACCGACTCGTTCTCCAGCCAGCCCGGCGTGAAGGCGCGCAGGCGGCCGATTTCCGGCGAGCAGGTGTCCAGCGGCGCGTTGGTCTTGTACATGCCAAGTTTCGTATCGAAGAGCGGGCTGGCCTTCACCCGTTGGTACAGCGCACGGGCGCGCTGAAGATCGGACGGTCCGTCCCGCGTCGGGGCCTCAGCCGGCCTGATCGCTGAGGGCGTCGAGCCGGCGGCGGTCTCCAGGCCGGTTCGCGCGTGAGCATACGAGCGCAACGCATGCATCGGCCCTTCCAGAAAGGCAGGCAGCGCGTGCGGCGCAAAACGGGTCACGCGCACGAAGGGGCGGCCGCGGTCATCGGTCAGCGGTTGGCCATTCGCATCTTCGATGGGTTCGTAGTCCAGGGCCTCGTGAATGAAGTAGGTGGGGGGAACGTCGCTGGTCAATGCCTCGGCCCGTGCAATGCCCGCCGCCACTTTGTTGCGCAAGGCCTGTAGAATGGGGATCAGATTCGCAAATGTCGTCTGCGCGGTACGGCCATCGAAACCCAGGCGCACGCGGGCGCGGTAGGTCTCGCGGGCGGTGGCCACAGCCTCCCAGTAGCGGTGATCGCGGTCGCTTTCGCATGCGTTGTGATAGGCCGTGATCTGCGCCGTTACTGCGGCCAGCAGGTCGGCCATTTCCACCGGCAGTTCGACCTGGCCGTGCTGCTGCGCAATGGCCCGCAGCAGAAAGTCCAACAACCGCCGCAGCTCATACGTTTCAGAGAGTGACGAGCCGAACAGTCCGGGCAGACCGTTGAGCGCGTCGCACCAGCCCGGCTTACCCGCTTCCATTTCGATGCCCATGCCCGACGGATCGAGCGTGGCGAACTTGAGCAGCGCCAGGCTGATCAGCCTGGCGAAGACGGTGCTGCGAAAGACCTCGCCCTCGCCGTTGCCGGCGCGCGCCAGGTGGCGCGGGTGTGGGCCGTTGGCAAGCCGATGCGCCAGCGCCTCATCCTCCACGAGCGCCCCGTACTGCCGCACCTTGCCCGCCTCGACCAGCACAGTTTTCTGAGCGCGCGGCTGCACGAACACGGCGCCCTGCGCATAGGACACGGTCTTGACAAAGAGCAGTTCCTCTTTGTGGTCTGGAAAGACGGCGAGATACGAATCGAGCAGGTCGAGATTATAGAACCAGTGGTCAATCCAGTAGCCTTCGCTGAAGGTCGCGGCAAACTCCCAATCGGCCTGGGCGGCGAGCGTCGCGACAAAGGCCTCCGGCGGCACGGCCAGGTGGATGCCCTGGCTGGCCATCGCGGCCAATAGCTGGCCGATCGTGGATGAGCGCGCCAGCAGCGGCCGCAGGTCGTCGGGCCGATCTGCCAGGGCCAGCACAGCGGCTTGCCGATCAGGCGGGACGGTGAAGCGACCGCCCAGGACGGTCAACGGGTTGTAGCCGTCGGGTTGGATCAGCCCCAAGAGCGCCAGGAACTCTTCATCGCCGACCGCGGGGTTGAAGAGCACGTCGGAGCGCCGGTTTTGGTTGACGTCGCGATAGCTGGCGTTGCCCTGCGAGTAGAACTCGGCCGGCAGGAAAAACGCATTGTAATCGCGCTCCAGGTCGCCGTGGCGCCGGCCGTACAGATGATAGGCGTGTTCGCCCAGGCGCACGGGCCAGCCGCCGCGCAGGATGTTGTCGAGCATGGTCTGGCGACAGTAGGCGTCGAAGCGTGGATCGCCGGTGTGCGCTGCGATGGGGTCGGTGAGCGCGGTCGCCAACGTCCTTGCCTCGATGCGCTTGGCGGCGATCGTGGCCGGATGGGCCAGGCGCGGCCGTGCGTGATTGATGACGCCGACCTCGCCCACATGACCGATGAGGGTGTGGAGGGTCAGGTTCTCATCCGGCCGCAGGCTGGCCGCTACGCCGGCAAAACCGCAGGGCGTGCGGCAGACCGGGACCTGCGGCGCTGCGGCCAGTGCGGCCAGTGAGTCGGCCAGGAAACGGTCGGGGTAGCTGAGGGTTGTGTTGGGACCAAAGACGACGGTGGGGTCAACGAAGAGCAACGGCGCAGCGCTGTGTGCGCCCCGATGGCCATCCTGCCCGCTGAAGGCCAGGTAGAAATGCCCGGCCTCGAAGGTTTCCACTTCGGCGCGATCGGCGATGCTGGCCCGCACCCGGTAAAACGGGACGTCCTGCTCCAGGTTCGTGACCGCCATCCAGGCCTCGGCGGTGCGGCTGATCTCCTTGAGCATCCCGTTGGTGACGCCGAACGGGATGATGGCCGGCAGGCCGTCCAGCATCTCGATGTCGAGCGGCTGGCCGCTGATGTTCTTGACCGTGACCTGGCGCACCAGGCTGGCGAAACTCTCGCCGGGCAGGGTGAAGTAGACGACGTTGATCTGTAGGCCGGCCGCTGCGTCTATCTCTTCTAGTTCCAGTTCGTTGGGGGCGATGGCCATGCGACGGGGCTTTTTTCCTGGCCCATCTGCTGCCGGAGCAGGGGTTGGGGGTGAGATGGCCGAAAAAGGCTCGTAGTAGTTTGCGCCCGCCGGGCCGCGCAGCTTGATAAAGGTGCGGAAGCCGGTGTAGGGCGTTAGTTGATACGCCTTGTTCGCCGGCTGGAACTCCATGATCGGCGAGTCTTTGCTCTCCACACCAAAGCTGGCGATGGCCTGGCCACGGTTGACGTAAAACGCCCACAGGGGAATGCCGAGCGGGCCGGCGATGCCGGGCAGGAAGCTGGCAAAGGGTGGGAAGGTATCGAAACCCTCGATCACAAAGCGATTTTCTTGGTCGAAGTAGCATGCGTTCATGGGAATGACACTTCTTGCGATCGTGTGACGATCTGTCGCCAATGGCGCAGACCCGACGCGGGCTGCGTCGAATCTGCGCCATCCGTGGCCGTTGCGTGCCGGTTCAGGCCAGCCGGCGACGCGCCAGTGCGAAAGTTAGACCACTGAGCGCCAGCAGGCCGAGGCCGATCAGCCAGGGAAGCGGGCTTGCGGGGCTGTCGCCGTTGAACGCAGCCATCGTGACCGCTGTCGGACTCGTCACCAACTGCACCTGGTCCAGATAGAAGACCTGTCTGTTGGGAGCGCCCAACGGCGCAACATCCGCTTCGAACCCATAGCCGGTGACGCTGGTCAGGGTCAGGCCATCGTTGGGTGCGCCGGGCGGCTGCACGGCGCTGCGGGTGAAGGACGTGAACGGAAGCGTGACCTGCCGCCAGCCGCTGCTGTCGTCAACGAACGTCGTCTCGAAACGCTCGGCGCTGTCGGGGGCCTGATAGACACGGACGTAATCAATCAGCATGTCCTGCGGGAAGGTCAGGTTGGGCGAGATGGCGCCGCCGAAGTTACCGCCGATGGCCATGTTGAGCAGGAGGTAGAAGGGATGGTTGTAGACCCACTCGTTGGGCGCCACATTGGCGGGGATGGCGTTGTGGTAGTTGATACCGTCAACGAACCAGTGAATCTCGTCCGGCGCCCACTCGATGGCGTAGGTGTGATAGGCGAGCGCGGCGGGAGCGCCGAAGTTGTAGGCGTTGCCGAAGGCGCTGCCGCCTGAGTAGCCGGGGCCGTGGATCGTGCCGAAGATCTCGTTGGGCATCCTGCTGACATACTCCATGATGTCCATTTCGCCGCTTTGGGGCCAGCCAACCTGGTCAATGTTACTGCCCAGGCTCCAGAAGGCGGGCCACAGGCCAGACTCACCGGCCGGCAGCAGGATGCGCGCCTCGATGCGACCATAGAGGAATTCGGTGCGGTTCTTGGTCAGCAGGCGGCCCGAGGTGTACTTGCACGGGCCGTACCAGCAGATCTTGTCGGTCGTGTTGGGATCGAGCGCCAGCAGGCGCAGACGCAGATTGCCGCTGCCATCCAGGGCCACGTTGTCGGGGCTGTTGGTGTAGAACTCCTCTTCGCTGTTGCCCCAGCCGGGGATTCCGTCCATCGTGCCATCGCCGATCTGGTAGCCCCAGGCGTTGGGATCGGGCTGTGCGCCTGCCGCCCCATTGAATTCATCGCCCCAGGCCATGACCCACTGCGCAGGGGGCGGCAGGAGGGGCGCCTGATTGTCCAACAGATTCACCTTGACGCTACGGCCGCTGTTGTTGCCGTAGAACCAGAAGCGCAGCCCGCCTTGTCCTGACCAGTCTTGACCGCCCGCGAAGGTGCGGGTCAGGCTGGCCAGCGTGGATGGTCCATATGCGTCGGCCCTTACGGCCTGCAGCACCTGTTCGTATGGCCCCTGGCCAGGCAGCGCCAGCGAACTGCCGGCGGCGATTTCGGTCACGGCCAGCGTGATAGGGCCGGTGGTCTGGAAAGGATGATGCCCCTCGAAATCGTCCACCAGGGCCGGGTTGGCTGGGTCGGTGTCTTCGATAGTCAGCAGCGCACGGCGCCGGAAGCCAAAGGCGGCATTGGTGACGTTGGTGAGATTCAACATCACAGTCTGGTCGCCCGACGGCTTGCCGTCGCCCAGGGTTTGCACGGTGAAGGTCTTTTCAGTCTCGCCCGATGCGAAGACGACGGCGCCGCTGGTTGGCACGAAGTTGCGATCAGGCCGGGCGTAGGATTCGACCGTGCTGTAAGCGACGGTGACCGTCTGGGTCGGCGCAGTGGTCAGCGTCACGCTGACGACGGCGGCGTTGCCCTCATCAACCTGATATTGGGTCAGGCCAAACTGCACCTGCAGGGGCGACTGACTGCCGCCGGTGTTACCGAAGATCGTCACGTCATCCACGAAGTAGACTTGCGACCCCATGGGAACGGAGCCGTAGCCGCCGATGGCGTAGCCGTGGATTTCGCTGCGGCCAAAGCCGTCGTTGGGTGCGCCGTTGCCGATGTCCTTGCGATGGAAATCGCCCCAATCGAACTGGAAGAGCTGCCAGCCGGCGAAGTTGTCGGGGATGTCAACGCTCCAACGTTCGGCGTCGTCGCTGGTCGAGCCGGGGTTGCGGTTGTCCATGATATCGAGGAAGAGCGTGCCGCCAGTGTTGTTGCCGTAGAGCCACTGGCACACACCTTCGTAGGTGCTCCAGTCCTGCGTCAGCCACTGGTTGGCGGCGGCGTTGGTGAAGGCGTGGGTGTAGCCGGCCCACTGCCCGCCGCCGATGGTCAGCGATTCTTGCAGCACGTTGTTGCCGGCGGGCGCGCCAGGCACCTGGGCGGGCGGGGCGCTGGTGATCGTGATGGCGGCGCTGGCGGCCGGGTGGTTCCAGGTGACGAAGCCGACGCCGATGCCGTTCGGATCCACGCCGCTGGGCAGCGCGCCGTCTTCGAAGTTGTCCACGATCGTCGTGCGCACGATCAAGCTGACGTCATCCACGAAGTAGACTTGCGACCCCATGGGGACGGAGCCGTAGCCGCCGATGGCGTAGCCGTGGATTTCGCTGCGGCCAAAGCCGTCGTTGGGTGCGCCGTTGCCGATGTCCTTGCGATGGAAATCGCCCCAATCGAACTGGAAGAGCTGCCAGCCGGCGAAGTTGTCGGGGATGTCAACGCTCCAACGTTCGGCGTCGTCGCTGGTCGAGCCGGGGTTGCGGTTGTCCATGATATCGAGGAAGAGCGTGCCGCCAGTGTTGTTGCCGTAGAGCCACTGGCACACACCTTCGTAGGTGCTCCAGTCCTGCGTCAGCCACTGGTTGGCGGCGGCGTTGGTGAAGGCGTGGGTGTAGCCGGCCCACTGCCCGCCGCCGATGGTCAGCGATTCTTGCAGCACGTTGTTGCCGGCGGGCGCGCCAGGCACCTGGGCGGGCGGGGCGCTGGTGATCGTGATGGCGGCGCTGGCGGCCGGGTGGTTCCAGGTGATGAAGCCGACGCCGATGCCGTTCGGATCCAGGCCGCTGGGCAGCGCGCCATCTTCGAAGTCATCCACGATGACGGCTGCGTCGCAGGAGGTGAGCGGATCATTGTCAATGATTGTCAGCACCGACGTGTCTTGCGCACCCAGCGTGGCGCTGACCGGGTTCGAGAGGGTCAGGTTGACTGTTTCGTTGCTTTCGTGCTCGCCATCTTCGAGGGTCGTCACGGAGATCGTCTGTTCCAGCGAGCCGGCCGGAAAGAGGAGCGTCCCGCTGCTCGGCGTGTAGTCGGAGCCGGCGGTTGCCGTGCCGTCGGAGGTTGCGTAGTCAACGCTGATGTCTGTGGTTGACGTGGCGCTGAGGGTGACGCTGATCAGCGCAGTGGCGCCCTCGGCGGCGTTCGAGTTGGCGGCGGTGAAGGCCACCGTGAGGGGGACGACGCCATCACCGAAGAGCGCGACATGATCGAAGAAGGCTGTCCGGGAGCCGAGGGGCAGCGCAAAGGCATAGGCCTGCATCTCGGTCAGGGTCAGGCCGTCGTCAGGCGCGCCGGGCGGCTGGTAGGCATAATCTCGGAAGAAGGCGCCCCAGGGGATGCTGATATAACGCCAGCCGGTCGAAGTGTCGTAGAACTCGAAGGCGAAGCGTTCGGCGGTGTCGCCGGGCAGGGCCGGGTTCAGGTTGTCGCTCAAGATGACGCGGTACATGGCGCCGCTGTTATTGCCGCGGAACCAGAAGCTGAAGCCACGTTCGGCGCTCCAGTCGGGGCCGCCCAGGTTACGGCCGGTGCCGCCGCCCCAGCCAGCGACCGTGTAGACAACTTCCAGGGCGTGGTTGCCGGCGGCTGCGCCGGGGATTGTGTCGGTCGGCACGACGTTGGTGGCGATGGATGTGCCGGCGCCATAGTCGCCATACTGAAACCAGGTTGCGGGTAGGCCGCTCTCGAAATCGTCCACCATACTGTAGCGCACCAGGCGCACATCGTCCAGCAGGACGATGCCCGTTGTGCCCGAGGGCAGGGCCAGCGCATAGGCGTGCATCTCGGTCAGTGTCAGGCCGTCGTCGGGCGCGCCGGGGGGTTGATAGGCGTAGTCTCGAAAGAAGGCGCCCCAGGGAATATGGACATGGCGCCAGCCGGCGCTGTTGTCCACGAACTCGAAGGCGAAACGTTCGGCGG
This sequence comes from uncultured Anaerolineae bacterium, assembly GCA_964580725.1. Classification (GTDB taxonomy): domain Bacteria; phylum Chloroflexota; class Anaerolineae; order SSC4; family Amarolineaceae; genus Amarolinea. The sequence goes on along the minus strand of CAZOLV010000059.1, from coordinate 28,001 downwards.
TGTCGCCGGGCAGGGCCGGGTTCATGTTGTCGCTGAGGATCACGCGGAAAGTGGCGCCACTGTCGAGGCCGCGGAACCAGAAGGCGAAGCCCTCGTAGGCAGACCAGTCTTCGCTGTTGAGATTGCGGCCGGTGCCGCCGCCCCAACCGGCGCTGGTGTAGTTGATTTCCATGACGTGGTTGCCGGCGACTGCACCTGGCACGGTGGCATCGGCCACGACATTGGTGGCGATGGCGGTGCCGGCGCCGTAGTCGCCGTACTGAAACCAGCCGCCCGGCAGCCCGGCCTCGAAATCGTCTACGACCGGCAGGGCAAGCGGGGCTGTGGGTGCGGCGGCGGAATTGTGCAGATCGCCTGCCTGCGCAGGCGCGGCGGTCCAGACCGCTGCGCCGGCAAACAACAGGGCGAGCAAGATGACGACACTGACGATGATCAATCTTGGCTGCGTAAGCTGCCTAGATGGCTGCCTAGATGGCTGCATAGATGAAATTCTCCCTTCGACATCACGAATCGGCGGGCTGGAATACGCGCACATAGTCTACCTGCACCTGTGCGGGAAAAGCGGTATCAAGACCAATCACGCCGCCCAGCGTACCGCCGATCGCCAGGTTCAGAATGATGAAGAAAGGCCGGTCGAAGGCCCACGCACGGTCGCCTACGTCGGCGCGGGTCAGCGTGAAGTACTCGGCGCCGTCGTAGAACCACTTGATCTGGCCGGCCTGCCACTCGATGGCGTAGGTGTGAAAATCGTCGGCGATGTTGTATTTCTGGCGGTTCCATTGACTCAAGCCCAGCGCGCCGGAATAGCCGGGGCCATGCGCAGTTCCCATGATCAGGTCTGGCTCACGGCCCACATGCTCCATGATGTCAATCTCACCGCAATCGGGCCAGTTCTTGCCATCGAAACCGGCGCCCAACATCCAGAAGGCCGGCCACAGCCCTGCGCCAGGCGGAACCTTGAGGCGCGCCTCGATGCGACCATACTGGAATTCTCGTAAGCCCTGGGTTTTCAGCCGGGCCGAGGTGTAGTACGAACCTTCGTACTTTTCCTGGCGGGCCTCGATGATCAACATGCCGTTTTCCGAGCGGGCGTTTTCGGGCCGATTGGTGTAGAACTGGGCTTCACCATTGCCCCAACCGCCGCCGCCGAGATCGAAGGCCCAGTTGGCAGGCTCGATGGTCTTGCCGTCGAACTCATCATGCCAGGCCAGCTTCCAGCCTGACGGCGCTGGAATGGACGTCGCCGGGGAAAGGCTGGCGCCGCATCCGGTCAGGATGAGCAGCAGCGTCAGCGTGGCCACCAGGCTTTTGTTTGTCTTCATAGGTTTTCCCCTTGTTGCCCCCTGTTTTTCCCCGCCGTGACTCGTTCAGGGGGTCAGCGCCGGGGGCTTGGGAGGATCGGTTGGCCGAGAGGCGATCTTACTGCTGATAGACGCGCACGTAATCTACGATCATGACCTGGGGGAAGACGGTGGTCTCGTCCGGGTAGCCGGGCCAGTAACCGCCCACGGCCAGATTCAAGATGATACAAAACGGGTGATCGAACACCCAACGGCCGGGAGAATTTTGAGGGGTGCGCGTGCCGAAAAGGTTGCCATCCACATACCAACGAATCTGGTCTGGCTCCCATTCCAGTGCGAAGATGTGAAAGTCTTCCGCAAAACGGCTCTCTGCCAGATGGCAGTCAATCCAGTAGCCATCATCGCCGCAGTAATCGGGTCCGTGGATGGTGCCTCGCACCGTGGCTGGCGTGCGGCCGATGTGTTCCATGATGTCAATCTCGCCGCACGCTGGCCAGCCCTTCTCTTCGAAGTCAGCGCCCAACAGCCAGAACGCCGGCCACAGGCCCTGTCCATACGGGAGTTTGATGCGGGCTTCGAAGCGGCCATAGGTCCAGGCCAGCAGGCCGGCGGTTGTCAGCCGGCCTGCTGTGTAGCCGTGCCCTTGATACGACTCCTGGCGGGCTTCGATGACGAGCTGACCATTTTCGAGCCGGATATTTTCAGGCCGCCCGGTGTAGACTTCCAGTTCGCCGTTGCTGGCTCCCACGAAACCCTCGACGATGCGCCAGTGCGTCTGGTCTATCTCGGCGCCATCGAATTCATCGCGCCAGACCAGTTTCCAGTTGTGGTGCTCTGTTGCCATCGGTAGCCCTACCCCTTGACGGCGCCTTGCGTCAAGCCAGACACGATGTAACGCTGCAGGGCCAGGAAGATGATCACCATGGGCAGCGTCATGATCAGGACGGCCGCCGCCAGTGTGGGCCAGTTGCTGCCATAAACGCCCTGGAAGACGATCATGCCGCGCGTGATGGGATAGTAGTTCTTGTTGGTCAGGTAGATCGTGGGCAGAATCAGTTCGTTCCAGATGCCGATCGCATGCAGAACTGCCACCGTGGCCACCGCCGGTTGAATCAGCGGTAGGATGACCGTGGCCACGAAGCGCAAATAGCCGCAGCCGTCTACGGCGGCGGCCTCATCCAGCTCTTTGGGCAGGGTCTTGATGTAGTTGATCAGGATGACGATGCCGATGGGATTGACGAGAAAGAGCATGATGTAGCCGATGGGGTTGTTGTACAGCCCCAGGCCAAGCATCAGTTGGAATTGAGGGATCAGCGCCACGGGCAGGAACAGCGCGATCACGAACAGGAGGAACAGCCATTTGGAGCCTTTGACGTAGCCGCGCGAGATTGGGAAGGCGACGAAGACGGCGGTGATCACATAGATGGCCGTGGCGGAGATCGTGTAGATCAAGGTGTTCGTCAGATAGCGGGGGAAGTTGGCCTTGTTCCAGGCGTCCACGAAGTTTTGCCAGTGCAGCGATGATGCTGGCGAGGTGGCATTCTTCATGAATTCGGGCAGGGTCTTCAGCGCCGTGTTGACCAGCATGAGCAGCGGGCCGAGATAGAGAATGGCAAAGAAGATGAGGAGCGCATAGGAGCCGATACGGTTCCAGTCGGTGCGTTTGCCAGGCGTGGCTGGCGCAGTCTTTGCGGTGTTCATCCCAAGATCCTTTCTTCCCTGCGGCGCAGAATGGTCTGCACAGTCAGACCAAGCACAAGGACGAGACAGAAGAGCACGATGGAAGCGGCGGCGGCATAGCCCTGGCGGAATGCGCTGGTGACGCTGCCCGACGTCTGCCCAAAGCCCTGAGCGAAGATCAGATAACCCAAGACCTGCGTGCCGTTGCGGTAGCCGAGCAAGACGAGGAAGAGCTGCCAGGCCTGCAGCGAGCCGATGATGTTGAGCAGGAGGTTGGTGTTGACCACCGGTGTCAGCAGGGGCCAAACGACGTTCTTGAAGACACCCCACGATGTCGCGCCATCGATGCGGGCCGCCTCGTACAGCTCCTCGGGGATGGTCTGCAGGCCGGAAATGAAGATCATCATGGTGGTGCCCAGATTGGCCCAGATTTGCACGACGATGACCCAGGCAAAGGCCTGGCTGGGCTGGCCGCCAAAGAACTCCGATTGCAGACCGAAGATTTCGAGCAGTTTGGCGACGGGGCCTCCCAATGGGTAGAGGAACAACGACCAAATGAGACCCTGGATCACGGCGCCCAGGATGACCGGCATGAAGTAGATGGTGCGGAAGAAGTTGACGCCTTTCAGGCGCTGGTTGACGAGCAGGGCGACGATCAGTCCTAGGACGAACTGGATCGTGGTGACGAAGAAACAGAAGGTCAGGGTGCGGAAGAGCGCGTCATAGTTGTCGCGCGACGCCTGGCCCATGAAGAGAAATTCTCTGTAGTTTTCCAGGCCAACCCAATTGATCGTTGCGCCCTTGATGCCTGTCGCATCGGTGAATGAGTAGACAGCGGTGGCGAGCGATGGCCCCAGGCTGATCAGGAGGTAGAAGAAAATGCCCGGCGCCAGCAGGAGGTAGGGGATCAGCTTGGCCCGGCCGCGACCGAAGGGATAGTTCAGCATGGCAAACCTCCGATGAGAAACAGCGGTGTAGGCTCCTCGGCCACACGGCGAGAAGCCTACACAACATGCGACGGTAGAATGGCTGATTACTTGTTGGCGTCCAGACCAGATTGCAGGTCTGCTTGAACCTTGTCCGCCAGTTCTTTGGGATCGTCGTAGGTGCCGAAAGGCTTGAAGTACGAAGCCCACGGATTGGCATACTGGCCGGCGCCCTTGGGGGCAACCCAATACTGCTCATAGCCGACGCGGAAGTTGGCGAGATAGGGCGCAACTTCCTGCCCGATCTGGGTGTTGAGCGTGGCGCCGGGCTGCGTGGGGATGAAGCCCACAGCATTGGCAAACGCCTGGTAGTTGGCCGGGTCGGAGAATTCGGCCAGGTACTTGACGGCCGCATCCTTGTTGGGGGTCTTGGCCGCAATGGCCCAACCCTGATCGTACTTGCCGAACAGGTACTTGTTGTCGTCGGCGTTGTCACTACCGGGGAAGGGGATGTAGCCCCACTTGAACGATGGCTGGGCGGCTTCGATGGCCGAGGCGTACCAGGTGCCGCCGGGGAACATGGCCACGGCGCCGGACGCAAAGCGGCCAGGGGCGGCGTCGCCGGCGATGCCGGAGGCGCCCGATTCCATCATGTTCTGGGTGTAGACCTTCATCTTCGACCACATGTCGAGGGCCTTGGCGTCGTTCCACTTGAGCGTACCTGTCCACAGACCTTCCACCAGGGCTTCCTGGTCAGGGTAGAGTGAGCCAGTCAGGCCGTAGGCGCCCACGAAGATGGGCCAGCCGTCCTTGCCGCCGGCGGTCATGCAGGGAGTGTTGGCCTTCGTGAAGGTCTCGCAAGCCGTCACCAATTCACCCCAGGTCGTTGGAACTTTGACGTTATTGGCCGTAAACAGGTCTTTGTTGTAATAGATACCGCTGTACGAAACACGACCCAGGTTGATCGCATAGACCTTGCCGTTGTAGGAGCCGGAGTCCTTGATGGATGGCTCATCGTAGTTCTTGATGAATGCCTGATCCGAGATGTCCATCAGCAGACCGGCTTCGATCAGGGTTTGCCAGTTGGGCGGCGTGACATTCTTCATATAGGGCTGCGCCGCGTTGGCAAAGCCGAAAATATCCACGACATCCACATCGTTGGCGGTCAGGCGGGTCTGTGTGACGGTGCTCAGGTCGTTGGCGTTCACCACCGACATGTCTACGGTGATGTCGGGATACTTGGCCTGGAATTTCTCATTGAACGTGTTCATGAATTCCACCATGGGAGGGTTCTGGTGGACGAGCACCTTCAGAGTCACTTTTTGGGCCGGGGCGGGCGGGGCTTTGGTCGCGTCCGCTGCCGGCGGGGCCGTTGGCGCGGGGGCCTGCGTGGCGGCGCCGCCGCCACAGGCGGACAGAACCAGGGACAGTGTGATGATCAGGCCGACAAGGGCCAGAGTCTTCTTGGACATTGTGCTCTTCTCCTTCTGCGTGCGTGTAACAAATCATTCTGACGTGAGGTCTGGACTGTGCCGATGTGGCCGTGATGCCAAATGACCGCACAGGGGCATCACGTTGGAATCACTGCCACAATCCGTTGCGATTATAGGAGTTTTACACGCTGAAGGCTTGTCGAAAAGCGATAGAGGTGCGCACGATTCCGAGAGGAATTACGGAGAGTATGCGCGCTGCCGCGCCGGCCGGCGTCACGCGCTGGAGATTTTCAGGACACATCGCAAAGGACGTAGTCTTATGTGCGACGGTAAGCGGCCGGCGTCATGCCCGTTTCCCGGTGGAAGATGCGGCTGAAGTAGCTGCTGCCGGAAAAACCGACTTCCAACGCGATCTCTGTGATGCTGAGATGCGTATTCTTCAGGAGTTGCCTGGCCTGCTGGATGCGATAGCGCGTCAGATAGGCCACCGGCGTCAGGCCCAGTTCCTTGTGGAAACAACTGGTCAGGTAGTCATCGCTCAGGCCGACATGATCTGCGATCTGCTGGCGCGACAGCGGTTCGGCGTAGTGGGCGTGCATGTAGGCCATCGCCTGCCGCACCAGGCGCTGCGCCTCGCTGCTCAACTCGCGCCTGCGCGCCAGCGCGGCATCCAGGTGCGCCAATGTCTCGTTGAGGCTGAACACGCCCTTGCTTAACACCTTTGTGACCCCGCGGTTTAGCCGGCCCATTTCGGCCTCGCTGACCGTGCGCCCCGTCACCACGATGACGGGAATATCGCGCGTGGACACGTGCTCACGCATTGACTCCAGCACTGCAAATCCGTCCATTTCGGGCATCATCAGGTCGAGCAGAACAAGATCAATGCGCTCCCTGTGCATGATCTCCAACGCCTCTCTGCCGTTGCGCGCCTTGAACACCTGATGGGCGACCGAATGTGTCTCGATGATGCGGGCGTGCATCTCGAGGGTGTCCGGATCGTCATCCACCACCAGGAAGGTCCGCTGCGGATGTTCGGCGTCGGCTATCAGCCACTGCTGGTCGAGCGCACGCGTCAACTCGGCCAACTCGATCGGTTTGGTGATGTAGTCCAACTCGAGCACCGAGCCGCTGTCTGGCAGCAGCGTGTAGAAGAGTACCGGAATGGCTTGCGTGGCGGGGTTGGCCTTCAGTATCCGCAAAACGTGCCAGCCCTGATCCGACTCGACTGTCATGTTGACTACCACCGCAGACGGCGACGCCGTGATGAGCTGCGACTGCCAGACCGCCAGTTCATCGAGCACGGCCATCTGCACTTCGTACCCGCGCTGGCGCAAGTGATTGCACAGGCGCTCGCTCGTCTCCGGCGAAGTGGTGAGCACCAGGACACGCTGATTGATTTCGATGGTGGGCGCGTCCGCAGACTGTGCGCCTGGCGGCTCGATCACGGGCAGCGTGAAATGGAATGTTGCCCCCGCTCCCACCTGGCCGCTCGAACGCACGCCAATCGTCCCCCCGTGCAGTTCGATCAGGCGTTTGCAGATCGCCAGACCAAGCCCTAGACCACCGTAGCCCCGCGTGACGCTACGCTCCGACCGCCGGAATTCAGCGAAGATCGCCTCGTGTTCTTCAGGTGCAATACCAAGCCCCGTGTCTCGCACGCTGACGGTGACCGAGCCAGCGTCGGTTTCCAACGTCAGACCGACTTCACCCTCCGCTGTAAACTTGATGGCGTTGCTGATCAGATTCAGCGCCACCTGCGCCAGCCGTGTGCGGTCGCCCCACACCCACGGCCCCGATGCGGGCAACTGTGCACGCCAGCGCAGCCCTTTGTCGGCCGTCAGGCGCCGGCCGGTCTCCGCCACCAGGCGCAGGGTCTGGCTCAGGTCAACGAACTGATTGGTCAAGCGTAGCTGCCCCGCATCGCTGCTCGCCAGGTCGAGCACATCGCCAATCAGCCGGCCGAGATGCTGCGCATTGGCGTACAGGCGCTCGATGTCGGTGCGCGCCGCCGGGGGCAATGGAGTGGTGCCTTGATCGCTATCGCGCAGCAGGATTTCGCTCAGCCCGGCAATCAAGTTCAGGGGCGTGCGTAGTTCATGGCTGACGGTAGAGAGAAAGCGACTCTTCATCTGGTTGGCTTCTTCGGCCAACCGCCGGCCTTCGGTCGCCTCGCGGTAGAGCTGCGCTGTGGTGAGCGCCGCCGCCAACTGCTGCGCCACAGCGCCATAGATGTCGAGTTGATTGGCGTCGAAGACAACGAAGCCCATTTGCCCGCGTGGATTGACCAGCGGCAGCAGCGCCAGGCTGAAGGGATGATCGGCGGCAAGCAGACCGACCGGCGGGAAGGCGCGGCAAGGGAAACGAATGGGCGCCTGCCCCGTGGGCGTGATGACGCGCAGGCGCCCCCAGGCAACCGGGTCTGTCTCCTCCGCCTCGAACAGGACGAGGGCGGCGAACTGAACACCCATGGCGGGCAGGTGGTTGGCCAGCACTTCGTACACCTGCGCTTCGTCGAGCGCGCCCTGCAAACGCGCCGTCAACAGGCCGATGCGGTCGGCCGTCCACCGTTGATCAACTACATGCTGCCGGTGCCGCCGCCAGGTGCTGGCGGCGATGATGCCGCTTGCTTCCGCCAACAGAAGGCGCGCCCGCGCGCGCGCCCCCGCCTGCAAACGCCGCTCCATCAGGGCCGGCATGTCGTCATTGGCGATGGCAATGACAGCCTGCCAGATCGCCACATCGTCCCAACCTTGCGCCGCCTGGCGAAGCACGTCGTGCAGCGTCTCCGTGAAGGCGACAGGATCGTTGCCTGCGACACTCGCCAGGCACGCCTCGACGAGCCGCTGCCGCAGGGCCGCAATTTGCTCACGTTCGCTGCGGACGGCGCCGTCTGGCGGCGTCTCCGGCGCCGCAGGCGACATCTCTACCACTGGCCCGACGACGCTCATGCTGCGGGTGTGCTGCCCGTTTCTGCGACCGCAGCCGCACGACTCTCGCGGAACGAGATGCGTTGCAACCTTGACCGCTTCTGGCGGTGCGGCCTGCCCTCGACAGAGCCGCAGGGTCTGCTCCACGGCGCGATAGCCCATTTCAAACAGCGGCACGGCCACGCTGGTCAAGGTTGATTCCTGCACGGCGCTCTCTGGGCGGTCATCGAAGCCGATGATGGCCACATCCTGTGGAATGCGCAGCCCGATCTCTTTGAGCGCCTGGATGGCGCCCAGGGCTGATTCGTCGTTGCTGGCCAGCACAGCGCTGAAAGCCGCGCCTGTCTGCATGATCTGCTGCATCGCCGTGTAGCCGCCGGCGAAGATGTGCCGGCCGAAGGCCGTGAGACGTTCGTCGCCCGCCAGGCCGAATGTGCGCAAGGCGGATTGATACGCCCGGAAGCGGGCGCCGGTGTCGCCCGCCATGTCCTCCGGGCTGCCGGCGATGAAGGCAATGCGCTGGTGGCCATGTTCGATCAGGTGCCGCATGGCGGCTTGCACGCCCTCGGCATTGTCGGCGACGATGGATGGCCCCGGCTCGCCCGAAGCGACGAAGACGACGGGATAGCCGGCCGCGATCAGATCATGAAGATACTGCGAGCGAACCGGTGCGTGCAGTGGATTGACCGCAATGAGGCCGTCCGTATTCCACGGGCCGATCGGCACGAAGTCGGTTTCGGTGGAAAGCGCCGGCCAGGCAGGGCGCAGAAGATCGGCGGTTCTGGCCGAAGGCCCCATACCACAGGCAAAGAGCACGTTGCAGCCGTAGTCGGCGCTGGCCTGACGGATCCCGCGGTAGATCGGGCTGAGATAGCTCAGCGGAGTCGCTGTCCAGTAATACTGCCAGCCGGCCAGAACGCCAAGTGTGGGTCGGGCAGCGCCAGACAAGGTCAGGTTGTCCTTTCTGAAGGCGGCTTCACCCGGCGATGAGCCGGGGCTGTTTCTGGCGCCGCACGTGCGGCGGCGCCTGTCAGCCGCTAATCCACGTCCCCGTTGCACCATCCAGCGCACGCTCGATGTTCTCTGGGTTGGTGATGAGCGCCTTGCCGTGCGGCGTCTTTTCGAGATAGGCGATGGCTGCCTCGATCTTTGGCCCCATGCTGCCTTTCAGAAAATGCCCCTCGGCGTAATAACGCCTGGCTTCGGCCAGCGTCAGGTGGTCGAGCCACTGCTGGTTGGGTTTGTTGAAATTGATGGCAACCTTTTCTACGCCGGTCGAAATCAGGAAGAGGTCAACGCCCAGCTCGGCCGCCAGCAGGCCGCTGGCTCGGTCTTTGTCAATCACGGCGCCCATCGCGCCGACGCAGCCGCGCAGCTCACCCTTTTGATTCTCGAACACCGGCACGCCGCCGCCGCCCACGCTGACCACCACGTAGCCCAGGCCGATTAGATTGCGAATCGCTTCCAATTCGACGATGCGCCGCGGCACGGGCGAGGCGATCACGCGGCGCCAGCCGCGCCCCGCATCTTCCTGCACCACCCACCCTTCGGCCTCGAAGCGTCGGGCGCTGGCCTCATCGGTGAAGCCGCCAATGCCTTTGGTCGGGTTCTTGAAACCGGGATCGTTGGCGTCCACCACCACCTGCGTCACCACAGCCACGCACTGGCGCGCCAGGCGGCGGCGATGAAATTCGTTGTCCAACGCCTGCGCCAGCATGTAGCCGATGGAGCCTTGCGTGTCGGCGCCGATCAGATCGAGCGGCGTGGTGTGAACTTCACCGCTCGCCAGCTCATTGCGGCGCAGGATGAAACCGACCTGCGGCCCGTTGCCGTGCGTCACGATCAGGTTCCAGCCGCGCTCGATCATCCCGGCGATGTGCGTCGCCGTCGTGCGCACCGCGTCCCACTGATCTTCCACTTTCTGGTGCTGGCTGTCCGCAATCAAGGAGTTGCCGCCCACGGCGACAATCGCGGTCGGCTGACGAGAAGAAGACGTCGTTGTCATGCAATACCTCGCTGTTCGCTGCAATCGAAAAAATCGAAAAAA
>CAZOLV010000059.1:0-17587 GCA_964580725.1 uncultured Anaerolineae bacterium | reverse complement strand
GCCCGCTCAACGCTCGATGACAGGGAATGTGCGGGCATGACTGAGCCGCTTGGCACCCTCGGCGCGCACCAAAAATAAATCTTCGATGCGCACGCCGCCCCAACCCGGCAAATAGATGCCCGGCTCGATGGTGACCACATTCCCCACCTGCACGATATCGTTGCTCAGCGGCGCCAGTGAAGGCTTCTCGTGCACGGCAAGCCCCACACCGTGCCCAAGCGAGTGCATGAAACGCTCGCCAAACCCCGCCTCTGCGATGATCGCGCGTGCCAGGCGGTCGGCTTCGGCGCCGGTCAGGCCGGGGCGCAGGTGAGCCGCGGCATGCTGATGCGCCGCCAGCGTTGTCCAGTAGACGCTACGAAACGTTTCGCTGGCCGGCTGATCCAGGCAGAAGGTGCGCGTCAGGTCGGAATGATAGCCGGACGGCAGACGTGCCCCCAGGTCAATCGTCAACGGCTCGCCGGCTTCGATCAGCCGATCCGAGGGGCGGGCATGGGGCAGGGCGCTGTTTGGCCCGCTCGCCGTAATGATCTCGAACGCCACGGCGCGCGCCCCATGTTGGCGCAGATAGACCTCCAACTGCCAGGCCAGTTCCGCCTCGCTCATCCCCACGCGTGCCGTCGCATAGGCAAAGGTCATGGCCGCATCGGCCACCTGCGCCGCCGCCTCGATTTCGGCCAGCTCGGCCGCCTCTTTTTGCGCCCGCAGTCCGGCCACCAGGCCCGTGGTGAAGGCCCATTCCACGCCCAACGGCTGGAACCAGCGTCGCCACTGGTCCATCGTCACCTGGTCGGCCTCCAGCGCAACCCGCTGCTTCTCGAACGGCTGCAGCAAGCGTTGAAAGCCCGCGGCATCTTCGCCCCGCGCCACTGTCACCACCTCGAAGCCCGGACATTCGTGCGCCGCCTGTTCCGTATAGCGCCCATCGGTAATCAACACGGCTCGTTCGGCGCTGATGAAAAGCCAGCCATTGGAACCGGTAAAGCCGCTCAAATAGCGCCGATTCGCCGCCTCCCCAACCAGGCAGGCATCCCAATGACGCCCCGCCAACTCTGCACGCAACCGCTCCAACCGATCCACCGTCATCCTCCTATCCAAGCAGAATTCACGTCCCCGGCACGGCGGTCAAGAATCCTGGTCACGCCGGCATCTGCTGCGCCGTGCTGGGGACATCTGCTTCCACGACCGTTCCGCACTTGACACACTTCGCCGTCTGTTTGGTCGCCGCCGTCAGCAAACCGCCGCACTTGGGGCATGGCGTGGGCAGCGGGCGCGTCCAACTGCTGAAACTGCAGTCCGGATAGTTGGCGCAGCCATAGAAGACGCGCCCGCGCCGTGTCTTGCGTTCCACCAAATCACCGCCGCACTCTGGACAAGCGATCCCGATCTTCGTCATGATTGGCTTGGTGTTGCGGCACGCCGGAAAATTACTGCAGGCGATGAACTTGCCAAAGCGCCCGTGTTTGATCACCAGGGCATGGCCGCACTTCTCGCACACCTCGCCGGTCGGCTCGTTCTCCACGTGCACCTGTTCCATGCCAGTTTCGGCCTGCGCCAGGCTTTGCGCAAACGGCTCCCAGAAGCGGCGCAGCACAGGCGCCCATTCCTCGGCGCCCTCGGCAATACGGTCGAGGTGTTCTTCCATCTGCGCCGTAAAGCCCACTTCCATGATGTCGGGAAAGTGCTTGACCAGCAGATCGTTCACCACGAAGCCGAGTTCGGTCGGAAAGAGCCTTTTCTCGCGCCGCTCTACATAGCCGCGCTGCTGAATCGTCGAAATGATCGGCGCATAGGTGCTTGGCCGGCCGATGCCGTTCTCCTCCAGCGTGCGCACCAGCGTCGCTTCGGTATAGCGCGGCGGCGGCTGCGTAAAGTGCTGTTCGGGCAGCAGGCGCAATAGATCGAGCCATTCGTTCTCCTGCAGCGGCGGCAGCCAGCGTTCGTCGCCTTCGGCCTGCGCATCCTCATCGCGCGCTTCTTCGTAGACCGCCAGGTAGCCATCGAACCGCACACGAGCGCCGCTGGCCCGCAGGAGATAGGGCCGTTCCTGCGGCGCCTTGCCTGCCTCGATCTCCACGCTGATCGTGTCCATCACCGCCGGTTCCATCTGACTGGCCACGAAGCGTTTCCAGATCAGTTCATACAGGCGAAACAGCTCACGTTTGAGGAAGGGGCGCACCGTGTCAGGTGTACGCAGCACCGACGTCGGGCGGATCGCCTCGTGCGCTTCTTGTGCGCCTTTGGTGCGCGTGCGGTACTGCGGCGGCGTCTCCGGGACATACTGGGCGCCGTAACGTTCACGGATATAGTCGCGCGCCTGGTTCTGCGCCGACTCCGCCACCTGTGTGCTGTCGGTGCGCATGTACGTAATCAAACCAACGTTGCCCTCGCTGCCGATTTCGACGCCCTCGTACAGGATCTGCGCATTCGCCATCGTCTGCCGCGCCGCAAAACCCAACTGGCGCGACGCCTCCTGCTGCAGCGTGCTGGTCGTGAACGGCGGCGCCGGCTTGCGACGCCGTTCGCCCGGTTTGACTTTGGTCACCTGGTAGCTCGCCTGCTCCAGTTCGGCCACGATCCGCTGGGCGTCGGCGGCGTTGGCCAGATTGACCTCTTCGCCGCGCACGCGCACCAGGCGCGCCCGAAAACTGGGGCGCTCCTTGCGCACCCGTGCGCCGGCCGCCAACTGCTGCGCCAGATCGGCTTCGATAGACCAGTACTCTTCGGAAACGAAGGCCTGAATTTCCCGCTCGCGCTCCACGATCAAGCGTACGGCCACCGATTGCACGCGTCCGGCCGACGTGCGACTGCGCACGCGCGCCCACAGTAGCGGGCTGATCTTGTAGCCCACCAGGCGATCCAGGATACGGCGCGTCTGTTGAGCGTTGACCAGGTGCATGTCCAGGGTACGAGGATGGACGAAGGCCTGACGCACCGCCTCCGGCGTGATTTCATGAAAGACCACGCGCTGCACCCGCTGCGGCGGGATCGCCGCCGCTTCCATGAGATGCCAGGCAATCGCCTCGCCTTCACGATCGGGGTCGGTGGCCAGGAAGACCTGCGCCGCCCCCGCCGCCTCCGTCTTGATCTGCTTGACCAGGTCCTTCTTCTCGTTGGGTACGCGGTAAGTGGGGCGAAAATTATCTTCGGTGTCCACCGAAAGCTGCGAGCGCAGAAGATCGCGCACATGGCCTACCGACGCCCGCACCCGGTAATTGCGCCCCAGGATGCGTTCCACCGTCTTGGCCTTGGCCGGGGATTCGACGATGACCAGGCGCGTGCGTCCAGCGCTGGTCGCCGCGGCTGCCCCGCCCTTCTTACCGGCGACGGCGGTCACAGCGACCGCACGGCCCTTCTCTTTGCCAGCACGGCCCTTCTCTTTGCCAGCACGGCCCGACTTCTTGTCGGCCGCCTGCTGCGCCGCCTGGATATCTGTCTTCGAGGGCTTCACCAGCCTGGCGTGACCGGGCGCCTCGCCCAGGCGGAAGAGCATGCCGCCGCATTCGGCGCACACGCCGCGCACCGCCGGTGAGCCGCGCGCCGTGAACAGCGCCTGTGCATCTCGCAGCGGGCGCGGCGTCTTGCACTTGACGCAATAGGCGGTGGCGTCGGCCGGCAGTTCGGCCGGTCCAGAAACCGGTCCAGAAGCCGCCGCCGGCGTTGGCGCCGCCCGTTCCTGTTTCACGGGGGTTGGCCGCGGCAGATGCAAATGTTGACGCGTTTCGCCCAGGCGATAGAGAGCCGCACCGCATTCGGCGCATTGACCACGCGTCGCCGGCGCGCCGCGCGCAGTAAAGATGAACTGCGGGTCCTTGATCGCACGCCGCGTCCGGCACTTGACGCAATAGGCCTCGATGACGACTGCGGGGACAGTGATTGAATCAACTGACATGACAAACGTACTCCAAAAAACTCCCGGATCAGCGCGGGGAGGTCCGGCCTCAATCTACGATTGACAAATCAAAACGCATCATTCTTGCTCGACTACCCATCTCGCAGCCGGGCCTCGCGGGCCAGCACATAGCTCATGCCGCCAACCTGACGCACCAGGCCCTTCAACTCCATCAAGACGAGTGTGCTGGCCGCAGTGGCCATCGGCAGGCCAGCGGCGTGCGCCACCTCATCAATGTGACGCGGCTCGGCGGAGAGATGCCTGATCAACAGCGCCTCGGTGTCATCGGCCGGAAACAGCGTGCGCGCCTCCGATTCCTGCGCCACCTGTTTCAGATTCAGCTCCTGCAAAATATCCTCGACGCCGAGCACCGGGCGAGCGCCGTCGCGAATCAAACGATTGGCGCCCTCGCTGTTGCGCTGTAAGATGCTGCCCGGCACCGCAAAGACTTCACGCCCCTGCTCCACCGCAAACTGCGCCGTGATCAAAGCGCCGCTGCTGGCACCCGCTTCGACCACCACCACGCCGAGCGATAGCCCGCTGATGATCCGGTTGCGCGGCGGAAAGTTGCTGGCCTCTGGCTGTGTACCGAGCGGATAGTCCGAAATCAACGCGCCCGCCTCGCTGATCTCCTGCGCCAGGCGGCGATGCTCGCCGGGATAGATCACATCCACCCCGCAGCCCAGGACCGCCAACGTGCGACCGCCCCCATCCAACGCGGCGCGATGAGCGCACGCATCAATGCCTCGCGCCAGACCGCTCACCACCGTCACCTGACTGCGCACCAGATCGGTCGCCAGTTGCCTGGCCACCTCGCGCCCATAGGCCGTTGGGTTGCGCGTCCCCACCAGCGCCACACCCCAGGCGTCGGTCGGCGCGATCCTGCCTTTGACGAAGAGCACCGGCGGCGGGTCGTACAGAGTGCGCAGGCTGGCCGGGTAATCCTCGCTCTCCCAGGTCAGCGCATGGGCGTCGCTCTGTTCGAGGCGGCGCTCCAGTTGATCGAGATCGAGCCGCTGGCGCGCCTCGACCAGGTTGCTGATCGAGCGCCGGTCCAGGCCGATCTCGCGCAGGTCGTCCGGCGACGCCTGCCAGGCGCGTTCGATGTCGCCGAGGGCATCGAGCAGGGCGCGCAGCCGCGCCGGCCCAATGCCACGCACGCAGTTGAAACCAAGCCAGAAACCTAAATCGCTCACAGCGCCTCCGTCGCCTGCGCCAGCAGGCCGTCTTCAGCCGGCGGCCAGGTGCCGTTGCTCGCAGGACCGGCCCGCCTGGCGGTTCGCCGCCGCCGGCCGCCAGCCGCTTCGATCAAGACAGTCCGAGCGGCACGCGCACGATCAGCCGCCCGTCGTCCAGATTGACCTTGCGGATGACATCCTCCACCGCCGGCAGCAGTAGTTCGCCGTTCTCTGTTTGCACGACGTACACATCATTGGCACCGGTAAAGAGGACGTCCCGCACCTGGCCGAGCACGTCGCCGTTTTCGGCGACCACCGTCAGCCCGACGATCTGATGAACGAAGAATTCGCCCTCGCCCAGCGCCACCGCTTCGGCAGCGGGAACCTTGACCCAGGCGCCGCGCATCTGTTCGGCTTCGTTGCGGTTTTCCACACCCACCAGGGTCAGCAGGGCGTGACGCGGCGTCAGGCGCACGGCAGAGACTCCAATCGGCAGATTGTTGTCGCCTACGAAGATACGCTGCAGTTTCAGAAACCGTTCAGGCCAGTCGGTTTCATAGGTCACAGTGATCTGGCCGCGCAAACCGTGGGCGCGCAGCACCCGTCCGATGACGATGAATTCTGGCGCAGCAGGTCGCGCTGACGCCGTTCGATGCGCAGAAGATTTGGACATGGGATGGCAAAAAACAAAGGACGAAGGTGCTCGTCCTTTGTTTCACGATGACGTCGGTACAGCGGCGCTGCGCTGCACTTCAACTCAATGAACTTCCAGCGAAACCCGTTTGCCGCGACGTAGCGCCGCCACGCGCAGCAGGACGCGCAGCGCATTGACCACGCGACCACTTTTGCCGATGATTCGGCCCATGTCGTCGGGCGAGACGTGCAGTTCCAGGCCAATTTCCTGGGGTGAAACATGCTCGCGCACCCGCACTTGCTCTGGATCGTCCACCAAACCTTTGGCGACGTACTCGATCAACTCTTTCATGGCAGGGCCTCCCGCTGCATGCGCAGAATCAGGCTTCCCACGGCGCCGTGCTTAGCACTCCCTGACGGTACAGCAGGCGCGCCACGGCCTCTGATGGTTGTGCGCCGACGCCGACCCAATAACCGGCCCGGTCCTTGTCCAGAACAACGGTTTCCGGCTCGGTGCGTGGGTTGAAATAACCGAGCGATTCGATGAAACGACCATCGCGCGGCGAACGGCTGTCGGTGACGACGATACGATAGGTTGGCTGCCTCTTGGCGCCCACTCGGCGCAGGCGAATTCGAACCATGTGATTCTCTCGACTCCTTTTTTACACTCGACGACTGGCCCCAGAGTCGCCCCACATCGCTTGCACGATCCAGGCTCGGTCTCTCGCCAGCTTCTCGATCAGCGAAACATGCCTAGAAGGCCTTGTAGACCCCCGCGTCCACGACGCTGGCTTGACATCTGTTTCATCAGGCGCTGCATCTGGCGGAATTGCGAGAGCAGCTCATTGACCTGACCCACCGACACCCCCGAACCGCGCGCAATGCGTCGTTTGCGGCTGCCGTTGATGATCTCCGGGTCGCGCCGCTCGGAGATGGTCATCGAGCAGATCATCGCTTCGATGGCCTTCATCTGGCCATCGGTCATGTCTGGCGTCAGGTCCTTGCTCAGGCGCGACATGCCCGGAATCATGTCCATCAACTGGCTGAGCGGCCCCAGTTTTTTGACCTCGCGCATCTGTTTGAGGAAATCTTCCAGATCGAACTCTCCCTTGAGCAGGCGTTTGCCCATGGCCTCCGCCTGTGACCGATCCATATTCGTCTCGGCCTTTTCGATCAGGGTGAGCACGTCACCCATGCCCAGAATACGCGACGCCAGCCGGTCAGGGTGATACGGTTCAAGCGCATCGAGCTTTTCGCCGATGCCCAGGAACTTGATGGGAACCCCCGTCACCTCTCGGATCGAAAGGGCCGCGCCGCCGCGCGCATCGCCATCTACCTTCGTCAGGATCAGACCGGTGATGACGACCCGTTGGTGGAAACCTTCGGCCACGCGCACCGCCTCTTGCCCGGTCATGGCGTCAACCACCAGCAGAACATCGTTCGGTTTGGTGCGCGCCTTGATCTGCTCCAGCTCGGCCATCATGGCATCGTCAATCTGCAAACGACCGGCGGTGTCCAGGATGACGACGTTGTAGGCTCCTTCGCGTGCGCGTTGCAGGGCGTTGGTGCAGATCTGCACCGGCGCAACGCGGTTGCCCTCGCTGTGCACCGGAATGTCGAGCTGCTTGCCCAACACTTCCAACTGCGTGATGGCAGCGGGGCGATAGGTGTCGGCGGCGACCAGCAGGGGGCGCTGTCCCGCCTTGCGCAGGCGCAGCGCCAGCTTGGCGGCCGTCGTGGTCTTGCCCGAACCTTGCAGACCCACCATCATGATGACCGTCGGTGGGTTGGAAGCCATCGTCAGCTTGCCCGGTTCGCCGAGCATGGCGATCAGTTCTTCGTGAACGATCTTGATCACCTGCTGCGCCGGCGTCAGGCTGCGCATCACTTCGGCGCCGATCGCTCGCTCGCGCAGGCGCGCCACGAACGCCTTGACCACTTTGAAGTTGACGTCGGCCTCCAACAGGGCCATGCGCACCTCGCGCAGCGCCTTGTCAACATCGGCTTCGGTCAAGCGGCCCTGGGCGGTCAGCTTGTCGAAGATGGCTTGTAGTTTTTCGCTCAGCGTTTCGAACACGTCTCAGCTCTCGATCATCCGTACAGGTTCGTACAACAGACTTCCGAAGCCCAATGGACTTCGGAAGTCGCTCATCTCTCAGGTTGCGCGATTCTACAAGAGGTTGTAGTTTTCGTCAAGTTCCTGTATAATGAAAGCAAATCTGTGCACCTAGTATCTCACTTGCGGACACACCAGGATGATCAGAAAGGCAGCGTCTTCCACCAGGCCAGGTTTCGTTTCTGTGACTTTCGAACTCCCTTCGACAGTGTGGGCGGAACGGGTCGCCCTGGTGGGCGAGTTCAACGATTGGGACAAGCAGCGCGACTTTCTCGTGCAGGATCGTTACGACGCCGTCTGGCGTATCACGCTGGAGCTGGAAAAGGACCGCCGGTACCAGTTTCGCTACCTTGTGAACGGCACCGACTGGCACAACGACTGGAGCGCCGACGCATACCAACCGAACCCCCAGGGCGCCGAAAACTCGGTCGTCATCACCTGAACGCGCTAGCCACCTATGCGCCGTGCGCACGCACACGGATGCACATCTCGCCTAGTCCCAACGCCGTTCGTCCACCAGCCTGGGGGCGTCGGGCGGCAGGGCGGAAACCACCTCCCAGGCGTCGATTCCTACACGGCACACCTGTTTGAACGCGGCGCCCAGCGACTCTATGAAGACCGCTGCATCGGCCTGCGGATCGGTCAGCGCCAGCCGCAGCAATAGTTCGTCGCGCAGACCAGGGCGGCGCACAACCGCCTGATAGGCCGTAATCGGGAAACGGCTCAAGGCAAAGGCCACCTGATTCGGATGCAGGAACATGCCGCGCACCTTGACGGCATCGCCCACACGTCCCACCAGCATGATCGCTCGTTCGCTCTGCCGGCTGGCGCCAGGCGCCGGATCTATGTTCATGGCCAGATCGCCCGTGCCGAAGCGGATGAGGGGGTAGGTGGGGTTGAAACTCGTCACGACCACTTCGCCCGCTTCGCCAGGCCCCACGAGCCGGCCGGTGTCGCGATCCACAATTTGGATGATCGGTCCCTCCAGCAGACGCAGGGCCATTTCGCCGCGCTGGTCGTAGGCGAGGAAGCCTAGCTCAGCGGTGCTGTAGGCGTTAGTGACGGTCAGACCATAGTCCTCGACCAACGCTGTGCGCACCCGCGCCGCCAGCGGCTCGGCGGTGAGCAGGGCATGGCGTAGCGGCAGCGCCTGGCGCGCAATGTTCATCTGCTCGGCCTTTTGCAGCAGCGTCATCAGCCAACTGGCGGTTCCGACATAGCCGCTGGCGCCGAAGTCGAGCATGATTTTGACCTGTAGATCTGCATTGCCGACGCCAACCGGCGCCACGACAGCACCCACGCGCCGCAGCATCATGTCAATCAAGAGGCCGGCGGGCACCAGGTGATAGCTGAGGGCGTTGAGGACGACGCTGCCGGGCGTGAAACCGGCGAGGCGGAAGAGCGGCTCGGCGGCATCCAACAGGGCGCTTTCGCCGGCGTGAGCCTCGTAGAGCGGCCCCGGCGAATAGAAGATGTGCGTGACTGCGGTCAACGGGGCGGCCAGAAACCCGCCAAAGGGCGGGTCGGCGGCTTGCAGTTCCACCATGCGGTCTTTGGTCAAGACAGGGATTTTGCCCAGATCGTTCACGCTTTGGATGTCGGCCGGCGTCAGGCCGGCCGCGTCGAACCAGCGGTGCACGCCAGGCGCACGCCGATAGGCCTCGGCGATGAACACGGCGACCCGGGCATCGAGTTCAGTTGTCATCATGCCCCCTTTTGGTTGATCGAATGATTAGATCGTTGCGCACTGCTGACCTGGTTGTCTAGCCAAGCCAGCGTTTGCGCCGCTTGTAGTGCTTGACATCGCGATAGCTCTTGCGTGCGCCGACCTGGGTGAGGCCCAGGTAGAACTCCTTGATGTCCTCGTTTTGCGCCAGTTGGCTGGCTGGCCCTTCCAGCACGATGCGGCCGTGTTCCATGACGTAGGCATGATCGGCCACGCTCAAGGCGATACGTGCGTTTTGCTCCACCAGCACGATGGCCAGCTCTCCTTCTTGTCGCAGTTGCTCGATGACGCGGAAGATCTCGCCGACGATGAGCGGCGCCAGGCCAAGCGACGGCTCGTCCAGCATGATGATCTTGGGATGCGCCAGCAGGGCGCGCCCGATGACCAGCATCTGCTGTTCGCCGCCCGACAAATAGCCGCTGGTGCGTTGGCGCAGGTCGCGCAGGCGCGGGAAGTAGCTGTAGACCTGTTCCAGATCGCGCTTGAGGGCGGTGTTGGTCTGTGCGCTGCCGACCGCGCCGATGATCAGATTCTCCTCGACGGTTAGATGACGGAAGAGGCGGCGTCCTTCCAGAACCTGGATGAGGCCCAACTGCACGATTTCTTCGGGCGGCAGGCGTTCGATGCGTTGACCGTTGAACTCGATGCTGCCGCGCGTCACTTCGCCCAACTGTGTGCGCAGCAGGCCAGAAATGGCGCGCAGGGTCGTAGTCTTGCCGGCGCCATTGGCGCCCAGGATGCAGACGATTTGCCCTGGCGCCACTTGCAGGGAGACGCCGCGCAGCACCAGCACGACGTCGCTGTAGATCACCTCGACATTGTTGAGTTTGAGCATCCTGGTACGCCTTCGACGGGGCGCATGGCAGAGCACGACTGCCCCTGCCATGCGCCATTGGCGCCGGCTGGCCTCCTCACTTTCCCCAGATTGGGGGGCCAGGGGGCCGGCCGACGATGCCCCCAATCCCCCCAAATTGGGGGGGCCAGGGGGTCGGTAGTCTACTTGGCCGGGCGCAGGTCGGGCGTTTGCGTCCAGTCTTGCAGCACAACGAACTTGTCTGGCCCGCCCTGAATTTGGCGTACCTGGGCCATGTGGGGCGAGCGGCTGCCGTTGGAGAAGTCGACGCGGAAGACGCCGTCGAGCGGTTCGTGCGGGCCAAGCGCCACCAGGGCATCGTGCACGGCGGCGCCGGTTAGGTTGTCATAGCCAACGGTGTCAATCGCCAGTTTGATGGCATCTACGGCCAGGTCAACACCAGCAATGAGGAGCATGTAGCCGACGTTGTGCTCGCCTTTGGTGCGGCTGTTGGCGGCGTAGAGCTTTTCGACCTGCTGAATGCCGGGGTTGGCGGCGTCGGTGTACCAGAGATAGGGGAAGGCGGTGATCAGACCGGCGCCGTAGGCGGGTTGGGCCAGGAAGGCATAGAGCGAGAGGTCCATGGCCCAGTTGTCGGCAGCCACCACGAACTGATCGCGCAGGCCCAGGCTGTTCAGGTCGTTGAGCAGGGCGGCGGGGCCAAAGGCGAGGGTGTTCGTCCAGATGACATTGGCGCCGGCGGCCTGGGCGTTGAGGATGGCGGTGGTGGTGTCGGCGGTGGGAGAAACGTCGTACTTTTCCTCTGCGACGATTTCGATGCCCAGGTCCTTGAGATAGGCGCGGCTTTCTTCGGTCAGCGCACCCTGGCCGAAGGCGGTGGGCCAACTGACGTAGGCGAGCTTGATGGTGTCGCCGGCGGCGGCGGGCTTGTGCTTGGCCCAGTTTTCCTTGAGGTACTTCATCACCAGGCCGAGCTGGTCGGGGTAGATGGGGCCGAGGCCGAAGGTGTAGCCGGAGTTGACGTAGAAGGCGCGTGAGGAGAGACCGGCGGCGATGTTGGGGATCTTGTCCTGGGCGAAACGAGATGCGAGGGCTTCGGCTTCGCCAGAGCCGTAGGTAATCATGAGCAGGATGTTCTTGTCGCCGCTCTTGAAGCGGTCATAGGCGGCGACTGCTTCATCAATGCTGCCGGCGGTGTCGGCGAACTTGACGGCGAGCTGTGCGCCGTAGATGCCGCCAGCGGCGTTGACGGCGGCAATGGCGTCTTCGGCGCCGTGCACGAGGGGTGCCGTGATGGAGGCGTAGGCGCCGGAGAGATCACCGAAGTGATAGAGGGTGATCGTCTTGCCCTTGAGATCAGGCGGGCCGGCCGGGGTCGGTGTGGGCGGCACCGGGGTAGCGGTGGGCGGCGCCGATGTGGCGGTGGGGGGCACTGGGGTGGCGGTGGGTGGTACCGGCGTGGCGGCCGACCCGCAGGCAGCGAGCAGGAGGGCCAGGACGATCAGGGCCGAGATGGCGGAAAACAGAGATCTACGCATGATGGTTTCTCTTCCTTTCGTTTGCTCAAAAGTCGGTCGAGTCAAGGCGATCAAGCGCACCGGCTGGAGCGACGATTCCGGCATCGCTGCTGGCGTTGCCCGCAGAACTTGCGCCTGGACACGCCCTGGGCATTGGGCGAGGGGTACCGGACGGCGATCAAGGTGCGAAATCTGGCGATAGGCGACCTCCTGGAACGAGACTTGTGGCGCGAGGGGGGGGTCAATGCGAGAAGGGCCGCAGCCGCCAGGCGGCTTTGATGATCTGCCAGCGGTGAGCCAGGCCGCGCGGCTCGAAAATGAGAAAGAACATGAGGGCGCCGCCGAAGAAGAGTGGGCGCATGGCCTGGACGGCGCCGGGCGGGCTGGTGGGGAATAGATTGACATAAAATGGGCCGAGGAGGGTGGCGGCCTCGATCAGCAGTTCGACGAGGATGGCGCCGAGGATGGGGCCGAGGTTGGCGCCCAGGCCACCGACGACCAGCATACCCATGAGGAAGATGGAATCGGTCAGATTGAAGGTTTCCGAGTTGATGTGGCGCAGATGATGGGCGGAGAGGGAGCCGGCGATGCCGGCAAAGACGGCGGCCAGGAAGAAGGCCTGTAGTTTGTATGTAAAGAGGTTGACGCCGAGTAGTTCGGCGGCCAGGTCATGGTCGCGAATGGAGACGAAGGCGCGCCCCAGGCGTGAGCGTGAGACGTTGTAGGCGGCGATGGTGGTGATGATGAGAGCGGTCAGGGTCAGGTAGAGGTAGGTTTGGGCGTCGTCGAACCGGTGGCCAAAGATGAAGGGGGACTCGACGTTGATGCCTTGAGCGCCGTTGAGCAGGGCCGGGAAGGCGTTACGGGTGAACCAGGGGATGATGAATTGGGCGGCCAGGGTGGCCATGACCAGGTAGAAGCCTTTGACGCGCAGGGAGGGCAGGCCGAAGAGAAGGCCGATCAGGCCGGCGCCGAGGGCGGCGGCAGGGAGGGCGGCGAGGAAGGGCCAGCCGATGTTGCCGACGAGCAGGGCGGAGATGTAGCCGCCGGTGGTCATGAAGGCCGCCTGGCCGAGCGAGATTTGACCGGTGAGGCCGGTCAGGAGGTTGAGGCCCTGGACGGCGATGATGGTGATGCCGGTGCGGTTGACGAAGGCGACAATGGCGGGGGAGGCGTAGAGGGGGAGGGTGTAGAGGGCAAGGATGAGCAAAGCGAGGGCGAGCCATTGCCAGGGTTGGCGGATGACGGCCATGTCGCGGGCGTAGGTTTGGTCGAATTCGCCGGCAGGGCGCAGGATGGCCATGATGGGTTAGATCCTCTCGATGCGTTTTTGGCCGAAGAGGCCTTCGGGACGGAGGAGGAGAACGATCATGAGCACGATGTAGGGGACAATTTCGGCGGAATTACGCACGGGTTGGATGCGCGAGGCGGCGACGAGTCCCTGGGCCAGGCCGATGGTGAGGCCGCCGAGGATGACGCCGGGGATGGATTCGAGGCCGCCAAGCAGGACGGCGGGGAAGGCGGCGAGGACGGCGATGGATAGGCTGAGGTCGAGGCCGCTGGAGGTGGCGAGGAGGATGCCGCCGGCGGCGGCGACGAGGCCGGCAAGCGCCCAGGAGAGGCCGAAGATGCGGTGGATGCGGAGGCCGATGCTTTGGGCGAGTTCGTGATCTTCGGATGCGCCGCGCATGGCCAGGCCGGTGCGTGTGTAGCGGAAGAAGGCGCCGATGAGGATGACGCCGATGATGGCGATGATGAACGACCAGACGAGACCCTGTTTGAGGATGATGGTGATCGGTTTGTCGTGATAGATGAAGGGGGTGACGATGCGGTAGGGGTTGGCGGCGGAGAAGATCTGGGGGAAGTTGCGCTGTGTGCCGCCAAAGAGGAGCAGGGCGAGACCTTGAAGGGCTTGACTGAGGCCAAGCGTCATCAGGATGATGGAGAGCAGCGGCTGGCCGGTCATGGGGCGGAGGGCCAGGCGCTCGATGGCGAGGCCGAGAGCGGCTGAGGCGGCCAGGGCGACAAGGATGGAGAGCCAGAGGGGCCAGGCAAGTTCGATGGCGCACCACCAGGCGACGAGGGTGCCCATGAGAAGGAGTTGGCCCTGGGCGAAGTTGAAGATGTAAGACGATTTGAAGATGAGGACGAGGCCGAGGGCCATGAGGGCGATTGGACCGCCTGAGAGGAGTCCGGTGGCTGCGAATTGGGGCAGAAGGTGCCAGTTCATGGGTGGCTTGCCTCAAGAGTTTCGATGTGGAGGGTGGTTTCGACAATGCTTTGGCGTCCATCACGATAGGAGACGGCGGCGCGAATGGGAGCGGCGGGAAGGCCGGCGTAGATGGCTGCGATGATGTCGGCGTAGCGGTCGGCGAGGAAGGCGCGGCGCAGTTTGCGGGTGCGGGTCATTTCGCCTTCGTCGGCGTCGAATTCTTTATGGAGGAGGATGAATTTGCGCACACGGGCGGGGGGAGTGAGGGTGTGGTTGACTTCTTCGACGTCGCGACGGATGAGGTTGTAGACTTCTGGTTTTTGGGCGAGGTCCATGTAGGTGGTGAAGGAGAGGGCGCGCTTTTCGGCCCAACGCCCGACGTTGTCGAAGTCAATGGTGATGAGGGCGATGACGTAGCCTTGTTGGGGGCCGCCGAGGGCGAGGGCGTGGCTGATGTAGGGACTGAACTTGAGCCGTCCTTCGATGTACTGCGGGGAGTACCTGGGTGAGTCGCTTTGGGTTGCGCCGCGCTGGTCGGGGCCAAGTTCGATCATGTCCTTCATGCGGTCGAGGTAGATGAGATGGCCGTCGTCGTCCAGGTAGCCGGCGTCGCCTGTGCGGAGCCAGCGCCGGCCCTGCTCGTCGCTGTGAAGGGCCTGGGCGGTGGCCTGGGTGTCTTTGTGATAACCGGCGAAGAGGCCGGGGCCGGTGAGGAGGATTTCGCCGTTGGGGGCGATGCGGACGTCGGAGCCGGGGAGGGGGAGGCCGAGGGATTCGAATTTGACGTCGCCGGGGCGATGGGCGACAGCGCCGCCGGTGATTTCGGTGGAGCCGTAGATTTGGCGAATGGAAAGGCCGAGGGCCTGGAAGAAACGCAGAACGTCGGGGCTGAGGGCTGCGCCGGCGGTGTAGGCGGAACGGGCGCGGTGCAGGCCGAACTGGCTGCGCAGGGGTTGGAAGAAGGCGACATTGCCGAGCTGATAGAGGGCGAGCCAGAGCAGGGGGACCGGTTGTTGGCGGAACTGGTACTCAGCAGTCTTGGTGCCGACGGGGAAGAAGAGGCGGTAGAGCAGGCGGTTGATGGCGCTGCTGTCCAGCAGACGGGCGCGGATGGTGGCGACGAGGTTTTCCCACAGGCGGGAGTTGTAGAGGAGGGCGTCTGGTGCGATCTCGCGGATGTTTTGCTGAACGGCGGCGGGGCTTTCGGTAAAGTTGAGGATGACGGCGTCTATGGCGTGGGGTGCGATGTCGAGGGCGGCGCCGCCGATCCAGGCCATGGGGATGAAGGAGACGATGTTGTCGGTGTCGCGGTGGGGGTCAATTTGGTCGAAGGCATGGACGGCGTAGATGAGGTTGTCGTGCGTGATCATGGCGCCTTTGGGCAGGCCGGTGGTGCCGGAGGTGTAGCAGAACATGGCGATATCGTCGGGGCGGCCCTGGGCGATGAGGGTCTCGAAGCGGTCTGGCTCTTGGGCGGCGAGCTGGCGTCCGAGTTCTTGTACGTGTTGGAAGGGAAGCAGCCAGTCGTTGTGATACGACCAGAGGCCGCGGTCGTCCCAGTAGATGACGCGTTCGACCAATGGGATCTGGTCTGCAATGGCCAGGAGTTTGTCGCATTGTTCCTGATCGCCGGCGAGGACGAAGGCGGCGTCGGCGTGAGCGACGATGTATTGGACTTCGGGCGGGGTGACGTCGGTGAAGATGCCGACGACCACGGCGCCGACGGCCATGACGGCGAGCGCGCCCCAGAGGTATTGGCGGTCGTTGTCGCCGATGATGGCGACACGGGCGCCGCGCTGGAGGCCCATTCGATGCAGGCCCAGGGCGAAGTCGCGCACCTGGAGATATTCGTCGTCCCAGGTGAAGGGTTGCCAGATGCCGAGGTGTTTTTGACGGACGGCGATTTTGGGCGTGCCGCGGTAGCGATGGATGTTTTGCAGCCAGAACTGGGGCAGGGTTTGGGGCGGCATGGCTGAGGTTTGGGTCGTCATGCGGTCTGTTCCTGTCCGAGGTAGGCCTGGATGACGGCGGGGTTGTTCTTGACGGCGTCGGGTGGGCCTTCAGCGATTTTTTGGCCGAAGTCGAGGACGACGACACGATCGGCGATGTCCATGACGAGGCCCATGTCGTGCTCGATCATGACGATGGTGAGGCGACGGCGCTCGTGGATGTCGAGGATGAAGCGCGCCATGTCCTCTTTTTCTTCCTGGTTCATGCCGGTCATCGGTTCGTCGAGGAGGAGGAGTCGCGGTTCGAGGGCCAGGGCGCGTCCGAGTTCGACCCGTTTGCGCAGACCATGCGGCAAGGCGCCGACGATGGTTTTGCGGTAGGGTTCGATTTCGAGGAAGTCAATGATCTCTTCGACGATGCGGCGATGGGCGATGTCTTCGCGATGGGCGAAGCCCCAGTAGAGCAGGCAGTTGGCCAGGTTGGCGCGCATGTGGATGTGACGTGCGGCCATCAGGTTGTCGAGGGTGGTCAGGCCGGTGTAGAGGGCCAGGTTTTGGAAGGTACGGGCGACGCCGAGTTGGGGGATGCGGTGAGAGGGGAGTTTTGTGAGTTCGTGTCCTTCGTAGAGGATGCGCCCGAATTGGGGATGATAGAAGCCGTTGATGCAGTTGAGCAAGCTGGTCTTGCCGGCGCCGTTGGGGCCGATGATGGCCAGAATTTCGCCGTCGTGCACGGTGGTGGAGACGTGCGTCAGGGTTTGGGAGCGGCCAAAGCTGAGCGAGACGTCTTCGACAGCGAGTTGAACTGTGCGTACTGCCATGATGGCTCCTGATCAGAGAAGCTGGCGGCGTAGGTGGACGCCGTAGCCAGGAAGCGGGGGATGCTGCTCGAACAGTGTACGTCAGAGATCGGCGCTGACTCGAGGGCCGTCGTTGCCGGGTGCAGAATCCAACAGTGAAATGGGAGAAAGACTTCGAAAAAAAGTGGGCCTTTGCAGTCGGGCGACGATCAGGGCTGCTGGCTGGCTGAGTCGCTGGACTGGATGGGAATTCTATTCAGTTTGGGGATTCTGTCAAAATGACCTGCAGGCTGAGGAAAGCCGGCCGGCGAGGCCCCCGAACCATCATCAGGCGACGGTATCGAGGGTGCTGCGTAGGGCGGTGGATAAGGCGGCGAGCAGCCAGAACCAGCCGTTGGAGAGTGCGCCGGGGGGCGGGGGCGCGCCAGGGCAAAGGGGAGCGTTGGGGCAGGGGGCCTGGCTGAGAGCAGCGGCCGGGCTGACGCCCGTGACGGGGGGGGCGGCTGGCTCGTCCGGCGTGGCCGTGGGCGGAATGGCGGTGGCGGTCGGCTCGTCCGGCGCGGCTGTGGGCGGAATGGCGGTGGCGGTCGGCTCGTCCGGCGTGGCCGTGGGCGGAATGGGGGTGGCTGTCGGCTCGCCGGTGGGTGTGGCGGTCGGCTCGTCCGGCGTGGCCGTCGCTTCGGTGGTTGGTTCGCCGGTGGGGGTGGCGGTCGGCTCGCCGGTGGGGGTGGCGGTCGGCTCGCCGGTGGG
>CAZOLV010000058.1:0-35784 GCA_964580725.1 uncultured Anaerolineae bacterium | reverse complement strand
CAGGTTTTGGAAAACGGAAACCTGTCAGGTTTTGGGAAACCGGAAACCTGACAGGTTTTGGAAAACCTGTCAGGTTTTGGAAAACGGAAACCTGACAGGTTTTGGAAAACGGAAACCTGACAGGTTTGGAAAACCGGGAAACCTGTCAGGTTTGAAGGGAGAACAACGCCTCGGCCTTGTTCTCCCTTTTTCGTTGTCGTCGTCAGGGCGTGGGGCGCATGACGCCGTTTTGGTCACGACGCAGGGGATGGGCCTGCTTGGGCAGCGGCGCGCCCGGCATCTCGGCAATGGAAACGCCATACGGCCAGTTGGGCGGCGCGACGGCGACGTAACGAGCGTAGCCGCCCGTGCCGCCCAGCGGCTTGGCAAAGCCGATGATGATCAGGCCGCCCGCCTCAGGCGCCTGGTCGAGATTGGCGACGCCTTCGGCCTGGGCAAAATGGTTGTGCATCAGCCAGTACTCGCCTTCCAGGTTCGGCGTTGTGTCGGTGTCCAGCGGTTCGTGACCGTGGAACAGAATGTTGCGCTGCAGATGCAGGAACTTGAGCGCATCGAGGCTGACACCGGGAAACGGCGCCTTGCCAAACCGTTCGATGTCCTTCCAGCGTTTGTACCAGTCCGAACGCACCATGACCACGGAGCCGGCCGGAACCTGGCCGTGCCTGGCTTCCCAATCCAAAATGTCCTGTACCTGCAGGTGATAGCCTTCGTCCTTCGCCACCTGGCCGCTGATGTCAATCACCACCAGCGGGCGGACGGCGTAGGTGGCCGGGATGTCGCTCATCGTTGCGCCGTACTCGTCCCAGTGCGATGGAGGGTCGAACTGGGTGCCATACTGATCGGTGGGCAACTCGTAGGCCGTCGCCACGAAGCCATGTTCGGCGTAGGTGAATTCCTGACCAACTTTGACGTACCCCTCGATAGCCTGACCAGCGACAGCGGGCTTGAAGACGGCGTTGCCAAAACCAGGCCAAACCGACTGTACCGGCTCGAAGGGGTGGGTCAGGTCAATGTACTTTGCGTTGTAGAACAGGTTTTGGTAAGCGGCCCACAGATCGCCGCCCTGGGTTGAAGCGCCGCCGGTAGGCGACTGGCCCGTCACCGGTTCTGTCACAGGAACGCACGCCGTCAGAACCAACACGAACAGCGTGCACACGACAACCAACGACCTCGTTTTCACGGTTTTCATACGAACCTCCTCTTGGGTCATCCCATCGTATCATCTCAATAAGTGGGGGAAACCTGTCAGGTTTGCCCTATTTATTGAGATGATACATCCCATCAGACATCCACATCAGACATCACACGCCGAGCACCTCGACGTTGTCAATGAAGCCATAGTCGCCGCTGCCGGCATCCCACTGGCCAAAGGCCAGGCGGAAGTCGCTGCGATTGCCGGCGGCGGCGGGCAGGTTGAACTCCAGGAAGTGCAGTTGTCCATCCTCTTCGGGATCGCCGTCTCTGATGGCGCGCAGTGTCTGCCAGGCGGCGCCGTCCCACCAGTAGATCATCAGGGATTCGTACGCTTCGTAAGAGGCAGCCCCCATGTAGACACGTACCACGATGCCGCTGTAGCCGGCCGTGGAGATCGTGCGCTGCATCCAACAGTTGTTGCCCGTCATCCGCACGCTACGCGCGCCGATCTTGGGCGTCCCCGTGTAGGCGGCGACCTTGCCCTCTTTGTACCAACCGCGCAGACCCGCTTCGAAATCGTCCAGGAAGATGCGCTGCAACGCGCCGCCCGGCGTGGGGGTAACGGTGGGCGTGCTGGTCGGCCCCGACGTGGGAGTGCTGGTCGGCGCGGGAGTTGGAGTGCGCGTGGGAGTATTGGTTGGAACGGCCGTGGCGGTGTGCGTGGGGGTTGGCGTTCCGGTCGGCCCCGGTGTGGGAGTGTTGGTCGGAACAGTCGTGGGGGTGTGCGTAGGAGTGCTGGTGGGGATGGCGGTCGGTGTATGCGTGCCGGTAGGCCCGGCCGTGGGGGTGCTAGTGGGCGTCGCGCCGCTGGGGAAGCCGCTGACGATCACATCTTCGATGTAGCCGTAGTCGCCCGTCCCACTGCCATTCAGCTTGAAGCGCAGCGCCAGCGCCGGGTTGTCGTCGGCCGTCCGGGGTAGTTCGAACTGGAACGGGTGAAGGCTGTTGTCTTCCTCCGGGTCGCCGTTGTTGATCTGCTTCAGGACGACCCAGGTGGCGCCATCGAACCAGAGCGCCTGCAGGTTTTCACTGGCGTTATCCAGACTGCCGGCGCCCATGCTGAAGGCCGTCGTGATGAAACGATAGCCCACCGTGGAGATGGTCTTCTCGATGCTGCCCGTGTTGCGCAGACGCACGCCGTAAGCGCCGTTGTGCGGCGCACCGGTGTACCAGGTCACATCGCCGGTGCGCGTCCAGTTCAGCGCCGCTTCGAAGTCATCGCTGAAGATCACCGCGGGCGCGCCGGCCGGCCGCACGCCGATGAAATCGTTCTTGACGATGGTGTCCTGTCCGAGCGCGTTGCTGGCAGTCAGGCTGACGGTGTAGTAGCCGGGCGTCGCATAGTCATGTGTGGGGTGTTGTGCGGTCGAGCCGCCGCCGTCGCCGAAGTCCCACAACCAGGCCGTCGGCTCGCCGCTGGAGAGGTCATGGAAAGCGACGGCCAGGGGGGCGACGCCGCCGGTGGGGCTGGCGGAGAAGTTGGCGTGCGGCGCCTGAGGGCCAGCCTGGTACTCATAAGCACCAATGTCCCACAGACCGTTGCTTGGACGCGGGGCGCCGGCAAAGTCATGATCGGGCGCGCCGGCGGCTGCGCCGTGGTCAATGGCGGGCGAATCGGGTAGCAGGCGGAAATCAACGCCGGCGGCGTTCACGAAGCGGGGATCGCCTTCGACATAATCGCTGCCGCGCAACTCGCCAGCCTGGTTGCGGAAACCGTCCAACAGATTGTGATCCACCGTCAGGGCCGACAGCGGGATATTTTCGGCCAGGATGGTGAAGAAGTTGTTTTGGCTGAGGATGTTGTTGCGAATGACAACGCCCTGCACCGACGGTTCTGTGATCTCGATGCCGCCGCCCCAAAGATCGTCGCCGTTGTCGTACATCGTGTTGCCGATGATGGCGATGTCGTGCATCGGGTGCGGATAACCGGCGTCCCAGTCGCCGATGACAAAGCCGGTGCGCACGTTGCGGTAGAACAGATTGTTGATGATAGTCACGTTGTACAGCTCGCCGCCTCGCTCCGAAGCCATGGCGGCGCCATACCGATAGCAGTCGTGTGCGCGGTTGCCGTCCAGGGTGACATTGTATGTTGCCGAGTCCCAGGCGTCCACATAGAGGCAGACGCGATTCATGTGATGGACGTAGTTGCCCTTGACCAGAATGTCGTGTGAGCCATCTTTGATGTCTATGCCTTCGCCGCCGTTCGTGCCGGGGCCGCCATGATGCACATGGTTGTTCAAGACCTGGACGTTGGCGCTTTGCGTAACCGAGATGGCCTCCTGTTCGCCGTCGTTGTTGGCCAGTTCCACCTCGTTGCCCTGGATGATGCTGTTGGTGCTTGTCCAGGAAGCGATGCCGGAGTACAGGGTGTTGTAAGTGCGGTTATTCTCGATGATGCAGTTGTCGGCGTGATAGCAGATGATGCCGAAACCATCGGTGATGTTCTGCACCACGAAGCCGGCGATGCGCACATAGTTGGCATAGGAGATGCGAAAACCGCCGTCGAAATAGTTGGGCAAGGCCAGGCCGTTGGCATCAACCACCGGGACTTCGCCGGGATACGCGGTCAAAGTGATGAAAGCGCCGGGTGCACCGGAGCGGCTGATCGTCACCGCTTCGTTGTAGACGCCGCTGCGCACGTAGACGGTATCGCCTGGATTGACCGCATTGGCTGCGCGCTGGATCGTACGCCAGGGCAGCGCCTCCGTGCCGGGGTTGCTATCGTTGCCCAGTGGGGAGACATAGTAGATGGAAGCGGCCTGCGCGGCGGGCAGAACTCCCGCCAACAAAGTGAGCGCCAGGGCCAGCAGTGTGAGGCGGCGCAAGAGATGCATGGATGTCGTGCTCCTTCGAAATGCGACGTGTGACAGGGCCATTGATTGGGGATTCATGCGGCGGGCGCAAACGGGTGACGTTCGTGCGGGGCGTCCGTGGGATGAGGCGAGCGCAGCGCGGAGAGCATGGCTCTTCACCAATCCTGAGTTTCATTTTGCCAGGGAATCGGACAAACGTCAAACTCGTCATCTGCACTGTATCGCCCGGCTGAAGTACAGGAGAACGCACAACCGCCGCAAGCGTTATCTGCATTTTTCGCCCCGCTGGTGTACAATCAATCTATGTCGCTCAGCGAATTCTCTGTACAACGTACCTGGACATCCGACCGGCGCAGCCCGCTGCGCTGGCTCGGATCGCACGTCCGTCGCAACTGGGTTTGGATCATTGGAACCTTTGCCGGGGCGCTGGCCAATGCGGGTCTGGCCGGCGTCGCCCCGATGCTCACCGGACGGGCCTTCGACGTGCTGCAAGCCAACGCCAGCGACATTCAGGGATTGCTTCAGATCGCCCTTCTGATCGCCGCCAGCCAGGTCGTGCGCGGTCTGACCCAAATCGGGCGCAATTTCTCCAGCGAAGTCATTGGCCAGCGCATCGAGCGCGATGCGCGTGACGAAATCTACGCCAGCCTGATGGGCAAGAGCATGTCGTTTCACGATTCGCACCCTACAGGCGATCTGATGGCGCGCGCCGCCAACGACGTGCGCGAGATCAACCTGATGTTCAACCCCGGCCTGAATCTGGTGATTGGCTCGGCCAGCTTCCTGGTGATTCCCATCGTGGCGGCGCCAGGCATCCATCCGGCGCTGCTGGCCGCCCCGCTCGGCTATCTCTTGCTCTACATTTTGAGCACCTGGGTCTATCTGCGCCAACTGGCGCCTACCACCGTGGCGGTGCGCGACCGCTTCGGTCACATGAACACCGTCCTGGCCGAAGCAATCGAAGGCGTGGAGACGGTCAAAGGGGCGACGCAGGAGGCGCGCGAAACGCAGCGTTTTCGCCAGGCGGTGGACGGCTGGCGACGCGCCTTCGTCTGGCAAGGAAACATCGAGGCGCGCTTCTACCAGTTGCTGCTGCTTGGCCTGGTGCAAACCGCCGCGCTGGCCCACAGCATGTTCCTCTACCAGAGCGGGGCGATTGGCATCGGCGATCTGGCGGCCTATAACGGCCTGATGCTCCTCTTCATCTTTCCCACCAATGTCGGCCAGTTTGCCTATTCACAGGTCTCCTCCGGCATCGCCAGCGCCAGCCGCATCCTCGAAATCCTCAACCAGGAGACGCAGTTGGACGAAAACCAGGGCGGTCATTGCCAGCCGATGCGCGGCGCGCTCGTTTTCGATCATGTCACCTTTGGCTACGACGATGCGCCGGTGCTGCACGGTGTCAGCCTGCAGGTCGAGCCGGGACAAACGCTGGCCATCGTGGGGCAGACCGGATCGGGCAAAAGCACCGTGGCCAAGCTGATCAATCGCATCTACGATGTGAATCAGGGCCGTGTGTTGATTGACGGCGTAGATGTGCGCGACTGGGATTTGGCAGGCTTGCGCCGGCAGATCAGCATCATCGAGCAGGACATCTTCCTGTTTTCTCGCAGCGTGGCCGACAACATCGCCTTTGGCTGCCCGCAGGCAAGTCGCAGCGACATCGAGGCCGCGGCCCGCAAGGCGCAGGCGCATGACTTCATCATGAGTTTTCGCGACGGCTACGACACCGAAGTGGGCGAGCGCGGCGTGACCCTGTCCGGCGGTCAGCGCCAGCGCATCGCTCTGGCGCGCGCTTTCCTGACTGAACCGCGTATCCTGATCCTGGACGATTCGACCAGCGCCATTGACAGCGCCACCGAAGATCGCATCCAGCGCGCCATCGAAGAGGCCGCGCGCGGGCGCACCACGATCCTGATTACGCACCGCCTGTCGCAGATTCGTTGGGCCGATCAGATCGTCGTACTTAAGAATGGCCGCATCGCCGCCAGCGGCAGCCATGATGCGCTGCTGGCGCAATCCGAAGCGTACCGCCGCATCTTTGCCAGCTACGAATAGCCGGAGTCGAACGATGTTTGCAGGGTTGAACAACGAAGCGTACGACCGAACATACAGCGACCGTGAACTGGTGCGGCGAGTGGCCGACTATTTTGGCCGCGACCGCCGCAGCCTGCTCTGGATGGTGGTTACGCTCGTGCTGTTGGCGGTGATCGGCGCTCTGCAGCCGCTGATCATTTCGGAAGGCATCAACCTGCTTGGAGGTGCGCCGACAGCGGTCGCACTGTGGGCGCTGACACTGCTGGCGCTGCTGGCCAGTCTGCTGACTTGGGGCATCAACTGGCTGCGGCGCCGCCTGCTGGCGCACATCACCGGCATGGTCGTGGCCGACCTGCGCACCGACGCCTTCCAGGCGGTGATTGGCCATGACATCTCCTTCTTCGATCAGTACCGTAGCGGCCGCGTGATCAGCCGCATCACCACCGACACGCAGGAATTCACGCAGGTCGTCACCCTGATCGCCGACATCGCAGGGCAGATGCTTTCGCTGGTCATTCTCGCCGCCATCCTGTTCGATATTTCCGCCCCATTGACGGTGATCGTGCTGCTGACATCCGTCGCCATCGTCCTGGTCGCCTACAGTTTGCGCCGCCTGGCTCGTTATGTCACGCGACGCGGCTTCCAGGCCATTGCCGAGGTCAACGCGGCGATCCAGGAAGCGGTCACCGGCATCAGCGTCGCCAAGAACTTTCGCCAGGAGGCCGCTATCTACGGCGAGTTCTTGCGCGTCAACCGTCGCTCCTACGACATCAATCTGCGGCGCGGTTTCGTGCTGTCCAACGTCTTTCCGGTGCTCAACATGGTGGGCGGCGCCGGCACGGCAGCGCTGGTCTACTTCGGTGGCCTTTCAGCCGCCCAGGGAGCGATCAGTCTGGGTGCGTGGTATCTGTTCATCACCAGCGTGGAGCGTTTCTGGTTCCCCATGGCGCAGTTGTCGGCTTTCTGGAGCCAGGTGCAGGCAGGGCTGTCGGCATCAGAACGGCTCTTTGCGCTGATTGATGCGTCGCCGACGGTGCACCAACGCGGCGCCGTTGATTCCGGTCAGCTCGCCGGCGAGATCCGCTTCGACGCGGTAGACTTTCGCTACAGCGGGCAAGAACAGGTACTGGCCAATTTCGATCTGCACATCAGGCCTGGCGAGAACATCGCGCTGGTGGGTCACACCGGCGCGGGCAAGAGCAGCCTGGGCAAGCTGATCGCCCGCTTCTACGAATTCCAGGGCGGGCGCATCACCATCGATGGCCAGGACATACGCGATCTCGATCTGCACGCCTACCGCCGTCGCCTCGGCATCGTGGCGCAAACGCCGTTCCTGTTCGCCGGCACGGTAGCCGACAACATTCGCTACGCCCGCCCCACCGCCAGCGACGAACAGATCGAGGCGATCGCGCGCCAGATCGGCGGCGGCGAATGGATCGAAACGCTGTCAAATGGGCTGCAGACCGAAGTAGGCGAGCGGGGAGTGCGCTTGAGCATGGGTCAGCGCCAACTGACGGCGCTGTTGCGCGTTCTGGTGCAGGAGCCGGCGATCTTCATCCTGGACGAGGCGACGGCCAGCATTGACCCCTTCACCGAGCAGCAGATTCAGCAGGCCATCAACCTGATTCTGGCCCGCAGCACATCCATCGTCATCGCCCACCGGCTGTCAACCGTGCGGGCGGTGGATCGCATCATCGTGCTGGATCAGGGGCGCATCATCGAGCAGGGAAATCATCAGGCGCTGATGGCCCAGGGCGGTCACTATGCGGATTTGTACAACACCTACTTCCGTCACCAGTCGCTGGCGTACATCGAGCAGGTGGGGCAGCGACGGCGAGCCGGCGCCGTTCTGCAGACGGCCTGAGCAGGCCGGCGCCGTTCAGCCGGCAAGGAGCAGGCGGAGGGTTTCTCGGTTGATCGCGGAGTCGAAGATGGCACGCACCGGAATGACGAAGCCGGGCACGGCGAAGCTGCGCAGTTCGCCGGTCTGCGCTTTGATGGCCAACTGGTAGCTTTCGCCCACCAGCCGGTACTGTTCGACAGTTTCGCTGTCGGGGTCTATGATCCAGTATTCGCCCACGCCATGTGCGGCGTAATCGTCGAACTTGACGCCCCGGTCGTTGGCCTGGGTCGAAGCGGAGAGCACCTCGACCACGAACGCAGGAGCCGGAAAACGCATCTGGTCTGGCCGAAAATGGGCAGCAGTCGCCACGTCGAAAAAACAGATGTCCGGCTCGTAGTCGTTGCGGGTCAGCGAGACCATCAGCTTCTCGTAGCCGACATAACCCAAATTATGAGCGCTTACATGGGCATCCAGCAAGACCAGCAGCCGTTTGACCGCGACGTTATGGCGCAGTTTGACTGGTGAGTGCACAATCTTCTCCCCATTGATGAACTCGGCTTTTTCACATTCCCGCACCGTGTCAATGAAACGTTGGCGGCGTGCGGCTTCGTCGGCCAGAAACGCGTCGAGCCGCTGCGCCACCGCCGGCAGGCGCGGCATCTGCACCAACCGTTCAAGCAGCGAGGATTCTACCGGAGAGATTTGCATGGCCTGCTCCTTACGTCAACAAAAACAACGGCAATCCCATCCCCAGACGGTTCAAGGATAGCCGGGAATGCGCCGCTTGTCAAGCGGCGCGGCTGGCTCAGCGCGTCAGAACCTTGAAAGCCAGATGCCGCCCCAGGCCCTGGCCAAAGGCCAGCGTAAACCAAAGACTGGCCACGGTATCTGCCAGGCCCACCTGGCCGATGTCGCCCAGGCGCATGGGGCGCATCCCCACGTCACGAATGAGAGTTTCGACGGCGACCTGCCCGGCGCCGCCCGGCCCGCAGTAGAAGAGATCGGCCTGCTGGTCGCCAAATTGCGAGTCTGCGAAGTTCTCCCATCCCAGGCTGTTGAAGGCGCGAAAGACCTGTGCGCCGGGCGCATGATCTGCAAAAAGCGTCGCGCTGTTCATCGGTCCGCCGCCCATGCGGTTGGCGGCGTCAATGACGATCTTGCCGGCCAGCGCCGGGCCGTGACTGGCGATCGTTTCTTCCATCGCGCCGCCGGGAATGGCAAAGACCACGACATCGCCAAAAGCGATGGCGGCAGTAGGCGTTCCCACGCTGGCGCCCAGTGCGGCGGCCAGCGCTTGCGTCTCCGGGTTGTCCACATGACGCACGCCAAACATCACCGTGTGGCCGGCGTGCGCCCACTTGCGTCCGAGTGTCGCGCCAATGATCTTGGCGCCCAATACGGCAACTTTCATACTTTTGCTCTCTCCCTTCTGCCAAAAACGTAGATCAACGGAATGCCGAAGAACAAGACCCAGGCGACCGCCGGCAGCACAAAAGCCAACACGGCTGCTAATCCGTATAGAACGGGGCCAATCACACCGCGCGCGATGGCCGCATTGATCAGCGCCTGGCTGACGCTGTCGTAGTACAATCCTGCTGCCCCGGCGCGCCGCCACATCGAATTGAATGCGATGCCAGCGATCATCAAGACGACGCCAAAGAGCGCCAGCACGGTTGGGTTGCCGGGATATTCGCCGATCATGCCGGTGGGGAATGGAATGAACGAAAGGGCCAACAGCAACAGGTTGTTCAACCAGAGCAGACCGGTGTCAACCCGGCGCACCAACCGAAAGAAGCGATGATGGTTGACCCAAAAGACGGCGACGAAGAAAAAGCTGAGAAAATAGCCCAAAAACTTCGGGCCAAGCGCGGCCAGCGCGCGCAGTGCCTCCTGCGCATCGTTGGGCGCAGTCAAGTGCGGCGTTTTGATCTCCAACACCAGCAGCGTGATGACGATGGCCAAGACGCCGTCGCTGAACGCCTCCAGCCGGCCCGGCCCTGGCAATTCCGTCGTATGCGATGTTTCCATGAAGTGAAGTGAGACTCCCCCTGTCAGTTGTTAGCTTTACGATACTGCACCGTATCGTTTCAATCGGTGAGGTTGCATACGATCACACCGCTGGAGTCGCGGCGCACGGTTCGGTCAGCGGTCTGAGCGGCGCTTGCCAGAATGGATGAACATCGCTAAAATGCACCGCAATCGAATTGCTGTGCAGGGGGGCGAAATGGATTCAGACACTGTGCGCACAGCGCGCACACCCGGCCGGCCGCGCCAGGCCCACACTGATCAGTGCATCCTCGATGCAACGTTCCGGCTGCTGGCGCAACGCGGCTTTGCCCGCATGTCCGTGGACGCCGTTGCCGCCGAGGCCGGCGTGACCAAACCAACGATCTACCGGCGTTATCGCAGCAAGATCGAGCTGGCCATGGCGGCGCTGGCGGCAAACTGCGATCCCACGCGCCCGACGCCCGACGGCGATACGCGCCGCGACCTGATTGCCGAGATGACGCATTTCTACCATGCAATCTCGCGTCCGCATGGCATGTCGTTACTCGGCACAGCCCTGGCCGAAGAGTACGAAACGCCAGAGCTGCTGGCCGCCTTTCGTGAATACCTGGTCAAGCCGCGGCGCCAGGCGCTGCGTACCATCCTGGAACAGGCGCAAAGTCGCGGCGAACTGCGCCCCGATGCCGATCTGGGGCTGGCGGTCAACATGCTGGTTGGGGTGTTCTATGCGCAGTATCTGGCAAACACCCCCTTTGCCAACGATTGGGCCGAACGCGTCGTCGAGACCGTGCTGAACAGTCTGGCGCGCCCCAACGAGACGGAGGAAAGATCACAGTGAAAGGATTACGCGCCGCGGCTCGCCTGTCGGATCGGCTGACAGCCGCCTCACGAGGATGGACGGCGCTGGCGGCGTTGGTCGTCTTTCTGCTCTTCACGTCGCTGGCGCTGCCCGCACAGGCGGCACAACAGCGCGGCGATGTGACAACGCCAGATATGTCCTGGTTCTACACCGCAGCCGATCTGTATGGCATTGCGGAACGGCTTGGCGCCGATGGGCGCCAGGCGTACATCCAGGCCCGTTTCACCTTCGACCTGGTCTGGCCGGCGGTCTATGGCTCCTTCCTGACGATCAGCAGCAGTTGGCTGCTGGCGCAGGCGTTGCGACGGCGGCAGTCCAGCCGTTGGCGCCTGCTCAACCTGACGCCGGTGATGGGCGTTGGCTTCGATCTGCTGGAAAACATTGCCACCTCGCTGGTGATGGCGCGCTATCCCGCTCCAACTCCGGTCATCGCTGATCTGGCCGGCTGGGCGACGATGGTCAAATGGGTGTTCGTTGGCGGCAGTTTCATCGTGCTGGTGGGTGCGGCGACAGCGGCGCTCTTGAGCCGCAGGTCTGCCGAGGGCTGATGCGCCAATTTGCCAAGTCGCCGTTGTTGGTTATAATAATGCCCATGTGGGCGGTTAGCTCAGTTGGCTAGAGCGCGTCGTTGACATCGACGAGGTCAGAGGTTCGAGCCCTCTATCGCCCACCAGTGCGCCGTAGCGATTCTGCTGCGGCGTTTTCGTTGGCGCGGCGATTCAGGCGCCGGCCCGGCTGCTGCACGATCCTGGCGCGCCGGCCCGAATTGACGCAGGCGGCGAGGTGTGCTAGAATCGTCCGCAGTCGAAACAAGACAAAGCGATGACCAGGACGAGTAAGCGTCATTTGTCACGTCAGAGAGCAGGGGTCGTGGGCTGCAAGCCCCTGTCGTGGACGGTGCGCTGAAAACCCCCTGGGAGCGAATGCCCAAACCTGGCCCGGCCAGCAGTAGGGGATTCCGGTTGGCCCCGTTGACAGCCAAAGAGTGGAGATGCGTGTATGCGCCCCGGCGCGGCGTCTCAATCTGGGTGGAACCGCGAGCCTCTCGTCCCAAAGACGAGGGGCTTTTTGTTTGTTTCAGGCCGGCGCCGTGCCGGGGGCGCGGCTTCGGAAACGTCCCCGGCACGGTGCAGCAGAAAGCAGAGAGGAGAAAAGGATCATGGCTAAATCGAATCAATTGGACAAGGACGATCTGTACAAGATTCGCCACACGGCAGCGCACGTGATGGCGCAGGCAGTCACGGAGATGTTTCCAGGCCAGGCGCGCATCGCGATTGGCCCTCCGATCGAAAACGGCTTCTACTATGATTTCGAACTGCCGCGCGCCCTGACGCCCGAAGACCTGGAGGCGTTGGAGAAACGAATGCGCCAGATCATCGGCGGGCGTCACACCCTGGCGCGGCGCGAGGTCAGCCCGGACGAGGCGCGCGTGCTGTTTGCTAATCAGCCCTATAAGCTGGAGCTAATTGACGGGCTGGTGCAGGGGGGCGTGGACGAGTACGGCGAGGAGACAGACGAAGCGCCGGTCATCAGCACCTACAAACACGACACATTCGAAGACCTGTGCCGCGGGCCGCACGTGGAGCACACGGGGCAGATTCCCGCCGACGCCTTCAAGCTGATGAGCGTCGCCGGGGCCTACTGGCGCGGGGACGAGAACAACGCAATGCTGCAGCGCATCTACGGGACGGCATGGCGCAACAAGCAGGAATTGAGCCAGTATCTGCAAATGCTGGAAGAGGCCAAGAAACGCGACCATCGCAAGCTGGGCAAGGAGCTTGAGATCTTCACGTTCGACGATGAAGTGGGGCCAGGGCTGCCGCTGTGGCTGCCGCGCGGCGCAGTGCTGATCGAGGAGCTGGAGCGGTTGGCCAAAGAGATGGAAGCCAAGGCCGGTTACGAGCGCGTGCGCACGCCGCACCTGACGAAAGAATCGCTCCTCCTGCGCAGCGGGCACCTGCCCTATTATGCCGATGGCATGTATCCGCCGATGGAGTTGGAAGGGGTGCGTTACTACGTCAAGCCGATGAACTGCCCGATGCACCACAAGATCTTCGCCGCCAAGCCGCGCAGTTACCGCGAACTGCCCCTGCGCCTGGCCGAATACGGCACCTGCTACCGCTATGAGAAGAGCGGCGAGCTTTTCGGGCTGATGCGCGTGCGTTCGATGCAGATGAACGATGCGCACATCTATGTGCCGGAGGCGCAGTTCGAGCAGGAGTTCATGGGCGTCATCGCCATGTATGGGCAGTATTTCGATCTTTTTGGGATCGAGAAGTACGTCATGCGCCTGAGCACGCACCATGCCAAGGGGCTGGGCAAGAAGTACATTGACAACGAACGCCTGTGGCTGAAGACGGAGGAGATGGTGCGCAACGCCATGCGCAACGGCAATGTGCCTTTCGTAGAAGTGCCGGACGAAGCGGCGTTCTACGGGCCAAAGATTGACGTGCAGATCTGGAGCGCGATTGGCCGCGAGTTTACG
The DNA here is from genome assembly GCA_964580725.1 of uncultured Anaerolineae bacterium. Lineage (GTDB taxonomy): Bacteria > Chloroflexota > Anaerolineae > SSC4 > Amarolineaceae > Amarolinea. Next base: position 22,546 of record CAZOLV010000058.1, on the reverse strand, counting down.
CTGGCGACGAACCAGGTTGACTTTGGACAGCCCGAGCGCTTCGATCTGCGGTTCGTCAACCAAAACGGCGAGGAGGAGATGCCGCTGGTGATCCATCGAGCACCGCTCAGCACGCACGAGCGCATGATCGGTTTCCTGATCGAACACTATGCGGGCAACTTCCCGGTCTGGCTGGCGCCGGAGCAGGTGCGAGTCATTCCGATCACCGATCACCACAACGATTACGCCGCTGCACTGATGCAGCGTCTGCGCAACGAAGGGGTGCGCGCAGAAGCCGATCTAGGCTCCGAGCGCATGAACGCCAAGATTCGCAAAGCGCAAGGCATGAAGACACCCTACATGCTGGTGGTGGGCGATCAAGAGATGGCCGCCGACGCCGTATCGCTGCGCCGGCGCGATGGTTCGCGCCAGGACGGGATGCCAACGCACGAGTTCATCGCGCTGGTCAAAGACCGCATCGCCAGCCGCGCCGCGTCGCTCTGAAAACCCCGGAAGATCTCAGAAACCCTGAGGGGTTTGGGGCGTCCGCTTTGATTGATGCCAACCCGACACGTTCAGGCGATAAAGTCGTAGATGCCGTCGCGTTGGGGCCAGGCGCGGCCGCAGGCGGCGCAGGTCAGCGCGCCGGCGGCCGGCGTCAGATCGGCGCTGTGGCAACTGGGGCAGCGGAAGAGGCCGGAGGCCGCGCCGGTCGAGGCAGGAACAGGGCCGGCTGGCGGCCTGGCGCACACGAAGACGCTGGGCGCCAGTTTGAGTGGGCTGACGAAACGCTGCAAGATGGCGTCAATCTGCGCCAGGCGGGCAGGCGAACCGAGGCGCTTGAAGAAATTGGCGCGCAGATGCGAGACGGCCAGTTCGCGCTGCACGGTCAAACCGGCGGCGGCGAGCTGTTGCGTCACCCAGGCGGGATGAAAATCGAAGTTGAGCGGCGCAAACTCGTAGGGCTGCCGGTCGTAGGGACTCCAGGCCTGGTGGCGCAGGGCGTAGCGCAACAGCGATTTGGCGTGCCGCTTGTTGGCGTACTCCAAGATCAGAGCGCCGTTCGTGCCGAGAATGCGCCGCAGTTCGGTCAGCGCCCTGGGCGCTTCGACCAGGTGGTGCAGCACGCGCACCATGACAACCGTGTCGAAGGCCTGATCTTGCAGCGGCAGATCATAGACATTGCCGCGCACGAAGACGAAACGGGAGTCGTGCCGCAGGCGCTCTTGGGCCTGGCGCAACATCGAAAGGGCCGGTTCGACCAGGATCACCTGGCTGTAACCGGCGTAGAGATCGGCCAGGCGCCCAAAGCCGGCGCCGATTTCGACGATGCGTGCGCCGCGGGGCGGCAGCAACGTCCGGAGGGCCTGGCGTTCGGCCAGGTCTTCGAATGCACGCGCCTGCGTCCAGAACTCGACGCGATAGGCGGAACCCTCGTAATCGCACATTGCCGGCGCCTGATCGGGCGTCTCCGGCGGCTGGTTGTCATGAGAAGGCAAGGTGAGAGACCTCACTGTTGGTTTTTTGGTTCAAACTCAAAATGTTTCACGTGAAACATTTACATAAGTCGAGCCATTATAGCATAGGGGACAAGAAGCATGAAATTGCCAGTTGCCGCGGCTTGTTTGACAGGCCCGCAGCAGATTGGTATAATGTCTGATGGTTGAGCCGCCGGTGCGAAACGCCGGCGGTCAATCGTAGGGTAGGCGTCGAACAGATGGACAGCGTTCATTTGTCTGATGAAAATGACGCCCGGCGGGCTTCGCAAGGCTCGGCCCGAATCGCCTGCGGTGGCAGGATGAGCGGGCGTTCGATCTGTCAGTGCGGCAGAAGGCGAAGCCAGTGATCGCGTCGCAATTATTAGCGACTTTCAGAGCCCGCCCCCTGGTCGGATCGCTGGCAATGCAGCGGAGGAAACCCATCAACGATCGTTTTGTTCGATGCTCAACCGCAAGGTCGCATGACATGTGGAACAAATTTATCGCCGTGATGATGGTGTCGAATCTCGACCAGGGCAGGTAAGTAGGTCGAGATTTTTTTTGGTAAAGGGTCAGCCCATGCAAGAACGAGATGGCGTCACGCCGATCCGTCAGGAAGAGGATTTCGCATCGCTGCTGGCTGAGTATTTCAGCGACAAGCAGAGCCATCTGCGGCTGCAACATGGCGACCTGGTACAGGGAACTGTGGTGACGTTGAACGACAAGGAGATGATCCTGGACGTCGGCGCCAAACAGGATGGCATCGTTCCGGCCAGCGATCTGGCCAGGCTTGACCCTGCGGCGCGTGGTCGCCTGACGTTGGGCGCCATCGTGCCGGCGGTGGTGGTCAATCCGTACAACCAGGACGGAGAGATCATTTTGTCGGTCTTCCTGTCGCAACAGGAGCAGGATTGGCTGCAAGCGCAGGAGAGCATGACCACGGGCGCCATCAGCGAGCAAGAGGTGGTTGATTTCAACCGCGGCGGGCTGATGTTGACATTCGGCAACTTGCGCGGTTTCCTGCCAACCTCGCACCTGGCCGAACATGCCCGTCCAGGCGAGGCCCTGAGCGGTTATTTGGGGCGCAGCTTGCCAGTCAAAGTGATCGAGGTGGATCGCAAACGCCGGCGTTTGGTCTTTTCCAACCGGCTGGCCCAACAGGAGTTGCGCGAGCAGCGCCGCGCCGCACTGGTCGAAAACCTGCGGCCCGGCCAGATCGTCGAAGGGCGCGTCACGGCCATTCGTCCCTTTGGGGCCTTCGTTGACATCGGCGGCGTGGACGGGCTGATCCATGTGAGCGAACTGGACTGGCAGACGCCCAAGGATCCGAAAGACGTTGTCACCGTTGGCGACCGGATTCGCGTCCTGATCCTGCGCATGGACGACAACCGCCAGCGCATCGCACTGAGCCGGCGGCGGGCGCTGCCCAATCCCTGGGCAGGAATTGCCCAACGCTACCATGCCGGGCAGGTGGTGACAGTTCAGATCACCAGGCTGATGGAGTTCGGGGCCTTTGCCGAACTCGAACCAGGCATCGAAGGCATGATCCATCTCTCCGAGCTGTCGCATCGGCCGGTGCGACACCCACGCGAGGTGGTACAAGTGGGCCAGGAATGGCCCGCGCAAATCTTGCGCGTCGAGCCAGATCGCCAACGCATTGCGTTGAGCCTGCGACGTGCCACAGACTGGACCGTCGCCGACAAGGATGACGCCAGTCAAGCGGAAGAATACGTTTTGATCGAAAATGAGTATACCATTTCAGGGGAATGACCGGTCCCGACGTGAAGGGGGGTGAAAGAGATGACCGTACAACTTCGTCCCGGTGAGTCGCAGGATAGCCTGCTCAAGCGTTTTCGCAAGGCAGTCGCCGAAGCGCGTATCCTGCCCACGGTACGCCAGAAGCGTTGGTTTACCCCCAAGAGCGAACTCCGGCGGATCAAGAAACAGAAGGCGATTCGCAAGGCGCGACGCACCATGCGCAAGCGTGAAATGAAGATTCAGAGCTGACACAGCGTCAGCGCAACGTCAGGCGCTTTGGCAACCAGGCGCCTGACGTGTCTTGCCCACAGGCGACCGGCAACGCCAGGCCCGTAGAGCCCGTTGGTCGCGATAGTATCTAGAAACTGAACAGGCGAATTGCCGAGGAGGAGTCACAAGCCGAAATGTCCAAAGACGAAGAAGACAAGATTACCGTCGAAGGTACGATTACCGAGACATTACCCAACACCATGTTCCGCGTTGCCATGGACAACGGACACGAAATTCTCGCTTATCTGTCCGGTAAGATGCGCAAATACTACATTCGCGTCCTCCTGGGCGACCGTGTGCGTATCGAATTGTCGCCTTATGACCTGACGCGTGGGCGCATCGTGTATCGTCATAAGAAATAGACGCACTTCTTTGCTCGTCCGGCGGGCGCAGTACAGCGACCGCATAGCATCGTCATCAAAAACCCTGCCGCTTACCAGCGGTGGGGTTTTTTTTGACATGTCAAACATTTTTGCTTGACAAATTACAGGATTGAGAGTATACTTTCTCTCGACTTTCTCACACAGTCAGGCTGGCAAGACGACTCATTCTCGTCGCGACAGCCCACCATTGGATCATGTCGCCTGATTTGTCTGCCTCCGTATTTTGGTCAAAGGGGGTGATGGTCTAAACAGAACACTCTTCGGCTCGCTGCCCATGACACCGTCGGCAACGGCGGTCAGGCGAGAGGGTTGGTTCCTCTTGGCTCGACAACATGAACGCTGGAGCCAAACCTGGATCACGCATTGCGATTGCATAAGTGATGTCCGTAAACACCGATTTACTTCAAAAAACTTGATTTCGGAGGAGAAGATGTTACGTAAGTTCAGTGGATTGCTCGTTTTGTTCCTGCTCGTGGGAATGGTGCTCAGCGCCTGCGGCGGCGCCACACCCACGGTGGCCCCCGAACCGACCAAGGCGCCGGAAGCTACCAAGGCTCCCGAAGCCACCAAGGCTCCCGAACCCACCAAGGCTCCCGAACCCACCAAGGCCCCTGAAGTTCCCAAGAGCGAAGTGACGTTGTGGCATGCCTATCAGACCGGCAGCTCCGAGGAATCTACCCTCGCCACGCTGGTCGAAAACGCCAAGAAGGCGATGCCCGGCATGACCATCAACGTGTTGCAGATTCCCTTCAGCGAAATCTTCAACAAGTACCAGACCGAAGTCGCCGCTGGCGGCGGCCCCGACATGTTCGTGGCGCCCAATGACGACCTGGGCAACTGGGCGCGTGGCGATCTTGTGCTCGACCTGACTGACAAGCTGGCCGGCAAGCTCGGCAGCGTCAGCCAGGTGGGCGTGGACGGCATGAAGGTTGATGGCAAGATGTACGGCGTGCCCGAATCGGCCAAGGCCGTGGCGCTCTACTACAACAAGTCGCTGATTGATAAGCCGCCCGCAACCACCGACGAATTGCTGGCCGCCGTCAAGGCTGGCAAGCTGCTCGTCAACGTCCAGGGCGCCTATCACCTCTTCGGCTTCTTCGGCTCCTTCGGCGGCAAGCTGTTCGATGACAAGCAGGTTTGTGTCCTCGACACGACCGGCGGCGCCGATGCGCTGCAGTACTTCCTCGACCTGAAGGCCGCTGGCGCCGTCTTCGAGCCTGACTACGGTAAGGCCGAGGCCCAGTTCCGCCAGGGCAAGGCCGCCATGTTCGTCAACGGCCCCTGGGCGCTCGCCGACTACAAGAAAGACCTCGGCGACAACCTCGGCGTCGCTCCGATCCCGGCCGGCGCCAAGGGCAACGCCTCTCCGCTCAATGGCATAGATGGCTTCTACGTCAACCCCAACTCCAAGAACGTGGACGGCGCGCTGGCCCTTGCACTCTTCCTGACCAACAAGGAATCCTCGCAGATCTACACCGATCAGGCTGGCCACGTACCGATCCGCTCCGACGTCACCTCCGCTGACCCGCTGATCGCTGGCTTTGCACAGGCCTCCGCCACTGGCTTCCCCCGCCCGCAGTCGCAGGAATTCGGCAACTACTGGGGTCCCTTCGGCGATGCCTTCACGAAGGTCCTGGAAGGCGCTTCCACGCCCGCTGACGGTGTCAAGGAAGCCTGCGCCGCCATGAACACGGCGAACAACAAGACCGTCTCGGCGCCGCCCGCTGAGCCTGCGCTGGTTGGCAAGGGCGAAGTGACGTTGTGGCACGCCTATCAGACCGGCAGCTCCGAGGAATCTACTCTCGCCACGCTGGTCGAGAACGCCAAGAAGGCAAATCCCGAAATGACCATCACCGTGTTGCAGATTCCCTTCAGCGAAATCTTCAACAAGTACCAGACCGAAGTCGCTGCTGGCGGCGGCCCCGACATGTTCGTGGCGCCCAATGACGACCTGGGCAACTGGGCGCGTGGCGATCTTGTGCTCGACCTGACTGACAAGCTGGCCGGCAAGCTCGGCAGCGTCAGCCAGGTGGGCGTGGACGGCATGAAGGTTGATGGCAAGATGTACGGCGTGCCCGAATCGGCCAAGGCCGTGGCGCTCTACTACAACAAGTCGCTGATTGATAAGCCGCCCGCAACCACCGACGAATTGCTGGCCGCCGTCAAGGCTGGCAAGCTGCTCGTCAACGTCCAGGGCGCCTATCACCTCTTCGGCTTCTTCGGCTCCTTCGGCGGCAAGCTGTTCGATGACAAGCAGGTTTGTGTCCTCGACACGACCGGCGGCGCCGATGCGCTGCAGTACTTCCTCGACCTGAAGGCCGCTGGCGCCGTCTTCGAGCCTGACTACGGTAAGGCCGAGGCCCAGTTCCGCCAGGGCAAGGCCGCCATGTTCGTCAACGGCCCCTGGGCGCTCGCCGACTACAAGAAAGACCTCGGCGACAACCTCGGCGTCGCTCCGATCCCGGCCGGCGCCAAGGGCAACGCCTCTCCGCTCAATGGCATAGATGGCTTCTACGTCAACCCCAACTCCAAGAACGTGGACGGCGCGCTGGCCCTTGCACTCTTCCTGACCAACAAGGAATCCTCGCAGATCTACACCGATCAGGCTGGCCACGTACCGATCCGCTCCGACGTCACCTCCGCTGACCCGCTGATCGCTGGCTTTGCACAGGCCTCCGCCACTGGCTTCCCCCGCCCGCAGTCGCAGGAATTCGGCAACTACTGGGGTCCCTTCGGCGATGCCTTCACGAAGGTCCTGGAAGGCGCTTCCACGCCCGCTGACGGTGTCAAGGAAGCCTGCGCCGCCATGAACACGGCGAACAGCAAGTAAATCCATCCTGGGGAGCGTCCTTGTCGGGCGCTCTCCTCACAGAGAAGGCAGGGCGCACTCTGCCCTGCCTTCTCGCCCAACCAACACAATGCGCCATCACGGCGCCGGTCCCCTGCGCTGAACCAGGTCATGACGTTGTGACATCGAACCAAGTCACACCTGCGCCAATCCTCAGGTAAGGAGCCTAACCTCGCCAGGCGCCGTCTCTCCGCTGGCGTACAGACTTCCTATATGACGATTGGCGAGCAGTAGACCCCCCGACTACAGTGCAACTTCTCCCCAACAGGTCCATGTGAAGGGGCCGTTTTCGTCTCTCGGATCATCAAACCACGGAGCGATACCATGGCAGTTCAAGAACCAACCGGTTTCCAGAAGTGGTGGGTGCGCACAGCTTACACACGCGCCGCGTATCTCTATCTGGTGCCAGCCTTCACAGTGATGACAATCATCACCTTCTATCCACTCTTCTACCAGGTCTGGATGTCGTTCACAGACTACGGTATCAAGAATCTTCGTATAGATTCGCCTGCGCCCAACATGGTGGGCTTCAAGAATTATCTCGATATTTTTGGGGGCGTGCTCAAAGCCAAGCTGCCTAATTTCAATTTCTGGCGCATCCTGGCATTCAACCTGGTGTGGACGATCACCAACGTGCCGATTCACGTCGTCATGGGCGTTTTGATTGCTGTGCTGCTCAATGTCAAGGGGTTGTGGTTCAAACGATTCTATCGTGCAGTCTACGTCCTGCCGATCATTCTGCCCACACTGGTGATCGCCACAGTCTGGCGCAACATGTTCGATCAGAACAACGGCTCGATCAACCAGGCCCTGATGGCCATTGGCGGTATCTTCAACATCGCGCCAGAAACCTTCGCCATTCGCTGGTTCGAACAGATCCAGGCTCCTATCAAATGGCTGCTGCCTGGGCTGCCCTTGCCGCTGTCCTACTATGCCATGCTGATGGCCAACATCTGGCTCGGCTGGCCCTTCATGACGATTGTGGCGACCGGCGCCCTGCAATCCATCCCCAAAGACCTGTACGAAGCGGCTTCGATAGACGGCGCCACGCCCCGCCAACAGTTCATGGGCATCACGGTGCCACTGATCCGGCCAGCGATGGTGCCGGCGGCTGTCTACGGCATCATCACCACCTTCAACCTGTTCAACTTCATCTTCATGATGTCAGGAGGTGGGCCGTTGCGGCAAACCGAAATCCTGGTCACTACAGCCTACGACCTGGTGCGCACGCAGCGTCTCTATGGCATGGCAGCCGCTTTTTCGATTATCATTTTCTTCGTGTTGTTGATCATCACCCTGATCACCAACCAGGTGACACGCGCAACGGAGAGCTACGATGCCTGAAAGTGAAAGCCGCCTACCGCTCGGCAAACAGATCATCTATCAGGCAATCTGTCTGTTGATTGCCTTGATCGTCGCCTTTCCCATCCTGTGGGTGGTCAGCCTGTCGCTCGATCCACGCGACATTGCGCGCCCCGACAAGTTCCGCCTGATCCCGCCCGGCGCCTCGCTTGCAGCCTACCAGCGTGTGCTCGACCGCCCCACGGCCAACCCGGTGACGTTCAGGGAACTGGCGCTCAACCAACTCAAACTGGCCGGCGGCGTCGCGGCCGCGTCCGTCATGGTTGGCCTCTTTGCTGCCTACTCCTTCTCCCGCTTTCAATATCGCGGGCGCAAGGCCCTGATGCTCGGCGTGGTCACGGTGCTCATCTTGCCAGCCATTGCCACAGTTGCGCCGCTCTTCGTGCTGCTCAATCGTATCCAGGTCAACCTGGGCGGGTTGTCCTTCAATCTGCGCGATTCGCTCTGGGGCGTGGGTCTGGCCATGATCTCCGGCCAGTTGCCCTTTGCCATCTGGAACCTGAAGGGCTACCTGGACACAGTGCCCAAAGAACTGGAAGAGGCCGCACGCATAGATGGCGCCAGCCCCAACCAGGTCTTTTTCAGAATCATCATGCCGATGGCAACCCCGGCCCTGGCCGTCACCGCCTTTCTCGGCTTCAACGCCGGCTGGACCGAATTCGCCCTCTCCTGGCAATTCCTGACCAAGCCCAAAGACTTCACCCTGGCCATGTCCCTTTGGAATATGACCGGCCCCTATTCGGGGGATACCCCCTGGTCAGCTTTTGCCGCTATGGCCCTGATGGTCGCAGCCCCGGTCGCCATCGTTTATCTCCTGTTGCAGCGTTACATCGTCAGCGGTCTGACCATCGGCGGCGTCAAGTAGAATCAGCCGCTCAACGGCTTGCTGATTTGATTTGATCGGATTTGATTCGACTTGGCTTGACTTGGCCTATTTGAAAGTAGAAAAAACGGGGAAGGTCGCACGACCTTCCCCGTTTGCACTGTTCGTCCCCTACCCCCTGAGCCTGTCGAAGGGAACTTCGACACGCCCGGCCGACAAAACCCCCGCCCCCGCCGATCACTACTTACTATCTCCTATCTCCTATCTCCTATCTCCTATCTCCTATCTCCCATCTCCTATCTCCTATCTCCCATCTCCTATCTCCCATCTCCTATCTCCTATCTCCCATCTCCCATCTCCCATCTCCTATCTCCTATCTCCTATTTCCTATCTCCTATTTCCTATCTCCTATCTCCTATTTCCTATCTCCTATGACCAGCCAGGAACGCCTTCAACTCCGCCTGGCGAGCATAATCAATTGCATCGGCCAGAATACGCAGCGCCTCCTCCGGGTTGTGAAAGCCCATGCTGTTCTCCGCCGCGATGAAGTCCCACCGCAGTTGCGACTTGCGATGCAACTGGCGCGCCTCATCCAGCACCGCAACATCGAACGACGGCAGCTTGGCCGTGTCGGTGATGGCCTGAATGGCCGCCACGAGCGCATCTTCCGTGCGAATCATCGTGTCGTTGACCTGCTTCTGAATCCGCGCGACGCGTTCCACCACATAAGTCGAACTGACGTGACAGGTACCGCATGCCTGTTCCGCATACTTGAGCGGACTCGAAACAAAGTGCGAACTGAACTTGGCCGCCCCATCGCGTTGATAGGGCATGTGGCAGTCGCTGCACGAGACGCCAGCCTTGTAATGCGTACTGTCTGCCGTGAACAATTCGTACTCAGGATGCTGCATCTTGAGGATCGGCGCGCCCGAAATCGCATGCTTGAAATCGCTAAAAGGCTGGCCGTTGACCTCGAAGTCCTCGTAATACTTCTCGATGTCTTCGATACGCGTGCCGTTCGTCCAGGGGAAGGTCAGATACTTGCCATCGCCCTTGAAGTAGTATTCGACATGACAATTGGCGCAGACGACCGTGCGCATCTCCTGACGGCTCAACGCGTCGGGGTCCTTACCCTGCGCCGTCAGCGCTTCGCGCAGCGCCGGGTTGGTCACGATCAACTTCATCGTGCCCGGTTCGTGACAGTTGGCGCAGGCAATGGGCTGCGTCACCATCCCCTTCAGTTCGCTGAACGGCATGGCAAAGAACTTGGCCGGTGTCAATTCGGCCCACAGGCGTGGGTTGTCGGCGCTTTTGCATGACATACAAGTGCCCGCCGTCGGATTGCGCCCCGTTTCCGTGACATCGGTCAGCGCCCAATAGTGACCGCGATCCTCCTTGTAGTCCTTCGAGAAGGCGTTGCCGGCAAACAGCGTCTTCAGTCGCGGGTCAACGTCCAACTTCTGGATAGGCTCCGACCCACCATAGGGGGTTCGGGCCATTTCCTGTGTGCGCAGCCAGCTATCGTATTGGTTGGGATAATTGACCGCCCATTTTTGCGGGTCAGGCTCCATGGGAGCAATCGAAATGAGCGCCTGAGGACCGCGGGCCTGTGGAGGTTGATTGTTCAGAAAGACGAAAACGCCGATCAAGACTGCCGCCAACAGAACCACAAGCGCCGTGAGAAACCAAACCGTGCGTTTTGTTTGCATAAGAAAGACTCTCCTTCGCTGATCGTGCGATTGATAGATTGACTAAACGACGCGTCCTTGTTTACTGTGTTTACTGGTAGAGCGAATTACCCCGCGGCCCGTGCGGCGTCGTGCGGTGACAATCGGCGCACAGGCGGCCCGCGTCCGGCAGACTCTCCCCGACATCAGCGACAGTTGCCGCATGACAACGGATGCAGTTCTCCTGGACGATCGTTTGGGTAAATTCTTTGGCGCGGATCGCATCGGGAATGTGCCCAGTGGCAAAGGCGGTGACATGATTGAAACCCGAGCGTGCCTTCACCAGGTACTTGGGGATAAAATCGTGGGGCGTGTGACAATCGTTGCAGGTAGCCACGCCCTGATGGCGCGAGTGCTGCCAGCCTTCGTAGACCGTTCCCATGACGTGACAGTTGTTGCACGCCGCCGGATCGTCGGTCAGGTAGGCTGTGAAGTTGGTGACACGCAACCCCACGCCAAGCACAACAATCAGCGCCGCCAGGCTGATGAAAATCGGTAGTTTCATGGCGATCCTTCCACTTTCTCCTCCTCACTCTGTGATGATGGCGCTCCATCCATCGCGGCCGTCAGCCGCACCGGGGATGGAGCCGCTTGCTGCCGCAGATGGCCAATTATCGCAAAAGAACGCAGGCCGGAGTATGACGCAGATCGTATTGTACCGCGCAACATAGAGGCGCATAACGCGCCGCGTCGCGGAATCTGGCGCAAGTGGGACGCAGCCGCGGGCGGTGTCAAGCCGACGCGACGTCGCCGCGTGGGTGTGAGGTCAGGATGCGCATGGCCAGGGCAGCGGCGCCAAAACCGTTGTCAATGTTGACCACCGCCACGCCCGCGGCGCAACTATTGAGCATGGCCAGCAGCGCCGCCAGGCCGCCAAAACTGGCGCCATAGCCAATGCTGGTCGGCACCGCAATCACCGGGGCGCTGACCATGCCGCCGACGACGCTGGCCAGGGCGCCTTCCATGCCAGCCACCACGATCACGACTGCCGCTTGGGTCAACAGCGCCCGCTGGCTCAACAGGCGGTGCATACCGGCCACCCCAATGTCGTTGACCATCGTCACACGCTGCCCCCACAGTTCGAGCAGATGCGCCGCCTCGGCCGCCGTCGGCAGATCGGACGTGCCCGCCGTTGCCACGGCCACGAACGGCCCATCCGCCGGCGTCGCCGGCGCATCGCCCAGGGTCAGCAAGCGCGACAGCGGGCGATAGGCGGCGATTGGCAAGAGTGCCTGCACATCGTGCGCACGCTCCACGCTGACGCGCGTCGCGATGGCCAGGCCGTTGGCCTGGTGCAGGCGCGCCAGCAGGCGGGCAATCTGCTCGGCGCTCTTACCGGCGCCGTAGACCACTTCGGGCAGTCCCGTGCGCAGGGCGCGATGATGATCGAGCCTGGCGAAATCGTCCACCGCCTCGTAAGGCAAATCGCGCAAAGCGTCGAGCGCCGTCTCCACCGAAACCTGGCCCGCCTGCACCCCTTGCAGCAGCGCCGTCAGTCTGTCAACCTGCACCGTTGCGCCTCCCGGCGGCCGGCCGCAATACATCGTTTTGACTGCCGCTGCGATAGCCGCGCAGGTCGAGTGCCGCATAGAGGTAGCCAGCGGCGCGCACAGCCGCGTCGAGCGCCTGTCGCTGATCGAACGCCGCCGCCATTTCTTCAGGCGCCACTTCGATGCGCGCCAGAACGCCATGATGGCGCACGCGCACCTGGCGCAGTCCGAGCGCACGCACGGCGCGCTCGGCGGCGTCAATCTGGCGCAGCGTCTCCACTGTCACCGGGACGCCATACGGAATCCGCGAGGAGAGACAGGCCAGGGCGGGTTTGTCCCAGATGTCGAGCTGCAGCGCCTGCGCCCAGGCGCGAATGTCAGCTTTGGTCAGCCCGGCGTCCTTGAGCGGGCTGCGGATGCCATACTCCAGGCCGGCGCGAGCGCCGGGGCGATGATCGCCCAGATCGTCCCAGTTGAGGCCATTGAGCACCGCCGCCAGCCCTTGCTCCTGCGCCAGCGGCGTGAGGAGATCGTACAGCTCCGACTTGCAGAAATAGCAGCGATCGGCGCCGTTGCGCACATAGTCGGGATTTTCGATCTCGCGCGTTGCGATGATCTGATGGCGGGCGCCGACGCTGGCGGCGAAACGTTGACAGGCGTCCAGTTCCCAGGACGGGTAGGAGGGAGACACCGCCGTCACCGCCAGGACCCGGTCGCGCCCCAGGGTCTGCACGGCAAGGGCCAGCACGAGCGCGCTGTCAATGCCGCCGGAATAGGCGACCAGCGCCGAGCCAAGCGCTCGCAACTGGTCGAGCAGGCGCGTCTGCTTCTCGGCTAACGGCATGGTGGAAAGATCGGGGATAGTGAGTTGGGTCGGGGCCTGATCGAGTAAATCAATCTGCATGGCAGAAAACCTCTTGCGTAAAACAACTTTCTGGCGTCCGGCGGCACCGCCGCGACGCGCTGGCGTGCAGCCGCGGCGTCAAAACTGGCCGGCGCACTGCGGGTTGAGATAGGTCACGCCAGGGATTTCGTCCGGGTCGGGCGTCGTGAATGTCAGCGTCGTGACTGACGTATGGGCGGGGTAGTCGTCGCTCATGCCCCAGGCGTGCAGACGGCCTTTCTGCGCCGATGTCAGCGGTGCACCACGCGCCCAAAGAAAGGTGAAAGCGACCAGATCGCCATGTGTGACGGCGACAACGTGTTGGCCGGCATGGCGGCGACGTACCCGAGCGATGAAACGGGCGATACGCCGCTGTAAATCGGCGGGCTGCTCGAATGGCGCAGGCACGCCGCTGTACAGGTCCCAGTGCAGCGCCTCCAGGCGGTTGAGCGGCTGACCATCGAAGGGGCTGTGGACTTCGATCAGCAGATCGCTGAAGCGCACGTTGGTTGGCCCCAGGCAGGCGCTGATCTCCCGCGCCGTCTGGCGGGCGCGCAGTAACGGGCTGCTGTAAAGGGCGCTGACGGCCAGATCGGCCAGCGTTTGCCCCAGGTGACGGGCCTGTCTGCGCCCTTGCAGGCTCAGGGCAAAGCCGGGCATGCGCCCATAATAGAGCGCATCCGGGTTGTGCACTTCGGCGTGACGCACGAACGAGATTTGCGTCGGGCCATTGGTCATCGCAAGACTCATCGAATTCCTCGCCTGATGCGCCGATCTGACGGTCGAGGCTGCCGCGGCAGACAAAGAACACGAAGGTGCGCTGGGCGCACCTTCGTGTGGCAGACAACGCCGCGTCTCGGCGCAGATTGTACTGGGGCTATTATAGATGAAAGCGGGCGCAATGCCCAAAACGCACGGGGGCGCTTACGGCAGCAGTCCGTGCGTCACGGCGTAGCGCATGAACACGTGTCCCTGGATGCCGTAGAGCACCTGGCTCTTGGAGCTCATGAAGCGCCCGATGGGGTAGCCGCCCCACGGCGACGTGGTGCCGCCTTGCCAGGCGGCCAGCGCAACGGTTTCCCACAACGTGCGCTCACCGGCGGTGGGGTTGGCGCGCCACAGCGCACCGGCCAGCGCATCAGTGATCAGCAGCGCCTCCAACTGAACGGGGTCCATCTCACAGCCGCCGTTGGCCCCCAACCGGGAGCAGAAGGGAGCGGCGGCGCCGGTGTCCCAGGCGGCGCTGTAGAGATTGGCGTAGTCGCGTAGCCAGGCGGTTGCGGCTGCATCCTGCATGTCGAAATGACCGAGGACGGAGAGGTAGTGGCCGCCGCTTTTGACGAGCATGGCGGTAAAGGGCAGATAGAGCGTGTCGCCGCTCGGCGCCTGACCGAAATGGATCTGAAAGCCAGGTTGGCCAAAGAAGTAGAGAGCCGGGGCCGTGTCGCTGACGACCTTACGCGCCATGGCCAGATAGGCGGGGTTGGCGGTGGCGTCGAAGGCATCGCTCATGATTTCCAGCGCATAGGCCGCGCCGCGCACGTTCGAGAGCACATCATTACTGCCATAACCGGGGCCGCAGTTGGGGTTGCAGGGGCTGTTCTCCTGACGCCAGCGCACATTCTCGGCCATTTCCAGCCAGCCGTCGCGCGCCTCGCCTTCGCCGGTCAGGTAGTAGTACCAGAGCAGGCCGCGCAGGCCGCCCGACCAATAGTCAATCAAGGCGTGACGGTGCAGGTTGGGCGAGGGGTCGGCGTGCCACTGATTGGTGAAACGACCGCCCCAGGCCCAACCGACGCTGTAAGGTGGACCTTGCGTGCTGTCCAAACAGAGCGGTGTGTTCATCAAGGCGGCGGGCAAGCCGGTGCAGTAGCCGTGCACGATGTCAATATCGCTCTGATGCCGTGCGCCCGCCTCGGCCAACGCCCACCAGCTTTGCCACCGTGCACCCTGATCGGGCGCATCGAGAGTGCGCAGGGTGTGCGCCAGGAAGTAGTAGGGATGATCGTACTGTTGATTGTGAAAGATGGGCGGCCAGTTGGTGTTCGTTTCGTCCTCGGCGGTCGTATCGCCGAAGTTGCGCCAGCCCCACTGCTCGGCGCGCGGCAGATAGAGCCAGCCGGTCGGGCTGACCCCTTCGTGCAGCACATCGAAATTGATGGCCAGGTAGCGAATGGCGGCGTCGTTGTAATCTTCGTAGGGGCCAAAGCGCGCCGGATCGAACGGCTCCATCTGCAGCAGCGCCCCAGAATCGGCATACCAGCGCCCCGGCGCCCAGGCCCGCAGCACGGCCAGATCGGCGCCGGCGGCCGGCAGCGGCTCACCAGGCGCTGCTCCCCAGAAAGTGAAAAGCATCTCGTGTGTCTTGCGTTCGCCCACGCGCAGTTCGAATGGGATCGCGTACTGGGTTGGGAAGAGGCCGATCTGCAGTTGGCCCCCTGCGGAGGCCCGCAGCGACTTGGGGTAGTTCTGCCAGAAATGACGCACGCCCACCGCCGCCCCGCCGTCAGCGGTGGTCAGGCTGACCATGCCCTGCGCCCGGCAGGCGGACGCCGGCGCGCCGGCGTCGCACGCGTCGTGCAGACTCACGCCGTTGGCGCTGGCGGTGTAGCCGCGGAATGTCGTCTCAGCGGCCAGGCTTGGGTGATCCCACTGCGGCCCGCCGGAGGAATCCTGATAAAGCACGGCATCGGCACTCAACGGCCCCTGCCACTGATCCAGGGTGTAGCTGAGTGGGGCGCTGGCGGCCAGGTCGAGGTGGAGCGAGAGATCCTCGAAGACGATGGTGTTGGGTGAGCCAAAGGTCTTGATGTCGGGCTGCCCGTTGCCGTCGTTGACCAACGGCCGGTCGTTCCAGACGCCGTAGAAGACGCGCACCTGGTTGGAACCGGCGTAGAAGTGCAGGCGCGCCGTGTAGGCCAGCAGCAAATCGCCGGTGCTGTTGGCGTGACGCCCGCGGATGCGCACCACGCTGTGCAGTGGGCCAGCCAGCTCGATAGCGGATTCGTCAACCGGCCCCCACGCCGCACGGAAGGGCTGGCCATTCTGCATGACGACCGGGCCATCGCTGTTGTCCAACAGCGCATCGTCGGCGGCGCCGTCGCCGTCTCGATCAACCCATACCTGTTGGAAGAGGTTGAAGTCCTGCGTGTTCAGCTCGAAGATCGCTGCCTGCGTGTCCACCAGGATTGCGGTGGCCGTCTGCGTGATGATGATGCCGACGGGGGTGTGCGGCGCCTTTGCGACCGCCGGCGGCGGTCGCAAGGGCGCCGGGGCGGCGGCGGTCAGTGTGGGCAAAGGAATGCCCGGCGGGGCCAACGGCGCCGGGTTCAGAGCGGCGCTGTGCGCGCCGCCGCCCGTGGTCAGGGTGTAGGTGGCGACGCCGTGCGCAGCCACGTCGGCCTGAAAATCGAGCAGCGCCCACTGGATGCCGCGGCTGCTGTCTTCAGGTGGGCCGCCCCAACGCGCCAGAACGGCAATCTGCACCGGCGCCGGTTGACCGGCGGGATCGAGTAGGCGCAGGCTGCTGGCGTCGGTGATCCAGAGATTGGCGGGCAGCGGGACGCCGGCGCTGACCGGCGCGGCCTGCCGCGCGGCATCGCCAACGTCGAAGACACGCAAGGGCACGCTGAACGTGGCGGGGGGCGGGGTTGGCGTGCGGGTGGGGGTGACTGTTGGCGTTGGCGTCGCGGTTGGCGTCGGCGTCGCGGTGGGTGTCAGCGTTGCAGTGGGTGTGGCGGTGGGCCAGGGAATGGCGCAGGTCTGTTGCCAAAAAGCGGCCGCCAGAGCCAGATCGCCCAGGTCAACGACGCCATCGTGATTCAGGTCGAGATGGGGTGGAAAATCGGGGCGCAGCCACCAGGCGGCGATCAGTTGCACGTCCTGCACATCCACCAGGCCGTTGCGGCTGACGTCGGCCTGGCAGACGGGCGGCGGCGTATCGGTTGGGGTCGGCGTTGGCGACGGACCGACCGGCGCCTGCATGTCGCTCAAAATTTCGGCGGGAGTCAGGGCGCGGTTGTAGATACGAATATCGTCCACCCGGCCGGCAAACCATTCGGGCCAGATGGCGTTGCCGCCGATGGTCAGCGCGCCGTCGGAACTGAGCAGATTGCCAGTTGCAGCGGCGCTGCTCGTTTCGACGCCATTGACGTAGAGACGCAGGGCGGCGCCGTCATAGGTAAAGGCGAGATGCGTCCAGGCATTGGGCATGAGCGCAGAAGTGGGAGGCGTGCTGCGTTCGCCCGTGGTGTAGATGTAGCCGCGCGGGCCTTCGGACAAAGAGCCGTACTGTTCGGAATGGGCGTAGAGGGCATAGACCAGGCCACCCGGCTGCGCCTTCAGAAGCACGGTGCGCCAGGCGGTGTTGTCAATCTGCGTCGGATAGACCCAGGCCGACAACGTCAGGGCGCTGGACAGATCGAGCAGAGGGCTATCCTGAACTTCGACCCAGTCGGCGTCGCCGTCGAAGCTGAGGGCGGCGCCGGTGTGACCAGCGGGCGTCCAGGATGCGCCGAAGAGCGTCCCTGTGTGACCGTTGCCGGCCAGGTCAGCGGTGACGGCTCCCTGCCCTTCGTCGAAGGCATAGGCGGCGACCAGCCCTGGCAAAAGCGGGGACGTGGGAGTCACGGCCAGAGTGGGCAGGGAAAGCAGCACGAGCAGCAGCAAAGAGAGAGCCGGCGTGAATCTGGCGCCGGCGACGATCAGACGGATGAGATGAAACAGCATGAAAATGACCTCCGGTCGAAAACGATCAGACATTGCTTCTACAACTATCGAGACGAAGCAAGGGCAGCCGCGGTCAAGAGAACGTTGCGTCGGGCGTGCACTGCGGCAGGCGGTTGCAGCAGGGCGTAGCTGGCTGATTTGACAACATCTTTTTGCCTTTTTAGGAATTTGCGGGTAATCTATGCCTCCTTGTTCCCTCGCGTCTGTCCCCGTGTTTGGATTCGGGAGAGTCGAAGACATGTCGAAGTCGTTCACCGTGCGCGTATTGGCAGGCAGCGCCGCGCTGCTCCTTGCCGCAGTTGTCATCCTGGCGCTGGCGCCCAATTCGCCCGCGCTCATGCTGCGTCGTCTCGGCGACGCTGAACCTGATCGCAATATCGAGCTCTATCTGGCTGAGCGCGGAACGGCGCAGAACAGCGAGAGCGAACAACTCCTGGCTCTGGGCGATTACTGGTACCATCGGGTCTCCTATCCCACCGGTCAGTTCAACCCAACCTGGGTGCGTGAAGCGGCGACGCAAGATCGGGCGATCGCGCGGGGTGTCCCGGCGGGCGAGGTCATCTATGATCCGGCCAAAGGCGATTCGCCGCTGACATTGAACCCCAATCACTTCACATCGTTGGGGCCGCAGCCGCTGCAAAGCAACGGCTGTCTGAGCTGCTATAACTACGGGCTGGTCGCGGGGCGCACCAATGTCGTCGCAATTGATCCGGTCAGCACCAATGTGGCCTACCTGGGCGCCGACGGCGGCGGGGTTTGGAAGACCACCAACTGCTGCTCGGCCGCCACGACCTGGACGCCAGTCACCGACGATCCGCTCTTCTCGACGATCGCCATCGGCGACATCACGATTGATCCGGGTAGCCACAGCACGGTCTACGCCGGCACGGGCGACTTGCGCTTCGGCTCCTTCTCTTTCGGCAGCGCGGCGCTGCTCAAGAGCACCGATCAGGGGACGACGTGGGTGGAACTGGGCGCCGATGTCTTTGCACCGCCCTATCCACAACCGCCCGGCAATTTCCCGCAGTACCAGGCCATCGGCAAGGTGCGCGTCGACCCGCGCAACAGCAACAACGTCGTCGTTGGGACAAAAACCGGCCTCTATCTCTCCTACGATGCGGGCAGCAACTGGACGGGGCCTTGCCTCACCAACAGTTACACGACGCAGCGTCAGGACATCACCGGGCTGATCCTGCGCAACCAGGAGCATTTCACCGACATCTTCGCCATCGTCGGAACCCGCGGCTTCAGTACGACGGTGCAATCGAATCTGGCCGAGAATGGCGCCAATGGCGTTTATCAGGCCACGATGCCGGCCAGCGGCTGCCCCAATGATTGGACGCTGGTCAGTCGCGCCGACAACGGTTGGCCCGCCGGCACCGGCACCGGCATACCGGTCTATCAGGCGGGTGGCAATACGCTTGGGCGCATGGACGTAGCAATTGCGCCGAACAACTCCAACGTCATCTACGTACAGGTGCAGGCGATTCTCACCACCGGCGGCACACAGCGCGGCGGCCAGTTGGGAGTCTGGCGCACAACCAACGGCGGCCTCACCTGGTCACAACGCTCTGGCGTGCCCGGCCTGACCGGCTGCTTCGGCGACTATGGCCAAAACTGGTATGACCAGGGTCTGGCGGTTGATCCGAACAACTCCGACATTTTGTTGATGAGCACGGTGGACATCTTCAAGTCTACCAATGGCGGCACGACCTTCGTCAACAAGACGTGCGGCTATGCGGGCGGCACGACGGTACACGTAGATCATCATGCGCTGGCCTATGTTCCCGGTTCATCCACCACTCTGCTGGCAGGCAGCGACGGCGGCGCTTACGTCAGCACGAACGGCGGCGAATCTTACACCCAGATCAACAACTCGCTGAGCACGTTGGAGTTCTATTCCGGCGACATCACCCGCAACTTTGCAACCTCTGCCACACCCGGCGTCAACGGCGGCATGCAGGACAACGGCTCGGCGGTCTACATCTGGTCGGGCGGCAACCCTGGCCCGGCGGTCTGGCAGTTGCGCAAGGGCGGCGACGGCATGTTTGCCCGCATCGAGCCGATTCTCGGTATGCGCTGGTACCAGGAGAGCCAGGACGGCAACCTGGCGGTCAGCACCACCGGCGCCTACGGCGGCCAGACTACGGCGACCGGCGGTTGGACAGGGGACACCCGGCGCAGCTTCGTCTTCCCGTATGAAATTCAAAAGAATGGCTGTCCGGGGACCGGCTGCGTCAACATGATCGCCGGTTCCTACCGCGTCTATGAGTCCATCAACGGCGCCATCGGGGCTTCGGCCGGCGCACGTTGGTACATCAACAGCCCTGACCTGACCAAGAACACGTTGGGCAATCGCTCCTTCATCAATCAGCTCAACTACGCCTGGAGCGATTCGGCCAAAGCGATCGTCGGCACCAACGACGGCAACGTTTGGTGGGGTCGCGACCTCAATCGTGGCGTCGCCAACTCCGCCACTTGGGTCAACCTGACGGGCAGCAATGCCGTCCTACCCAACCGCCCGATCATGGATGTGGCGATTGATCCGTCGAACCCGCTCATCGGCTTTGCGGCCATCGGCGGATTCGCTCAGAACACGCCGGCGACGCCCGGCCATGTCTATCAGGTGATCTGCTCGGCCAACTGCGCCAGCTTTACCTGGCTCGACAAGTCTGGCAACCTGCCCAACGTCCCGATCAATGCGATCATCGCCAACCCACGTTTTGCGCAACAGGTTTTTGCCGGCTCCGACTGGGGCCTGTACTACACCAACGACATCAACGCGGCAACCCCCATTTGGTACCGATTCCAGGCAGGGCTGCCCAACGCCATGATCTGGGACATGACGATTGATAGCGGGGCGACGACGCTGGCCCTGTGGACGCGCAGCCGCGGCGCTTATGTCTGGCCGCTGCCCGATGCGCCCTATCGCACCTGCCCCGATTTCAACGCCAACGGCGCAGTTGGAGTCGAAGACATCGCCGCCATCGCCGCCCATTGGGGCGAGACAATCGCTTCACCGGGCTGGAACAACCGCTATGATCGCAACGATGACGGGGTCATTGATGTGGTTGACATCATGCTGGTCGTGACGGCCTTCGGCAGCGCCTGCTAGGCGTTGCCCATTCACGTTGGGCGCGCCAGGGCGATCAACGCCCCGGCGCGCCCTTTCGTTTTTATGAGATAGGGGGTCAGTATGGGAATTCCAACGCTGGTGGACATTCTGGCAGCGCAGCGGCGGCTGCGCCCCTTTCTGCCACCCACACCGCTGCACAGCTATCCGGCGCTCGATGCGTTGATCGGGGCGCAGGTCTTCATCAAGCATGAGAACTACCAGCCGGTCGGCGCGTTCAAGGTGCGCGGCGGCGTCAATCTAATCGCTCAGATGGGTGCGGAGGAACGAGCGCGCGGGGTCATCGCCGCTTCGACAGGCAATCATGGGCAGTCAGTGGCGTATGCGGCGCGTCTGTTTGGTGTGACGGCGCGCATCGTCGTGCCGGAGGGGGCCAATCCCGGCAAAGTGGCCGCCATGCAAGGCATGGGGGCCGAGGTGATCTTCCACGGCCCGCGGTTCGACGACGCCCGGCGTCATTGTGAAGGTTTGGCGCGGCAGTACGGCTATCGCTACGTGCATTCGGGTAACGAACCGGCGTTGATTGCCGGGGTGGCCGTGGAGGCGTTGGAAATGCTGGCAGATGAGCCGGCATTGGATACGATCATCGCGCCGGTGGGCGGTGGCAGTGGGGCGGCAGGTGTCTGCCTGGCGGCCAAAGCGATCAACCCTGCGATACGCGTCATCGGCGTCCAGTCCGAGGCGTCGCCGGCAGCCTATCTGTCCTGGCGGCAGCGAGCGTTGATCGAAGCGCCCAATCGCACGATGGCGGAAGGGTTAGCCACGGGTGCTCCCTTCGAGCTGCCGCAGCGCATCCTCTGGCAGTATCTGGATGATTTCGTGCTCTTGAGCGATGAGGAAATTTTGCGCGCGATGCGCTGGTTCATGGAGCGGGCGCACACGCTGGCCGAAGCCGCGGGCGCGGCGCCGTTGGCAGCCGCCTACCGCCTACGCGCTGACCTGGGCGGTCGTCGCATTGGTCTCATCTGCTCCGGCGGCAACGCCACACCCGAACAACTGCTGCAGGCGCTGCAAACGACGTCATAGCACGGCGGATTACTGCACTTTCAACACCATCGGCGCCTGTTTCCACAGTTCTTCGAGCCGATAGTAGGCCCGTTGTGTGGGTGACATCACGTGAACGACAACATCGCCGTAGTCGAGCAGCAGCCAACCCGAACCAGGCTCTCCCTCGATGTGCAGCGATCTGCGCCCCTCACGCGCACATTCTGCCCACACATAATCGGCAATGGTCTTGGTCTGTCGTTCCGAGTTAGCCGTGGCAATGATGAAATAGTCGGCCAACACCGATACCTTGGACAGGTCGAGCAAGACGATGTCCTCGCCCTGCTTGTCCGCAATCAAATCCACCAAACGGTGGGCAAACATAGTCGAATTCAGAAACGATTCTCCTCTTCATTCAGGGGCCGTCACGGAACCAGTATTTGGTTTGCGCCTCGTGGGCAAGCGTGGGACTTACGACACTGATTGGATGACGGTCACTACGAACCAGCGCGATCGCTGTACAGCGATTGTAGCACAGGGTGCATCTTTGGGCAACCAACGGCCACAGGAATTCCGAACTCTGCCAAGAAAACCGTTCGTAGTAGGCGCTTCAGCGCCTCAGCGCACTGAAGTGCGCACTACCAACCGTTCGTAGTAGGCGCTTCAGCGCCCCGATGTTCGTAGTGGGCGCTTCAGCGCC
>CAZOLV010000057.1:0-36470 GCA_964580725.1 uncultured Anaerolineae bacterium | reverse complement strand
ACGCCAGCGGCGGCCGGCGGCGCCGCGGCCAGCAGCAAGCGGCGCAGCGGCAGCAGCGCGCCGGCGCGTGAATCGGCCGTCGCACGCACCGTGGCGCCGCGTGCAAGCAGCGCAACCGCCCCCTGGCTCGACCAACTGCTCCCCTACGCCTTCCTGGCGGCGCTCGTCATGCTGACGCTGGCCTGGAACTACATGGCCAATCAGGGCCGTGACACCAACGCCTTTGGCGTGCTCTGGAACGCCCTGATGGTCAAGAACCGCAGCGGCCAGCCGGTCTTCAGCCCTGGCATCTTCTGGCTGCACTTCTTCACCTGGCTGGTGATGACCCTCGTCGCGCTGGGCGATGTGGCGGGCAATCAGCGCAAAGCGCTGGCGATCGGCTGGTGGGGACGCAACATCGCCCTCTACAGCGCCGCCGTCTGGGGCATCTGGCTCATCTTCGGTCTGCTGCACGGCGCCCGCCTGGCGCAAGGCGCCGTCCTGCAGGGCA
Source organism: uncultured Anaerolineae bacterium (assembly GCA_964580725.1). Classification (GTDB taxonomy): domain Bacteria; phylum Chloroflexota; class Anaerolineae; order SSC4; family Amarolineaceae; genus Amarolinea. The sequence goes on along the minus strand of CAZOLV010000057.1, from coordinate 35,980 downwards.
GCCGTGTCAGCGTGGAACAACTGAGCGATTACGTCGCCGGGTACATCGTTGACTACTACCTGGCGGCCTTCGTGCTTCTGCTGGCCGTCGCCTGGTCGGTTTGGCGCATCAACAGCCGCCGCATCGTGACCTGGGCGGCGCGCGGCACAGTCGCCATCTTCAGCGGCGCGGCGGTTGCGCTCGCCGTGATCATCGTCATCAGTTCGATCAACATCGGCCTGGTGCGCGCCGACACCTACTACAAGCAGGGGCAGGCCTACGACAACTCCGGCCAGTGGCAGGGCGCCATCTTTCTCTATCAGAAGGCACTCGACATCGTGCCCAACGAAGACTACTACTACCTCTTCCTGGGCCGTTCGGCGCTGGAACAGGCCAAATCGGCCAGCGACGCCGCCGAGCGTCTGCGTTGGCTGGATGCGGCCTTGTCGGCGCTGACGCGGGCGCAAGACCTCAACCCACTCAACACCGATCACACCGCCAACCTTGCCCGCTTCTATCGGTCGCGCGGCGAACTGCAGAGCGCTGCCAACGAACGCCAACGCGACTGGGAAACGGCGCTGACCTACTACAGCCAGGCCACGCGCCTCAGCCCCAACGCCGCTCATCTTTACAACGAAACCGGCCTGGTTTATTTCTTGCTGGCCAACGATGCCAAGCAGCAGAATCGCAGCGATGATGCCGACCACTTGTTCGACCAGTCGCTGGCCGCACTGGCGCGCTCCGAGGCGCTCGACCCAATCTTTGCGCAGACCTACTTCTTCCTGGGCGATGTCTGGCGAGCGCGCGGCGACATGAACAAGGCGGCCGCCGCCTACGAAAAGACCGTTGCGCTCAATGCCAGGCAGACGCAGGCATGGAGCGCCCTCGGTTACGTCTATGCGCAGCAGGGCAAGCTGGCCGAAGCGATTGGCGCCAACCAAAAAGTGACGCAGCTCTCGCCCACTGACGCAACTGGCTGGCGCAACCTGGCGATTCTCTATCAACAGACCAATCAACTACCGCAAGCGTTGAACGCCGCCCAGGAGGCGCTCGAATACGCCAGCGAGGCCGACAAGCCGGCGCTGCAAGCCCTGGTGCAGCAGTTGCAGGCGCAGATACCACAATGACACGCGAAATCCTGATCGTTGGCGCCGCCCTGGTGCTGGCCCTGGGCGGCACCCCGCTTGCCCGCCGCATGGCGCATCAGTTTGGCGTGGTGGACCAGCCAAACGCCCGCAAGGTACACGTCACCCCAACGCCGCTGTTGGGCGGCGTGGCCATCTACCTGGCCTTCGTGTTGGCGCTGCTCTTCCTCGGCGACCTCTTCTACATCAACCAACTGATCGGCATCTTCATCGGCGCCTCGTTCGTTTCGTTCATGGGGCTGGTGGACGACAGCCGCGGCCTGCCGGCCCTCGTCAAGCTGATTGGCCAGGTCGTCGCGGCGCTCATTCTGGCCCTCTCCGGCGTCTACGCCGACATCTTCCCCGGCACTGTCCTCGACATCATCGTCACAGTGATCTGGGTGGTGGGCATCACCAATGCGATGAACCTGCTCGACAACATGGATGGGTTGTCGAGTGGGCTGGCGGCCATCGCCGCGGCGTTCTTCCTGGTGCTGGCCAGCCTCAGCCGCCAGTACCTGGTCGGTGCGCTGGCGGCGGCCCTGTTGGGCGCTTGCATCGGCTTCCTGCGCTACAACTTCAACCCGGCCAGTATCTTCATGGGCGACAGCGGCAGCCTCTTCATCGGCTTCGTCCTGGCCGCCACCGGCCTCAAATTGCGCTTTCCAAGCAACGTCGTCTTCGTCACCTGGATGGTGCCCGTGCTCGTGCTTGGCCTCCCCATCTTCGACACGACGCTCGTCTTCTTCTCACGCCTGCGGCGCGGCCTGAACCCGCTGACGACGCCAGGCAAGGATCACATCTCGCACCGCCTTGCGCGCCTGCTGCAAGGCTCACGGCGTGAAGCGGTCCTCGTCTGTTATCTGCTGGCCGGTATCTTCGGCCTGACCGCCATCTTCATCACGCAAGCGGCGATCCTCGAAGCCTACGCCGTTGCGCTGATCGTGTTGGGCGTTTGCCTCTGGGCGCTGTGGCGGCTCGAAGGAGTGCCCATACAAGACCCGCCCGCAACGTGAGGCTCATGCCGTTTCCCCTCGATCCTTCCCCCACACACAATTGCCCACGGATTCCGACGGGCGCTGCGGCGCCCAAATTCTCAAGGAGAAGTTCATACATGCACACCGTTCGTCGTCAGGCGGCCCTGCCGCTGACCCTCACCAGCCTGCTGCTGGTCGTCCTTCTAGCCGCATGCAGCGGAACGCCTGCGCCTGGCATCGTCGTCGAAACGCCGGCCATCGCCACACAGCCCGCCATTCTCACCCCGGCCCTCCCATCCACGCCCGGCGGCGCCGTCGCTTCGCCGGCTGCTCCTGGCAAACAGTGGTCAACCCCGCCGAATATGACCATAGATGTCAACAAGTTCCACTTTGCCACCTTCAAGACCGCCAAGGGCGACATCAAGGTGGAACTGTACACGCAGTCGGCGCCCAAGACGGTCAACAACTTCATCTTCCTGGCCAAAGAAGGTTTCTACGACAACACCACCTTCCATCGCGTGATCGAAGGCTTCATGGCGCAGGGCGGCGATCCAACCGGCACTGGCACAGGCGGCCCCGGCTACCAGTTCGAAGATGAGATTGACCCATCCAAAGCGTTCGATGAGCCGGGCTATCTGGCCATGGCCAACGCCGGGCCTGACACCAACGGCAGTCAATTCTTCATCACCACGGCAGCCACACCCTGGCTGAACGGGGCACACACCATCTTTGGCAAGGTCTTGTCGGGCATGGACGTCGTTGGCAAGCTCACACTGCGCGACCCGCAGACAGACGCGGCAACGGTCGGCGACGCCCTGCAAACGGTGGAAATCAGCGAAGGGCCGGCCAGCCTGCTGCCGGCGCCCACCCCCACCCCAACGCCCAACCCGCCGGTGATGCAGGACGGCCGGCCGTTGGCCAAGCTGGAAGTCAGCAAGCGGGAGGGACTGTACAACGCCCCGCCGGCCCTGGTGATCGAAAAATCCAAAAAGTACAGCGCCCTCATCAAGACCTCCAAGGGCGACATCGAGGTCGAACTCTTCGCCGACGCCGCCCCGCAGAGCGTCAATACCTTTGTCGTCCTGGCCAAACTCGGCTACTACGACGATTTCCCCATCAACTTCACACAGCCCGGCGCCTTCGTCCTGACCGGCTCGCCGGGCGGGCAGCCAGCCAGCGATGTGGGCTACGTGGTGCCGTTGGAGATCACCTCCCCGGTGACACACACGCTTGGCACCATGGGCCTCTACTACCTGCGCGAACGGCAAGGTTCCAGCGGCTCTCAGTTCTACTTTGCCCTGGCCGACCTGCCCGAATTCGACGGTCAGTTCAGCGTCATGGGCAAGATCAGCAAGGGCGCCGATGTGGCGACGGGGCTGACGATGGAAGATAAGATCATCTCCATCGAAATCGCCGAGAAATAGCGCACAGAGATGACAAACGCAAGCCAGCCGCGCAGCAGCCTGACGACCCCTCCCTCGCCGTGGAGACGCTGGTTGCCGCGCGTGCTGGCTTTGCTGTTCGCCCTGAGCGTCAGCATCACCATCTTCGCCATGCGCGACCGCATCCAACAGATCGGCGCCTATGGCTACCCTGGCGTCCTTCTGGTCAGTCTGCTCGGCAGCGCCACACTGCTGCTGCCCGCGCCCAGCCTGGCTGTCGTCTTTGCCCTGGGCAGTTCGCACAATCCGCTGCTGGTAGGACTGGCCGCCGGCCTGGGCGAGGGGTTGGGAGAGCTGGTCGGCTACGCCGCCGGCTACAGCGGCAGTGCCATCATCGAAGATCGGGCGCGTTACGAGCAGATCGAACGCCTGGAACGGCGCTACGGCGCCTGGGTCGTCTTCGTCCTCTCGATCATCCCCAACCCCATCTTCGATCTGGTCGGCATTGCGGCCGGCGTCCTCAAATATCCTCTGCTGCGTTTTCTGCTGGTCTGTTGGGCGGGCAAGACGATCAAGGCGACGTTGGTGGCGTTCGCCGGCGCCGGCGCCTGGAACGCTGTGGCCGCCTGGCTGAGCTAACATCCCGCCCATTGCGCCCCCCCGCCAACCCGCCCGCGCCCAAACTGGATTGTTTGACCGTGTGACCCGTCAATGCTACAATGGCGGCCCTGGCGTCGCACCCACAACACCGGTCACGAACTGGCCGGGCAGCGGCGCCCGGCCGCAGCCGCACGACCGGCGTCAGCGCACGCACAGGCTGCACATTCGATCTGTGAGGAAGATGGATCATCTATGACACGCGAAGCGCCCAATTTTACACTGCCCAAAACCTACGATTTCGAGGCGACCGAGAAGCGCCTCTATGCCTGGTGGGAGAGCAACGGCTGGTTCAAGCCGGAAAACGCCCCCAACCCGGACGGCGAGCCGTTCGTCATCTCGATCCCGCCGCCCAACGTCACCGGGGAACTGCACCAGGGTCACGCCCTGTTCGTCATCCTGGAAGACCTGATGATGCGCTATGCGCGCATGAGGGGCCGGGCGGCGCTCTGGGTACCGGGCACCGATCACGCCGGCATTGCGACGCAGCTTCAGGTCGAGCGCAAGCTGCGCAACGAGGGTACCAGCCGGCAGGAAATCGGGCGCGCACGCTTCATCGAGGAGTGTTGGGCCTGGAAACACAAATATCACGGCCGCATCACCAGCCAGGTGCGCCGCCTGGGGGCCAGTTGCGATTGGGAACGCGAACGCTTCACGATGGATGACGGATTGAGCGCTGCCGTGCGCGAGGCCTTCGTGCGCCTCTACCGCATGGGGCTGATCTACCAGGCCGAGTACCTGGTCAACTGGTCGCCGGGTCTGCAGACAGCGGTGTCCGACGTGGAAGTGGAGTACAGCGAGGAGCAAAGCACGCTCTACTACTTCAAGTACCCCATCGCCGGGGCGCACCTGGAGGATGGCCCTGGCGTGGGCTATATCCCCGTGGCCACCACGCGCCCAGAAACGATCCTGGGCGACACCGCCGTGGCGGTGCATCCAGACGATGAACGCTACGCCCATCTGCTCGGCTACACCTGCCTGGTTCCGATGCTCAAGCGCACCGTGCCAGTCATCCACGACACCTACGTGGAGCGCGCCTTTGGCACCGGCGCGCTCAAGATCACGCCCGGCCATGACACCAACGACTTCGCCATCGGCCAGCGTCACGGTCTGCAGATCATCAACATCATGAACAAGGATGCCACCCTCAACGCCGAGGCCGGCCCCTACGCCGGGCTTGACCGTTTCGAGGCGCGCAAGCGGCTGTGGGCCGACATGGAAGCAGAGGAGCTGGTCATCAAGAGCGAGCCGTACACGATGCAGGTGCCGCGTTCGCAGCGCGGCGGTGAGATGATCGAGCCGCTGATCAGCAAACAGTGGTTCGTGGATGTACGGCCCATGGCCGCCATGAGCCTGGCCGCCGTGCGCAGCGGCCGTATTCAGATCGTGCCCGAACGCTTTACGAAGGTCTTCTACCACTGGATGGAGACTGTGCGCCCCTGGTGCATCAGCCGCCAACTCTGGTGGGGCCACCGCATCCCCATCTGGTACGGCCCAGACGAGCGCCCCTTCTGCGCCCATGACGAAGCAGAGGCCCAGGCCCAGGCCGCGGCTTTCTACGGTCATCCCGTCAGCCTGAAGCAGGATGACGACGTGCTCGACACCTGGTTCAGCTCCGGGCTATGGCCGTTCAGCACGCTCGGCTGGCCGGCCGACACCGCCGACTTGCGCCGCTTCTATCCCACCAGCGTGCTGGAGACCGGCTACGACATTCTCTTCTTCTGGGTGGCGCGCATGATCATGATGGGACTGCTCTTCACCAACGATGCGCCCTTCCAAACGGTCTACCTGCACGGCCTGGTGCGCGACGAGAAGGGCCGTAAGATGTCCAAGACCTACGGCAACGTGATAGACCCCATCGCCGTGATGGATGAAATGGGCACCGACGCCCTGCGCTTCACCCTGCTGACCGGTTCGACGCCCGGCAACGACATGAACCTCAGCGTGGAACGGGTGCGGGGCAATCGCAACTTCGCCAACAAAATCTGGAATGCGGCCCGCTTCGTCCTCAGCAGCCTGGAACGCCTGCCCGCCACAACCTTCGACGCGCCGGCGCAGCCGACGCTGGCGCAACGATGGGTGCGCAACCGCCTGCAGCGCACGATCGAGGAGACGACGCGCCTGTTCGAGGCTTACCAGTATGGCGAGGCAGGACGCCAGGCCTACGAGTTCCTCTGGGGCGATTACTGCGACTGGTACATCGAGATCGCCAAGGCCGAACTGAACGACCCGGCGACGGCGCTCAGCGCGGCGCAGACGCTGGTGGAGGTGTTGGAAAAGGCACTGCGCCTGCTGCACCCCTTCATCCCCTACGTGACGGAGGAGATCTGGCAGCATCTGCGCAGTTTCTGCCAGCAGGCCCCGGCGGCAGCCTACGGTCAGCTCGACTGGCCCCCGGCGCTGATCGTGCAACGCTGGCCAACACCCGCGGCCGGGCAGATGGACGCTGCGGCCGGCGAAGATTTCGAGCGCGTGCAGGAGGTGGTGCGCGCCATCCGCAACGCCCGCGCCGAAGCGAAGGTCGAACCGGGAAGGCGCATCACGGCGCAGATCGTGACAGGCGAACAGAGCCATCTGCTCGATCTGTTTGCGTCGCAGCGTGAGGTGTTGGCTAACCTGGCGCGCCTGCAGCCGGAGAGGCTGATCGTGACCAGCACCCTACCCGCGCCCGCCCAGGCGATGACCCTGGTGGTCGGCGGTGTGACCTGCTACCTGCCGCTGGCGGGCATGGTGGATGCCAGCGCCGAACGGGCGCGGCTGCAGGCCGAACTGGACCAGGTGACCGCCAGCCTGGAGCGCGTCGAGCGCACGTTGGCCAACGACAGTTTCGTCGCCCGTGCGCCGGCCGAGGTGGTGGCGCGCGAGCGCGCCCGTCTGGCCGATTGGCAGCAACAGCGAGCCGGCCTGGCCGAGCGCCTGGCTGCCTTGAACGATTGATTTCGCAGCATCCAGAGGGCGTTCGATGACAGATACGATCTTTGCGCCTGACTGGGATCAACTGACGGCGCAGGCCGGCGCTCTGCTGGCCGCTTACTTACGCCTCGATACCACCAACCCACCTGGCCAGGAAGCCGCCGCAGCGGCGTTCCTGGCCGATCTTTGCGGTCAGCAGGGGCTGGCCGTCGAAACGATGGCGCCGGCGCCCGGACGCGCCAATCTGCTGGCCTGCCTGCCGGGTGATGATGTGCGCCAACCGCCGCTGCTCTTGACGCATCACATGGACGTGGTGACCGCCGACGCCGCCGAGTGGTCGTGCGATCCGTTCGGCGGGATCGAAAGGGACGGTTTCATCTACGGCCGCGGCGCGCTCGACACCAAAGGCCTGGGCATCATGCACCTGCTTGGTCTGGGTCTCCTGCGGGCCAGCGGTCGCCCACGCAACCGTGACGTATTCTACCTGGCGGTGGCCGACGAAGAGGCCAACAGCGCGGCGGGTATGATCTGTGCGTTGCGGCAATGGGGCGAACGGTTGGCGGGCGCAACGGCCTGGGGCGAGGGCGGCTTTGGCGTGCAGGGGGTCTTTGGCGCAGCGCCGTTCTTCGGCGTGGCGGTGGCCGAAAAGCAGAGCCTGACACTGCGCCTGACGGCGCATGGCCAGTCGGGTCACGGTTCGGCGCCGCACCGTCAGAACGCCAATGAAATCCTGGCACAGGCCATCGTGCGCCTGGCAGCCTGGCAGCAGCCGGGCGAGATTACACCGGTGGTGGCGGAGATGCTGGAAAGCGTCAGCGGGGCGCTGGGCGGCTGGCAGCGCTGGCTTCTGCGCCGCCCTTTGCTGCGTCTGACGGCGCCGCTGGCGCGCGCCCGGCTGGCGGCGCAGCCCCAATTGGCGGCCATGTTGCGCGATACGGTCAGTGTCACCATCGTGCGCGGCGGCGAAAAGGACAATGTGATTCCCGGCGAAGCGACCGCCGTGCTCGATGTGCGCCTGCTGCCGGGCCGAGACCCGCAGGCGTTCGTCGCCCAACTCGTGCACACGCTGGACGATCGGCGCGTCGGCGTGACGGTGGTGGAGGCGGGCGCCGACGCTTCGCTCATCTCGTCCACCAGCAATCTGCTCTACATCACATTGCAGCGCGTGCTGCGGCGTCACGTGCCGGGCGCGCACGTCGGCCCCCTGCAGGTGGGCGGCAGCACCGATGGGCGATGGCTGCGCAGCCGCGGCCTGCCGACCTATGGCCTGGCGCCCATCGTCCTGGACGAGACCGAACTGCGCGGCATCCATGGCCCGGATGAACGCATCAGCCGCGCCAACCTGGGCCTGGGCCTGCGCGTCGTCTTCGACACCCTGATCGCGCTCTGCAGTAGCGATTGGGTGGCCTAAACGACGCAACACCCATGTCTGTCCCGCCAGCGCCGTCGGCCAGACGCTCGACCTTCCCACTTCCCACTTCCCACTTCCCACTTCCCACTTCCCACTTCCTACTTCCCACTTCCCACTTCCTCCTTCCTACTTCCTACTTCCTCCTTCCTACTTCCTCCTTCCTACTCCCTACTTCCTACTCCCTACTCCCTACTTCCTCCTCCCTCCTTCCACAATCCACTGCACCAGACTCTCCAACGGCGCGCCTTTGATGAGAAAGCCATCCATGCCCGCTTCGATGGCGCGCCGGCGGGCCGAATCGTAGCCGTGCACCGTCAGGGCCAGCACCCGGCAGGCGGGACAATGTTCCTTGATCTGGCGCGCCGCCTGGTAGCCGTCCATGACGGGCATCTCCAGATCCAGCAACACAACATCGGGCTGCAGGCTGGCGGCCAGGCGCTGCGCCTCCAGCCCATTGGCCGCCTCGCCCACAATCTCGATCTGGCCGGTCAACGTCAGCGCAGTGCGTAGATCGCGCCGGACCTCAAGGGCATCGTCCACGATCAAGACGCGGACGAGGTGTTGACTGCTGCCTGCCATACCTGACCCCTTTCGCGCGGCTTGAGGCCAAAGGCGCGCCGCGCCAGGTTCCAACGGCGGATGCCAAATTCGTACAACCCCAATGTGACGCCGAAGGCCAGCGGGGCAATGATCGCGTACTTGACGGCAATCGGCAGCGCCAGCGGCACGACGAAGGAACCGATCAACAGAATCACCGGCTGGTGCAGGATGTAGAAGGGCAAGACAGCCTCGTTGGCGTAGGTCAGCGCCGGTGAACCGCCAACCAGGTAACGTATGCCATAGCCGAAAATCGCCAGCAAGTAGCACCAGGCCAGCAGCACGACCACAAACATCACCAGCGTGAAGGTCAGCCAGTCGAGCTGCCAGCCCCATGCCTCGATGGCCAGTGTGATCAGCGGCATGAACGGGGTGAGCGCCAGCGCCAGCACGAGCGCTGCACGCCGTCGAAGCACGATGGCCTGCTGGATGCCTTGACTCGCATAGATCAGGAATCCGTAGACCAGGAACAAAGGATAGATGACCAGGCGCAGAGCGGCTTCCGACAGGGCGGGCCGCAGCAGGCCGAACGGATCGATCGAAACGAACAACAGCACATAGGGCACAATCCAGAGCAGGGTTGCGCCGGGCGGAGTGGAAAAACGTGCGATCGCTTCGATCAGGCGCTGCCCAGCCGGCCGTTTCAACCAGACGAAGAGCGGCAGCAGCACCAGCGTGAAGAGGAAGAGATATTCGAGATACCACAGGTGGACGCCGGTCCAGGCGAAATCGCTCGTGAAGAAGCGTGGCAGAAACTGCCAGAAGGTTCCCTGAAAAGCGCCGTGACTCAGCCGCTCCAGGTAGACCTGGGGAGGCGCCAGGACGACGATGCCAATCGCCAGCGGAACCAGCAACCGCACGAAACGGTCGCGCAAGAAGCGCAGGGCGGCGCCAGGACGCAGGGCGAAGAAGATGCTGGCGCCGGAAATCAGAAAGATCAACGGCATCCCCCACGCGTTGAACAGACCGGTGAACATGTCAATCACAGGGCTGCTTTCAACATTCTTGAGATGCCAGTCGTTGCTGTCGAAGAAACGCGCACAATGGTAGAAAAACACGCCCGCAAACGCCAGGGTGCGCAGCCAATCCAGGTCGTGCCGGCGTCGAGAAGTTTGGGTCTCCATGATGAACTCCTTTCTCGGAAACTCCAAATTCAGTGTACCATCCGACCGGCTCCGGCGCATCTGGCGTGAGCAGGAATCTGTTATCGGTCGCAAGACCGATACACCGCTACGACTGGAGATGTAGATCGTGGATTGGGGCAGAGGACGCAGAGGCAGGCTGGAGATGGCGCAGGCTGCGGATCGAGGCGCTGCGTCATGCGGCGGTCAGGGCCGCAGGGCGGCAATCAGCGAGCGCAGCGTTGCCAGCGCATCGCTGGTCATCGTCTGCAAGCGTTCGACCAGCGCAGGCACGCGGGCCGGCTCCCGTTCAAGCAGAAGGCGCGCCGCCTGCGCCGTCAGGCGGATGCTGAAAATCGTTTGGCTGACCGAATCGTGCAGTTCGCGCGCCAGCCGGTTGCGTTCGCGTGCCGCGGCCAGCGTCTCCGTCTGGCGGGCGTAGTCCTGCAACTGGCGATGCGCCACTTGCAGCGCCGCCAGCAGCCGCCGGCTTTCGGCCTCTTCGGCCTGCGTCCGCACGTACAGCAGATCGTAGGAGATCAAGAAGGCGGCGCTGGCCAGAAAGAGCAGCAGAACGGCCAGCGCCTCCGGCCAGGTCATGCCGGCCAGGAGGGCCGCGCCGATCAAGGCGACGAAGACGGCCAGCCAGAGCGCTGCCATGCGGCCGCTCAACGTGCGCACCACCTGCATGGCCAGCGGGATGAAGAGCAGGTTCTGAATATCGAGGAAGGGGCGCAGGCGGGTGAGCAGCATCACCAGCCCAACCTGCAGAGGGAAGTAGAGCCAGCGGCTTGCGGGCCAGCGGCGCAACAGCCACGGTTCGATCACGTAGAGCAGGCTGTACCCCAGCATCGGCAGGAACACCACGGCGCGGGCGCGGTAGAAGATCAGCAGGCGCAGCGCCACCGCAAAGATGATGACGAAACCGACCAAATAGCCGCCCTGATAGCCGCGCGCCGGATTGGCCGATTTCATGACGCCCCTCCCGGCTGCTCTCGCGTCACGCGCACGGCCGTTCCCTGGCCGGGCTGCGTGGCGACCTGCAAACGCCAGCCGATCTCACGCGCCCGCTCGGCCATGCCCGCCAGGCCCAGGTGACCGCGCGGCGGGACGGCTTGCGCCGCAAAGCCATGCCCGCGATCTGCGATTTCCAGGAACGCCGCACCGGCTGCCAGATCAAAGCGAACGGTCGCCTGCTGCACGCCGCTGTGCCTGGCGACGTTGGTCAGCGCCTCCTGGGTGATGGCGACCAGCCCGGCGGTTTCGCTTGCGGAAAGCGGCAGGCTATCGCCGCTGATTTCCAAATTGATCTCCAGGCCATCTCGCGCCTGCCGTTCAGTCGCCAGGCGGCGCAGCGCGGCGGGCAGCCCTTCTTCGGTCGCGGAAGGCGGGCGCAACTGTGTCACCAGGGTCTGAATCTCGGCCAGGGCATTGGCCGCCAGCGTTTCGAGACGCAGCAACTGGTCAGCGGCGCGGGAGGGGTCTTTTTCCAGTAGCAGGCGGGTAGACTGGGCGGTCAAATTCATGCTGAACGCCGTCTGCGTCACCGAATCGTGCAGATCACGCGCCAGCCGGTTGCGCTCCTGCTCCACGGCCAGGTGCGTCGCCTGATCGGTGAAACCTTGCAGTTGGCGGTGCACAGCTTGCAGCCCGGCAAAGGCGCGCCGGTTGTGGTCGAGCATCGCTTCGGCCCGGCGCACTTGCACGGCATAGCCGCCAAACAAAACGCAGAGGCCGCTGTAGAGCATCCCCATCGCCAGACCAAACAGGCGGCCCTCGTCCGAAAACTGAAATGCAGCGATCATCGCTAACACGAAACCGGCGATGCACAGAAAGCCAAACCGTCCGCCAAACATGGAAACCGCAGCGAGGCTCAGTGGGATGAAGAGCAGGGCAAAGAAATCTTTGTAATCGGAGATGGCCAACAACTGCAACGCCAGCGCGGCTTGGGCGATCAGGTAGGCCAACGCCCATGCCTGGCCCCGCGCCGATAGAGGAGCCGGCGAGCGGCGCTGGATGAGCCAGGTCGTGATCAGCAGAAGCGCCCCATAGGCGGCGAGCAGCGCAAGCAACGGCGGGAAGCGCGGCGTCGCCAAGAAGACGACAATACCGCGCACGGTGACGACGGCGAAAATCAAGAAGACGCCGGCTGTGCGCATCATTTTCTTGCTGGAGACGAGCCGCGCCGCAAGGCGTAGATGGCGGCCTGCGTGCGATCAGCCAGACCGAGTTTGCTCAGGATGTTGCTGACGTGCGTCTTGACCGTCTTCTCGCTGATGACCAGTTTCTCGGCGATCTCGCGATTGTTCAGGCCATCGGCGACCAGATCGAGCACCTCGTGCTCGCGACCGGTCAGCGTTTCATGATCCGCATCGGCGGGACGGTCAACAGGCGGCGCTGCTACAACTGACATCAGTTGTCTGGCCACCTGGGGATGCAGTTGCACATTGCCGAGATAGACCTGGCGCACCGCCTGGATCAACTCGGCGGGTGGAATATCCTTGAGTAGATAACCCTGGGCGCCGGCGCGAATGGCGGGCAACGCTTTGTCTTCTTCGCCGAAGCTGGTCAGGATGATGACCCGCGTGTGCGGGCTGCAGGCGATGATCCTGGCAGTGGCCTGGATGCCATCCATCTGTGGCATCAACAGATCGAGCAGGACAATGTCGGGCTGTGTGTGTCGCGCCGCTTCGACGGCTTCAACGCCGTTGGCCGCCTCGGCCACGACCTGGATCGGCAAATCAGCCGCGTCGTGCAGTTCGAGGAAAGTGCGCAAGCCCTGCCGCACCACGGCGTGGTCGTCCACGATCAACACGCGGATCGTCTGTTTGGGTCGCGAGTCGGTTGCATCCATGTCGTTGCACCTCCGTGGGCAAGCCAGGTCTCCAGTCCAGTCGAGGATTGATCAATCAGTCGGTTCTGCCATTATATGCCGGAAGGAATTGTTCGCCAAACTGACGGTAAACTGGCAGCCGCGCCCCTGGCCGGCGCTTGTCACCTGCACGCGACCGCCATGTGCTTCGACGAGCGCCTTGACAATGGCCAGTCCAAGCCCGGCGCCGCCCGTTTCACGGCTGCGCGAACGATCGGTCCGATAGAAACGATCGAAAACCGCCGCCAGTTGTGCGGGCGTCAGTCCGTCCCCGGTGTCTTGCACAATGAGATGGACTTCCCCGCTCGTCGCAGCGCCGCGCACCGTCACCACGCCGTCAGCCGGTGTGTGCCGCAGCGCATTGGAGAGCAAATTGAACAAGACCTGGCGTATACGGATTGGATCAACGAACAGTTCGGGCAGTTCAGTCACGTCGTCGTTGACCAGACGCACCCCCTTCTCCATCGCCAACGGTTCGATGGCTTGCAGCGTCTCGGCGATCAGTGCGTTCAGATCAGTTGGTTGCTTCTCCAGCGGCAGTTGGTGATTTTCGGCCAGCGCCAATTCACGCAGATCGTTGACCAACCGGATCAGATGGCGTGTCTGGCTGTAGAGATTGGCAATCTCGGCTTCGTCCAGGGCATAGACGTGATCGAGCGCCGCACGCAGGTTGCCCTCCAACACTGTCAGCGGGGTGCGCAGTTCATGCGACACATCGGCCATCAGGTTGTTGCGCAGCGTCTCGGCGCGCTGCAAGTCATCCGCCATCTTGTTGAAGGCGCCGGCCAGATCGTGCATTTCCCGGCTGCCATTTGGCGCCACGCGCACCGCCAGGTTTCCCTGCCCAATGCTTTGGGCGGCGGTGACAAGATGGCTGATCGGAGCGCTGACGACGCGGCCGATGACGACACCAGCCACCAGCCCGACCGCCGCCGACAGAGCCATGAAATCTACCAGGCGGCCGGCAATCTCGGCGCGACTGGCTGCCCCTGGCCCGCCGTCAGCAAGCGGTGCACCGGCGCCGATCTCGGCGTCATCTGCTGGCAAGGTATCGAAATCGGGCGACAGCATGATCGAAACGAACTGCAAGAAGAAGACTAGAAAGAGCACGCCGCCAATCATCAGGCTCAACCGCACCCACAGACGGTTCACAGGGAATCTCCTGCCAGACGGTAGCCAACCCCATACACCGTCTGGATGTAGATCGGTGCATCGGGGTCGGGTTCGATCTTGCGCCTCAGATTGCGGATGTGCGTATCGAGCGCCCGCCCCAGTCCCTCGTAAGCGTAGCCGAGCGCTTTCTCCAGGAGGTCATCGCGCGTCAGAGTATAGCCGGGATTTTCCATGAATGCCGTCAGCAGACTGAACTCGGTGCGCGTCAACTCCACGCGCTGCCCATTGACCGTCAAGATGTGACGATCACGATCGAGCTGCAGCGCCCCGGCCGTCAACACACGCGGCGCCGCACACGACAGTTGATCGAGGCGGGTGCGTCGCAGCAGTGCATTGACCCGCGCCGTCACCTCGCGCGCATTGAATGGCTTGGTCACATAGTCATCGGCGCCCAGCTCCAAACCGACGATCTTGTCGGTATCTTCGACGCGCGCAGTCAGCATGATGATGGGCGTTGCCGCCAGTGTATGGTCAGCCCGCACCAGGCGCGTCACTTCGCAGCCGTCCAGGTTCGGCATCATCAGGTCCAGGATGACCAGGTCGGGGCGTTCACGCCGCAGCACGTGCAGCGCCGCCTGGCCATCGGCGGCGGTCAACACCTGATAGCCGGCCTGTTCCAAATAGCCGCGCAAGACCCTGGCGATAGATTTGTCGTCGTCAACGACGAGGATCCGTGGTGGCATAGAAAAGTTCATCCCTTCGTTCGCTTTGATTCGATTCTTTGATTCTGTGATTCTCTGAATCTACGCCTGTTCTACCACGCAATTCTCAAGAAACTGTCAAGTTGACCTGATCTTGTACCGGAGCCAGCCGGCAGTGGCCAAATCGCTTGCTTTTTTCTCAGATCGTCTTGACGATTTCTTCAGATTTTCGGGCCACAATCAGCAACGTGATGATCCATCACGACTGAACGAATAAGGAGATTTTGATGTCAACTCAAGTACGAATGGCCCCCACCGTAACGTTGCGACGGAGCCGCACGGCGAACCGTCTGCTCATCGGCCTCACATTGGTTCTACTGGTCAGCGCGCTCATGACGGGCTGTGCGTCCACCGCGCCGGCCGCGCCGACTGCCGCGCCGGCCGCGCCGACTGCCGCGCCGGCCGCCGCGGCCACGGAAGCAGCGCCGGCGACAAGCACGGCGCCGGCCACGGCGGCCACGCCAACCCAATCGGTCCTGCCAGCCGGACGCGGCGGCGGGGGTCAAACCGCCATCCAAGCGACCCCAACATACAAAGATTTGGCCTATGCCACCGGCTCTGACGCACAGAAGCTGGACATCTACCTGCCGGAAGGCAGCTCACCGTTCCCCGTTGTCATCGTCATTCATGGCGGCGGCTTCGTGACGGGCGACAAGGCCAACCCGGCGGCGGGCGATGAACTGCTGGCCGCTGGCTACGCCGTCGTCAGTGTGAACTATCGTCTGAGCGGCGAAGCGAAATACCCGGCGCCGATTCAAGATGTCAAGACCGCCGTGCGTTGGCTGCGCGCCAACGCGGCCCAATACAAACTCGATCCGCAGCGTTTCGCTGCCTTTGGCCAGTCGGCCGGCGGCAATCTGGCGGCCCTCTTGGGCACATCCTGCGGCGTAGCAGCGTTGGAAGGGGCAGACCTGGGCCATGCGGATCAATCGAGCTGTGTGCAAGCGGTGGTAGATTGGTTTGGGCCGACCGATTTCCTGCAGATGGACAAGCAGTTTGCCGGCACTTCCTGTCCGGTCAACCATGATGCAGCAAACTCGCCCGAATCCATGCTGCTCGGCGCACCCATCCAAACCGTACCGGAACAGGCGCAGGCCGCCAATCCCATCACCTACGTTTCGGCGACAGCGGCGCCCTTCTTGATCCAACACGGCACGGCCGACTGCAACGTGCCGCCGCAGCAGGGGCAACTCCTGTACGATGCGCTCGCACCGTTGTTGGGCGACAAGGTCACCTTCACCCTGCTGGAGGGCGCAGGGCATGGCGGCACTCAGTTCAGCCAGGCCGCTAACCTGCAGCTCGTGCTCGACTTCCTGGCCAGGCACTTGGGCAAATGACGCAAGAGGCCGGCGCCAAACAGCGCCGGTTTCATTGGGGCGCCGCGCCGGACGCTTCAGCCCGGCGCTGGCGCCAGTGACGAACGGCCAGCACGATGAGCGTCAGGGCAGTGAGGGGCGCGGCGAAGCCAAACAGCGCTCTGCTGTAGAGCGATAGGGCGCTATGGCCAGAGGCGTCCAAAACCAGGTAGAGGGTATAGGCAACGTAGTACGCCAGGAAGAGCGCACCTTCCCAACGTGACACGCGGTAGTCAACGAAGAAGACAGGCAGGCAGGCCGCGGCCACGGCGATCATGAAGGGGATGTCGAAGCGCAGCGCGGCGGACGACACGGCGACGCCGCCGGGCGCGACAATGGAGGCCAGGCCCAACACGGCCAGGATGTTGAAGATGTTGCTGCCCACCACGTTGCCCACGGCGATATCACGTTCGCCGCGCACGCTGGCAACCAGCGAGGTGGCGACTTCCGGCAGCGATGTGCCAACAGCCACGACTGTCAACCCGATCACCAGCTCGCTGAAACCGAGCGCCCGCGCCAGGCTGACCGCGCCATCCACCAGCCAATCGGCCCCGACCACCAACATCCCCAGGCCCACCACGACCAGGCTGACGTTGGTCAGCGCCTGGCGCAGGCTCAAACGCCCGCCATTGCCAAACTCTTGTTCGTATTCGGCGGTCACAGGCGCAGATTCACGCCGGCTCTGGCGAATGGCAAATACAATATAGGCCACGATGCCGGCAAAGAGCAAAATCCCCTCCAGGCGTCCGATCGTGCCATTCAACCCCATGACATACAGCAGACAGGAGACGGCGATCATCAGCGGCACATCGAGACGCACGAGCTGCTGCGCCACGGTGAGCGCACCAATGACGGCGGATGCGCCCAAGATGAGCAGCACGTTGGCAATGTTGCTGCCCACCACGTTGCCCACGGCCAGATCGGCCTGACCACCCAACGCCGAGCCGACGCTGACAGCCATTTCGGGTGCGCTGGTGCCAAAAGCGACGACCGTCAGGCCAACGATCAGCGGAGAAATACCGAAACCGACCGCCAGGCGCGAGGCGCCCCGCACCAGTAGTTCGGCGCCGGCGATCAAGATGCCGAGGCCAAGAATGAAGAGAATCAGCGTCAGCGTGTCCATGAACGATGCATCGTCTCCCATCGGAAAATTAAGAGGCCGCTGCCCCCAATCGGCGCTCGCCGATGACGGCCATTATAGCCGCATGACGCCATCCGTGCAATTCGCCAGCGCCGCGGGCGCACAACTTGGGCAGCGCATGGCCAGATCGTAGCTGCTCAGGCAGCTACCGTCGGATGAATTCGACGCCTGGCGCGAAGAAACCCGCAAAAACAGGCTGAACATGGCGCAATCCGGGCAACCCACTTCAGGAGGTTCGAGGCGTGCCAGCCGCCGATTGAAATGGGCGGCGACGCCTGGCTGAACAACGACATTCTTCTCATCGCTCAGGGCCGGCGGTTTCTGGTTTTCCGGATGCAGGCGCTCGTGCGCCTTCCGCCCAGCGCATCAGGGCCAACGCGCCCAACCCAAGCACCGCGAAGCCGATGATCAGCGGTGTGATCGTGCCGTTGTAGGCCTGGCCGATGACCATGCCCAGCGGTGTGGCCAGCAAGGTCGAAAGTGAGCCGACCACCGCCGCGCCCAGGCCGGCGATGTGGCCCAGCGGCTGCATGGCCAGCGCGTTCATGTTGCCAAACATGACGCCTACGCAGAAGAACGTGGGCAGCAGAAAAGCCATGAACAACCACAGCGGCGGCTGTCCGCCCATGCGCCAGACAATGCCGGCGAAGACGAGCGCCAGCACGCAGAGGATGGTCAACGCGTGCTGCGCCAGGGTGCGCATGCCGTGGCGCATGACCAGCCGGCCGTTAGTGAACGAGGCCAGGCCAAGCGCCACCGCGTTGATGGCGAAGATCACAGGAAAGAGCGTTCCCAACCCATACTGAAATTGAAAGATCTGCTGCGCCGAACTGAGATAGCCCTGGAACGCACCTGAGATCAAGCCAGCCATCAGCGTGTAGCCCAGCGCCGCACGCAGAGTCAGCACATTGCGCAGCCCGCGACCCACGCGTCGGGCCGACAACGGCGTGCGCCGGGCGGCCGGCAGGGTCTCAGGTTGACGCCACAGGAACCATAACAGCGAGACGATGGCCAACAGGAGCAGGGCCGCAAAGATCGCGCGCCAGTCCGCAACCAGCAGGATGATCTGGCCAAAGCTGGGTGCGATGATCGGCGCCAGGATGAAGACCACCGAGATGAAGGACATGACCTGGGCCATGGCGCGGCCCTCGAAACGGTCGCGGATCAACGCCAGGGAGACGCTGCGCGGGCCGGCCATGCCCAGCCCTTGCAGCAGACGGCCCGCCAGCATCATCGGAAAGCTGACGGCAAAGATGGATAGCAGCGAACCGGCCGCAAAGACCGCATAGCCCAGGGCGATGGCCGGCTTGCGTCCAACACTGTCGGACAGTGGGCCGTAGAAGAGCTGCCCTAGCGCCAGCCCCAGGAAGATCATGGTCACCACTAACTGGCTGGCGTTGTCACTTGCCGCGCCCAACTCGGCGCCGATGGCGGAGAGAGCGGGCAGCATGGTGTCAATGGACATGGCCACCAGCGACATCATCAGCGCCATCATGGCGACGAACTCGCCCAGGCGCGGCCCAGCGACGGTTTTCGAGTTGGGCGCGGCCAGCGAAGACTCTGTGTTGCTCAAGTCTCAGCCACGCTGACTGATGGGCGCATAGTCGCGCAGCCACACGCCATCGTAGACCTGGCGCGGGCGGGCGATCTTTTGTTCGGGGTCAACGATCAACTCGCGCCATTGCGCCAGCCAGCCAGCCGCGCGCGCGATGGCAAAGAGCACGGTGAACATGCTGTCGGGCAAGCCAATGGCGCTGTAGATCACGCCCGTGTAGAAATCAACGTTGGGGAACAGGTAGTGGTCAACAAAGTAGCTATCCTGCAAGGCGACGCGTTCCAGCTCCAGGGCCACATCCAGCCGCGTCGTCTGGCTGCTGGCCGCGATGACTTCATGAGCCAGCTTGCGCACCAGCGTTGCGCGCGGGTCGTATGTCTTGTAGACGCGGTGGCCGAAGCCCATCACCAACTTCTTGCTGCGCCTGGCCGCCTCGATGAAGGCCGGCACACGACCGGGCTGGCCGATCTCGTCTAGCATGGTCAGCACCTTGCCGGTAGCGCCGCCGTGCTTAGGCCCGCGCAGCGCGGCAATCGCCGCTGCTACGGCGACGAACGGATCGGCGCGCGAACTGCCCACCATGCGCATGGTGGTGGCCGAGGTGGATTGGCCGTGGTCGGCGTGCAGGATGAACAGGGTGTCCAGCGCCCGCTCGAACAGCGGATTGGGCCGGTAGCCCCTCTCCATGCGCTTGAACATCATGCGCAGGAAGTCGCCGGTGTAGGTCGGTTCGTCGGCTGGATAGACGTATGGCAGCCCCAGTGAATGGCGATAGGCGAAAGCTGCGATGGTCGGCATCTTGGCAATCAAGCGCCGCGTCTGCATCTCCACCGAAACCGGATCTGAGACGTTGCGGGCGTCCAGATAGAAGGTGGATAGGGCGGAGACGACGCCGATCATGATGCCGATGGGGTCGGCGTCGTGCGGGAAGCCATTGATGAAGGTCAGAATGTTCTCGTGCAGCAGCGTGTGATGCTTGATATCGTACACCCATTGATCGTGCTCTTCCTGCGTCGGCAGCTCGCCGTAGATCAACAGATAGGCCGTTTCCAGGAAATTCGAGTGCTCGGCCAACTGTACGATCGGATAGCCGCGGTAGCGCAGAACGCCCCTGGTCCCATCAATCTCGGTGATGGCGCTGCGGCATGAGGCGGTGTTGAAGAACGCCGGATCATAGCTCATGATGCCAAAATCGTCGGCGTTCACCTTGATCTTGCGCAGGTCGTTGGCCCTGATTGTGCCGTCGCTGATCGCCAACTCGTAGACTTTGCCGGTGCGATTGTCGCTGATGGTCAGGCTGCCTTCGGATTGCGGGATGTGCTCTGCGGCCTTTGCGCCGGTATGGCGTTGGTCAATGGGCACATACTGTTGGCGCTCGGCCGTACCGGTGTAGTATTCGGCCGGCCGCGAGATGCGCTGCTCAGGATCGGCCAACCCTTCGCGCCACTGGGCCAGCCAGCCGATCGTGCGCGGGATGGCGAACATGACGGTGAACATGTTGGTGGGCAGGCCCAACGCCTGGTAAATGACGCCGCTGTAGAAGTCCACGTTGGGATACAGCTTGCGCTCGACGAAGTAACTGTCGTTCAGAGCGATCGTCTCCAGTTCGGTGGCGATGTCCAGCAGCCGATTGCGACCGGTGACCTCGAAGACCTCGTGGGCTACGCGCTTGATGATGCTGGCGCGCGGGTCGTAGTTCTTGTAGACGCGGTGACCGAAGCCCATCAGCCGCCGGTCGCCGCGCTTGACGCTCTGGATGAAATCGGGGACGCTGGAGACGTGACCCACCTCGTTCAGCATGCGCAGAACGGCTTCGTTGGCGCCGCCATGCAGCGGCCCAAACAGCGCCGAAGCTGCCGCGGCCACGGCCGCGTAGGGATCGGCATAGGTGCTGCCCACCACGCGCATGGTGCTGGTGGAACAGTTCTGCTCGTGGTCGGCGTGCAGAACGAACAGCACATCCAGCGCCCGCTCCAAAACCGGGCTGGGTTGGTAGCGATCCTGCTGCATCTTGAACATCATGCTCAGGAAATTGCCCGTGTAGCTGAGGCTGCTGTCGGGGTAGACGTAGGGGAAGCCCATCGAGTGGCGATAGGCGAAGGCTGCCAGGGTGGGCATCATCCCCACCAGGCGCAGCGTGTGCCGCTCGATCACTGCCGGGTCTTCGACATGGTGGGCGTCCGGATAGAACGTTGACAGCGCGGCCACCGTGCCGACCAGCGTGCCCATGGGATGGGCGTCGTAGCGAAACGCGTTGAGGAAGTGGCGAATGCTCTCGTGCACCATTGCTTCATTCTTGATCGCGTCTTCCCAGGCTTTCAACTGCGCCTGCGTGGGCAGCTCGCCGTAGAGCACCAGGTAGGCCGTCTCCAGGAAGGTGGACTGCTCGGCCAGTTGCTCGATGGGGTAGCCGCGGTAGCGCAGGATGCCCTTGTCGCCGTCAATGTAGGTGATCTTGCTATGGCAGGATGCGGTGTTGAGAAAAGCCGGATCATAGGATGTCAACCCATGATCGTCGGGGCCAGTCTTGATCTGGCGCAGGTCCATGGCGCGGATGGCGCCGTCGGTGATGGGAAGCTCGTAAGAGCTTCCGGTGCGGTTGTCAAGAAGGGTCAGTGTTTCGACTTGCATGTCTTTTCCTCGCAGTATCAGAAATTATCAGAAACAATGGAGAAAGCCGGCTGGCCAGGTACGGTCACTGGCATAGGATACACCATAACAGGCCAGATGTGCAAGTCACGACATCCGGCTGCAGACATTGGCCGCTTGACAACGCGCCCACCGTGTGGTATAGTAGGCGTGTCTGGGAGCGCTCCCACATGCACAACGGTGACGTTCCCGCTCGATCCCCCCAATGACGCCCTTTCTTCCCTATTCTCGACAATCGCCCCGGCAATACCCGACGGTTCTTGTTGGTTTTCGACGATATTCGGTGATCGCAAAGCCCTCCAATGGGCCAATCCGTGACTGGTTCGTGCAACTCAGAGCGTCACCCCACACCCTGATCGGGGAGCGCTCTCAGGGAGATGAGTCATCATGACGCTGGAAGAAATCGCCCGGCTGGCCGGAGTCTCTCGCTCCACCGTCTCGCGGGTCATCAACAATGCTCCCTACGTAGACGCCGAGACGCGCGCACGCGTCTTGCAGCTCATCGCAGAGCATGATTTTCACCCCAACACCGCGGCGCGTGCCCTCGCCAGCCGCCGCAGCCGCATCATCGGGCTAGTCATCCCGCAGACCCTGCACGCCGTCTTTTCCGACCCCTACTTCCCCACCCTCATCCAGGGCATCGCCCTGGCCTGCGATGAACACAGCTACTACCTCATGCTTTCACTCATGCTGCACCAGTCCGACGACGCCTTTCGCCGTCTGATCCGGGCCGGTCATATGGATGGGCTGATCGTCGCCTCGGCCATGACCGGCGACGATCTCGTCGCGCGCCTGCTCGACGAACGTTTTCCCTTCGTCCTCATCGGCCGCGCCCCCGGACGCACCGACATTACAACCATTGATGCCGACAACGTGCGCGGCGCCGGCATGGCCGTGCAGCACCTGGCGCGCCTGGGCTACACACGCATCGCCACCATCACCGGCCCACTCGACATGGTCGCCTCGCTAGATCGCCGCGATGGCTATCTGGCCGGCCTGCGCAGTGTGGGTCTGGAAGCGCCACCAGAGTACATCCAGGAAGGCGACTGGACCGAGTGGAGTGGACAGCGCGCCATGGCCACCTTGCTGCACCTCGCTTCCCCACCCCAGGCCGTCTTTGCTGCCAGCGACAATATGGCCATCGGCGCACTCAAGACGCTGCGCGCCGCCGGCCTGCGCGTGCCCGATGACATCGCCCTGGTCGGCTTCGACGACATCACCCTCGCCTCGGCCGTTGACCCCCCGCTCACCACCGTGCGCCAACCGATTGACCGCCTGGGATACACCGCAGCCTCCACCCTCATTGACCTGCTGCAGTCCAACCAGAAGCAGGACAACCGGATCGGCGCACAGCACATCGTCCTGCCGACCGAGCTTGTCGTGCGCGCCTCCTGCGGTCAGGCGCGCCGCTTCGCCGCCAGCGGACGACCGCTGGCCAAAGACCATGTGTAAGGAGGCGCCCCACCTGAAAACCTGATCTGCAATGCATTGTCCCCTGTTTTGGTTAGCCAATTGACTTGACACTGACACTTGCTCTTACTTGGAGGAGAACGTGAAAACTCGCTTGAATACCCTGGTAGTTCTGTTGTTGATCGTCAGCGCGCTGCTGAGCGCCTGCAGCCCCGCCGCCACCCCCGCCGCACAACCGACCGTCGCCGAACCGACCAAAGCGCCTGAACCGACCAAGGCGCCTGAACCGACCAAGGCGCCCGAACCGACCAAGGCGCCCGAACCGACCAAAGCGCCCGAACCGACCAAAGCGCCCGAACCGACCAAAGCGCCCGATGCCGGCGCCCTGCCCCGTAACGAGACCCTCTACTTCAACGGCCAGCAGTGGGGCCCGGTTGTCGGTTGGAATCCCTACTCCAACAGCAACAACAACGCCCTCGCCATCGCCCAGCAGGACAACTCCCGCGTCACCATGTTCGAAACCCCCTACCTCTACAACATGCTCGACGGCAAACAGTACCCGCTGTTGGCCGACGGCCCCTTCGCCTGGAACGACGCCCTCACCGAAATCACCTTCAAGATCAAGGCCGCCGCCAAATGGAACGACGGCACGCCGGTGACCGCTGAGGACGTCGCCTACACCTGGGCCACCGCCATCAAGTACAACACCCCGGTCGGCGCCGGCAACAAGGACTACATCGAGAACGTCGAGGCCAAAGACGCCCAGACCGTCGTCGTCAAGGCCAAGCTGGATGCCAACGGCAAGGCTATCAACCCGCTCATCGTGGCCGCTCACCTCAGCACCAACTACGTTGTCCAGAAAGCCTGGACGCAGACATTGGAAGCCCGCGCCGGCGGCGACGCCACCAAGCTCATGGCCGATCCCGCCGAAGACGTCGCCTACTCTGGCCCCTACCACAAGTTCTTCACCGACGACAGCAAGGTCGTCATGGTGCGCGATGACAACTATTGGGGCAAGGACGCCAGCATGTGGGGCAAGTTGCCTGCCCCCAAATACCTGGCCCATGTCATCTTCAAGGACAACGCCGCCGGCACCACCGCCTTGCAAGCGGGCGAAGTGGATGTCAGCCAGCAATTCAACTCCAACGTGCAGGATCTGTGGCTCAAGCAGAATCTGCCCATCTCCACCTACCTGCCCGATGCGCCGTATGGCATTGGCGCCAGCCTGCCGACCGCCTTCTTCAACCTGAAGGCCCCCGGTCTCGATCAGGTCGCCGTGCGTAAGGCCATCGCCATCGCCGTTGACTACCCCACCATCATCGCCAACGCCATGACCAACCAGTCCGCCACCTTCAGCCAGGTGCCGCGCTCGCTCATGAACCCCACCGCCGGCGAACAGGCCATGTATGACCACGACGCCGTCAAGGATCTGCAGTGGGCCGGCAACGACATCGAAGGCGCCAAGAAGCTGCTCGACGATGCCGGCATCAAGGACACTGACGGTGACGGCTGGCGCGAATACAATGGCAAAAAACTCAGCTATGTCGCCACCTGCCCCAATGGCTGGTCCGACTGGCAAGCTGCCATCGAGGTCGTGGCTGCCGCCGGCAAGAAGATCGGCATTGACATCACCACCAACTACCCCGAATGGTCGGTCTATCAAACCGTCGTCACCAAGTCGGACTCGCCCCTGCCCGTCGGCTACGAAATCTTCATGATGTGGAGCGATGGCGCCGGTCCCACGCAACCCTGGGGCCGCATCCGCAAACTGCTCAGTTCCGAATTCGTCGGCATGGCCAGCAACTGGAACGGCAACTGGGGCCAATACTCCAACCCCGCCGCCGACAAGCTGATCAACGCCATCCCCGCCGAAACTGACGCAGCCAAGCTGAAGGCAACCTACACCGAGCTTGTCAAGCTCTACCTGACCGAGATCCCCTCCTTCACCCTCATGTATCGCCCGCAGTCGTTCCACACCGTCAACGAGAGCGTTTGGACCAGCTTCCCCCATGACGGCGACGGCACCAACCCGCCCGTCCCACCGCTCGACTTGACCGATGGCTGGAGCATCGCCGGGCTGTACAACCTGCAGCTTGTCAAGTAGACCAACACACAGTACAATCCGCCATGTCTTGCACCATGCAAGGCATGGCGGATCAGCATGACCGCGCATCCCACACAGATCGCTCTGACCGCGCATCACGCACAGATCGGTGTGGCCGAGTGGTCGGCCACACCCTCTCGCTGTCAGCGCCAAAAAGAGAAAAGCCAGAAGGGATAGGCGCACAGACGCACAGACGCAGAATGGAGGTGTTCGGTTGAAAGGCTATCGGGGTTATTTCCTCAGCAAGTTGGGTTGGTTCGCAGTCACGTTCGTTTTCGCCTTCCTGTTGAACTTCATCCTGCCGCGCCTCATGCCCGGAGATCCGGTCGCCGCCATCGTCTCCCGGTTGGCCCAGGGCATGACCAACACCACCGGCATCCAGGCCATCTATCAGCAGTACGCCGACCTCTTTGGCGTCAACCGGCCCATGTCGGAACAGTTTCTCATTTATTTCAGGAATGTCCTGCACGGCGATTTTGGCTTCTCCTTCAGCCAGTACCCCCGCACCGTCGCCGACGTCATCGGCGCGTCCATCTGGTGGACGATTGCCCTGCAGTTCCCGGCCATTATCGTCGGGTGGCTCATCGGCAACACCCTCGGCGCCCTGGCCGCCTACATCAAGGGTGGCTTCGACAAAGTGCTCATGCCCGTCGCCCTCTTCGTCAGCAATTTTCCACAGTTCGGCATGGCCATCATCTTCACCGTCCTCTTCGCCGTGCGCCTGAAGTGGTTTCCCGCCTCCGGCGGCTATGGCTTCGACATGATCCCCAATTTCAGTTGGGATTTCATCCGCTCTGCCATCGTTCACTATCAATTGCCCTTCTGGGCCATCGTCGTCATCGCCATCGGCGGCCAGGCCATCGGCATGCGCTCTATGTCCATCTATGAACTCAATGCAGATTATGTCAAATTTAGTCGTTTCATGGGCATCAATGACCGCAAAATCGTCGGCTACGTCTTCCGCAACGCCATGCTGCCGCAGGTCACCGGGCTGGCGCTCTCCATCGGCTCCATGGTCGGCGGGGCGCTGGTCGCAGAAATCGTCTTTAGCTACCCGGGCCTGGGCACCACCTTCCTCAAGGCCATCATGGGGCAGGACTATCCACTCATCTCCGCCGCCACCCTCATCATCACCCTGATGGTGTTGATTGCCAACTTCGTCATCGAAATCCTGTATGGCTTCATTGATCCACGCATCAAGGCCACCCAGTCCGATTGAGTCGGCCCACTTGCCCGACCGCCCGACTGCTGATTCGATCCAATCAAAGGGAAATGACGCCATGAAACACACACTCCATCAGGTCTTTCACTCTGGCAAGTTCGTCGTTGGATTTACCATCTTCACGCTCATCCTGCTCATCGTCATCTTCTATCCGCTCTTCGTGCCCGATCCCCCCTTGCAGATCATCGGCCAGGGCACCTTCTTCCCGCCCGGCATCTATGTCAACGCCTACGACACTCTCAACGCCCCAGAGACCTACACACTCAACCTGGACGAAGCCGCGGCCAGGCGCATTGCCAGCCGGCTGAGCAACGATGACCGTCTCGCCATGCAAGAATGGCTCATCGTCGCCGGCATTCCGGCCGATCAGATTGACATTGCCAACACCGAGCAACTCCTGACGCAGTGGCAGAGCAGTTACGATCCCAACAAGAAGATCGAGGGCATGACCTTTGCCCGCCAGCGGTACTTCCAACGCGTCGATGCCGCCCTGCAGGGACTGCTGTCAACGGAGGCCGCCATCATCGCCGCCCCGAATTCCACCACCGGCGCTTTGGAGCAAAAGGCAACCGTCGCCCAAACCGCCTACGTCAATGTCGGCCAGGTCGCCAACGTGCGCCTCCTGCCGCTTGGCACCGACAACTTCGGCCGCGACGTGCTGACCGAGCTGGTCAAAGCGACCGCCGTTTCGCTGCAAATCGGCTTCGTGGCCGGCGCCATCGCCACCCTCATCGGCCTGGCGCTTGGCCTGACCGCCGGCTACGTCGGGGGAGTTGCCGACGATCTGATCATGTTCTTCACCAACCTCATCATCGTCATCCCCACCTTCGTCCTCCTGATTCTGATCTCGTTCAGCATTGGCCAGGACAAGCGCGGCGCCTTCACCATCGCCACCGTCATCGGCCTGACCGCCTGGCCCTGGACCACCAGAGCCGTCCGGGCGCAGGTCATGTCGCTGCGCAACCGTGACCACGTCAACCTCTCCAAGCTCTCTGGGCACTCGATCGGTTACATCTTGCTGACCGACATCCTGCCCTATGTCGCCTCCTACGTGGTGATGGCGCTGATTCTGCAAATCTCGTCGGGCATCCTGGCCGAGGCCGGCCTCTCCATCCTCGGCCTGGGGCCGCGCACCACCGAGGTGCCAACGCTCGGGCTGATGATGCACTGGGCCATGATCTATCAAGCGCACGTGCTGGACAAATGGTGGGCCTATTTACCGGTACTCATCACCATCGCCCTGGTGACCTTCTCGATGAACCTGATGAACACCGGCCTCGATCAGGTCTTCAATCCAGCCTTGCGGGACTAGGTGATGACAATGACCAACGCTGTACTCGAAGTGCGCGAACTGACCACCAAGTACGTCACTCGCTTCCGCGAAGATATCTATGCGGTTGACCACGTATCGCTCAAGGTTGCCGAGGGCAAGACGCTCGGCATAGCCGGCGAGTCGGGCTGCGGCAAGTCAACCCTGGCCCTCAGCTTGATGGGCTATTACTTCCCGCCGCTGCACTACACGAGCGGTGAGATCATCATCAATGGGCGCAACATCTCCGGCATGAAGCCAGACGACGTGCGCAAGTCCATCCTGGGAACCGAAGTTGCCTATATTCCCCAGGCGGCCATGAATGCGCTCAACCCCACCCGCAGAATCATCCACTTCATCGAGGATGTCGTGCAAGCGCACGACCCCTACAAGACCAGGAAGGAGATTCGCGACCTGGCCAGTTCCTGCTTCCAGACCCTGGGGCTGCCGCCCGAAGTGCTGGACAAATACCCCGTCGAACTGTCGGGCGGCATGAAACAGCGCACGGTGATCGCCGTGGCGGTCATCCTCTACCCCAAAGTGCTGATTGCCGACGAACCCTCGTCGGCGCTCGATGTCACTTCGCAGAAAATGGTCATCAAGATGCTCAAGGGGCTGATGACCAATGGCTTCGTCAAATCCATGATCTTCATCACTCACGAGCTGCCGCTGCTCTACAACGTCGCCGACGAGATCATGGTGATGTACGCCGGCCAGATCGTCGAACGGGGCGCGGCCAAAGAAGTGGTGTTCGATCCTCTCCATCCCTACGCCAAAGGCCTGATGGGTTCGATCATCGTGCCCGAAAGAGGGCTGCGCAACGTCAAACTGACCGCCATCCCCGGCACGCCGCCCAATCTCAAGAAGCCGCCATCCGGCTGCCGCTTCGCCGAACGCTGCAAATTGGTGCGCCCGGAGTGCCGGGCCACTTCTGTGCCGCTGTACGATGCGGAGCATGGCCGCGCCTATCGCTGCATCCTGTCGGAAACGACCCTGAGGGAGGCCTATCAACATGACAAGTGATCGAACGAACTCCTGCCTGAGCGGACAGGGGCTGACGAAGGTCTTTGGATTTGGCCGCCGCAAAACCGTCGCCGTGGATCATGTAGATTTCGATTTTCGCACAGGCGAAATCGTTTCGATCGTCGGCGAATCGGGCAGCGGCAAGACCACCCTGGCCAAGCTGCTCTTGGGTCTCATCAACCCTACCGCAGGCGACATCTTCTTCCAGGGACAGCGACGTGACATCGGCTCGCAGCGCAAGAAGCAGGAATACTGGCGCAACATCCAGGCCATCTTTCAAGACCCCTTTTCGTCGTACAACATCTTCCGCAAGATTGACGCCGTGCTACTCGATTGCATCCATATGCGCGGCGGCCGTCACTGGCCGCACGCCAAAAAGGTCGAAGCGATGACCGAGGCCTGCCGCTTCGTCAACCTGAAGTTCGAGGAATTGACCAACAAATACCCCTTCGAGCTGTCGGGCGGCCAGATGCAGCGCCTGATGATCGCCCGCATCTTCCTGCTGAAGCCCAAGATCCTGCTGGCCGATGAGCCAACTTCGATGATTGATGCCTGCTCACGTGCCACGATCCTGGACTACCTGCTCGATCTGCGCAACGAAACCGGCATGACCCTGATCTTCATCACTCACGACATCGGCCTGGCCTACTACGTCTCCGACACCGTCTACATCATGGAGCACGGCAAGTTCGTCGAACGCGGCTCTGCCGATCATGTGATCCTGCGTCCTCAACAACCCTACACCCGGCGTCTCATCAGCGACGTTCCCAAAATCTACGAAGAATGGGACCTCTCCACCGTCTAACGGGCGCAGACCGTCCCGAATCCTGGCCGCCGTTCAAGCGCGTAGCGCCGGCTGGCCGCTGTCCATCAACCTGGCGCGCCGGCCGCTCTGCGCCCGATCTCGCATGGCCGGCTGGCCGCCGCCCCTCACATCGAACTGAACAGCCATGACAAATTCTAATTCCAACTTCTGGCAGCGAGCAACTCGCAGCCCCAAAATCGGACTGATCGTTCTGGCCTACATCGCCTTCGTGGCCCTGGGTATGCCGGACGGGCTGCTTGGCGTCGCCTGGCCTTCGATTAGACAATCTTTCTCACTCCCCCTGGACGCCCTGGGCCTGTTACTTACGGCCACGGTGACGGGATACCTCACCTCCAGCTTCATGAGCGGCCCCCTCATCGCCCGTTGGGGCGTCGGCCGCGTGCTGGCGGCAAGCTGCACCTTGACCGGCGCCGGCCTGATCGGCTACACCCTCGTTCCCGCCTGGTGGATGATGACCGCCCTCGGCATCTTTGCCGGACTGGGCGCCGGCGCCATCGACGCCGGCCTCAACACCTTCGTCGCCGCCCATTTTGGCGAAGGCCTGATGCAGTGGCTTCACGCCAGCTATGGCGTCGGCGTGACGCTTGGCCCGCTCATCATGACCGCTGCCCTCACCACCCTCGACTCGTGGCGCGCCGGCTACCGCGTTGTTGGCACTTTTCAGCTCGCCCTGGCCATCTGCTTCACCCTGACTCTTGCGCTGTGGCAGCGCGCAGAAACAGTCGCCGCCAGCGATCAACCCAAACGCCTGACCGACTACAAGACGCCGTTGGGCCTGACCCTGCGCCGGCCGCGCGTTTGGCTCAGCGCGCTGCTCTTCTTCCTCTACGTCGGCGCCGAAGTCTCGCTGGGCGCCTGGGCCTACAGCCTGCTGACCGAATCGCGCGGCATCGCCCCTGCGCTGGCCGGCCTGTTCGCCGGCAGCTACTGGGCCACCTTCACCATCGGCCGCATCGTCGCCGGCCTGTACGCCCGCCGCGTGGGAATCAACTTCCTGGTGCGGAGCGGCGTGCTGGCGGCCCTGCTCGGCGTCGCCCTGCTCATCTGGAACCCCTCGCCGGCGGCCAATCTGGCGGCGGTGGCCTTCATCGGCTTTGCCATTGCGCCCATCTTCCCCGCCCTGATGTCGGGCACCATCCAGCGCGTGGGCGCCGATTCTGCCGCCAACACCATCGGGCTGCAGATGGCTTTCACCGGGTTGGGCACCGTCGGGCTGCCAGGCCTGATCGGCATCCTGGCGCGCCGCTATTCGCTCGAAGTCGTTCCGTTCTGCCTGGCGGCGGCGTTCCTCGGCCTGCTCGCCCTGTTCACCCTATCCCTGACCAATACACCGATCCATGGGGAGAAACTCGCATGAACACTCAATCGCTGGCTGGCGCCTGGCAGTTTCGCCAGGCCGGCGCGGCCGAATGGCTGCCGGCCGCCGTCCCCGGCGGCGTTCACACTGATCTGCTGGCGCTGGGCCGCATCCCCGACCCCTTCGTGGGCGACAATGAGCGCCGCGTGCAGTGGGTGGCCGAAGCCGACTGGGAGTATCGCTGCCGGTTCGATCTGGCGCCCGCCCAGCAGCAGCAGCAGCACGTCTGGCTGGTTTGCGACGGGCTGGACACCCTGACGACGGTCAGCCTGAACGGGCGCACGCTCGGCTCAACGGCCAACATGTTTCGCCAGTACCGCTGGAATGTCAAGTCGCTCCTGCAGCCGGACGGCAACGAACTGCGCATCGTCTTCGAGTCGGTCGTCAACCATGCCGCCCACGCCCAGGCGCAGCGCGCCCTGCCCGGCGTGTCGCAAGCCATTGCAGGCGGCCCGCATGTGCGCAAGGCGCCTTGCCAGTTCGGTTGGGACTGGGGGCCGCAACTGCCGCCCATTGGCGTCTGGAAGGACATTCGGCTGGAGGGTTTCGGCGCTGCCCGCCTGGCCGATGTTCATCTGCGCCAGTTTCACCATGACGGCGCTGTGCGCATCGAGGCGACGGCCCGCATCGAGGCCTTCGAGCCGCTGACAGTGCCGTTGGCGCTGGCCATCGCCGTCAGCGCGCCCGACGGCAGGTCAGTCATTCGGCAGGTTGCCGCAATCTCCGGGGCAGACCAGGCGTCAATCGCCATCGCCATTCCCAATCCGCAACTCTGGCAGCCAAACGGTTACGGAGCACAGCCGCTCTATCGCGTCGAGGTGCAGTTGCAGCAGTCTGGCGCGACGGTGGACGAGAAAAGCTTCCAGCTTGGCCTGCGCACGATCGAGCTGCGCCAGGAGCCGGACGCCTGGGGACGGTCGTTCACCTTCGTGGTCAATGGCCGGCCGATCTTTGCCAAAGGCGCCAACTGGGTTCCGGCCGATTCCTTTCCAACCCGCATCACCGCAGCCGCGCTGGAAGATCTGATCCGCTCGGCGGCCGCGACGCATCAAAACATGCTGCGTGTCTGGGGCGGCGGTTTCTACGAGGATGAGCATTTCTACGATCTGTGTGATCGCTACGGCATTCTGGTCTGGCAGGAGTTCATCTTCTCTTGCAGCGTCTATCCGCTCGATGATCCTGAATTCGTGGCCAATGTCCAGCAGGAGGTGATCGAGAACATCCGCCGCCTGCGTCACCGCGCCTCCCTGGCGCTGTGGTGCGGCAACAACGAGATGGAGTGGGGCTGGCATGACTGGGGCTGGACCCGTTCCGACATGCAAGAACTGCGCACCGCCTATGATCGCTTCTTCCACCACACCCTGCCCGCCTGGTGTGCAGCCGAGGACCCCGATCACGCCTATTGGCCCAGCTCACCCTCCTCGGACACGCCGTTCGAGAACCCCAACGGCCAGGTTCAGGGCGATGCGCACTACTGGGATGTCTGGCATGGGCGCAAGCCGTTCACCGCCTACCGCAGCCAGTTCCCGCGCTTCATGAGCGAGTTCGGCTTCCAGGCGCTGCCGCCGCTGGCGACGATCCGCACCTATGCCGCCGAGCCAGACTGGAACATGACCTCCTATATCATGGAGCAGCATCAGAAGAACGCCAGCGGCAACGCCCTGATGGTGAGCCAGATGCTGGACAGTTTTCGGATGCCCAAGGATTTCGAATCGCTCGTCTATCTCAGCATGGTCCTGCAGGCCGAAGGGATTCGCTATGGCGTCGAGCATTGGCGCAGGCACACCGAGCGCGTGGCAGGAACGCTCTACTGGCAATTGAACGACTGTTGGCCGGTCGCGTCCTGGTCGAGTCTGGACTACTTTGGGCGCTGGAAGGCGCTGCACTACGCCGCCCGTCGCTTCTATGCGCCGCTGCTGCTCTCGATCGCAGATGCCCCGCCGCAGCAAGCCATCTTCATCAGCAGCGATCTACCCGACGCCTGGCAAGGCTCGGTGCACTGGACGCTGACGACGCTGGCCGGCGCGCCGCTGGCTTCCGGTGCGCAGGACGTCTCGGTGGCGCCTGCGAGCGTTACGCCGGTTGCAACGCTCGATTTTTCCACCTTCCTGAGCGACGACAGCCGCCGCAACCTGGTGTTCGTAGCCGAACTGCGCCAGGGAGATCAGCGCCTGGCGCGGCAGACCGCCTTCTTCGTCCCCACCAAACACCTGGTGTTGACCGATCCGTACATCGCCGCCGCCATGACGGCGCAGGATGGGCTGCTGGTCATCGCACTCTCGGCGCAGTCGCTGGCCCGTCTCGTCGAATGTCGCCTGCTTGGCGCCGATGTGATCTTCAGTGACAACTACTTCGACCTGCCCGCCCACACCCCCGTCAGCATCACCGCCCCCCTGCCACCAGGCTGGGACCTGGCCGCCGCCCGCGCCGCGTTCAGAGTACGCTCAGTGTACGATTCTTTTTGAGTAGGGAAACCTGTCAGGTTTTGGAAAGCCTGACAGGTCTTTGCCGAATCCTTTGGGGTTTGGGGCTTCCACCATTACAACCATCGAGGGGACAACCATGACCGCAGATCTTGAAACCATTCTGGCCAGCATGACCCTGGAAGAAAAGGCCGCCCTGTGCACCGGCGCCAGCGCCTGGTCAACGACACCGCTGGCGCGCCTGGGCGTGCCGGAGATGATCGTGTCGGATGGCCCGCACGGCATTCGGCGCGTCTCCGACATCCATGCGCTGATCCAACGCAGCCAGCCCGCCACCTGTTTCCCAACCGCATCCTGCAGCGCATGCACCTGGGACATTGACCTGCTGCGTCAGATGGGCGCGGCGCTTGGTCAGGAGGCCATTGCCCTGCATGTGGATGTCGTGCTTGGCCCCGGCGTCAACATGAAACGCTCGCCGCTCAACGGCCGCAACTTCGAGTATTTTTCCGAAGACCCCTTCCTGGCCGGAGAGCTGGCCGCCAGTCTCATCGAAGGCATCCAGGCGCAGGGCGTCGGAACCTCGCTCAAACACTTCGCCGCCAACAACCAGGAATTTCAGCGGTTCACCATCAGCGCCGAGATGGACGAGCGCACCCTGCGTGAGATCTATCTGCCCGCCTTCGAGAAAGCGGTCAAACAGGCCCATCCCTGGACGGTGATGTGTTCCTACAACAAGATCAACGGCGTCCTGGCATCCGAAGATCACACCCTGTTGACCAAAATCCTCAAGGAAGAATGGGGCTTCGATGGCCTGGTCGTCTCCGACTGGGGCGCGGTGCGCAACCGCGTCGCCGCGCTACGCGCCGGTCTGGACTGGGAGATGCCCGGCCCGCATGAGCGGGCAGTTCGGAGCGTGGTGGATGCGGTGCGCAGCGGCGCCCTGCCCGCCGCAAACCTGGATGACGCCGTGCGCCGCATTCTGCGCATCGTCTTCAAGGCGCAGCAGACCCCCAAAGGCGGCGCCTTCGACAGCGAAGCGCATCACGCCCTGGCGCGCAGAATTGCCGCCGAGGGCATGGTCTTACTCAAGAATGACGGCTATCTGCTCCCCCTGCGCGACTGCCAACGGGTGGCCGTCATCGGTCGTGCGGCGCAGTTTGCGCATTTCCAGGGCGGCGGCAGTTCGCACATCAATCCGACGCGCGTCGATGCGCCGCTGGCCGCGCTGCAGGCCGGCGCTCCCACCTGGGAATTGACCTACGCAGATGGCTATCCCGACGATGAGGCCTTGCGCCCCGATTCGATTGCAGAGGCCGTGACGCTGGCGGGTGCGGCTGATGCGGCGCTGCTCTTCATCGCGCTGCCCTCCTATATCGAATCGGAAGGGTACGACCGCAGCGCTCTCGATTTGACCCCTCAACAAATCGCCCTGATCCAGGCGACGGCCCGGGCGCAGCCCAAGACGGTCGTCGTGCTCAATAACGGCGCCCCGGTGACGATGAGCGCCTGGATCGAAGCGGTCCCGGCGGTGCTGGAAGGCTGGATGATGGGTCAGGCGGGCGCTGGGGCGCTGGCCGACATCCTCCTGGGCAAGGTCAATCCCTGCGGCAAACTGGCCGAGACCTTCCCCTACCGGCTGTCCGACACGCCCGCCCACATCAACTGGCCGGGCGGCGCCGGCAAGGTGCATTACGGTGAAGGGCTGTTCATCGGCTATCGCTATTGCGACGCCAAAGAGCTGCCGCCCCTCTTTCCCTTCGGCCACGGTCTGAGCTACACCACCTTTGCCTACAGCAACGCCAGAGCGTCGGCTCCAACCTTCCGCGACGTGGATGGGCTGACCGTGATGGTAGACATCACGAATACGGGGCAGATGGCGGGCAAGGAGATCGTGCAGGTCTATGTGCATGACCGCGCCGCCAGCCTGGTGCGCCCGCCGAAGGAACTGAAAGGCTTCGCCAAAGTGGCGCTGGCGCCGGGCGAAACCAGGACGGTTTCGATCACCCTCGATTGGCGGGCGTTCGCCTTCTATCATCCGCGCTATCAGCGTTGGATCACCGAGGATGGGGACTTCGACATTCTGATCGGCGCGTCGGCCGCCGACATTCGCCAAAGCCTGACAGTTACGTTGCAGTCAACGAGCAACCTGCCCTGCCTTCTCGACCGAGAATCAACCATCCGCGAGTGGCTGGCCGATCCCCGCGGCCAGGCCGTACTGGGGTCTTTCCTGCCGCGCATCGAGCAGCAGGCGCTGGCCATGTCGGGCGGCGGCGCAGAGGGTGCGATCGGTCTCGATTTCTTGCGCATGCAGGGCGATATGCCGCTGGTCAGCGTGTTGATGTGGCAGCAGCAGGCGCTGCCCCTCCACCCGGAAGAGATCGTGTCTGCCCTCCTCGCCCAGGTGCACAGCCCAACCCCATCGTCCCGTGGGGACGGATAACCGTTAGAGAACGTCGTCTACGCAAAGATATTCCTAGCACGCATCAACTTCGAGGACGGTCTGCGTGTGCCCGCCGGCGACCGCCGGGCGATGAAGCGCCCGGCCACGGCGCTGCGCCCCGTGAACGGGGCTTGTCGGGCGGCGGACGTGTCGGTTCCATGATCGGCTCTCGCTCGCCGGCGACCGCCGGGCGATGAATCGCCCGGCTACGGCGCTGCGCCCCGTGAACGGGGCTTGTCGGGCGGCGGACGTTTCGTAT
>CAZOLV010000056.1:33363-36525 GCA_964580725.1 uncultured Anaerolineae bacterium | reverse complement strand
CGCACTGAAGTGCGCACTACGAACAAGGCGCACTGAAGTGCGCACTGCGAACAAGGCGCACTGAAGTGCGCACTACGAACTGGCGCACTGAAGTGCGCACGCTGGCGATTCTACCACAACTGACCTGTCAGAGAATAACAACAACATGGGTTCGTTTGCGCTCATGCCGATTGGCTTTGCGCTGGCCGGCTGGGCGATCCAGGCCTTCGGCGCGCCGCTCGTCTTCATCGTCGGCGGCGCGGCGACGGCGTTGATGTTCGCCGCCGCGCTGTTCCTGCCCGAGATTCGCAAGTTCGATGAGGGCCTCGTATCCGCGAAATCCATTCAGCATTCCCCATTCCGCAGAGGCAGAATGTGCGGGGTTCCTGCAGCGCAGCGTCGAAAATTTGACGGCGCGAGGGGCCGATGCTACCATTTTTCACGCAAGAAACGCTGTATGGTGCTTATTTCTTCCTGGTATCTGTCAATCACTTGGGGCGAAAGCCCCAAACTCGCAAGGTTTCTGAAACCTTGTGGGTTTTCTCCCCGGATGATTGAGCACATACGTGGCTGAGTAGTTGCTGTTCCACCGAGAATTCGCGAAAGAGGAGAGACAGAAGGATGAGACAACGTTGGATTTTGCTGATTGTGGTCGGTCTGCTGCTGGCATTGGCCGGGTGTGGTGGTACACCGGCGCCCACTCCCACACCGACATCCCCTCCCACACCGACGACGCCACCGGCGCCCGCCTTTGGTCCCATCACGTTTGGTCTGGGTATCGTGAACGATGAGCAGATCGCTCGCCCTGGAACAACCTTTCCTGAGGGCATTTATAAGGTGTATGCTGCATTCGACTATACCGACATGGCGGCCGACACGGAATGGCGCCGTGAGTGGTTTTGGAACGGTGAGCTTCTGGAGGGAATTAGCAAAACAGAACCCTGGCCCCAGGACTCGTTCGGCTCCAGTTGGTTGAGTACGTTCAACGAAAATGGACTGAGCGCAGGCAAATGGGAAATCAAGCTGTACATTGCCGGCAAACTGGCTCAATCGGCCAGCTTCGAGGTAAGTGAACGGCGTCCCGATGTTCCAGTCTTCAAACCAATCGTGTTTGCAAAGACTGTGACCGAAGACTTTGATCCGATTGAGCCAAGCAACCAGTTTGCCGCTGGCGTATCAACCATCCACGGTGTGTTCGAGACAGAAAGACTGGCAAACGGCATGTCTTTCGACCGGGTTTGGTTCTTCGATGGCGTCGAAATTCTGCGCGGCACCCAGACCGTGGATGAATCGGCCAAAGATATCTTCGATGCGTCCATCTTCATGCGCAATGGAACGCTCGACCCCGGCACCTATACACTCGAACTGCACTACAAAGAGCAGTTGGTTCAAGCGGGGTCTTTCCTCATCACGAAGTAGCCTGGTCGCCAAGGCTATGCAGACAGCGGCATCCGCGCTGCC
This sequence comes from uncultured Anaerolineae bacterium, assembly GCA_964580725.1. Classification (GTDB taxonomy): domain Bacteria; phylum Chloroflexota; class Anaerolineae; order SSC4; family Amarolineaceae; genus Amarolinea. The sequence goes on along the minus strand of CAZOLV010000056.1, from coordinate 35,085 downwards.
GCACGGGCGCAATGAATTTCGCCATACCGTACCGCGAAATTCATTGCGCATCTCCCACGCCCGCAGAGCACAGTGGGTGTTAGCGGGCAACGGTTGCGATGCCGCCTGTATGCTTGTGAAGGATGGGAAGGTAGAGGCGGCGCTGTTGCCAGTGCTGCGCATATTCGTGGGTGATTTCCAAATACTGTTCGCCGTACAGATCACCAGGTTCGATGTAGGTGTGCTCCCACCATTCGTTCCAAGAAGTGATGAAAACCCAGTCGGGGTCACTATGAAGGGCCGCGCCGAAGACGGCGCGGTAGAGCGCCCCATCACGACGCTCCAGAATCGGGCTGGTCCGGCCAGGGATCAGGTGATCATCGTAGCCGGGCTGCACAGTCGCCGCCCAGAGGCGCAGCGCCGGCGCATCCATCAACAGCGGGTAATGCTGAACGGTGCTGCCGGTGGTTTCGTAGACGCCAGCCAGGATGTCAACCTGATCGTTGTGCTGCATCACGTTGAGGATGTTGTATTGATACAAACCATCGAAAACGTCCAGGTCTTCGAGCCTGGCCCAGGCGCCGGCAAACTGACCGAGCAAGAACGGTTCCAGCCCCTCGGCCTGGAGCCTGGCGCGAATCTCGCGCCAGGAAGCGCTTGAGATCGTTTCGGACGCCCAGATGACGAAGACGGGGCGACCATCTACACGCATGATCGCCGGATGAGCGCCGTAGGTGGACATGGCGTACCGCAGCCATCGAACCACCTCGACGGTAGATAGAGGCTGGCCGGCATAGTTCAGCAGTTCGAAGTTGATCATCACCCCAAAGCGCCGTTCTTGCGCCACATCGAGGAGTATTTGCAGATTCTCGTCGGTATAGCTGCCCGGCCCCCACCATGACGAGATGAACCCCTCGATGCCGGCTTCTTGCGCCTGGCTGACATGCTGCTCGATCACCGTACGCCGATTGGAGCCGTAATAGCCGAGCGTTGGCCGATCCTGTAGAATCGAAACATCCCAGTCGTTTTCGACATACCAGGGGTAGTAGTAGGCCCAGAGCATCTTCTCAGGGCGCGCCGGAATCGTTCCTGTCGAGCAGGAGCGGCCCACGAGCGGCGTCAGGTCGAGATCGAACGGCCAGCGTGCGCCTCCTGGATGAACGATCTCAGCCAGCAGTTCCGCTCCAACCTCTGTGACGTAAGAGACCCGCAGGACGCTGGCGCCCTCTCCAATTTGCTCGAAGCTGTGGGGAACGGTGGTCCACGGCCGATCGGACGCTGCGGCATAATCCACCGTCACCCCCACGCTGCCGCCCGCTGTCTGCTGACTCAGCCAAATGCTCTGCAAAGTGGCGCCATGTTTGAACGGGGTACCGCTGACGCTCAGCAGCCGCCCGGTCAACAGATGATCTGTCTCTTGAGCCGTGATGCGCGCCCCTTCAGCGGTGGTCGTCAGTTCGTAGCGCAGCCGGCAAAATACTACCTGTTCGACGCCCACGGGTGCGCCGGCAGCAAGACCGCATGTTGCCATGACCAGGCAACTCATCACAGCAACGAACAGACGCGAGATATTCATCAAGACCTTCATCGAAACCTTCATCGAAGCCTTCATCAAGACCTTCATCAAGACCTTCATCGAAACCTCCATCCAAGACCTTCATCGTAACCTTCATCGTAACCTTCATCGAAACCTTCATCGAAACCTTCATCGAAACCTTCATCGAAACCTTCATCGAAACCTTC
>CAZOLV010000056.1:0-33263 GCA_964580725.1 uncultured Anaerolineae bacterium | reverse complement strand
ATCGCAGCCTTCATCGCAGCCCACGTGCGATTGGTGAGATGGTGTCATCTCAATAAGTAGGGGAAACCTGTCAGGTTTTGGAAAACCTGACAGATCTTTGCCCCGAATTATTGAGATGATACGTGAGATGCTGGCAGGAAGCCTGACAGCGAGATCAGTCTCTGCTCTCGCTGTCAGTTTCGCTCGCCGAGGTCGCGATAGGATGGCGCGATTGTCACAGGCTGGTGAACATGTGAACATGTGAACATGTGAACATGTGAACATGTGAACATGTGAACATGGAAGGCGTTGCGGTTCGATGCGATGGCCGGCGGCCTGAGCGGCAGCCCGCAGAGGGCGCGGCGCCAACCAGGCCATTCGCTCGGCGACGGTCAGGCGCTCGGCGTCGAAAGTGGCTCACTGCACTGCGGCAGCGTAAACCAAACGCTGGTCCCCTGGCCGGGCGCACTCTCGACGCCCACCTGGCCGGCCTGCGCCTCCACCAGCGCCTTGACGATCGCCAGCCCCAGGCCCGCGCCGCCGCCGGAACGGGCGGGATCGGCGCGGTAGAACCGTTCGAAGACGTGCGGCAGGTCGCCGGCCGCGATGCCGGCGCCGGTGTCGGCGACGCACACCTGGACCGCCGGCCGGTCGCGCCGATTGGCCACCGGCGCGGCGGGCGCCGGGCGGGCGGAGATGGTGATGACGCCCCCTTCGGGCGTGTGGCGCAGGGCGTTGGCCAGCAGATTGTCGAGGATTTGCTCGACGCGCTGGCCATCGGCCAGCACGGGCGGCAGGCCATCGGGCAGATTGGCCTGCACGACCACGCGGCGGCGCTCCCAGGCCAGGGGCGCATCGCCGGCCACGATCTTGCTGAGCAGCGGTTTCAGGTCCACCGGCCCCAGGTGCAGCTCCACTTCCCCTGCGTCCAGCCGGGCGAGGGCAAAGAGATCATCCACCAGCCGCGCCAGGCGGTTGGTTTCGTCGCGCAGGACAGGCAGATAGCCGGCCAGGCGGTCGGGGTGACCTTCCAGCGATTCGAGATAGGCGGTCAGGGAGGCCAGCGGGGTGCGCAGGTCGTGAGAGACGTTGGCGACCATCTCCTGGCGGGCGCGCGCCAGATTCGTCACTTTATCCTTCTCGTCCTGCAGGGCGTCGAGAGTGGCTTGCAGGCGCCCGGCCATCCGGTTGAACTGGCGGGCCAGATCGCCCAACTCGTCCGGCCGGCTGACCGCGGCCCGCACGCCCAGGTCTCCTGCGGACATGGCGGCGGCGGCCGCGCCAAGCGCCTGCAGCGGTTGCACAAGGCGCGCCGCGGCGCGGCGTCCCAAGAACGCGGCCGCCAGGCCCGTGGGCAGGAGCACGAGTGCGCCGACGCCGGTCAGAAGCAGGGCGATCATGGCAAAGGCGATGAGGGGCGTGTAGAGGTCGGCCGCCGCGCCCAGGATCGTCGCCGCCTCCAGCCAGACCACGACCACGCCGAGCACGCCGCCCGTCGCATCTTTGACCGGGGCGGCGCCGATGTGATAGACCGCGCCGCTGACCGAGACGAAACGCCGCGAGTTGGCGATCACGTCCTCCTCGCCGCCGGCCGCCGTCAGGCCGATGGACTGCCAAACCGCCTCGCCCGCGGGCAGCCGCCGCAGGTCGAGATCGGGGCCGAGGACGCCGCGCGCAGTCGCCAGCCGGCCCTGCGGCGAGTACCAGCCCGCCCCGATCAGCCGGCCGGTCGAACCGGCGGGCAGGCGGAAGGTGTAGAGCAGCCGGTCTTCCAGCGAAATCGGGGCCGGATGCGCCAGCGCGTCGCTGGTCAGGGCGTCGAAGAGCCGATCGGCCGCCGCGCGGCGCGCCTCGGACGGCTGGCGGGCCAGCGCGGCCGCGATGCGACGGGCGTAGAGGCCCGCTTCAGCCTCGGCTGGCAGGCTCAGATAAAGGCCCGCCACCAGCAGCCCGGCCGGGATGAGTTGGGCCAGCAGGATGGCCAGCCCGGCGACGAGCACGAAACTGGCGGCCAGGTTGGTTTGCAGGCGGCGCTCGAAGCGGCGCCAAAGGCGGGCGTGCAGGCGGCGCCATGCTGCGATCAGCGTCCAGGCGAGCAGGGCGCCCGCGGTCAGGCCGGCCGTCCCCAACGCCAGGCGTGCGAGCGGCCTGTCGAATTGCGCCAGCGGCGGCGCCCAAGCGCGCAGCGGCCCAGCCAGCCCGTGGACGAGGAGCAGAAGGGCGGCTTGAAACAGGCCGGCGGCCAGCAGCGACCAGGCAGACAGCCGCAGCGCCCGCCGGCCGCGTGGCCCCGGCCCCGGCTGCAGCCGCCAGCCCAGCCAGAGCATCAGCCACAGTTCGGCGGCCGGCAGCAGGCTGAGCGCCGGCAGGCCGATGGCCCGGTAGAGGGCCGGCGTCAGCGCCAGCAGCCCGATGGCGGGCAGGAGGGCTTCGGCCAGTGGTCGCCAGGACAAGCTCCGAATGGTCATGGCGCGGCCTCGAACTGATACCCAATCCCCCGCACCGACGCAATGCGCCGGCCGGCTTCGCTATCACCGAGCTTTTGGCGCAGGCGGTAGATGTGGGTATCCACGGTGCGGTCGTATTCGGTCGCCTCGTAGCCCCACAGCCGATCCAGCAGGTAGTCGCGGCTGAAGACACGGCCAGGGTTGGCGGCCAGCAGCGCCAGCAGGTCGAACTCTTTGGCGGTCAGCTCGACCGGCCGGCCCGTCACCGTGACCCGGCGGCTGGCCGTGTCGAGCACGAGATCTGCCAGGGTCACCACCTGGGCGGGCGGCAGGCTGGCCTGGCGCAGCATCTCGACGCGGCGCAGCAGGGCGCGCACGCGCGCCAGCAGTTCACGGATGCTGAACGGTTTGGTCAGGTAGTCGTCGGCGCCCACCTCCAGCCCGACCACCCGATCCACCTCTGCGGCGCGGGCGGTGAGCATCAGGATGGGGATGAGGGAGTGCGGCGGTCCGGCGCTGCGCAGCCGGCGGCAGAGGCTCAGGCCGTCCAGTTCGGGCAGCATGATGTCCAGGATGAGCACGTCGGGGGCAAGGCGCAGCGCCTCACGCAGGCCGGTCTGGCCATCGTAGGCCGTCGCCACCTGAAAACCATCCTCCTCCAGATGCGTCGTGAGCACCCGGACGAGATTACGTTCATCTTCGATCAAGAGCACGCGTGGCATCGCAGCGCACCTCCTCGCCATGAGCGCAGTTTCGCCGCGCTCTGTCGCGGCGGCATGGCGGGATTGTCGCGGAATGGTGAACAGATGGGCGAGTCGCCGGCGGTCATGCTTCGAGCCTGCTGAAGCAGGTCGAACAGGGCGCAATCCGGGGAACCTGCTTCAGCAGGTTTTCTCGTGTCAGGCGCCGGATTCATCCGATGCCTAATATCGGTCGCCGACCACCGTAATCTGGGACATGGCCTGATCCATCTCGCCGAGATCGCCTGGCGTCAAGTGCACGGTGATCGCGGCGATGTTCTCCTCCAGGCGTTCGAGCTTGCGGCTGCCCGGAATGGGCACGATCCACGGCTTCTGGGCCAGCAGCCAGGCCAGCGCGATCTGCGCGGCGGTGGCGCCCTTCTCTGCCGCGATCCGCTCCAGCAGATCAATCACGACCCGGTTGGCCCGCATGGCCTCCGGCGTGAAGCGGGGATTGCGGCTGCGGATGTCGGAACTGGCGAAGGTCGTGCTCTCGTCAACCTTGCCCGTCAGGTAGCCGCGGCCCAAGGGGCTGTAGGGTACCAGGCCAATGCCGAGTTCCGCGCAGGTCGAGAGGACATCGTTGTTTTCGATGGCTCGCCACCAGATCGAGTATTCGCTCTGCAGGGCCGTGACCGGCTGCACCGCATGCGCGCGGCGGATCAGGTCGGCGCTAGACTCGGAAAGCCCGAAGTGCTTGACCTTGCCGGCCTGGATGAGGTCCTTGACCGCCCCGGCCACGTCTTCGACCGGCACGCCTGGGTCGGGCCGGTGCTGATAGAACAGGTCAATGGCCTCGACGCGCAGGCGCTTGAGCGACGCCTCGGCGACACGCTTGATCTGCTCTGGCCGGCTGTCCACGCCAGTGCCGGGCTGCGGCCCCCTTTCGCCGTGCTTGAACCCGAACTTGGTGGCGATCACCACCTGCCCGCGGAACGGCTCCAGGGCCTCACCGACCAGTTCCTCGTTCGTGAACGGCCCGTACACTTCCGCGGTGTCGAAGAAGGTGATCCCGTGCGCGACAGCCTGGCGGAGGAAGGAAATCATCTCCTGTTTGTCGGTCGGCGTATCGCCGAAACTCATTCTCATGCAGCCCAGTCCCAGGGCCGAAACTTCCAGACCGCTCTTGCCAAGTTTACGCCTTTGCATCTTCTGAACTCCTGTCTTGAATGAAAATTCCGCAGCGGTTTGCATCCGCAGCCTCATCCCGCCTCATACCGCCCATCCGCCCCCACGCGCGCCTGCCCCAGCGCGGCCAGGACGGCCAGCCACTCGGCCACACGCGGGGCCGGCGCAGCGTCGAAGGCGGCGGCGACCTCCATCGCGCCGACCGGCCGGCCCAGCGCCGCCAGCGCGGCGCGCACCGCGGCCGCCTGCTCCGCCAGCCCGCCGGGCCACGCCTGGAGAGCCTGCGGCGTCGCGGCGCCTTTCTCCGCTTCCTCGACCGAAACCTCCGCCGCCAGTTGGATCGCGCCGGCCGCCTGCGGCGCCTGATATTGCGGCCGCAGCCAGCGTACCAGCCCGGCCGCCTCTTCGGCCGCGCGCGCCGCGTTGAGCGCCACCAGCCGCGCCAGGATCTCCTCGTCGCTCAGCGTCGCGGGCCAGCCGTACGCGTCGAAGACGGCCGCGTCCAGGTCGTCGTGGAGCTGTCGCAGCACGGAGACCAGCCCCTGCTCGTGCGTCGTCTTCTCCGCTTTCGACAGCGGCTCGCCGCCGCGCAGCTTCTCCAACACGTTGTACATATCGGTGAGGGTCAGCCTGGGGTGCTGCGCCTGCTGCCGCTTGCGGTGGGCGTCCAGCTCCTCCGCCAGGCCGCGGATGCGCGCCTTCTGTGCGTCGGTGGCGTCGGGGAAGGGGAAGGGATCGAAGCAGCGTGAATTGTTGTATCGAGGGTCATTGCCGACACCCAAGCGACTGCCTGCCGCAAGAGCCCAACATAGATGGACACGACTTGAGAGTACGCCAAGAAGGAAGTAATCGTCGCTCGCTATCGCGATGACTTCGCTTTCCGGTACGGTGTTCACGGGCAGCGTTGTGAAATAGCGATGCCTGGCGGTTCGAGGAGTGGCAATAAACTGGTCAAGGCCCATCAAGGCGTTCCTGAGCATCCCTCTTGTTTTCGCAAACAACCACCACTTCGTTGCATATTCCTGGGAATCCTTAGTTCTACCGCGCTTGGCTTCACGGTCTGGTTTGACTCGGTCATAGACCCACTGATAAATACTCGGGAAACTACTTCGCACCTCTTGCTCTGTCATGCCGTTAAGGTCAATGACCAGAAGCCCTCTGGCATGTTGTGCCAAATCTCGACCGGTGACAAAAGGCCGAATAGGCACGTCAACGTCCTTTTGGTAGCCCAGTTGCGCAGCTTGCTCTTGCGTCACAAGAAATCCAGTGCCGTCGACTGTCATGCCACGAAATGATAGGCCGAGATTTGATTTTAGCCCTGTCGAAAGAGCAACTGCGGCTCCCACCGTAAGGTCCGCCTGAATCTTTCCGTGGTTCTCTTTGACAATTACTAAGGCGCTGCCGTCTTGGGCAACCTCCTCCTTAACAACCAACGCCAATACCCCCTCGCTCGTACCTGAAATACCGACCGTCATCGCGATCCGAACCGAAGCCCCGTCTTTCGAATCGACCCAAGGATGATCAGGAATTGCCAATGCAAGAGAAAGAGGTTGAGCATCCTGCAAATGGCGTTGAGCGACCCTCCGATTCAGTAGTTGCCGAATACTATTGGTGGTGATGAAACCAAAACGCAGATACTGTCTTGATCGAACTCCCTCCGCCGCTTTGTCCCACCAATACATGACGAAGTCGGCTCCATCTGGAATCAAAGGGTAAACGAGGCGAATAGCTTCTGCGTATCCATCTCCCAGTGCCTCACGCATCCGTGCGGTCCCAATGAACGGCGGGTTCCCCACCACGAAATCCGCCTCCGGCCAGGCGGCGGGGCGGGGGTTGAAGTAGCGGAAGGCGGGGATGCGGGCGGTCTCGTCGGGCACCTGCTCGCCGGTCACGGGGTGCGCCACGGTCGTGCGGCCGTCCCAGCGGGTGACGGGCCGGCCCGCGGCATCCAACAGTGGCTCGATTGCGTCCCACGCCAGCACGGCGTCGCGGCGCTCGATGTTGTGGTAGTTCGCCAGGATCGGTTCGGGCAGATGGCCCACGTCGCCCGCGGTCTGCAAGCGCCAGCGCAGATAGCCGATCCACAACACCAGCTCGGCGATCGCGGCCGCGCGCGGGTTCACCTCGATTCCCAGCAGCTGCCGCGGGGTCACGCGCACCGTTTCCATTTCCAGCAGCATCTGGCCCACGCCGAGCTGCCGGCGCACCTCCAGCACCTCCGCCTCCAGTCGCAGCAGGTGTTCCAGGCTGACGTAGAGGAAGTTGCCCGTACCGCACGCCGGGTCGAGGATGCGGACGGCCGCCAGCCGGCGCTGAAACGCTTCGACCTCCTGCAGCGCCCTGTCGGGCTTGCCGTCATCCGCCAGCCGCAGCGCCGCGGCCTGGACCGCCTCCCACTCGCCGCGCAGCGGCTCGATCACCGCCGGCCCCACCAGCCGCTCGACATAGGCGCGCGGGGTGAAGTGTGCGCCGAGCTTGTGCCGCTCGGCCGGGTCCAGCGCCCGCTCCAGCAGCGCGCCGAAGATCGCCGGCTCCACATCACGCCAATCCGCCTGCGCGGCCTCGATCAGCAGTTGGAGCTGGTCTTCCGTCAGCGGCAGGCCGGACGCGTCCTCGAACAGCCCGCCGTCGAAGTGCGGGATGGGCAGGCGCAGCGCCAGCGAGAAGCCGCCGTGCGCCATCGTGCTCCACAGCTCCTCGACGAAGCGGGGAAAGTGCGTCACGTTGCGCCGCGCGTCGGCCAGCAGTTGGGTGAAGCTGCCCGCCGGTAGCAGCGCCACGTCCTCCGCAAACATGGTGAACAGGCAGCGCATCAGGAAATGGGCGACTGCGTCGGGGTCGTGCGCCCGCTCCAACGCCTGCGCCAGCCGCGCCAGCCGCGCCGCGATCTCGCGCGTGACGCGCGCCGCGCGGCGGCCTGGGTCCAGGCTCAGCGGATCGAGCCAGACCGTCCGCAGCAGATCGCGCACGTCGGGCCGGTGCAGGTCGGTCAGGGCGATGCGCGCCGCAAGCGGGTTCGGGAAGGGGACGTAATTGCCGCCGGTGCGGGTGAACTCGCTGTAGAGGGCCAACGACTCGCCCACGTCCACGACGATCAGGAAGGGTGGCCGGCCGCCGTCCCGGAGTTCCTCAGGCGGCAGGTTGCGCGCGTACGACTGGGCCTGCTGTCGCGCCCGCTCCATCGCGGTGTCCCAGGCTGCGGTGCCGCGCGGCGCAACCCCGCGCTTGCGGCCGTGGGCGCGCGCTTCAGCCGCCGCGGAGAGCGGGGGCACGGTCAGGAGACCAGCCCCAACGTGGGGCTTTCCGCTCTCGCCGCCCTGCTTCGCCTCCAGCACGAAGCAGCCGCGGCGATACAGGTCAATGCGGCCGGTGGCGCCGTGAGGCAGCGGGACGTTCTTCTCGAAGACGTAGGCGTTGCTCGCCTCGTCGGGCGTCGTGGGATCGGGCCGCGGTGCGGGGAGCACATCGCACAGCTCGGAGAGGAAGAGTTGGTAGTTGGCGCGTTCGGCCGCGGCCGACGCCTGCCAGCGGGTGATGAAACGTTGGATGTCGTCGTTCATAGTTGTGTTGTATCGAGACCGCCGTCTGAGGTACTGACAGCGGCATCATACTACAACTCCCCAGATTCGACAACTCGTGCGGCTCCTGGCAAGACGATGAGCGTCGCTTGCACCACCACCTTTACCCCCTGCGCTTCCTCATCAACCCCCGACACGCCGGCCTCCCCGCGGGCAAAGGCCTCGCGGTACGCCTGGCAGAAGCAGGTCGCGCTCAACCCGATGCCGCAGATGCCGGCGATGGACTCGAACTCGGCGCCGTCGGCGAGCGGGAGTTCCTTGAGTTCCGGCAGCAGATCGCGCAATGCCACGCGCAGGCCGCACGGCCGCCAGCGGACCTCCCAGCCGGCGCGCCTGGCGCGAGGACGCCTCGATATGCCGGCGAATGCTCACCAGCCGGCTGATCTGCGATTCGCAGTAGCCGACCGCGATGGACAGATCGAGCTGCGAAAGCTGGGCGCGGCGACGCAGGAACCTCAGCAGATCCCCGAAGGTGGCAAAAGTGGCGACAGGAACGCGCACGCTGGTCATTACAAAACGTCGGCGTCGGCCGCGCCCGCAAGCGGACTCGGCTGACGCCGTAATCAGGCCGCCTCACGAGATCGCAAGAACTTGTGTTTCAGCCCAAGAAGACTGGCCCCGCCCCCGAACCTGATCACCGTGCAATCGGCGTCTCGCTCACCGGCGTGATCGTAGCCGTGCATCTCGTCAAGCCGGGATCGAGGAATTTTTGGATTGCATACGCGCTATCCGCTTCCACGATGTAGTAGATCACGTGTTGTGGGAATGCCCCATACATTGCCCGCAGCGTCACCCCTTCGACAGAGGGGTCATACAAGACTTTGGAACCGCCCTCTTCTTTCGGACAGTTCTCTGGGGTGTGGATCTGAGTAATATGGAATAACATGCTTGTTTCCTCCTTCAAGTCTTGGTTTCCAGTTGCTTCTTCAGCCCCATCGGTCTCAGGATGAGATCCGAGGGACACCAATTGGTCACGCTCTCCTGAAGCCGCATGACGGCCATGAATACCACCAGCGCCAGCCCGATGGGCTGGCTGACCCAGTAGGCGATGGCCGCAAAGACCAAGAGCATGACGCCCTGCACCAATGCCCGCCCATTTTCCAGATACATGATTCCAACCTCCTTGGTTTGGGGAAATACTTCATGCAACTCGCCAGGTGATGCGAAAGGGACAGGCAGCCCGACTTGCCCTTTCAGCGATCGTGCATGCACGTACGCCCATTATAAGCCAGGTTCCACACAAGTCAAGCACGACTTGAAGACAGGTAAGTCTCAGGTTAGGAGCAAGTCGAGGGGAAGCAGGTTCAGCACAGCAGCGGCCCCAGCTTGGCTGAGGCATTCGCTGCGCAGTCGAAGCCGGCGGCAATCGGTTGGCAAGGAATGTCAGATAACGCCAGGTCGCTTCTGCCATGCTATGGGCAGGTCGCCCAAACAGGGGGTGGCAAACCCATCAGTCGAAGCAGGCCTGGGCGGGGCGATTCGAGTTTTCGAAGCACTCAGTGAACATGAATGGGTTCATGCGATGCCAGTCCAGGAGCGGACGACTGCCCGACCCTGGACTGTCGGGTGTGGCTACGCGAACAGGCCCAGATCGAAGGTCAGTCAACAATCCTACGCCGAGTCATTTTGTAGACGCGACCCGGCAGTTGCGCCCGTCCGACGTAACATGCAACATAGCCGTAGCGGGCGTGTACGCGCTGCAAGACCTCGCCCACATCGTCGCCCACCTCGACGACCTGGTCTCCGTAAATGGCGACGATCCGATCGGGATGGGTCTGGATGAGCTGCGGCAACAGGCGCTCGAAGGCGGCGCGCTCCTGCGCAAAGCCCGCGGCCGGCGGCGGAGAGTGAGCGTGCTGGCATTGCTGCCAGGCGCTCGCCTGTTGCAGGCTATCTTCGACGTAACTATTCAGGCAGCAGGCATCGGATGAATCCGACGCCTGATACGAGAAAACCTGCTGAAGCAGGTTGCCCGGATTGCGCTCACTTCAACCTGCTTCAGCAGGTTTGAGGTGTACCAGCCGCCGATTTCAATCGGTGGCGGCGCATGCCTGAACAGTTACGGGGTATCTGACACGTCAAGCATGAGACAAAGCGGTCAATTTTTCCAAAACCTGACAGGTTGCCCTACTTATCGAGATGATACGCGCCAGGAGCGTTGGACGAAAAAAAGGTCACGGCCTGACGTCGCTGCCAGGCCGTGACCGTGCTCGCCGGGGGCGTAGTGCCTGATGGCGTTACGGAAACACGCCGCGACTGCGCACGGCGTCGGCCACCTGTTGAACCGCCAGCATGTAGGCGCCCAAACGCAGGGGAACCACGCGCTCCTGGCTGAATTCCCAGACGCGGGCGAAACTCTTGACCATGATGCTCTCCAGGTTGCGGCGCACCTCGTCCCCATCCCAGAAGAACCGCTGCAAATCCTGTACCCACTCGAAGTAACTGACGACCACGCCGCCGGCGTTGGCCAGGATGTCGGGCACGATCAGAACGCCGCGGTCACGCAGGATTTCATCCGCTTCCGGGGTCGTCGGTCCGTTGGCCGCTTCCACGATCATCGGCGCCTGCACGAGCGAAGCGTTATCGGCGCGCAACTGCTGTTCGAGCGCAGCAGGGATCAGGACGTCCACATCGCTGATCAGCAGTTCGTCGTTGCTGATTTCGTCCACCCCCGGCGCTGTGTAGCCGGCCAACTGGTGCTGCGGATGCTCCGCCACGTGCCGGTTGATCGCGGCGATGTCCAGGCCGCCCGGATGGTAGAGTCCTCCGCTGATATCACTGATGGCCACAATCTTGCAGCCCATGCCATGCAGCGCCGTGGCGGTGGCCGAGCCAACATTGCCATAGCCCTGGATTGCGATCGTGGTCTCGTCCAGGCTGTAACGCTGGCGCATGAGCAGTTCGCGCGTCGTCAGCGCCACGCCCAGCCCCGTGGCCTCCTTGCGGCCCAGCGAGCCGCCCAGGGCGATCGGCTTGCCGGTGACGATTTCGGGCGTTGACTCGCCGTGCACCATCGTGGCGGTGTCGGCCATCCAGGCCATGACTTGGGCGTTCGTGTTGACGTCGGGCGCCGGAATGTCACGTTTGGGGCCGATGATCGGCAGGATCATCACGGTGTAACGGCGGGTCAGGTTGCGGATATCGGTCTCGGTCATCTGCGTGGGATCACAGCGCACGCCGCCCTTGGCGCCGCCGTAGGGGATGCCGACCACCGCGCACTTCCAGGTCATCAGCGCGGCCAGGGCGCGCATCTCATCCAAATCAACAGCCGGATGGTAACGCACGCCGCCCTTGCACGGCCCGCGGGCGCTGGAGTGTTGGACACGATAGCCTGTGAAAACTTCGATACGGCCATCGTGCATGACCACCGGCACGGCCACGGTCAACTCGCGCTCCGGTTGGCGCAAAATCGAATGAATGCCCGAGTCCAGATCGAGCCGGCGAGCAACGTCATCGAGCGTGGCCAGGACGGCGGCCCACAAGTTGGGGCGCGGCGGTTCGGCCAAGACAAAATTGGGCAGGGGCCTGGCCAGTAACTGCTGTGGAACGATGGGTTCCCGCATGGTCTCCTCCCTTCTTGCCACACGCCAGGCATCGAGCAAGATGCGTCGGGGAATGCGTACTGCATGTGCGCACTCCCCTGACAAGGTGTGGCAGCAATCTGTGCCTGTTTAGCGCTGCCAGACCGGCAGCGGCCAATAGTGCAGCGAGCTGAGCAGTGCGCCGTAGCCGATGCGCTGCTGAACCTCGGCGTTGTCAACGATCTGCGCATCGAGCAGCTGCATGGAAGCGGGCGTCTCCTGCAGAGCGGCCACTGCCTGCACCAGCGCCCGATCCAACCCGCTGATCAAGGCGGCCAGCGCCTTGGTCTTGCGCTCGACCCACACGATGAGGTGCAGCGAGAGGTCGGACGCCGGCTCATCGAACGCCTCATCCTCGCCAGCCGCGCCGGCGTCGAACAGATAGACCGCCTTGACCGTTTCGTCCAGCGCGCCCAGGGTTTCGGCCAGTTGACAGGCCAGGCCGTAGGCGGCGTACTGGGTCGCAGTCACGTCACGGCGGCGCAGCGCAGCGGACACAGCCGCCAGATTGTGTGCGCCGGTTTTGTTGGCCGCATATTCCAACGCCTTGACCAGCGCATCTTCGACGGCGCTGCCAGCATCGGGCAGACGCAGCGGCAACGCAGACAACTCGACGTCCATTGTATGAACTGTTGTATGAACTGTATCAACCGTGTCAACCGTGTCAACGGATCGTCTATGAGAAACTGAGCGATTCATGTGATTCTCCCTGATCTGGTTTTGATCGAACCTGCATTCGGGGAAAGACCTGTCAGGTTTTCCAAAACCTGACAGGTTTGCTCTACTATTCACTTGCGCCCTGACTGTACCAGATCGGGCATGAAACGCGCATAAAAGTGGAGGGTGAGTGCGTGAAAAGTGTGTGAAAAACGGATCTACTCGATCGCCTGGGGCGAAAGCCCCAAACCCTCAAGGTTTCTGAAGCCTTCAGGGTTTTTCCCCCTGGTCGCCCGGCCCTGCCCCCTCGGCGCAGATGAGCATGTACCCGACGCCCGGCGAGTTGACAATGACCTGCGGGTTGGCGGGATCGGCTTCGATTTTGCGACGCAAGTAGCGGACGTAGGCGCGCAGGTATTCCAGGTCGTTGCGGTATTCGGCGCCCCAGACCTGGGTCAGGATTTCTTCGTGCGAGAGGACGCGGTTGGGTTGCAGGGCCAGACAGCGCAGCAGATCGAACTCGGTGCGCGTCAGTTCGACCGGCCGGTCGGCCACCGTCAGCGCGCGGCGGGCGAAGTTGATCTTCAACTGGCCGCAGGTCAGGGTGCTGGTCACCACCGTTTCGGGCCGCTGCCGGCGACGCAGGACAGCCTTGACGCGGGCAACCAGTTCTTTGGCGTTGAAAGGCTTGGTGAGATAGTCATCGGCGCCGGCGTCGAAGCCGGCCAGAACATCAACATCGCGCGCTTTGGCCGTGAGCATGATCACCGGCACGTCGGAAAACTCGCGCAAGCGTGCGCACACCTGGTAGCCATCTATGCCGGGCGGCAGGAGGATGTCGAGCAGCACCAGGTCTGGTTGCTCCAGGGCGACCTTTTCGATGGCGGTCTTGCCGCTGGCAGCGGCCACCACCTGGTAACCAACGGCGGTCAGAATCTCCGTCACAAGACGGGACACGCGCGGCTCGTCGTCAACGATCAGGATTTTTTCATTCATGCCGCGTCTACCTCTCTGTCGTCTGCGCCTGGCTGCCCGTCGTCGCTGATGGGCAGGGCAAAGAAGAAGGTCGTGCCGGCGCCGGGCTGGCTTTCGGCCCAGATGCGCCCGTTGTGGCTTTGCACGATCGTGTGCGCAATGGGCAGTCCCAGGCCCGAACCGACCATGTGCCGCACCAGGCCCGACTCGATGCGGAAGTACTTTTCGAACAGCCGGTTGAGGTGTTCGGGAGCAATGCCGACGCCCTGATCCGAGACGCTGACGATCACTTCGGCTGGCCGCGGTTCACCGCGCACGACGATCAGCCCGCCGTCGGGTGAATACTTGATGGCGTTGTCAATCAGGTTGCGCAGCACCTGGCCGATGCGCTGCGGGTCGGCATGGATGATCGGGAAATCGCCGGGGAAATCTACGACAAACTGGTGTTTTCTGACCTGATGGGCGCGCTCGGCGATCACCTCGCGCGCCAGGCGCGACAGCAGCACCGGCTGCGGCTCCAGCTTGAGCAGGCCGGCGTCAATCATGGACGACTCGAGCAGATCGTGGATCAGGTTCTGCAGCACATCGCATTCTTCGTCAACGATCTGCAGAAATTCGTGCTGCGTGGTGGGGCTGAAGCTGACGTCGTCCATCAGCAGCGCGGTGGTGTAACCCTTGATGGACGTCAGGGGGGTGCGCATTTCGTGCGCCAGCGTCGAGATCAGTTCGTCCTTGAGGCGGTTGGCTTCCTTGAGCGCGTGGGTCGCCTGCAGCGCCTGGCTCAGGCGCATGTTTTCGATGGAAAGCGTCATCAACTCGGCGACTGCTTCCAGGAAGGGAAGGTCGTTCTGCTCGAAGGCGCCCGTCTGGCGCAGGTTTTCGAGCACGAGCACGCCGATCGTTTCGCGGCCAGCCTTGAGCGGTACACAGACGGCGCTGAGGGGATGTTGCAGGCCGATCGTCGCCGCCTGAAAGAGCGCACGGTTCTGCGGTGTCATGTTGGACATGGCGCGGGCCGTGTCTGCGGGGGTGGTGAAGAGCTGCGTCTGGCCGGTCTGAAAGGTTTTGCCGCTGAGCGATTCTCCTACGGTCAGGTGCAGCTGCTGCATGATCTGCTCGTTGTAGCCCTGCGCCGCGACGGTCTTGAGGCGGTGGATCGTTGGGTCGTACAACAGGATCACCCCCGCATCGGCCGCCGGCAGGGTCTCGATCAGGCCGGTCAGGAACTGCGGCAGCATCACCGCCAGGTCACGCTCGCTGGCCATGATGCGGGCAATCTGAAAAATGGTTGACAAGCGATGGTTTTGACTCATCGTGACACGATTCCTGGCGGGAGAAAACCCTAAAGGCTTCAGGAACCTTTAGGGTTTACGTGATTACTTCAGGAAGATGCGTTCGGGGTCTACATCTTCGCGCAGGATGCGCAGTTCGGCGGGCGTGGGCGGCGGGGTCTCGACGGCTTCGGAGGGGTCGAGCGGAAAGCCGGTGTCGTCCAGCACCTGCTGAATGGTCAGGCCGGGGTGATAGCTGGCCAGATACATCTCCTTGCTGTCGGGCCGAAAACGCAATACGCCTTTGGTGGTGACAACGGCGCAAGGCCCGCCCCAACGCAGCCCTGCGCGCCGGCGGCTATCGCCGCCTTCGAGCCAGCCAGGCGAGGTGACGTAGTCGACGCGTGCCGGCAGGCGGCGCTTCTGATGCTGCGCAATGATCACCGTGCGCCGCGCCAGGCAGGCAATGTCGGCAGCGCCGCCGCTGCCCGGAAAACGGACCTGCGGCCGCCGGTGGTCGGCGCCGATCGAAGTGCTGTTGACATTGCCATAGCGATCGATCTGGGCGCCGCTGATGAAGCCGACATCCACCCGACCCGCTTGCAGGGTGTAGGCGAAGATTTCGCTCAGGCCGGCCACGGTGGCCGCCCCGCGTATGGTGCGCGGATCGCCCACCGACATCGGCAGGTGCGCCAGTTGGCTGGCCATGGCGCCCGCCTCGAAGATGATGCAGCAGTTGGGCGCATGGGTGTGCTGCGCCAGCATGGAGCCAAGCATCGGCAGGCCGGTGCCGGCAAAGACGACTTCGTCGTTGCCAATCTCGCGCGCGGCTGCCACGACCATCAATTCCATCAACGTGTACTCAGTCATCAGTCCAGTCTCCTTCGGCGCAACGCCGGGCTGTAACCTAGCACAGGGTCGGCGCGCAACGCGTCGAGCCGCGCCGATCCGCCAATGGCCTGCAAGTAGGCCGCATGGTCAGGCACGCGATAGACGTACCTGTCCAGGTACTCCTCGAAGTCGAAGTCGTCGGCCGCGCTCTCGTGATACCGCTTGAGCTGCCACGGGTCGTAGTCGTAATAACGAAAAACGGCAAAGGGATGGGCGCCAAAGGGGACATGGCAGACGTGGCGTACCGCAAAGAAGGGCAACCGATTGCGCTCGGCGTCGCGACGCAGCTCTTCCTCCGACACGATTTCCTCGGCGGTGACGATGAGGTGGTCGGCGCACAGGGCGATCTCGAAATCGGCGTAACTCTGCCCTTCGATGCGCGCCAGGCCGTTGGCCGTGCATTTCTGGACGTGGATGACCGCAAACTCGGTGTGAATGGCGGGCACCAGCACAACCCGATCGTTGGCATCGAAGGGCGACTCCATGACATGCGCCTTCTTGGAGGCCGTGCGCGGATCGGCGGCGCGCTGTTCCGGCGCCATCGAATCACGCGCCAGCACGTCGCTGCCGAGCAAGCTGCGAATCGGCAGGAAGGGCACGCCCTGTGCGCCGGCGGCAAAGCGGGTCATCATGGCAAAGTTGCTGTAGTCTTCCCACTCGATCTCGCCGCGCTGCACAGCCAGGCGCCAGCGCGGCCCGATGGTGCCAAAGGCCTCATCGGCGACATAGGCCACCTCGACGCGCTTGACACAGCCGGCGCCGATCAGCACGTCCCACTCGCTGCCGGGTGAATGACCATACAGGTAGAGGTTGCGACGACGCAACCGAATCAGTTCGTAAATGAAAGCCATGGGGTGACGTTGGGTGGTGAAACCGCCGAAGGCAATGGTGGCTCCATTCGGAACCAGCGCCGCTGCCTCGGCCAAAGAGATGAGCTTGTTGGACATAGGCGACCTCTGTGAACTCAGGGTGACGATTGTGAACGACGCCGTGCGATTTTTGGATGGGAGTACCTCGCTTGTCTGTTTGGTTGATTGCCCGCCGGGGACGCTGCGGGAAGCCCAAACCCCAAAGGCTTCAGAGACCTTGAGGGTCATTCCAGGCCGGCGGCTGATCGAACTCAGGTGGTCGCTGCGACCGGCCGCCGGTTCTCGCTGTCCCAACGCCAGAAGGCGACGCCCGCCGACAGGAACGCTTGCCAGGTCGTCAGCGCATCGAGCGTATCCAGGGCGTGAAAGTCACCGCCAAACTGCGCCTGACAGATCGCCGTGGCGGTCTCCTCGTCCACCAGTGTGCGCGCGGCGATGGGCGGCGTCAGGCGGGCCGGGCTGTCATTGTTGACGCCAGCCGTTCGTTCGGTCAAGACTCGTTCGCTGACGCAGAGCAGGGGCAAGCCGGCCGGGTCTATGGGCAGGGCCGGCGTGGGCGTCACCCCCGGCGCCGGTGTGCCATCCCGGACAGGCGCCAGCGTCACGATCAGCGTGATGGCGTAGGCTTCGGGCGGGTCGGGCCGATTGGCGTGCGCCGGATAGGGGGTGACCTGCTCCAGGCTGATGCGGTAGCCGGCGTAGGCGACCGCATCGGGGCCGCTGGCTTCCACAATCGGGCCAAGCACAACGCCCCGGTTGTTGGTGGCGCCGCCCAACAGCAGTTGCTGTGCGGGCTGCGGCGGCATCACCGCCTTGATGCGCACATCCACGATTCCCGACCAGGCGCAAGCTACGTCGGCCGGGCAGCGGCTGTCTCGCACGACCTCCTGGAAGGTGATCTTCAGGCCGATCTCTGCCAGGGCTGCCGTTTGCCCAAAGGGGATGGTGAAGGGCCGGCCCAGCATGGGCGGCGTCTCGGTGGGTACGTTGTCCAGGGGCGGCGCGACGGT
Organism: uncultured Anaerolineae bacterium; assembly: GCA_964580725.1. Lineage (GTDB taxonomy): Bacteria > Chloroflexota > Anaerolineae > SSC4 > Amarolineaceae > Amarolinea. Next base: position 16,137 of record CAZOLV010000056.1, on the reverse strand, counting down.
CGCCGGCAGCGGCGTCGCCGGCAGTGCAGTCGCCAGCAGCGTGACGGTGTAGGGCGCGGCAGGCGAGACGTTGAGCAGGCCGATGAGCATGGAGCCATAGCGATCGGCCGGCAGCAGCGTGTTGGCTGGCTCGTGCACGACGTTCCCGGCCGGATCGGTCAAGACGCTGAGTTGGAGCGTGCTGGCGACCGAATAGTCGGCGTACTGTGCGCTGATGGCCACCCGCACCGGGCCTGACTCGCTGCAAACACGCGACGGCGGGCAGCGGTCGTCGGCCAGCACTGCGGCGAATGTGATGTCGAGTCGAGCGTCGGCCAGGCGGGCGGTTTCGCCCTGGCGCAGTGTGAACGGCTCGCCTGATCTGGCCGTTTTGGCATGGCTGCGCGGCTTGACGACGATCTCAGGACAGCCGCTGAGCAGCAGCATCAGTGTCAACAGGCACATGGGGAGTGCGCCAAAGCGCCGCCAGGCGCGCGGCGTGTGCTGACCGGTGTCTGAACGATTCATGATGTCACCTCCGAACAACGCCTTGAACGAGGCAGAAGATGCGTCAAGGCGAGGGGTCATGAGCGAGCAGTGCGCCGCAAGTATAATCATGAGCGTACAATTGGTCAAACGAACCGCATCCCCAAACGTCCGGCACGGTGCAGCAGATCATCGCATTCCCACATGCTCCCGCACCGTGCCGGGGACGCGGACTGCTAACGTTTCCGGCCCGCTCACGGCAGCGTGATCAGCGCCCAGAGCAGGCCGTTCTCGTCAGGTTGGCCCTCCAGGGCGCGGGCGAAAACCATGCTGGACTCAACGCCCTCGCTGGCCGCCTGCGCCCGGCCAGGGACATCGCCCATCACCAGCCGCACGCCGGGCGCCAGGCCCGCCGCACCCGGCGCGACCCGCACCTGGGCCATGCCGCTGACGGCCACAAACAGGTAGTCGCCCGGCGCAACCTCGCCCGCCCCGGGGTGAACGCTATCGCTGGCTTCAGGTCCCTCGCCCATCGCCGCAGTCGGATCATCGCCGGCCGCCGGCTGCGTGGTGCTGGCCGCATGAAACTCACCGCGGCTGTAGACGACGCCCATCACCGCCGCGTCGCCGGCCGCCGCCTTGCGCACCTGCAAGACCGGCCGGGTGTGTCCCTTGAGCACAGGCCCCACGCCGCTGATAGCCGTCACCTCGCCGACCTGCAGCGTCTCCGGCCCGGTGTTGCGGGCGATGAAGGTCATCAGACAGCCGCTGCAACTGCCGCCGACGTAGAGGTCGTTGAGTGTGTACAGCCCGTAGCCATTGCCCCCTACCTCGCCGTACACGCCGTAGCCAGACGAGCTGTTGGTACGGCCAAAAACGCCGATGGTTTCACCGCTGCTGGCGTTGGCGTAACCGTACACGCCGCGGCCCCAGGTGCTCTCAGTCCAACCGTACACGCCGCGAGTGACACCGCTGCTGGCGGTGGCGTTGCCTTGCACACCGATGCCGGCGGTGCTGGCGCTCTCGCCGTATACGCCGTAGGTCACGTTGCTGGTGCTGCTGGCTTGGCCGCGCACGCCGTAGCCGTGGGTGCTGTCGCTCAAACCGTACACGCCGTAGGTTTCACCGCTGCTGGCGCTGGCGTAACCGTACACGCCGCGGCCGCCGGTGCTTTGGCTCCAACCGTACACGCCGTAAGTTTGACCGCTGCTGGCGCTGGCCTCACCATAGACACCGAGGCCGCTGGTGCTGGCCGATTTGCCATAGATTCCAAAAGCCGTACCGCTCGCGGTGGTGTTCTCGAGGCGCAGGCCATGACTGCCGGTCCCCGTCCACGTCTCGCCCCAGTGGGTGTGGCTCGACGTGTAGGCGCCGCTGGTGTTCCAGCGGCCGGCGGTCAGTTGGATGTCGTTGATGTCCACATCGCCATCCTGATCCACATCACAGCCCGAGGCGTAGCCTGCCCCTGGCAAACAGGCGGCCACTTCTGGGCTTTCAGGCGCCTCCTGGGCGCCGGCCGGGCCGATCAACAGGCCGAAGACGAGCAATACGATTGATACCATACCGAAACGAAACTTGCGCTGCATGACGACCGCCTCCTTCGTACTGGGAGAGTTTCGACTCGCACGGACGATCCCGCGTGGAGAGGATTTTAGCACAAGGAGAGTACAAAGGCACGCATCGCTTCGCAAAACCGGGAATTCCGGGTGTTCACCGGTGCTGTCGCCCTGCTGGTCTCAGGCTGATTGTGGATTTGGAGGCCGAAAACAACAGGCTCCCGTCAGCACGCACTGCTGACAGATGCTTGTCGTACTTGGATGGGGATGGGAGAGGGATTGTCTTTGGTTCGTAGTATGCACTTCAGTGCATCGCCGCGCCGAATCACCAACTACGAACCGAGGCGCTGACTTGGGCGCTTGGTCGCGCACATCAACAAACACTGCATGACTCGTTCGATGAGTTCAGAAACTGCAAACAGCACTTGAGTATCCTCCTGGCATTCATGCCAGGAGGATACCCCGAATCCGACCTGATTGACAATCAGGCAAGTTGTTTTTCCGTCGTTCCGTAGCTACTACCCGCGGCTTTGACCGGAGCCTTTTTCGACGCGGCCAGGCGCCGGGCGGGATAGGTCACAAACTTACGGCCGCTTTTCTGCTCCTCAGCCTTCAAGTCACGGTAGATTGCCACCAAATCATAATTGAATTGCGCTGCATGGGCCGCCCGTACCCGTCGCACTTCAGCCACAATCGGATCTTCCCACATCGCTCATACCTCCATCAATTCTTCAGGCGTGCAGATGGTGACCGCCTCATAGCCCAGTTCGAGACAGGTTGCTTCGATTTTGGTGCGCAGTCCTGCGTTCGCCAAGTGCTTGTAGTTCCAGGTCATTTGCCCTGCACAAGGCGCTGCGCCAACGTCAACGCCTCCTCGCTAATTTCGAGCAAGGTCAGTCCCGCCAAAAACACCAGTCGCGCCGCCGCGGCTTCGGGGTCACCGGCGCCAGCTTCCCGTGCAACAAGTTGGGAGGTAACCGTCGCAAACTGGGGCCGGGCGGTTTGCCACCACTCATGGGTCAGTTGTTGATGCCCTGCGACAATCAAATCCCGACTGGGCCGCGCCGCCAAGTAACTGATGATAGTGGTTTCAATATAGACTTTGGGTTTCATGACCGTTCACCTACCGTCAGTATACCACAAATACCACCAAGTGCCGAACGATGAGGAAGAAAAATGCTGCATCTGAGCCGGTTTCCAACGGCCAGTCGGCATAGACGTCCCCGGCACGGTGCAGCAGATCATCGCATTCCCGCATGCTCCCGCACCGTGCCGGGGACGCAGGGCTACAAACGTCCCCGGCAGCAGCCGCCATCAACCTGCGAGTGAGCAGAGCGGGCGTCAGGGTGCTTCCTCCTGATGGTGCGTCGTGCGGACAATCCGCAGCGCGGCCAGGCGCCGGGCGTCCAATCCCAGTTCGGCCGGCTGGCCCCACTCGGCGGGATGCAGATAGAGGCCGCGCGCAGCGGCCGGCTTCGCCTCCTCTACCGGGATGCGGTGGGCGTTGGCATAGGCGTCATGGCGAATGCCGGTCACCTGCCAGGAGACTCTCATGCCCGGTTTGCCGCCGGCGATCTGAAAGCGATTGTCCTGAATCTCTTGCGCAATGTAGAGCGGCGCCCAGCCGCCGACGGGGGTGAGCTGATAGCGAAAGTCCTGGTTCAGCGCCTCGAACCAGTCCGGCAGGGTCACCACCGCAGAGCCGTCGGCGTCCAGCGTCGCCACACCATCGTAGATGTTCTTCATGTCCGGCGATTCGACGAAGGAGTGGTAGAGATACTGGTTGGCGGGGTCGAGCGGATGGTCAATCTTGAACGAGCCGCCACCCTTGCTCAGGTTGCCGGTGACCTGCACCTGGCCGGCGAAGTAGCCGGCGTAGCCGCTTGGAGAAGAACTCCAACCGTAGACGCCGTAGTTGATCCCGCTGCTCGCCGCGGCCACGCCGAAGACGCCCTGGCCGTCGGGACTGGCGCTTTCGCCGTAGACGCCGGTGGTATCGCCGCTGGTAGCAGTGGCCCAGCCGAGCACGCCGGTGCCGTTGCTGCTGGCGCTCTGACCCCACACACCGTGGGTATAGCCGCCGGCGGCGCTCGCCCAGCCAGAGACGCCGCGGCCGGACGTGCTGCTGTTCCAGGCGTCTATGCCGGCAAAACCGTTGTCGGTCGTACCCCAGATGGCGGTGTCATTGGGCGCGTGGGCCTGGATGGCGCGACCGCTGGCGAGGTTCTGCACAAACAACGCCTCTGGGCCTTTGCCCTCAAAATACCCGGCATAGCCGTTGCTGCTGGCGCTGCTGCCCCTCACGCCAATGGAAGCGCCGCTCGTGGCCGAAGTCATGCCAAACACAGCCGTGCCTTCTGGGCTGACTGCCTGGCTATAGACGCCAACGGTGCTGCCGCTCCACGCAGCCGCACGGGCAAAGACGCCGATGCCCAGGGTGCTGTTGGCCTGACCCCACACCCCGGTCGTCAGGCCGCTCTCGGCGCTGGCCAGACCGAATACGCCTGCGCCCTCGGTGCTGTCGCTGCGGCCGTGAACGCCGTAAGTGTAGCCGGAGCTGGCGCTGACGTAGCCGGACACGCCGCGGCCAACGCTGCTGGCGCTCTCACCGTACACGCCGTTGTCGGCGATGCTGCCAGCAGCGACGTGCAGCCTGGCGTTGGGACTGCTTGCGCCGATGAGCACGTGGCCGCTGGCGTCCAGGCGCATCGCCTCCGCCCCATTGGTCTTGACGACCAGATCCTGGCTGTCGCTGGTGCCCAGGAAGTGCGTCCCGGGCGTCGTGCCGGCGTTGCCGCCGAGCGCCCAGAAGTCACCGCCGGTCCAGGCGCCGGCCTGATTCCAGTGGCCGGCCGCCAGCTGGATGTCGAAGATGTCCACGTCGCCGTCATGGTCCACGTCGCAGGCCGGGTCGTAGACCCCGCCCGGCGCACAGGGACCTGCCTGGGGAACAATGAAAGGCGCCTGCTGGGCGCCGGCAGGGCCGATCAACAGGCCGAAGACGAGCAACACGACTGACAAGACTGACAAGACTGACAAGACTGACAAGACTGATAAGATGGAGAAACGGACATTGCGCTGCACGATAGGTGCCTCCTTGCTCTGGCGGATTGCGGTGGGAAGTTGGTTTGGTGCGGGCGTTCCCGCGTGGGGAGATTTTAGCACAAGCCGGCGAGACGGGACGACGGCCGGACGCTTTTCGGACGCTGGTTTGTTAAACTGCTGTTCGGATTGGCGATGATGACCATCCGGCGAGGATGGGGTCAATGGATGCCGGTCCTGGTTGGTCAGGATGACCATCCGTTCAGGTATCCGTTCAGGTATCCGTTCAGGTATCCGTTCAGGTATCCGTTCAGAATAGAAAATGTGGAGGAGAACGATGAACTCGATTGGACGTTTGGCTGTTTCAGCGGTGCAGATGCTGCGCGTTGCGGCCGCTGTGCTGACGGCGCTTGCGTGTCTGATGGCCGGTTTCGGCCCGGCGCAAGCCATGGATATCGGCGAGATCACGGTGCTCGCCAGCGTCTCGGCGACGCCGGGATTTCCAGAAGGCGTTGCGGTGCGCGGCAACGCTGTGATCGTTTCCGGCCCGGCGCGCTTCGGCACGGCGGGAACCGGTCCGTCGGCCATTCATATCTACAATCGCAAGACCGGCCTGCTCGAACACACGATCTGGGTGGCGGGTGAAGCGCTGGCGTTCGAACACGCCCTGAGCAACGTGGCCGTGGATGCGGCCGGCCGGCTGTATGCGCTGAGCACGCAGCTCGGCGTTTTGCGCTTCACCAAACAGGGGCACATCTACACGCAGTCGCCCTACGGGGCGCCGGTTCCCGATCTCCCGATTTGCGCGGTTGCGCCGCCTGGCGACCCCTGTGCGCCAACGACTTTCGACATGCCGCCCATCGCCAACGACATCGTTTTCGATGCGCAGGGGTATGCTTATGTCACCGACTCGCTCCAGGCCACCATCTGGCGCTATGCGCCGGGCGGCGGCAACCCGGAGATTTGGTTCCAAAGCCCTCTCTTCGAGGGCGGCGGGCCTTTCCCCTTCGGCCCAAACGGCATGCGCTTCGACAACGACCGCACCCATGCCTACATCGCCATCTCGACCGCGGCCGCCAATCCGGCTCAGGGCACGATCTACCGGCTGCCGCTGGTTGCGCAGCCTGCGCCCGCCGACCTGGAAGTCTTCCATACGTATGACGGCGGCGAACTGCCCGATCAACTGGCCTTTGGCGCAGGCGGCAGCCTCTATGTCTCGCTCGCCATGTCCAACCAGATTTCGGTGCTGGCGGCCGATGGTACGGAGCAGGCGCGCTACGCCAGCGCCGCCGGCGACGCCATTCCGCTCGACAACCCGGCGGCCATCGCCTTCGACAACCGCAATCAGGCGCTGTTGATCGTCAATCATGCGCTCATGAGCGGCGATCCGGCGCACTTTGCCGTGCTGCGCATGTACGTCGGCGATACCGGCGCCCCGTTGACCGAGCCGGCCATGCCCGACGACCTGCCGTGAAGGAGTTCGACGCCGAGGAGGAGTGCTATGCCGACAATTCAAACGATCATCCGTCAAGTCAACCGAGATCTGGTGCCGCAGTTCGAGGAGCAGTTGCGCCGTCACCTGGCCACACAGGACAGGGAATGGCTCATCGAGCAGATCGTCCGCCTGGCGCTGGATGCGCACAGCCTACAGGAGATGGATCGCAAGCATCAACAGCGGCAGAAGACACGCCAGCGCGCCGAACGCAGTGCGCGCTTGCGGGCGCTGCGGCTCGATGTGGAGACGCTGACGGCGTTCTTGACACGCTATCAGGCGCACGACCGCGCCAGGCTCATCGAAGAAGCGTATCTGCGGCCAGATGCGCCGCTCAAAGGTACTGGTCTCATCACCGATGCGCACCGCACAGCGCGTGGGCAGGCCCTGCTGCAGCAGGCAAAGGACATCCTCTTTGGTTTGCTCTTTGGCGACGAAAGTACAGAAACGAGCTTCAGGCGCGTGCAGCAGGAACTGCTCACCCTGACACTGCCGCGTTTCAAGAGCGTGGCCCTCGACTTCATGAAAGCATCCACCGAACTGAGCGCCGCGGGAACCTGGCAAGACCCCGATAACGTTTCCGATGACGCCCGCGCCGACAATGTCATCCTGGAGGTCGAGTTCGGCGAGGTGATGGATGAATGGATCGGTCACGGCATCGTGCGCTGCCTGAGCCTGATCAACAATCTGGAAGTCAACGAACAGGTGCTCTACGCCCGCATGGTCAACGTCGAGCAGAGTACACTCATCGAATGACGGTATCATCTCAAAAAGTAGGGGAAACCTGTCAGGTTTTGGAAAACCTGACAGGTCTTTGCCCCGAATTATTGAGATCTTACGAATGACGCAAGTGATCGCCGTCGGGCGCGCGTCGAACGGTCGCCACGCGGCCCGACTGGGCGATTGCATTCGCTCTTATTTTCAACCCTCTTCTCCACAGGCGAAATGCCCTGGTCGCCACGCGGCCCGACTGGGCGATTGCATTCGCTCGGTCGTTTACCGGTAATTTCTGCCCTCTTTTCTGTAAGCTACTTGTAAAGCACATTTGGCCCGACCTGTGCTATCATCGAGCCATCCGGGCGGGCAGATGCGCCCGATTCGACAGCACGAACTCAAGGAGCCGTTTGCATGAACAACACCCACGTTTCATCCCTGACCCAAATCAGCCTGCGCCTGCTGACTGTGACCGGCGTTGCAGCGACCCTGGCCCTGCTGCTCGGCCTGGCCCTCTTCAGCGCCAGCCCGGCCGCAGCCGCCAGCGGTGGTCAGGTGAACGGGATAGTGTGGGTGGACGCCAACGGCGACGGTGTGCGCGCCGGCGATGAGACGCAAAACCTGGCCTTCGTCACCATCGCGCTGACCGATCACAACGGCGCGCTGGTCGGCGCGGCAGCGAGCGATGCGCAGGGACGCTACCAGATCAGCGGCCTGCCCCCTGGCCTCTATCAGATCGGCGCCCAGAGCGCCAGCGGCCTGGTTGCCAGCACGCCCACGCAACGCTGGATCGCCGTCAGCGAGACGACCGCCGCCGTCGCCGACTTCGGTTTCGTCACTCCAACCATGCAGGCCCTCGTCAGTTTCAGCGTCACCACCGGCGCGCCGTTCATCGAAATCATGTGGCGCACCGGCAACGAAGACGAAGTGCAGAACTTCAATCTGTACCGCAGCGCCCCTGACGGCAGCGGCTTCACCCTGCTCAACCAGGCGCCGATCCAGCCGCACGGTTCCACTCACCCCTATTCCTGGTACGACGCCACCGCCGCGCCAGGCGCATACACCTACTGGCTCGAATTCAACTACGCCGACGGGCCGGTCGTCTTTGGCCCCCGCTCTGCCAGCATCAGCACGACCATCCAACACATCTTCCTGCCGCGCATTGCACGCTGATTCGCTCATTCGCCCGCTGCCGGCCTGCGCAGCGAGCGAGTGAGTGGCTCAGCGCCCCAATGAGCAGTCACAGCGCCCAAACCGCCCCTTCCCCCGGCCTCGTCCCCGCTTGCGAGGCCCAAATGAAAAGCCTCGGCTCCTAGCCTGGAGTCGAGGCTTCTTCATCGGTTTCAGGCGCCAACCGCTGCCGATCGTCGCCGCGGCTCGCTGCCGGCCGCTCAAACCGCCTGTCGAATCGCCTCCACGGCGTCCGGGTTCTCCAACGAGGAGACATCGCCCGCATCATGACCCAAGAACGCCGCCCGAATCACCCGGTGCATCACCTTGGCGTTGCGTGTCTTGGGCAACGCCCGCACGAACTTGATCGCCTTCGGCTGCAACGCCTTGCCCATCTCGGCGACGACCAGCCCCTGCAGCGCCTGGCGCAGCGCCTCGCTGGCCTCGTGACCAGGACGCAGGACGCAGAAACAGACCACTTCTTGCCCCTTCACCTCGTGCGGCGCGCCGATCGCCGCCGCCTCCATGACCGCCGGATGGCGAATCAGCGCCGCTTCGACCTCCGCCGGCCCCACGCGCTTGCCCGCCACCTTGATCGTATCGTCCGAGCGGCCCAGGATGTACCACAGCCCATCCTCGTCGATGGCGGCCCAATCGCCGTGCACCCACACGTTGGGAAAGCGCGACCAGTAAGTCTCCAGATACCGCTGCGCATCGCGCCAGAAGCCGCGCGTCATGCCGATCCACGGCTGGCGCACCACCAATTCCCCCACCCGATTGCGCACCGGGCGGCCCTGCTCATCCACCACGTCCGCCGCCATGCCCGGCGCCGGCCCCGTGAAGGCGCATGGCTTGGCCGGCCCAAGCACATGCCCCATCACGATACCGCCCGAAATCTCGGTGCCTCCCGAATAGTTGATGATCGGCTTGCGCCCCTCCAACGCCGTCTCGAAGAACCACAGCCACGACTCCGGGTCCCACGGCGAACCGGTGCTGCCCGCCAGCCGCAGCGACGAGAGGTCATGTCGCCGCAAGGGCGCCTCGCCATGCGGCCGCAGCGAGCGGATCAGCGTTGGCGAAACCCCCAACGCCGTGACCCGATGCGCATCCACCAGCGCCCAGGTGCGATCCACATCGGGAAAATCGGGCGCCCCGTCGTACAACAGCATCGTCGCGCCCAACAGCAGCGTTCCGAAGACCAGCCACGGCCCCATCATCCACCCCATGTCCGACATCCAGTAGACCACATCGTCTACGTGCACATCGAGACCGAACGCCATGTCCTGCGCCGCCTTGATCGGGAATCCGCAATGCGTGTGCACCGCGCCCTTGGGCCGCCCGGTCGTGCCCGAGGTGTAGATCAGCATCACCACATCCTCGGCGCTCGTCCGCTCCGCGGCGGCAACGGGCGGCTGATCGGCCGTCAGATCGGCCCAGCGCAGATCGCGCCCCGCCGTCCACGTCGTTGGCTGCCCCGTCCGCTCCACCACGATCACATGACGCACGCCAGGCGCCTCGGCCAGCGCCTCATCGGCCGTCGGTTTCAGCGGCGCCAGGCGCCCCCGTCGCCAGAACCCATCGGCGGTGAAGAGCGCCTTCGCCTCGGCGTCTGCCAGGCGGCTGGCTACCGCGCCGGCGCCAAATCCCGAAAAGAGCGGTACGATGATCCCGCCAATGCGGGCAATTGCCAGGAGCGCAATCACCACCTCTGGGATCATCGGCAGGAACAGCCCAATCGCATCCCCCTTGCCGAGGCCAAGCGCCCGCAGCCCGTTCGCCGTGCGGTTGACCTCGGTGAACAGCTCAGCGTAAGTCAAGGTGCGCGTGACGCCTTCTTCGCCCTCCCAACGCAGCGCCACACGCTGCGCCGCCGGCGTGCCCTGCCATTTGTCCAGGCAGTTGTGCACGATGTTCATCATCCCGCCCACGCACCAGACCGGCCACTGCGGCCCGCGGCTCAGGTCAACGATCTGGCTGTAGGGAACATCGAACTCGATGCCCAACTCGGCCATCACCGCATCCCAAAACCAGGCAATGTCGGTCGTCGAACGCCGGTGCAGTTCCTCGAACGTGCGCAAACCGTGCCGATCCATGAACTGCTGCAAGCGGCTCTGCGCCGCCTGCTCTGCCGCCGGCCGCCAGACGATCTTGCCTCCAAAGGAGAATTCTTCGCTCATCTGTCCTTCAGCTCCTCGCCCTCCCTACAAAATCCGCTTGCCGAGCAGCGAACAGATCAAGTCCACCGCCAGTTCAGCGGTCTTGTTGCCATGATCGAGAATCGGGTTGATCTCCACCACATCGAGCGATCCCACGCGGCCCGCCTCGGCCAGCAGTTCCATCAACAGATGCGCCTCGCGAAAGCTCAGCCCGCCGGGAACCGGCGTACCCACGCCTGGGGCAAAGTCGGGATCGAGCGCATCCATGTCCAGGCTGACATGCAGGCGCGGAAAGGCCGCCAGCCGGTCGAGCGCCCGGCGCGCCACCCGCGCCATGCCCTGCTCGTCAATCTCGCGCATGGTGAAGGTGGTGATCTGGCTGCCGGCCAGCGCCTGGCGCTCCGCCCGATCCAGATCGCGCACGCCGATCATCACGACCTGCGCCGGGCTGAGCTGGCTGCGCCGGCCGATGGCCGTCAGCGCCGGCGCGCCGCGCCCAAGCAGCGCCGCGACCGGCATCCCGTGCACGTTGCCGCTGGGCGTCGTCTCCACTGTGTTGAAATCGGCGTGGGCGTCAATCCACAACAGGCCCATGGGGCCGGCGCTGCCGATGCCCGCCGCAGTTCCCAGGGCAATCGAATGGTCGCCGCCCAGAAAGATCGGCAGGCAAGCAGGATCGGCCAACGCCGCTGCCCGCTCGCACAGTTCCTGAGCGACCTGCACGATGGCGGGCAGATGGCGCAGGCCGTGACTGATGCGGTCGGTCGCCGTTGCAACCGTCGCCCCGCCCACTGTCGCTTCTGGCACCGGCACATTGAGGTTGCCGTCGTCCTGCACCCTGTAGCCCAGGCGCTCCAGGTGCGCCTGCAGCCCGGCGTAGCGAATGGCGCTTGGCCCCATGTCCACGCCGCGGCGCTGCTGTCCCAGGTCCATCGGCGCACCGACGATGTGAACGATTCGGTCGGCGGCGGGATCGGGCTGTTGGCGCATGGTTCCCCCCTTGCCCAATCAAGCGGGCAGTCTGGCCAGTGCATCCGCCAACGTGGGGCTGCCGATTTCCTGCAGCTCATAGCCCACCCGCTGCGCCGGCCGCTCGATGCGCACCACGCGCGTCAGGTCAATCGGCGTCGCCACGATCACCAGGTCGCATGGCGTGCTGTTGATCGTCGCTTCCAGATCGGCCACCTGCGCCTCGCCATAGCCCATGGCCGGCAGCACAGGGCCGGTGCGGGGATACTTCGCATAGGTCTCGGCCAGCGAGCGCACCGCATACGGCCGCGGATCAATGATCTCGCTGGCGCCAAAACGCCGCGCCGCCACCACGCCGGCGCCGTAGGCCATGTCGCCGTGCGTCAGCGTCGGGCCATCCTCCACCACCAGCACCCGGCGTCCGGCAATCGCCGCCGGATCGCTCACGCTGATCGGCGACGCCGCCTCCACGATCAGCGCATGCGGGTTGACGCTGCGCACACTCTCCCGCACCCGGCTGATCGGTTCCAGGTCGGCGGTGTCAATCTTGTTGATCACCACCACATCGGCCAGCCGCAGATTGGTCTCGCCGGGGTGATAGCGCAGCTCGTGCCCGGCGCGGTGCGGGTCGGCCACCACGATGAAGAGATCGGGCTTGTAGAACGGAAAATCGTTGTTGCCGCCATCCCAAACAATCACGTCGGCCTCTTCCTCGGCGGCGCGCAGGATGCGCTCGTAGTCCACCCCCGCATAGACCACCACCCCGCGATCCAGGTGCGGTTCGTACTCCTCGCGCTCCTCGATCGTGCAGCGATGGGCGTCCAGGTCAGCATAGCTGGCAAAACGCTGGCAGGCCTGCTGCACCAGATCGCCGTAGGGCATCGGGTGACGCACGACCGCCACCTTCTTGCCCTGGGCACGCAGCAAGTCGCAGACGCGGCGCGTGGTTTGACTCTTACCGGAGCCGGTGCGCACGGCGCCAATGGCCACCACCGGCTTGCGCGCCTGCAGCATCGTGGCGTGCGGCCCCATCAAACGGAAATCGGCGCCTGCCGCCAGCGCCTGCGACGCCTTGTGCATCACCGTCTCGTGCGAAACGTCGCTATAGGCAAACACCACCTGATCCACCGCCAGCGTTGCAATCAGGCGGTTCAGGTCGGCCTCAGAGAAAATGGGAATTCCTGCTGGATAGAGCGGACCGGCCAGGGCGGCCGGATAACGGCGGTCTTCGATATTGGGGATCTGCGTCGCCGTGAAGGCAACCACCTCATAGTCGGGGCGGCTGCGAAAGTAGACGTTGAAGTTGTGAAAATCGCGCCCCGCGGCGCCCATGATCAGAACTCGCTGTTTCGCCATCGAACATTGCTCCTTCTGTCTTTTCTTGGCAGCGGGCGACCCGACCCGTCAGGTTGCTTTGTTTACCGCGCCGCCGTCTTCTTCTGCGCCAGCGCCGTCTGCACCGCCCCAGAGCGCGTCACGATACTGCCGAGCACGCCGTTGACGAACCGAGGGCTGCTGTCGCTGCCGAAATCTTTGGCCATCTCGATCGCTTCGTTGATCACCACCTTCATCGGCGCATCGTGCGTGATGGCCATCTCGCACAACGCCATGCGCAACAGATTGCGGTCAATCGTCGCCACCTGCTCCAATGGCCACTCCGGCGCATGTTGCTGGATGATCGCATCGAGCCGCTCCCGGTGCTCGAGCACGCTGAAGAAGAGCCGCCGCACATACGATTCCCCATCGCCGCTGGGTGGCGCATCGGCCAGGCGATTTTCGATCACCTGCTGCGGGTCATGATGAACCATGTCGGTCTCATACAGCGCCTGCAACACCATGATGCGGGCTTGCCGCCTTGCCGCCTTCATGCCCCTGCTCCCAGTTCGACATCTTCGACGTGCACATTGACCTCGCGCACTTTCATGTCAACCATCGTCTGCAAGGCACGCGCCACCTCGGCCTGCAGCGCCTGCGCCAGCTCGCGCACATTGACCTGGCTCGACACAACCAGCCGCACATCAACCGTTGCCTGGTTGTCCTGGCCGATCTCCAGCCGCACACCTTCGGCGCTCGCCACGCGTCCCCGCAGCGCGCCGCGGCGTCGCGGCGTCCGTCGTTGGGACAGGCGAACCACCCCCGGCTGGCTCGTCGCCGCCTGGCGCACGATCGTCAGCAGCACTTCTGGCGCCACCATGATGCGGCCCAAACGCCCACCGCTGCCTTCCGGCGCCGGCGTCGCAAAGAACTCCGATGTCTCTCGCGCTTGTTTCATGGCATCATTTCCCCACCTGCGTTCAGCCGCTTTGATTGGAGCCGCTTGGATCAGAACCACCGCCGTCGGCCCCTATTGCATCACCAACCCGCCGTCCACACTGAGTACCTGCCCCGTGATGAAACTGGCCCCGCTGGAAGCAAAGAAAGCGACCGCTTCTGCCACATCTTCGCACGTGCCCAGGCGTCCGAGCGGCGTTGCCGCAATGGCCTGCTGGCGCGCTTCCTCAGGCAACACATCGGTCAGCGCCGTTGGGATGAAACCCGGCGCAATCGCGTTCACCGTCACCTGCCGTGAACCAACCTCCTTCGCCAGGCTCTTGGTAAAACCGATGATGCCTGCCTTGGAAGCCGCATAGTTGGTTTGACCCGCCGCCCCCGCCAGGCCAACCACCGAAGTGATGTTGATGATACGTCCTGCACGCTGCTTCAGCATCGGGCGCAACACCGCCTTGGCGCAATTGTAAGCGCTCTTCAGATTGGTCGTCATCACGGTGTCCCAATCTTCGGGCTTCATCATCATGATCAGAGTATCGCGCGTCGTACCGGCGTTGTTGACCAAAATATCAATGCGCCCAAATGCGTTCAACGTCGCCTTGACCAGCGCATTCGCCTCGTCCGTCACGCTCACATCGGCCTGCACCACGAGCGCCTGGCCGCCAATCGCCTGAATCTGCGCTGCCACCGCCTCTGCTTCAGACGCGCTGGCGCGATGGTTGATCACCACCTTCGCCCCACGTTCCGCCAACAGACGGGCAATCGCCGCGCCGATTCCGCGCGACGCGCCGGTGACAAGCGCAACCTGACCATCGAGTCTGTTCATCGTCTCCCTCGGCCACCTTTCCTCATCTCCGTCGCGGCGCCCGCCTCAGCCAAGCCGCGCCCGCAACGCCTCCACGCCGGCCGCATCACTCACCGCCAGCGCCTCCGCCTCTTTGGCAATGCGCTTGACCAACCCGGTCAGCACGCTGCCCGCGCCCAGTTCCACAAAGAGATTGACCCCGGCGTTGGCCATCATGCGCACCGAGTCTTCCCAACGCACACCCGCCGTCAGTTGTCCCACCAGTTCACGCTGGATCTCGGCCTTCTGCGTCAGCGGCGTCGCCGTGATGTTGCTGACCACCGGCACGCTTGGCGCCCGCAGCGAAGTTGCCAGAATCGCACGCTCCATCTCCACGGCGGCCGGCGCCATCAGCGGCGAATGCGCCGCAATGCTGATCGGCAGTCGCACCGACTTGCGCGCCCCGCGACCGCGCGCCAGTTCCAACGCAGCCGCCAGCGACGCCTCATCACCCGAAATCACCACCTGACCAGGGCTGTTGTAGTTGGCCACCTGCACCACGCCCCCCGTGGCCGCCCGCGCCTCGGCGCAGATCACATCCACCAGCGCAGCATCCAGGGCGATGATTGCCGCCATGCCGCCAGGCGCAGTCTCGTCGGCCTGACCCATCAGTTGGCCGCGCAGACGCACCAGCCGCAGCGCATCGCCGAAGCTCAAAACATCGGCCGCCACCAGTGCGCTGTATTCGCCCAGGCTGTGCCCCGCCGTAAAAAGGGCCGGCGGCAGTGCGCCGAGCGCCGCTGTCAGCGCCCTCAGCGCCGCCACGCTCGTCGTCAGCAGCGCCGGCTGTGTATTGATCGTATCATTGAGCGCCTCGGCTGGTCCCTGAAAACAAAGTTCGGACAGCCCAAAGCCAAGCGTCTCGTCGGCCTCGGCGAAAACGGCGGCCGCCTCCGGGTACGCCGCCGCCAACGCCTGCCCCATCCCAACCGTCTGTGAACCCTGGCCGGGAAAGACGTATGCAATGCTAACAGTTTGTGGCATCGTTGTGGATCGAACCTGAAAAGCAAACAGCGAGCAAGGTCCGCGCTTGCGTCCAATCAATCAGCAAACTAACAAGAGAAACCGGGTTCTGACCAAAAAACCTGTTTTGTTTTGGCAGAAACCCGGTTCCCCGCCCGCGCCAGCGGCGAGAATGAACGCGCTGGGCGCTCTGTGCATCCCTTCTGGCTCAAGAGCGATCGTTCGACTTCTTGGGCTTCTCTACTTGCTTCACAACCTCAACGCCCTTATAGTAACCGCAGCTCGGACACACCTGATGCGCCAGGCGCGGCGTCTTGCAGTGTGGGCATTCGACCAGGTTGGGCAGCGTAATCGCATCATGTGCACGGCGGCGATGCGTCCGACCGTGCGAAAACCGTCGTTTCGTCAAAGGCGGCATGGAATAGAATCTCCTTCTTTCTTCTAGCTTTCTTCTAGCTTTCTTCTAGCTTTCTTCTAGCTTTCTTCTAGCTTTCTTCT
>CAZOLV010000055.1:26192-36884 GCA_964580725.1 uncultured Anaerolineae bacterium | reverse complement strand
GGCTTCGACAGGCTCAGCCGGAGCCGGCCGGCGGTGACTCTCAATCATGGCGTCAGACGCTGCAGGTCGCGCGGGAAGATGGTCGCCAGGCGGATGTTATCCAGCCCCACCAACTGCATCAGGAAACGCTCCAGACCAATGGCAAAACCACCGTGCGGCGGCATCCCGTATTGGAACACCTGCAGGTAAGCCGCAAAGGGCGTCAGATCGCTCACGCCGTGACGCGCCAGGGCGGCCAGGTAGTCCTGATAGAGGTGCAGGCGTTGCCCGCCTGTCACCAGCTCCGTCCCGCGGAAGAGCAAGTCGAAGCTGTTGGAAAAAGCAGGATCGGCCGGGTTGGGATGGGTGTAGAAGGGGCGCTTGGCCATCGGATAGCCGACCACGAACAAGAAATCGCTGCCGAAGGTGCGCTGCGCCCACTGCCCCAACCACCGCTCGTGCGCCGGCGCCAGGTCTGGCTCACCCCGGCAGTCCTCGCCCGTCGCCTGGAAGATCAACTCCTGGGCGGCGGGGAAATAGACCCAGGGGATGCGCGCCACGACGCCGCCCGTCCCCGCGTCCGCCAGCGGCGACACGGCGCCGGCATCCGCACAGACCGGTAGCTTGACCTGTAACTGCGCCAGTTCGGCGGCGTGATGCGTCGTCAGCCGCTGCAAGATACCCTCGATGACCGTCGCCAGCGTTTGCATCACATCGAAATGATCGCCAATGAAGCCCAGTTCGACATCCAGACTGACATACTCGTTGATGTGGCGCGTCGTGTCGTGCGGCTCGGCGCGAAAGACCGGCCCCACCTCGAACACGCGCTCGAAAATCCCCACCATCGTCTGTTTGTAGAACTGCGGACTCTGCGCCAGATAGGCGGGACGCCCGAAGTAGTCAACCTTGAAGACATTGGCGCCGCTTTCGGTGGCCGAGGCGACCAGCTTGGGCGTTTGCACCTCGGTGAAGCCCAGATCGTTCAAGACGGCGCGAAAACCGGCCATCACCCCGGCGCTCAGCCTGAACAGCGCCCATTTGAGTGGGTGACGCAACCCGACGCCGCCAAAATCGAGGAAAGTGTCGAGCGTGGCCTTGACCGTCTTCTTGTTGATCTCGAAAGGCGGCGACTCACTGACGCCGCTGAGAATGTGCAACTGGCAGTTGTGCAACTCATGGCCGCCCGGCGCCTGTGCCTCGGCCTTCACCTCGCCAATCAGCTCGACCACGCTGCCTTCCATCCAATCGGCCAGCGGCGCCAGCTCGTCCGGCGTCAACACGGCCTGAAACAGGCCAAAACCGTCGCGCAACACCAGAAAATTGATCGAACCCATCTGGCGCACACGGTGAACCCACCCACACAGGCGCACCCTGCGTCCCACCTGCGCCGCCGCTTCAGACGTGCGCACTCGCGGCGGCCGCGACTCGGCCGCGGCGCCAGACCCCACATGTTGTGATGACATCTTTCGTTTCTCCTCAACGACAGAGCGTTCCTGGCGCAAGATGGCCGGTCAGGCAACAGACCGGCGTGAAGGCCAGCGAACTCCAAACAAAAGCGCCTCTCGTCCGAGGGACGAGAGGCGCTTACTCGTGGTGCCACCCTGGTTTGTCCTGACCTCACGGCCAGAACCTTCACGGTCATCTTCGACCAGCGGCGCGTAACGGGCGCCAGCGACACGCGCTACTGAAGCTCGTACTGCGCGCCAGGCGCAGATCGCTCGTTCACACGTGCAACTCCGAAGTGTCCTTCCGCCGGCCCGTCAGACGACGCTCTCAGCACTGCGCCGCTCTCTGGACTGCCGCTGCCGGCGTACTCTCTCCGTCAACGCTTTGTCGTATGCGAGACGCCGGACGCTTACGAAGCGCCCGGCGCCATTTGATGGCGCAAGCATACCATACCTGTGGGCGACTGTCAAAACCGCGCGCCGCTTGCATCTCAGGCCGCAGCGATTCGACTTCTGGCCCTTTTCGGGTAAAATAGCGCCGTGCGAGCTTCGCCAGCATCCCGCAGCCTCCGCTGTCCAACCGGGCCATACACCGAACGTCATGGGAAAGGGGCAGAAATGCCGATAGCGCCCTTGCCTGCCTTCGAACAAGAGATCAAGGACTTTTTTCGCAGCCAGAATCTGGCTTTCGAGGACAACTGCAAATCATTCAGCCGTCTCGATTTCGCCTTTGGCAGCCGCGCCCAGGGGCGTCGCTTCCATTTTGACGCCAAAGAGAAACGCCAGGCGATCAATCTGCAAAACTGGCCCGCGGCGGCCATCCCGCAAGAACACCTCTTCATCCTGGATGACCTGGCGGCGCGCAAGACGCTGGCCTATGCGCCGCAGTCCGGCCTGCTGATTCGCGACAACCTGCGCCAGTCGTACCACCTGCTGACGGTGCTCGATCTGTTCCTGATGCCCAAAGTGCGCGTCAACCGTCCCATCCAAAACGAAGTCGCGACCCTCAAGGGCAAATGGCTGATTGACCTGCGTAACAGCGTCAGCACCGCCAGCCTTGCTGCCCTCTTTGCGCACATCAGAGCCTATCTGAACGAGCAGGATGACATCCTCTTCCGCCAACTGGACTGTTACGGCAGCTACGTCGGCGAAACGATCATCAGTCAAGGCGTCAGGCGCCGGCCCGAACATTGGGACACAGACGCCAGCGCCAAATCGAGCGCCAGGCCCGGCGCCAAAGAAGGTGTTACGAATGGAGGAAAACGATGATGATTGTGATCGGGATGGCGCGCCGCGGCTGGCGCTTCTTGTCGCTCTTGATTCCTCTCCTGCTCCTGCTTGGGCTGGCCGCAGCCACGGCGCGCAGCAGCCCATCCCTGCGCAGCATGGTCACTATCAACACGCTGGACGATGGCGCCGACGCCAACCCCGCCGATTGCATCTGCGCCACCAGCGATCAGCTCTGCTCCTTGCGCGCCGCCATCGAAACGGCCAACGCCTGCGCCGGGCCAGACACGATCCAGTTCGGCATCAGCGGCGTGATTGCGCCATACTACCCCCTGCCGCCCCTGGCCGATAGCAGCGGCGGCGTGACGATTGACGGCTACAGCGCCCCCGGCGCCAGCCCCAACAGCGCGCCGATCGGCGCGCCGGTCAACGCCGTCATCACCGTCATTCTGGACGGCAGCCAGCGGTCGTTCGACGGTTTGACGATGACGAGTAACGGCAACGTCGTGCGCGGGCTGGCCATTCTGAACTTCGACGGTGAGGTGGGTGCGCCCTACTACAGCGGCATCGTCATCAGCGGCGGGCGCCAGAACGTCATTGCCGGCAATTTCCTGGGACTGGCGCCCGACGGCAGTCACGGTTCCAGTTATCAGCGGGCGGGCGTGGATGTGCGCGCCCTTTCCAAGTTGAACAGGATCGGCGGCCTGCAGGCGGCCGATCGCAACGTCATCAGCGGCAACCGCTACGCTGGCGTGCGCATCGAGGGCAATCTGGCACTGACCAACACGGTGCAGGGCAACCTGATCGGCCTGGCGCCGGACGGCGCAACGCTGCTGCCGGGCAGCGAGCAGCTCTATGGCGTGCATCTGGCCAATATCGCCTATGACAACCTGGTGCTCGATAACGTCATTTCCGGCAATCGTGTGGCCGGCGTGGTGATGTCGCACAGCGCCGGGGGTAACCAGGTGAGTGGCAATCTGATCGGGCCGCAGATCAATGGGCAGACGGTGGTGCCCGGCAGCACGCAGGCCGACGGCGTCTGGATCAACAGCGGCGCCAGCAACAACGTGGTGCAGAACAACGTGATCAGCGCCAATGGCGCCAACGGCGTGCGCATCAGCGGCAGCGGAACATTTCGCAATCACCTGTGGGGCAACACCATCGGCCCGGCGCTGGGAGGCGGACAGATTCCGGGTCACAGCCAGGCGCTTGGCGTGCGCATCATGGATGGCGCCACGACCAACGAGGTGGGCGGCGTGAGCGCCGGGCTTGGCAACCGCGTGGCGTTCAATCTGGCCGGCGGCGTGACGGTGGAAGGGGACGGTACGCTCTATAATCAGGTGCATGGCAACGACTTGACCGGCAACGGCGCGCCGCGCCGCGCCGCGGCGACAGCGTCTGGCGATGTGAGCGATGTTCAGACAACGGCGCATTGGCTTGATCTGGGCGCCGATGGGCCAACGCCCGACGATCCCGGCGACGCCGACAGCGGCCCCAACAACCTGCAAAATCGCCCTGTCATCAGCAACGTGATCGCGCTCATCAACGAGATTCAGTTGGATCTCTTGGTGGACAGCAGCCCGGCGCACGCTCTCTATCCGCTGACGATTGATTTTTACCGGTTGACCGATGCCGGCGACGCCGCACCCAACGAGCAGGGCGGTCACACCTGGATTGGCCGGGTTGACTACGAAAGCCCGCAAACGGTCATCACACCGCGCTTCATCGCCGCCTTCGTACCGAGCGACAACTCACAAATTGTGGCGACCGCCACCGACGCCGCCGGTAATACCAGCGAGTTCACCGAGGCGGCCACGCTGAGCCAGCGCGCCTTCACCGTGACCGACCTGGGCGATGAGCCTGACGCCAACGCGGGCGACTGTCTGTGCAGCACCGCGGGCGGCGAGTGCACGCTGCGCGCTGCGATCGAGTCGGCGAACGCCTGCGCCGGGCCGCACGCCATCGGTTTCCAGGTGGCGGGCGTCATTGCACCGGCGTCGCCGTTGCCGCCGCTGACCGATTCGGCCGGGCTGTGGATTGACGGGCTTTCGGCGCCGGGTGCGCAGGCCAACAGCGCCGGGTTGACCAGCCCCATCAATGCGCAACTGACGATCCGTCTGGAAGGCAGCGACCTTGTGACCGATGGTTTGACGATCGAAAGTGACAACAACCGCATCGGCGGCCTTGCCATTGCACACTTTACGGGACGCGGCGTGGTGCTACGGGGCAGCAACAATAGCATCTACAGCAGCTTCGTGGGCATCGAGCCGGACGGGGCCACCGGGTCATTGGTGCAGCAGGTCGGTATTGCTGTCGAGTCTGGCGCATTCAACCTGATCGGGGGCACCAAACCATCGGATCGCATGTTGGTCAGCGGTAACATCGCAGCAGGGATCGTTATTTCCAGCGCCGCCTACAGCAGCGTGGTGGGCGCCAGCATTGGCCCCGACGCCAGCGGCATTGCGGCGGTGGCCACTGCCGAGCAGCAGGTGGGACTCTGGATTGGCGGCGGCTCGCATCACACCGGCGTGGGCGTGATCTATCCCACGGCGCGGCCGCATGCGATGACACCAGAGGTCTTGACCGGCAGCAGCAACCTGATCAGCGGTAACCGCACCGCCGGCCTGCTGCTTGGGCCAGGCGCCAACCAGACGCTGGTGCTGGACAATTTGATCGGCCCGGCGGCCAGCGGTCAAAGTGCGCTGACAGAGGGCGGGCAGAACACCGGCGTCTTGATCGAGGATGCCAGCAACAACGAGATTGGCTGGCTCGATCACTCCAACCAGATCAGCGGCAACGATCTGGCGGGCGTGGTGATACGCGGGGCGAACGCCAGCTTCAACCTGCTGCGGGCCAATCTGATCGGCCCGGCGCTCAGCGGCTCGATTGCGCTCAGCGGCGGCCACCAGATCGCGGGGGTCATCATCGAGGAGGGCGCACACGACAATGGAATCGGGGATGTGGCCGGCAGTCTGGCGACACTGCCGCGCAACATCGTGCGCTTCAACACGCAGGATGGCGTCATCGTGCGCGGGGAGACGACGATAGGGAATCGCATCTCGGGCAACATCATCATTGCTGGCAGCGGGCCGGCGCTCGACTTGAACAATGACGGCGCGACCCTCAACGACGCCGCCGATGCAGACGTTGGCCCCAACCGGCTGCAAAACTTCCCCGAGATCTATGCGGTGCTGCATGGCGACCCCGAACCGGGCGGGCCGGAGAGCTACAATCCATTCGAAGTCAGTTTTCGCATTGACACGGCCGCCATTCATGCGACCTATCCGATCACCGTCGAGTTCTTTCGGGCCAACAGCATGGCTGGCGGGCAGCCGTTGAGCTACCTGGGCGCCACGAACTATCAGTGGTACGACGCCCAGAGCATCGTCAGCCGGCTGGTCGAGCCGGTGCAGTCCACGCCCTTCTGGTGGCCAATCGTGACGACGGCGACCGACGCCGCGGGCAACACGAGCGAATTCTCCGAACCCTACTGTCCGGCTAACTATCCCGATGTCAACCGATCGGGCATCGTGGATATCGCAGACATCATGATCGTCGCAAGCCTGCTTGGACGTTCGCCGTATCTCTATGACTCCAATTGCGATGGATTGCTGTCGCTGGTTGATTTGACGGCGATCGCCTTGACCTGGCAGCCGTGTATTCCCGGCTCGCCGGCGGGCGCCGGCGCTGCGGGCATGTGCGATTGAGCGGGCTGACGTGACCGGGTTGCGGTCAAAGCAGGCGGTGTAGCTCCTGCAAGCGTCCTTGCACACCCTGGTACAAGTCGTAGAAAACGCTCCATTCGACCACGTCTATGTCTGCGCCCAGTTCGCCGGTGCGAAAACGGCTGTAGAAATCGGCCGAGATCATGTGATAGCGTTGTTCGTAATGTTCCAGCTTCTGGCGCAAGCGGCGCAGTTCGCTCTCGGTGTTCTCGGCCTCGGCGGCGATCATCTCGCCAACGGCGCGATCAACGAAGGCGCTCTGGAATCCCTGTTCGTAGAGACGCAACAGCCCGTTCAGACGCTTGATTGTCGCAGATTCGCTCATGGTTTCATCCCCGTTCTCATCCCCGTTCTCATTTTTGCTCTCATCCTGTATCATTTCAATCAGCAGGGGAAACCTGACAGGTCTTTGCCCCGAATGATTGAGATGATACCTCATCCTTACCAACTGACCAGGTTATACGGCGTAGACACAGGGCGCCTGGCGTCGCTGGCGCGCAAGGCGCCGCGGCGGCGGTGGCCATTGTAGCACAAGGGGCGCGATTGTCTGAATTGGCTTTTGTTCCTACCGCGGCGTCAGCCGATCCTACGTCACAATTGACCCATTGCGCGTCCCCGTGTAAAATAGGGCGCCCACAAACCTTGACCTGTTGCCGGGCGTCAGTTTGCCCGGTCAGCGCCCAAGCAGTCCAGATTGCCAAGAAGGAGTTGCTCGTGAACAACACCCGTGAGATCCGCGCCTGGTACATGTACGACTGGGCCAACTCGGCGTTCTCCACCACCGTCGTCACCGTTTTCCTCGGCCCCTATCTGACAAGCATTACCCGTGCGGCAGCCGACGCCAGCGGTTTCGTCCACCCGCTGGGCATTCCGATCAACGCCGGATCCTTTTTCCCCTACATGGTTTCGCTCTCGGTCGTCCTACAGGTCTTGTTTCTGCCCTTTCTCGGCGCCATTGCCGACTACTCTCACCTCAAAAAGCAGATGCTCGGCCTGTTTGCTTACATCGGCGCCATCGCAACGATGTGCATGTACTTCCTACAAGGCAGCAACTACCTCCTGGGCGGACTTCTCTTTCTGATCGCCAATCTGAGCTTCGGCGCCTCCATCGTCTTCTACAACGCATTTCTGCCCGACATCGCTGCCCCAGACCGGCGCGATGCCGTCTCGGCCACCGGGTTTGCCGCCGGCTATCTGGGCGGCGGCCTCCTGCTGGTGCTCAACCTGGTTCTTTTCTCTCGCGCCGAGTCGTTCGGTCTCGACACCGGAACCGCCGTGCGCATCAGCCTTCTCTCGGCCGGCGGCTGGTGGGCCATCTTCACGCTCATCCCGTTGTACATGCTGAAGCCGCGCGAAGCGCGCCGCCGTCTGCCGTCTGGCGAGCGTTATCTGACCATCGGTTTCAAGCAGTTGATCCACACCCTGATCAAACTGCCCAGCTATCCCCAAACGCTGCTCTTCTTGCTCGCCTATCTCCTGTACAACGATGGCATTCAGACCGTCATCGCCCTGTCGTCCCAATTTGGACAGGAAGAACTCAAACTCTCCCTGGATACCCTGACCGGGGTGATCTTGATGGTCCAGTTTATCGCCTTCTTCGGTGCCACGATCTTCGGCCAGATCTCGCGCTTCGTTGGCACCAAGAATGCCATCATGGGCAGCCTGGTCATCTGGAGCGGCGTTGTCCTCTACACCTACGGCGTGCTCAAGGCGGGCGACACGGTCGGCTTCTTCGCCGTGGCCGCCGTCATCGCCATCGTGCTGGGCGGCAGCCAGGCCCTCAGTCGTTCGATCTTCTCGCACATGATCCCGCATGGGCAGGAGGCCGAATACTTCAGCCTGTACGAGGTGAGCGAGCGCGGCACGAGCTGGTTCGGCCCGTTCCTCTTTGGGTTGAGCCTGCAGTTCACCGGCAGCTACCGCATTGCCATTCTGTCGTTGATCGTCTTTTTCATCAGCGGCCTTCTCTTGCTGACCCGCGTCGATGTCAAGCAGGCCATTCGCGAAGCGGGTAACGAGGTCCCGGCCCACGTCTAAACGCATGATCATTCAATCCTCTTCTGCCAAACGTCGCGTGGCGGCAGTCTGTGCGCTGCTGTTAGCGCTGAGCGCGGCGGCGCTGTTGTCGCAGACGCTGCCCCGCTCCTCCACCTGGAGTCTGGAAACCCTGCGGACAGCGGCGGCGGGCTTGCTCGCCGCTGCGCTGATCCTGTTCGGCTGGGCCGCCGCCCCTGCGCTGGCCTCCTCGCCCCCATCAGCGGAACGTCGCCCGGCCGCCGGCCAGGTCGCCATCCGCTGGTTTGGCTGGCGCGGCGCACTGCTGGCGCTGGCCTGCGGCGGCGCGCTGGGCAGTTCGATCCTCTATGCGCGCGCCGGAGAAAGCCTGGCCGTGCACGCGCTCTGGTTAGCCGCGCCGCTGGCGCTGCTGATCGCCTGCTGGCCGGCTCCACGCCCCGCGCCTGACGACGCCCCCGGCGTCTGGTGGGAATGGGCGCTGCTGGCGGTGATCGTCGTCGCCGCCTTCGTGCTGCGCATCTGGAATCTGACCACGATCCCCGGCAACATTGACGGCGACATCACCGTCGTCGGACGCGAGGCGTTGGCCCTGCGCACACGACCGGTCTGGATCGGTGTCAGCTACTTCCAGTTTCCACAGTTCCTCTACATGTTGGCGGCGCTGTCGCTCCAACTCTTCGGCGCCGATCTGTATGGACTTTTGCTTGGCTCCAGCGTCATCGGCACCGCCAGCATCATCGCCGTCTACCTGCTCGGCCGCGACCTGTTCGACCGTCGCGTGGGCCTGCTGGCCGCCGCCCTGCTGACCATCGGCTACACCCACAATCACCTCAGCCGCATCGTCATTCCCGCCGCGCCCATGCTGCTGGTGCCGCTGCTGGTTTGGGCGCTCTGGCGCGCTGTGCGCAGCGGGCGCCCCTTCTGGTTTGCACTGGCCGGCGTGACGACGGGGCTGTGCTTCCTGGTCTACTATTCGGCGCGCGTCGTCATCGTCGTCCTGGCGACGCTGGCGCTGGCGCTCTTTTTCGCCCATCTGCGTAGGGTCTTGTTCAAGCAAACGGCGCAGCCGCCTGCTGACCGCACGCCAGGCGCCAGATGGCGATCTTGGGGCTTCTTTGCGCTTGGCGCGCTCTGTGCCTTTGGCCCCATGCTCATCTTCGCCGTGCGTCACTTCAGCGATTTCATGGGGCGCACCAGCGCCGTCACCCTCAACACGCCGGCGGTCTACGAGCATCTGCTGGCCAAATACAGCATCGCGCCCGACTCTCCCTCGGCCGGTCTTGCGCTGCTCTGGCAGCAGATCCAACGCACGCTGTTCACCTTTCATCTTTACAGCGACACCAGCCCGCAGTTTGGTTTCCCCGGCCCCATGCTCGACGCCCTCTCGGCGACGCTCTTGGCGCTTGGCCTCGGATTGGCCATCGCCCGCTGGCGCGATCTGCGCTTTGGCCTGCTGCTGAGCTGGTTGGGCGGCAGTCTACTCTTTGGCAGTATTCTGACCAACGACCCGCCCAACTGGGTGCATTTGGGCGTCATCCTGCCCGTCGTGGCTGTGCTGGCGGCACTGGCAGGCGTCGTGCTCTGGCAATTCCTGCGGCAGTCGCTCGATCCTTACGGTCGCCTGGCGCTGACCGGGCTGGCGCTGCTCGTCTTGGGGCTGACGGCGGTTGGCAACTGGCAGACCTACGCCGGTTTCGCCGCCGAAAGCGTCGGCCCGCGCACCAGCATCGCCCGTTTCGTCGCCCAAATGCCCGCCGACGCCCAGATCCTGCTGGTCAACGATGCGCTTTCCTGGCAGGACAGCGTCTTTCGGTTCATCAATCAGCGGACCACCAATGGGCGCGACCTCACCGAAGCGGACATCATGGACGATCGGCTGCCGGCGCCAAGCGGCCGCCTGGTGTTCATCGTGTCGCCGGAACAGCAGGATTTGACGCCGCGCCTGCAAAGCGCCTACACCGGCGGCCTGTTTGGTCAAACGGCCGACGTCAAGATCCGCCAGCAGATCGAACACAAATGGCATGTCTTCACGGCTGTGCTCGTCACGCCGCCTGGTGTCGGGCCGGCTCTGGCGCCGGTCGGCCTGGGCGGCGAGAATCGGCTGCCCGGCATTCTGGTCGGCGGCGCTTTGCTTGCGCCTTGCCTGCTGATGGCCTGGTTCGAGCGCCGCCGCCGGCCGCAGCTATCCAAGCCGCCCGCCGTGCAGGCGGCGGCAGATGAAGCAGCGCCGGCTGTTGAGCAGGCTGCGGCAGATGAAGCAGCGCCGGCTGTTGAGCAGGCTGCGGCAGATGAAGCAGCGC
>CAZOLV010000055.1:0-26092 GCA_964580725.1 uncultured Anaerolineae bacterium | reverse complement strand
CGCCGGCTGTTGAGCAGGCTGCGGCAGATGAAGCAGCGCCGGCTGTTGAGCAGGCGGCGGCAGATGAAGCAGCGCCACCGGCGCCAATCTTGTCGCCAATGACGCCGCTGGCGCATACGACGACGATCCGCACCTGGCGTTGGGGACGCTATCAGCTCAGCCTGACGCGCAGCGAACTGGCGATGAGCGTTGCACCTGCGGCCGTGGAAGCAGCGCCGGAACCGCCGCCTGTCGTGCACATTGGGTGGGGACGGCTCATTGGCCTGCTGGTCGCCGTGTTGTTGGCCTATGCGGCGCAGGGCTTTTTCGATGGGGCGCCGCTACGTAGCCTGATCGCCCATCTGAGCGGCGGGCAGTTTCCGCCTGGATGGTTCGAGCCGAACCGGATGCGCATTGGCGCGGCGCTCTACGTGGCGGCGTTGATGCTGTTTGGCTGGCTGGCGCCCGTCATCTGGACACAGCCGGAGCGTGCGCGGCGCACAGGCCGGCGCACATCACTGCGGCGCGAGATCGTTTTGATCGGCGCCGTGGCCAGCGCGGCCTTTGCCATTGGTCTGTTCGCCGATCGGGGGGAGAGCGCTCTGGTGCGCTGGTTGTGGATGGGCGGCATCGGGCTTCTGTTGGCGTCACAAGCACCTCGCCCTGCCTTGAGCGCCTGGGTGAGTATGGTCAACCGTAGTCTGCGCACACCGGAAAGGCTCGTGGGCGCGTTGGCCATCGTCATCGTCTTGGGCGCGGCCCTCTGGCTGCGCGTCAACCGGCTGGAGACGATCCCCTACGATTTTCACGGCGATATGGCCTCCTACGGCATTCAGGCACGTGAGTTTTTGCTCGGTCAGCAGGTCAATATCTTTCAGGAGGGGTGGGCCAACATCCCGATGGTGGGGTATTTCCCTGCCATCGCCTCGATGGCGATCTTTGGCAACGACCTTTTTGGGCTAAACATGTCGGCGGTGATGAGCGGACTGCTTTCGCTGCTTGCGCTCTATCTTCTGCTCTGGCGGCTTTCTGACAGTCACCGCCTGGCGCTGCTCGGCATGGCGCTCACCGCCGTCTCTGTGCCGCACATCCATTTTTCACGGCTGGCGGCCTACATGGACCCCTGGCCGTTCAACCTCTTTGCACTCTTTCTGCTGGTGGATGGGATGCGCGCCCGGCGCACATTCTCGCTGACGCTGGCCGGGGTGATGCTTGGCTTCGGCCTGCAAATGTACTACTCCGGCCGTGTGATCATTTTCATCGTTGGCGCATTTCTGCTGTTCTGCCTGCTCTTCCGGCGGGCATGGATACGCGACAACCTCGGTGGGCTGGCGCTGGCCGTCCTGGGGATACTCGTCACGCTTGGCCCAAGCGTCGTTTATTTCGCCCGCAATCAGGAAGCCTTCGTCGAGCGTAGCCGAGCGGTTTTCCTGTTCTACCCCGCCGTGATGGATCACCTAATGGGCAAGTA
Organism: uncultured Anaerolineae bacterium; assembly: GCA_964580725.1. Lineage (GTDB taxonomy): Bacteria > Chloroflexota > Anaerolineae > SSC4 > Amarolineaceae > Amarolinea. Next base: position 24,642 of record CAZOLV010000055.1, on the reverse strand, counting down.
CCATGTGACGACGCCCTGGCAGGTGTTCCTGGAGCAGACGCGGCTTTGCGTCCTGATGTTTCATGCCAGCATGGACTCCAGCACGCAGTTTGGCTATCGCCACCCGATGTTCAGTTCGCTCGTTTCGCCGCTGATCGCACTCGGCTTTGGTTACTCTCTGCGCCGCTGGCGCACACCCGGTGCGGGGCTGGCGCTGATCTTCTGGGTCTTGAACCTCTTTTTGGGCGGCATCCTGACGGGCGATGCGCCCTTCTGGCCGCGGTTGGTCGGCATGTTCTTTGTCGGCGCCTGGTTTGCCGCGCTGGCGCTGGATCGTCTATGGGCGGCGCTTGTGCAGGTGCGCCTGCGGCCGGGCCAACCAGCCGCGCCTTTTTCTCGCTCACGTCGCGCATTCTCCTGGGGCCTGGCCATTCTGATCGCGGGATTCATTGCGTTCACTGGTTGGCAGGACTGGAATCTCTACTACGAGACAGTCAAGACGCCCGCCCGGCCGCAGACTTTGCTTGGACGCTACCTGGACCGCTTTGCGCCCGACATCGCTGTGTGCGATTTCGAGACTGAATACGCCCTGCGCGTGCGCGAGACGGCGTTTCTGGCCTGGCCCCGCCCGCTGGTTGACCTGCCCACCGAGGCGCCCGACGGTCTCATCGAGACGTGCCCCGGCCCGCCTTTCATCTGGATCATCTATCCAGAACAGTTGGCGGCCACGGCGCCCGGTCAGGCGACGCGGCTCGATGCGCTGCGCAGCAGATGGCCGGGTGGGGCGTTCGAGGAGTTTCGCCTGCCCGGTGGCCAACTGCTCTTTGCCAGTTATCGGGTCACGACTGGTGCGCCATCGCTCGGCGCGGTGACGCCGCCCCCTGTCCCGCCCGGCGGCGGCTCACACCCGGCGGCGCCCACCGCGCCCGGCGGCTATTACGCCTACAACCCGGATGGTTCGCCATTCAAGCCCCAACAGACCTTCTTGGGCGATACCACGGGGACTGTTTGGCAAATCGACGCGGGGCCAGTGATGGTCAGCGGCGGGCAGTTGCTGCTGCGCATCGGCGCGATACCCGGTCACGATGCTGTACTCGACTATGTGCGTTTGCTGAGCGCCGACGGCAATCTGATTTTGGTCGAGGCGGAGATGGCGGCGCAAGAGGACGCGCTTTCCGAGCGCGAGGGGGCCGATGGGCATTGGTGGCTGCAGGCATACAACCCTTTCAGCGGCCGGCGGGGCCTGGTAGCGCAGAAGAACGAGATGACGCCCGTCCTCACGATCAGGATCGAAGCGCCCGACGGCGCGTACCGGCTGCAGATCGGCTCGTTCAAAGGCGATCCAAACAACGGCGTCTTTGCCCTGGGGATGACAGTGGACAATGGGCAGTAGGCAGAGGGCGGCCGGGAATAGATAGACGGGAATAGATAGAAAGGAAAGAATCACATGGATCGTGCGGTTCCATTTGCAACCAGTGAAGGCATCGAGCTGTATTTGCGCACGTACTACTCGCTGTTGCGCAGCAGTGGGCCGATTCGTGTGCGCTCGTTGGAAGAAGCGCATGTCGGCATGAACTCTAGCCTGCATCTGCGGGCGGCCGACGTCGAACCCGACATCTCAGCGTTTCTGTACGCCTGGCTGCGGCTGCCGCCCGAAATCATGCAGGTGCGCTCGATCCTGCTCGGCCAATCGGAAGATGTGTTCGCCCGGCGCGGCTACGGCGCCGTCGAAGAGTGGCGCCTGGTGCGTGCGCCGGCGCGCCGCCGTCGCATGTTTTTCGATGGCCAGGAGACGCTGGCCTGTTTCATCGGCAGCGTGTCGGATATAGACGACCTGATTCCCATCGTCACCGCCCTGCAAATCGAGTGGAACAAGATGCACGTGCGTTTGCGAGACTCGCTGCTGCTGCAGGCGATTAAGCAGCGCCACCTGTACGACAAATCGCTGAGTCAGATCGAAATGGAGGCGTTGCAGGAGATTCTGGAGCTGACCGCCGACGATCTACAAAAACTGGCTTCCACCTGGGGCGCACACCTGGCCGGGCGCCTGGCGCAGATCGGGGAGCGCGAGATGGACTTGCGCATTTTCTTGCTGGCCGGCTCCCGCACCGATTATCGCAAGGCCACGCAGGGCTGGTGGCGCACGGTCGAGCAGCGCGTGGCGCACATCAGCCAGGGACGGCTCGATGCGGCGACCCTGGCGCGACGCCCGATCTACTTCGTGTCCAGCAACACCCACAGCCTGCCCAATGCGCTGTGCGGTTATGCCGGTCAGCAGCGAGAGCGCATCCTCGATTTTCTGGAACAGCGCAATCCTGAGAATCTATGGCCGGAGGCGCAAGCGGCCCTGGCCAGCCGTGCCGAAGGGCGCCTGTCGAATCTGCTCTACTACGTTCAGCGGTTCTATCTGGCAGAAGAGGCGCAGCGCCCGGCGGATTATCGCCAGGCCGAGGTGGAAGCGGGCATCGTCAGCATCAACACTCCCGCCTATCTCGACGTTTCATGTCACATCATCGAGCTGGATCGGCTCGACCCGGCGCGCTTCGATGCGCGCCTGCACATGCCAAACCTGGATCGGCTGAGCCAAAGCCAGGCGCTCATCATCAACATTGACTATCCGCTCGGCATGGGCGCTTATCATATCTTGAGTCAGGTGACGACCAGCGTGCCGGAGCTGCGCGGCGCCTATTTCATGGGCAAGGCGGCCACGCTGAACGGCCGCGTGGGCGATGTGATGATCCCCAACGTGGTGTACGACGAGCACTCTCACAACACCTTTCTGTTCAAGAACAGCTTTACCGCTGCCGATGTGGCGCCCTATCTGCTGTTCGGCAGCGTGTTCGACAACCAGAAGGCGATCACGGTGCGCGGTACGTTCCTACAGAATCGGGAATTCATGAGCATCTTCTATCGAGAGGGTTATACCGACATCGAGATGGAGACGGGGCCGTATCTGAGCGCCTTGTACGAGGACATCTACCCGCAGCGTTATCCGCAGAACGAGATCGTCAATCTGTTCATCAACGCGCCCTACGACGTGGGTGTGCTGCACTATGCGTCGGACACCCCGTACAGCCGGCGCCAGCACCTGCTCTCCAAGTCTCTTTCGTACTTTGGCGTGGACTCGACCTACGCCACGACCATCGCCATTCTGCGGCGCATCTTCCAGCGCGAGATCGAGCTGGCTTGACATCGCTGCGCCGCTCGCACCGCCGATCGCACTGGTCACGAGGGTTATGCGACCGGTTTGGCGAACGGGTCGTGGGGCGCGGCGTCGCCAACGGGCGCTTTTCTACGCCCGGATGGCCGTGATCTTGCGTCCAGCGGGCGATGTCGCCATCGTTGCGCCGGTGCGTTGGCTGATCGGCGGCTGTCCGGCGCGGCGATCAAAGATCACCAGCCAGCCTGTGGTCAACCCCAAACCGGCCAGGTATTCGTCGAGTTGCGCCAAACCTTCCTCCAAACGGGTCGGGCTGCCCCGTGCGCCAAACCTTCAGTGCGAGGCCTAGCGCCGCGGCCATCGCGCAAGCACAAATCCATGCGGCCGCGCCCAATGGCGTATGCGCGTTCCAGGCTGCCGCCCCCGTTGACCACCCGGTGCAGGAAAGCCATCAACACCAGGTGCGGCGCGATCTCGTGATAGGACGCGCTGCCCAACAACAGCTCGCCGTATTGGCGCCAGAAGGTCAGGAACGCCGCCGATACCAGTGGCACGTATAGGACAAGGCGCCGTCTGAGCCAAGTCATTGCGTGGAAACAGTACCATCTTCCAACTTGACGTTTCTTTCGAGATCGGCTACAGTCGAGCCGACGAGTTCTCCGCCGGCGACTCGACTCGCCGAATCTGGTCGTAGGCCCCCTGTGTGTCAGTTCAACAGGAGATTTGGAACCCCTTCAGACTTTGTTACCGAATGGCCTGGCGTTCTTGCGCTGTTCGTTGTCATGGGGTTCATGACCTCACGCGATCGAACCATCGTACCGATTGTTGTACGACCCATTGTGGTTGTCGTTGTAGGGGGATCTGCGATCCCCATTTTGTCCAAACCTGCATCCTGTTCTTTCACTGGGGAGATTCGTCCAAGAGATGACAAAGCGTACCCTTTCGCTATTTCTTGTCCTATCGTTGACGGTTGTTCTGGTCTTGATGGCCGTGCAGCCGAGTCGTTCCACCACCAATGTCACCCCGCAACTGGCCGCGCCGTCGCTGGACGATGGCGATACAACGGCTGACGACACCGTCCCGGCGTTCGATGCCCCTCTGACGTTCGACATCTCAGGCCCCATCGTCGGCGAAGTGGCCAAGGCCGCCTCTTTCGATGGCGATGTCCGCTCGTTGCCGCAAGTCGGCCCCGACGCCAAGACCGTTCTGCGTGAACTCGAAGTCCCGCGCCAGTTGCGCGAGGACGTCACCGCGCCCGATCCGGTGGTGCAAACGAGCGATGGCCCATTGGCCATGCCAGGCGCCTCGGTCAGCTTCAAGGGCCTCGATCTGCAGGACTGGGGCGCCGGTTGGCCCCCCGACACCCACGGTGATGTCGGACCCAACCACTATGTGCAAGCCGTCAATACCTCGATCGGCATCTTCAACAAGAGTGGCACGCGCCTGGCCGCGTTTACGTTCGACACCCTCTTCGCCGGCACCGGCACCCCGTGCGACAGCAGCAACCGCGGCGATCCGTATGTGCTGTACGACGCCGTGTCCGATCGTTGGATCGTGACCGACTTCTCTTGGAGCTCCACGTCGGGGCCGTTCTACGAGTGTATCGCCGTTTCCAAGACCGGCGACCCGGTCAGCGGCGGCTGGTGGTTCTACGGCTATGTGGCCAGCAGCAACGCCCTGCACGACTATCCCAAGCTCGGCGTGTGGGCCGATGGCATCTACATGTCGGCCAACATGTTCCTCAACGCCAGCAGTTTCAACGGCGTCAAGGTCTGGGCGTTCAACCGCAGTGACCTGATCAGCGGCGCGCCGCTGCGTAGCGTCGCCTTCACTCTGGGCACCGCCTATGCCAGCCTGCTGCCCGGCAACGTGCGCGGCGCCATGCCGCCCGCCGGAACGCCCGCCTATTTCGTCTCTCGCACCACCAACGCGCTGCGCTTGTGGAAGTTCTCCGTCAACTGGACCAACCAGGCCAGTTCTACCTTCACCGGCCCCACCAACTTCAGCGTCGCCAGCTATTCGACGCCGAGCGGCCGCGTGCCCGCCAAGAGCGGCGAACGTCTGGACACCCTGGGCGATCGCCTGATGTCTGCCTTGCAGTATCGCAACATCGGCGGCGTCGAGTCGTTGTGGGTCAACCACACTGTCGCCGTCGGCTCCACCTCCACCGGCGTGCGCTGGTACGAAATCCGGGGCATGAGCGGCACGCCGGCGGTCTATCAGCAGGGCACCTATGCACCCAACAGCCTCTATCGTTGGATGGGCAGCCTGGCTGTGGACAAGCAGGGCAACATGGCGGTAGGCTACAGCGTGTCCAGCAAGCAAATGTACCCGGCCATTCGCTACGCCGGACGGCTGGTCAGCGACACGCTTGGTCAACTGGCGCAGGGTGAAGCGACGCTCATCGCCGGCACTGGTTCGCAGTCGGGCGGCTACAACCGTTGGGGCGACTACTCCTCGATGTCGGTTGATCCGACCAATGACTGCACCTTCTGGTTCACCACCGAATACTACGAAACCACCGGCAACAACTGGCAGACGCGCATCGGCGCTTTCAAGTATCCTGGCTGCAACTGAGCAGCAACGAAAAACAGGTTGGCGTCTCTCATCGAGACGCCAACCTGCGTCCTCACAGTCAGCGGTTGGCGTTCTCACCCGAGACGCCAACCGTTGTTCGTTCTATTGACCTGACACCGTCCGATGGCAGCTCAGACAGACATCGGCGGTGCGTCCGCGATGACTGGCCGGGACCGGCTTGAAGGCGCCTTCGGCATGGCAAACCAGGCATTGGTCGCGGCGGCCTTCGAGTGAATGTGGAATCTGTGGAGTGTCGGCGGTCGGCGCACCAGGCTGATCGCCAGACTGACCATCAGCGTTGCTGGCCGCCGGCGTGTGGCATTGCGTGCAGAGCGAACGCTCGAAGGCGGTGTGGTTGGCTGGGAAGGGACGCACCGCTTGCGGGCTGTGACAGATGGCGCAGTCGGTGCGTTCACCCAGGGGATGCGGCACAGGGCGCGCCTGGCCGGAGCCAGGAACCGTGGGGGGCGCAACCAGTTGGCGCACGGCGGGGGCGTTCAGACCGACGAACTTCCATTCTGTGGCATGGCAGGCGCTGTTGGAGCAGAAACTGCTGTTGTCAACGCCGCCCGGATTGCTGATGTCATGACAGCCGGCGCACGACGCATCGAACACGAAGCGATGACGTGCGATCCAGTTCGAGTCCTTGTGCGATTCTGGCTCGTCGGGCTTGTCAATGCTCATCACCGGGGCGATGGCGCTGCCGGAGACGACTTCTGGGATCGAATGACACACGTTGCATTCCAGACGCACCGTGCGCCCCTCGGGCGAAACATGCTTGCCGTCATGACAGCGGAAGCAGCCAGGAAACTCCCGATGCCCGGCATTGTCGGGGTGCGTCTGCCAGCCAATCTTCATGTTGGGGAAGACGGTCTTCGTGAAGATACTCTGCATTTCGATCATGGCCTGCTGTACGCTGGCCGTGTTGGCGGTGTAGTACTCGGGCTGATTGACCTGATACCAGGCCTCCAGCCCGGCGACTGCGGCCAGGCCCGCCTCTGTCGTCGGGTACTGCTGACTCAACAACTGAACACCCTGAAACTTGATGTATGGGATGTTCGCATCTATGCGGCGCGCCGCCAGCGCCGCATCCATAGCGTCACCCGGAGACTGAAACAGGTGCGAAATACGGGTGTGACAGTCAATGCAGTCCATGCGGTGCAGTTGGCTGGCCATTTGCTGACCAAAGTCGGGAGGCAGGCCGGCCTCTACATCGAAGAACTCGGTGACCTGACCGTCTGGCCCGATTTCCTGGATGTACGGGATGGTCTGTTTCAGGGGATCGTTGGAGTAGAACAACACCTGATTCTCGATATGCCAATGGATGCCGCGCCCAAGCCCTTCGCGTCGCGTGCCGCCCCCTGTCTTCACGATCATGTAATTGCGCGTGGCCGAGTTTCGATCGTTTACATCGTAACGCTTGATCTGGACGAACGCGTCCGATGAGAACTTCTCCGGGTTGTGGCACTGCTCACAGGTGTCGCGTGCCGGACGCAGGCTTTTGACGTAAATCGGCGGCTCGTAGGATTGGGTGAGCGCATTGACCACGTGACTGATCTCACGCGCCTTGCGCGGCACGGTCCGCACAAGCGATTCCTGACCGAGGTGACAATCAACGCAGGCGACGCGCGCATGCGGCGAGGCCTGATAGGCCGTGTATTCCGGGGGCATGGTGTGACACGTCGCGCCGCAGAACTCTGGACTGTTGGTATACTCCCAGGTAGTCGCCGTAGCTGCGGCAACCGCCAGCAGAATCACGATGGTTAGCAATCCGCCCACGATCCACGACCAGGGACGGCGCAGTGAATTGATCCAGGCAAAGAATCGTTTCATAGATATAGTCACCTTTGGAACATGCGGCGATTCGGCGCGGGGATTAGCACCAGATTGATCTGCAAATTCCACCGCAGAGGCACGGAGTGCACAGAGTCAAGGGTGGGGTTTTTTCCGAGGCCTCCGTGCCTCTGTGTTGAAAATTCGACGTGCGCCTGGCTGCGATGCCATTCAACAAGGGGATACAGACATGGGCTATGGCCTGATCAGGTCGGTCATATCAACGGGTGCGCCGCCCGCGCCCAAATCTTCGATCGCATCGTACAGGATCTGAGCAACGTACTTGGGGTTGTGAGCGAAAGCGCCAGGATCTTTCTGCACGTATTGATAATTGTAGGCTGCGCGCAGCAGACGCGGAGTCCAATCGGTGTAGGCTTTTTCGTCCTTGTCCGCCTGGCCATTGCCGTTGGCGTCGGCGTAGAAGTAGGGATACGTGGTGGAACTGTAGACGATGCCGACTTTGGTGACATTCTGTGCATAGCTTTGCAGGCCGGCGAACAGCTTCTCTTCCAGGGCTGCAATCTCACCTGCGACGCCTTCCTTCGTGTCGGCGTCGCCGTCGTAGTCCGCAGCGCCTGCGCGGATATCCTGCGGTGATTTGGTGTTGGCATGGCAGGTGACGCACTTGTCGAAGCTCAACTCAAGCTCGTGCGTCTTGTGACATGCTGTGCATGTGTCCATGCCTGGTACGTGGGTGTTGCGACCAGCGTACTCTTTGCCTGTGTATTGATAGGCCACCTGCGCATCGTCACCAAACAACGTGGCGCCGGCTGCGAAGTAGTGTACGTTCAAGAAACTCAGCTTCTTCTCCGGCACAACATCGTCCTCCATGCCCTTGAGACGGCTGTTGACCGCGGCCGTAGACTGGCGACCCTGGTGGCACTCGATGCACAGATTGGCTTCCACCGGCTTGAGGTTGCCCTTCTCGTCCTTCTCCGTACTGAACGTGACGCTTTTACCGCTGGGAAACGGCACGCTCGTCACTGCGCGCACCGAGAAATTGGTCAAGTCAGCGTGACAGGTGGTGCAAGCCAGACCATTCGACGGTGCAGCTCCAACGACGCCCGATGTCACAATCGAACCGTTGCCGGTCAAAGCTACCGTACCGCCATTCTTCAGAAACTGGGGCAGACCGGTGGACGAGTGACACTTGGCGCAGCCAGCGGGCACCATGCCCGCATCGTCCCAGTCGCGGAAGGCCATCGCCGTTCCGTCGAAATGGCCGGCATCGTTGCGAGTCGCTTTCGACAAATCCACAGGTGTGTCCAGCCTGGTGTTCAGGTCTGCGATTGAATCGTACAGCAACTGGATGATGTACTTGGCGTTGTGAGCGAACTTGCCCGGGTCCTTGCTCGCCACCTGATAGTTGTACGCGGCCTTCAACAGGCGGGCCGTCCAGGTGGAATACGACTTTTCACCGCTGTCGAGCTTGCCGTTGGCGTTTGCGTCTGCAAAGAAGTACGGGTAGGTGGCCGCGTCATAGCCGATCTCTTTCTTGGGTACTTGCCTGGCATACGCAGTGATAGCCAGCAGCAGCTTCTCTTGTAGGCCAGCCGCCTCTGCGGATACCCCTTCCGTGGCATTGCCGTCGCCGTCATAGTCCATCAGTGAGCCGTTCATGCGGATATTGAACAGATCGGTCAAGGCCTTGACATCTTGGTGGCACGTCGCACATTCCTCGACTTTGACTTCCAGCGTGTGCGAGTTGTGGCAACCGATGCAGGTGTCGTATCCTTCCACGTGGCGGAATTTGCCGTCGTAGGTCATGCCTTCATACTCGTAGCCGCCCTTGACCAGGGTGCCGTACTGTGTGGCCGCGGCCGCAAAGTAGTGAATGTTGCGGAAGCCAAAGGTCTGGGTCACACCTTTGCTGTCCACGAACGGCTCGACCACCGCATCCATGTCGGTGATCTTGAACGTGTCGGTGATCAATTTCTCGACGCTGAGCTTCGATTCGCGACCCTGGTGGCACTCCATGCAGCGCGACTCGTCGCCCAGGTCTTGAATTTCGATGCCAGAGGGGAACTTGACGCTGGTCTTACTGGCCGTCACATCGTTGTGGCAGGCTGTGCATTGCACGGTGGAGCCGATCGCGGCGGCTTTGTCAACCTTCCCCGCTGTGCTGCCATCCGCGCCCAGAAAATCGAGGTAGCCAGGGGTGCTATGGCACTTGGCGCAACTGGCTGGAACCTCCGCCGGGGTGGCGGTGTCCCAATGAACGAACGGCTCGGCTGTCTTGTCATTGTGCGGAGAACTGGCCCAGGCCGCTTCGAAAGGCGCTTCGACGGCTGGTTTAGCTTCGGGGCAGGGCGTCGGCGCTGGACACGCCGCGCAGGTGGGACAGGGCGCCGGCGTCGGCGCCGCGGTGGGTGGTGGTGGCGTTTCCTGGCAGGCGGCGAGTAGCAAGATCAACGCTGCCGTCACTAAAACGCCAAACAGGCCATTTCTGATCTTCATCGGAACCCTTCCTTTCCAGAAACGACTTATCCCTGACAACGATGTCAAGGTTTCCACGGATGGCTCAGGCTCCTCGTCGGTTGGGAAATCAAGCACGGCGAAGGTCTAGCGTGACATCCGTCGCACGGCGAGAGGACTAGATGAAACGGAGTGCAAGGGATAGGACTATACTGTACGTGCGCCTGCATCGTGAGTCTATGACGTTCATCATGTCTTGCAACATTCTGAGCGAACACTACTGCTCCGGTGCGCCGGCCTCGATCCAGGCCTCGAGCTGTGCCAGCTCGCCGGCGCTCACCTGCACCGGATGCGCACCGCTGGTCAACATCACGATGAGCGGACTGCCGCTGACATCGCCAGCCTTGATCAATGGGCCTGATTTTCCTCCTTTCATGGCGTCGCCATAGTTGGCCAGCGACAGGTTTCCCAGGACGCCATGACAGGCAACGCATTTCTGTGCGAACAATGGCCCCACGTAGCCGGCCCAGGTGATGGCGCCAGCCGCCGGCGTGGCGACCGCTGCGCTGGTTGGGGTTGGGGGGATCGGCGTGGGCGTCTGCGGGGCGAACACCGCCACGGTGGGGCGCGGCGGCAGGGTCGTGATCGCCGTTTGCTCGAAAGAGACGAAGGCATACAGGCCCACCAGCAGCACCGTTGTCAACACGCCGGCCGCCGGATAGAACAGACGCTGCCGTTGCCTGGCGCCGGTCGGTTCCACGAAACCCTCGGCAGTCTTGGCCTGGATGGCTGCCAATTCCCGTGGGTGGTCATGCCTCATCTCGTCCTCGCTCAACACGCCGGTGAACATGCTTTTGTTGAACGTGCGCAGGTGCACATGGTACATGTGCCAGACGATGATGGCCAGCACAGCCAGGAGCGCCTCGCCCCCATGCGCAGCTTTGGCTGCCGGAATGAACTCACCGGGCAAGAAGCGTGTGGTCGAGATCGGGTTCCAAAGCATGAAACCGGTCACGATCATGATCAGGGTACCCCAGACCAGCGACCAGTACTCGACCTTCTCGTCGAAGGTGTAACGGCCCATGGCGGGACGTTCGGGGCGCCGGCCGAGCAGGTAGAGGATCAGTTCCCAGAAGTCACGCACATCGGCCGGGCCGGGTAGCATCGTCATCCTGACGCGACGCACCCATACCCGGTAGGCAACGACGACCCCGTGATAGACCGATTCCAGCATCAGCGCCGTGGCCGCCACGCGGTGAATGATGCGCGTCGTCTCGATGCCGCCAAAAAGGCCGATCAAAGCACCCGCCCAGGGTTCGCCGATATATTTCTGCGGCAAACCGGTCAACGCCAGGATCGTGAACGACAGGATCAGCAAGAGGTGCTCGATGCGCTGCGAACGTGCGAAACGCGGATAGCTCTTCGTGGTCGCGGTCATGCCTTCTTTTCCCCCTTTGCTTGCGGGCGGCGCCGGTTCAAGAAACGCCGTCCGGCGTCTCCGGCCGCGAAGATCACCATGCCACCGATCAATGTCGGGATGATGATCCGATAGAATAAGTTGACGTAATAAACGATTGGATATTTCTCACGATCGGGCGTGTAATGACTCAGCCACGCCTCCGAAAAGTTAGCGTTGGCGTCCGGGTGACAGCTCTGGCATTTGGCGACCAGATTCTCGCGTACTTGCAGTCCTTTCTCTGGATCGCTGGCCTGCTTGATGTCATGAAAGCCGTGACAATCAATGCAGACCGGTTTGTTGGTCAACTGATCGGGCGCTTGTTGCTCGAACAGCGTCACCGTAGAGCCGTGGAAATCGGCCAGGTAGGTATTCAAGACCTGGGTGGAGATGTCATACTTGGCCATCTTGACGGGGTCGGTGTGACAGGCGGCGCAAATGGAAGGTGATTGCAAGCGGAAGGCTGCCGAGGTTGGATCCGCGATGCGATGCACACCGTGGCAGTCAATGCAGGTTGGCACATCCAGGTTTTGCGCATCCACCAGGGCGGCGCCATGCACGCTCGTTTTGTACTGTTCGTAGATGGCGTTGTGGCAGGTCGCACAGGTTTGTGGAATGGCAAGATGCGCGGCGGGCAGCGGCTGATGGCTGGTTTTGTCCAGAATGCGGCCCTGTGTATGCGGATCATGACAGTCCGCGCAGACGGCTGCCTGCCGATTGCCCGCCGCCAGCGCCGCCTGATGCGTGCTGTCCGCCGCCAGCGCATACTTGTCGGCGTGGCAGGTTCGGCACAGATCCTGGTTGGCCAGCGCGACGTCGCGCAGACTTTGTGCTTGCAGCGGCCGATGGGGGTAGCCGGAGATGCCGATGTGGCACTGTGTGCACAGATAACCGGCCTCGCCGTGCACCGACAGTTCGAAGCGGTCCACATCGAGGCCGAGATAGAGTTCTTCTCCGCTGGGCAGTTGCATCGTCGCCGGGTTGGCGTGACAGCTCAAACAGGTCTCGTTGCTCACCATGACCGGGGCGGAAGGTGTGGACGTTCCTTCCTGGCGCCGGGCAGCGGCATCTGCCGGCGCTGCGCGCCAAGCCATGCTCATAGCCGCCAGCGCCAGACCACAGGCGAGGACGAACACCCATCGTCCGGCGGTTTGCGGCCAACATCGTACGATCATCATTGGTGTAACCTCCACGAGAGCCGCGTGAAGAGACTTCCGAAGTCTTGAGGACTTCGGAAGTCTTGGCGTGAAACTAGGGTTTGTTGTGATAGCCGGCGGCGGCGGCCTTCAGCACATCGTCGCTCTTTTCGACAGCAGAACCGGGGATGTGACAGCTCTTGCAGGCAAAGTCGAGACCGAGCTGCGAGAGCGATTTCTTGCCATCTTCGGAGAACTGCTTGGTCTGGCTGGGGTCGATCGCCATCAGGTGCGTGCGGATGTCGCCGGTGAACTTGGCGGCGTCGCCCCAGGCGCTCTTGCCGATACGGGGCATGTGACAGCTTTCGCACTTGACGCCCATCGCAGCGTGTTTGGCAACAGCCGCATTCTGCGCCTGCTGGAAGTGGCAGTTGACGCATTGGGTGCGCGTGGTGGGTTTGTCATCCTCGCGCAGTTGCACGACGCCCTGGTGGGGATTGTGGCACGTGACACAGTTGAGGGTGATGTGCTTGCTTTGGTACAACTCCTCGTACTGTTCGTGGTGTTCGATAAAACCACCGCTGGCATCTACCACCTCCACCGCGCTGCGGCGATGGCACGTTCCGCAGGCTTCACCGCTGCGATCAACCTTCAGGGCGACGCCGTAAGGATTGGCCATGTGCAGGCTGCCCGGCCCGTGACAGGCCTCGCATTGGATCCCTGGGGCTGCCCAGGTGCCCTTGATGCCTTCCAGGCCATCCTGATGGCCATCTGGCCGGTAGCCGGTGGTGTGACAGGTGCCGCAGTCATAAACGAGCTTGGAAGTGCCGGATTTGTACTTGACCCATCCGGCCTCTTTGCCCACGTTCTCGTTGGCGAAGTTGTACTGATTCAGATAATTGGTGTCGCTGATGGTCGCGCCCGGCTTATCCGTGATGATGTAGCCGTTCTTGTCCATGAAGCGAGCCTTCCAGTTGTAGCCGCCGATGACATAGGAAATGTCGTTCCAGGTGTAACCCTCCGGCGGATTGGCCACCTCGGTGAATGGATAGGTGGGCGCCTTCCCATCCGTCACCTTGTTCAACTTGTAGCTGTGCCCAGACTTGAGGAACGTGTCGTATGTCGTCTTGTGACAGGCGCCGCACTTGTCAGAACCGACATATTCGGCCCCAAGCGCCGCACTGCCCGCCGGCCCTGCCGGCCCCGCTGGTCCGGCTGGGCCCGCCGGCCCTGCCGGACCCGCCGGCCCTTGCGGGCCGACCGGCCCCGCAGCACCGGCTGGTCCCGCCGGCCCTGCCGGGCCAGTACAGGCGGCCAACAGAAGCATCAAGCCGAGTGCCAAAACGGCCACGACAATGATCTTGCGTAACATGGAATCTATCCTCCTTCGACGAAAGAGCCAACTCGTGCCGGCCAAGTGGAGGGGCCGGCGCCTCGGACGTCTGATGAAGGGTTCCCATCTCCTTTCGGTTTGCAAAGTCGCTGACGGAAACTGACGCAGCGGGCACGGCTGCGCATGACCGCAAGGGATCTGATGAGACTGATGACACGGGAGTTCGATGAACCGATGCAAGCATGATACAACACATTTGCCGCAAATGCAAGGTTTTACACTTTCCCCGTGTCGTTTTATAATGAGCCGGTGAACGACCGTAGCCTTCCTGTGATGATGATTCAACGCCTGACCTGGCCGCTCTTCCTGGTTCTGGCGTTCAGTTTGCCGTTCGAGATGGTGCAGCCCTGGCTCGTCCTGCCGCCGCTGGTCTTCACCAACCTCGAACTGCTCGCCGCTCTGACCATTTCCCTCTGGCTGCTCGCCCTGCTGGCCGCACGGTGCTGGCCGCATTGGCCGCGCTGGTTTTGGCTGCCGCTGCTGGCCTGGGGCATGACCCTGCTGGCCGCGGCGCTGCTGGCGCCGGTCGAACGCAGCGCCGCCCTCAAGTTCACGTTGCGCAGCCTGGCCGGCCTGCTCGGCGGCTTCATGACGTATGACCTCCTCCTCAGCCGCCGCACAGCCGGCGGCGATGCCAACGCCCCTTTGCGTACATTGGCCCTGGCCATCGTCGGCGGCGCGCTGCTCTCCGCTTTGCTCGGCTGCGCCGAAGTGCTCTGGCCCGCCGCACTGACCCCCTGGCTCGACCAGTTCAAGCTGCAAACGACGCGGGTGGCGGGCGCCATCCGCGCCAGCGGCTCCTTCGGTTACGCCAACATTGCCGCCCAGTTTTGGGAAGTCGCCCTGATCCTGCTGATGACCCGATGGGCCACGGTGACGCCCGGTCGCCGTCTGGCGCTGCATGTCCTCTACTGGGCGTCCGGCACTCTCCTGGGCCTGGTGCTCGTCCTCAGCGCCAGCCGCGGCGGTCTGCTCGCCAGCCTGCTGGTCGTCAGCGGCCTGCTGCTCGTCGCCTGGCGTCATGACCGCCCGTCGCCCGCCGGCGCGCCGTCCCTGGCGCCCGTCGCCGCAATCATGCTGGCGACTTTGCTCGTCCTGGCGCTGGCGCAGCTCGCCCTCAGCCCTGTTCAGCAGGCCCGTCTGCGTCGTGAAGTCGAAAATGGCTTCATGCAGGCCGCCTATGACGCCCCTTCACGCCTGACCCTGACCGCAGGCCAGCGCACGCAGACGCCGGTGCGCGTGACCAACCTGGGACGCATGCCCTGGCAGGCCAATGGCGCCGAACCGATCCTGCTCAGCTATCACTGGCTGGACGCCACCGCTCAAACCATCGTCCACTTCGAAGGCGACCGCACCGTCTTGCCCGCCGATGTCGCGCCGGGCGCTTCGATGCTGGTCGAAGCCTACGTCTTGCCCCCCAACCAACCGGGGCGCTACGTCCTGGCATGGGACCTGTTGCAGAACCATGTGGCCTGGTTTTCCACGCGCGGCGTGCGGCTTGGACACACCGCAGTCGAAGTGATGCCCGGCGAGGGTGCGCTGCCCGCACAAGCGGCATTCACCCCTGTGCCCGTCAGCCTGCTCACCAGCGCACAGAGCAGCGCCCAGGTCGAACGGCTCACCCTGTGGCGGGCCGCCTGGCTGCTTTGGCGCCAGCGCCCACTGCTCGGCATTGGCCCCGACAACTTCCGCTACCTCTGGGGCGATGCGCTTGGCCTGCACGACTGGCGCCCCCAGGGCCAGCCTTCCATCTTGCACAGCAACAGCCTGTACGTCGAAATCCTCGTCACCGTGGGGCTGGTCGGCGCCGCCGCCTTTGGCTGGCTCCTCATCAGCCTGGCGGGGCAGGTGCGCCAGCGCCTGACCGCCTTGCTCGCCTCCCCTTCCGCCGCGCTCGATCCTGACCGCCAGCCGCCGGCCGCCGCAGCCGCCATCCCTGCGCCGCCCGCGGCAGTTGGCCAGGCGCGCCGGCGCGATCTGCGCTGGCTGCTCGGCTTGACCGGCGCCGTCCTCGTCTTTCTGATTCACGGCCTGTTCGACTATTTCCTGCCGTTCACCCCCACCTACCTGCTCTGGTGGCTGCTCGTCGGCAGCCTGGCCGTCAGCATGACGGCTTGCGAGGTGTGATTCGACCATGCACATTGGCTTCGACGTGACGACTCTCGAAGGGCAAATGACCGGCGTCGGTTACTACTCGGCGCGGCTCCTGGCGCACCTCCTGCAGCGTGATGATCCCTGGCGCTACGAACTGCTCAGCAACCGCGCCGCACCCCACCTGACGCCCGTTCTCGACGGCGCCGCGTCCCGCGCTCGTGGCCCGCGCGGCCCGCGTATGCCGCTGCGCCCGCTCTGGCAGCAGTTCGTTCTACCGTTCTGGCTGCACTTTGCCAGGCTCGATCTGTGTCACTTCACCAACTCGCTCGTGCCCCTGGCGGCCAGACAGCGCCTGGTGGTCACCATCCACGACATGTCACTCTTCCTCTTTCCGCAGTTCCAGCGCCCACGCAGCCTCTTGCTGGCCCGACCGCTCGTCAAACCGTCTGCCCGGCGCGCCCATGCCATCATCACCGTCAGCGCCAGCGCCAAAGCTGACATCGTACGCGTGCTCGGCGTTCCGGCCGCATCGGTGCATGTGATCTACGAGGCCGCCGGCCCGCACTTTCATCCGGTCCAAGAACGCGCCACGCTCGCCGCCGTGCAAGCGCGCTACGCCCTGCCCGATCGTTTCATCCTCTTCGTCGGGTCGGTCGAGCCGCGCAAGAACCTGACCCGGCTGGTCGCCGCGCTGGCCGTCCTGCGTCAGCGTGGTTTGCGCACACCCCTGTTGATCGCCGGCCAGTGGGGACCACTGCCCTATGGCGAACTGGCGCGCACCATCGAACGTCTGGCCCTGGCTGACCAGGTGCGCTTTCTCGGCTACGTCCCCACCGCCGACCTGGCTCCGCTCTACAGCCTGGCCACGATCTTTGCACTGCCTTCGCTCTACGAAGGTTTTGGCCTGCCCCTGCTCGAAGCGATGGCCTGCGGCGCGCCGGTCGCCGTCTCCAACAACCCCGCGCTGGCCGAAATCGCCGGCGATGCCGCCGCTCTCTTCGATCCGCACGATGTCGAGTCGCTGGCTGAGACCCTGGCCGGCCTGCTGACCGACGAAGACCGGCGCGCCAACCTGCGCGCCCGCGGCCTGGCGCGCACCGCCGTCTTCTCCTGGTCACGCGCCGCCGCTGAGACCGCCGCCCTTTATCGCCAGGTCATGGCGCAATGACCATCGAAGCGCCGCCCGCCGCCGCCCTGCCCACCGTCGCTGTGACTCGTGCGCGCCGCGCCTGGCGCGCTGACGTGCGCAGGCTGCTGCTTAGCGCCGCCAACGTCTGCTTCGCCCTCTTCCTGCTGCTGACTTTTCTCACCCCGGCGTGGCGCACCGGTCCCTTCGCCTGGCAACCGTTTCTCCACATCGGCCTGGCCGGGCGCTCCGCCTGGCTCGGCCCGTTGACCCTACTTCCCCTGCTGGCCATTTTGCTCCTGGCCGCGGCTCACCTCCTGCTCGCCCGGCCGTCGCCGCACGCCCATGCCCCGCGCCAGGCCGAACAACAAGCCGCCCGCCTGATTGCCTTGCCCGCCCTTGCCCTCGGTCTTTTGACCATTGCCCGCCTGCGGCCGGCCGCATCGCCCGGCGTCGCCTTCATCGTCCTGATCGGCGTCGGCCTCTTTTGGCTCACAACCCTCTGGCTGGCGCATGTGCCGGCCAGAGCATTGCGGCGCGTTCTGTCCCTGTTCTTCGCCCTGATCGTCCTGGGGCAGGGGGCCGTGGGCGTGGGTCAGTTCGTGCAGCAGCGGTCGCTTGGCCTGACCGCCCTGGGCGAGCCGGCGCTCGATCCGCGCATCGAACACACCAGCGTCATTGGCCCGGAGGGCCAGCATCATCTGCGCGCCTATGGGCTGACGGCGCATCCCAATCTACTGGGCGGTTTGCTCGCCATCGGCTTGGTTTGGGTTGGCAGCGGCTGGTTGGGGCGCGTGCCCTGGCCCGGCGTTGGGGCGCGGCTCAGTGCCGCGCTGTGGCTGGCGGTGGGCGTCGTGGGGTTGACCGGCCTATTGGCCAGTTTTTCGCGTGGCGCATGGTTGGGGCTGGCGTGTGGCGGGGTCTGGCTCATCTGGAGACAGCGCGGCGCCGGGCGGCGCGGTCTGCTGCTCAGCGGCGGGCTGGCGCTGATCGTCTTGATCTTCATGGCGCGCCAGCCTGATCTGTTCTGGGGACGGTTCTTCGACCTGAACAGCCCGCTCGAAATGCGCTCGCTCGTCGAACGCAGCTTGGGGCTGGCGAGCGCCCTGCGTATCATTCAGGAGCATTGGCTGTGGGGCGTCGGCAGCGGTCTCTATGTGACGGCCCTGCAGACGCCGGGGGCGGCGCTGGTGGTGCACAACGCCCCGCTGTTGGCGGCCGCAGAACTGGGCGTTGGCGGCGGTTTGCTGTGGCTCTGGCTCAATTGGGCGTGGCTGGCGGGCCGCCGGCGTGTTGGAGAGCAGGCCGGCTTGCTCTTCGACGCCAGCGCAGCCTCCTGGCTGGCGCTGTTCGTGATCGGCCTGGTGGACAATCACCCCTGGCTCACCGTTTCCTGGCGTGCGGCCCTGCTGCTTGGTCTGCTGACCGGCGCCTTGATCGCCAGCCTGGAACGGCGATCACCCGCCACGCCCACTGCCGAACCTCACGCATGAGGCTCGTCTGGCGTCATTTCCAGGAGAAGACCCGCTCGGCGGCAAAATCGTAATGAAACTCGACCGGCGCCAGCTTTCTTGCCGACGTTCCTGCTGACGTTTCTGCTGACGTTCCTGCTGACGTTCCTGCTGACGTTCCTGCTGAAGTTCCTGCTGAAGTTCCTGCTGAAGTTCCTGCTGACGTTCCCCCTAAAATGGAAGCGAGGAATGGGCGCTGGTTGGTGCCGTTGGCGTTCATCACGAAAGCCTGCCATTGCCCCGTGCGATCGCTGAGGAAGATCACCTGACGCCCATCGGGCGACCAGGCCGGAGCGACGTTGTTGGGCGCACGGCCCGCCAGTGGATCGGGCGCCGTCAGGCGCGCCGTCGTTTGCCCATTGCGGTCGAGGATGAAGATGTCGTCGTGATCGTGCAGCCGCACCTGCACCAGCAGTCGCTGGCCGTCGGGACTCCAGAGCGGCGAACCCTGGAAGCGGTTATTGGTCAACACCGCCTCTGACGGGGCATCGCCCGCCGGTTCGGTGTACTTCAGCCCCTCCTTGCCGCGGTAGACGATGCGCTGGCCGGACGGTTGCCAGGTGGGCGCCTGCACGATTTGGCTGGCCGGCAGGTCACGCCAGGCCTTGTCGCTCACCCGCACGATGGCCAGACCGTTGAATTCTTCGGGTGGGATGTCGAAACAGGTCTCGCCGATGCAAACCTGACGCCCCGGGATCGTCTTGCGCAGCCAGGAGAACGCAATCTCGCTGCCATCGGGCGACCAGGTGGGGGCGCGTGCACCGTTGGCGTGCGTCAGCAGAAACTCCTCGTTGGTGCGCAGGTCGAAGACCCAGACGCCACGCGGCTCGTTCCAACGGGTGAACGCCAGGCGCGTTCCGTCGGGTGACAGCGCCGGGTCGAAACCGTCGGTCAGCCGGCGCAGTGTGGGCCGGCTGTTCATGTCTTCGATCAGATAGATCGCGCCGCCGCTGCGCTCCTGCAGGACGAGCACGGGTGTGGGGCGCGGCGCAGGAATGGCCGCAAGGGGTGAGTCGAGCGCCGCACTGACGGCCTGGACGGGGGCGGGCGACGCCGCCAGGCCGGCCAGGCCGCCGATCAGAATCAGGCCGAGCGCCGCCCAAGAGAGCGCCCGGCGTCGTGACCAGAGATGTCGCATAAGAGACTCCATGCGTGCATGCGCTTGCCCGGACTATTCGTAGCGCAGCGCATCAATCGGGTTGAGGCGGGCGGCGCGCGTCGCCGGGTAGATGCCAAAGAACAGACCCACCGCCGCCGAGAAGCCGGTGGCCAACGCAACCGAATCGAACGTGACGAAGGTCTGGAAATCGCTTTGCAGGCGTGAAACCGCCGCCGCTCCGCCGGCGCCCAGGGCGATGCCAACGAACCCGCCGATCAACGAAAGCACGATCGCTTCCAGCAGGAACTGCGCCAGGATGTCGCGCCGTTTGGCACCCACCGCCTTGCGGATGCCGATCTCCCGCGTGCGTTCGGTGACGGAGACGAGCATGATGTTCATGATGCCGATGCCGCCCACCAACAGCGAGATGGCGGCAATAGCGCCCAGGAAGAGGGTCAAAACGCCGGTGATCTGGCCAAAGATGCTGATCAGATCGGCCTGGCTAATCACGCTGAAGTCGTCATCGTTGCTGTAGGTGATGCTGTGTGTTTCGCGCAGCACCTCGGTGATCTGGCCGGAGGCGGCATCCATGCGTTCTTCGGATGCTGCCTGCACGTAGATGACCGACACGCGATAATCGCCGCTCGAAGTGCGGCTGGGAAAGAGCCGTGACTGCGCTGTTGTGATGGGGACGAAGACCTGGTTGTCCTCGTCGCCAAAGCCGCTGCCGCCCCGCTTCTGCAGCACACCGACGATGCGGAATGTCACCCCGTTGATCTCGATGGTGCGGCTGGCGATGTCCTCCTCTTCCGGGAAGAGGCCGGTCACGACCGACTGGCCGATCACCGCCACGCGCGCATGGGATGCGACATCTTCCGGCGTGATGAAGCGCCCGGCCTCGATCTCCCAGTTGCGCACAGCGGCATACTCCGCCTCGACGCCGCCCACCTGTGATGTGATTTCGCGCTTGCCGGACTTCACCGGGTTGAAGCGGCTCACCTCTGGCGCCACGGAGATCACATCGGGCGCACGCAGCGGATCGCGCAGCGCCTGCACATCACGCATCGTCAGGCTGGAGCCGGCGTTGCCGCGCGTGCGCGGCGGGCCGCCGCTTGCCGTCAGTTGGCCGGGCACCACGAACAGCAGATTGGAGCCAATGCTCTGGAATTGCCCCGTCACGTAGCGTTCCACGCCGCGGCCCACCGACAGCAGCGTGATCACCGCGCCAACCCCGATGATGATGCCCAACATCGTGAGGATCGAGCGCAGCTTGTTGGCCGAAAGCGCCCGCAGCGCAATTCGCAACGCTTCTTGAATGTTCATCGCCTGTTCTTGTCCTTCAAATGCCGGCGCCGACCGCCGTTGTTTCCGGCGCTGCGTCGTGTGCGACGAGATCGCGTGTGCGGCGCAGATAGGCGCGTTCGCCGGCGCGGCGCGGGTGCGCCACCGGATCGTCCGCTTCTACCACCCCGTCCTTGATGCGCAAGATGCGCCGCGTGTGCTCGGCAATGTCCGGCTCGTGCGTCACGAAGACGATGGTAATACCCCGCTCTTCGTTGAGATGCTGGAAGATGGACATGATCTCAGCGCCCGATTTGGAATCGAGATTGCCGGTCGGCTCGTCGGCCAGGATGATCGCCGGGTCGTTGATGAGGGCGCGGGCGATGGCCACACGCTGCTGTTGGCCGCCCGACAGCTCATTGGGGCGATGATGCACGCGCTCGCCCAACCCCACCAGTTCCAGCGCCGCCGTCGCCCGTTGGCGCCGTTGATGCGATCCGGCGTAGATCAGCGGCAGCTCCACGTTTTGCAGCGCATCGGTGCGCGATAACAGGTTGAAACTCTGAAAAACGAACCCGATCTTGCGGTTGCGAATATCGGCCAGTTGATCGTCGTTCAGTTTCGAGACGTCGGCGCCGTCCAGCCAGTACGACCCGCTCGTTGGCTGGTCGAGGCAGCCGATGATGTTCATCAACGTAGATTTGCCCGAACCGGACGGCCCCATGATGGCGACCATCTCCCCTTGCTTGACTTCGAGCGAAAGCCCGCGCAGCGCATGGACCTCCACATCGCCCATGCGATAGACCTTGCGGATCTCTTCGATCCGAATGACCGCTGCACCGTTCGTTGCCATGATTCTCTTCTCGCCCCCGATCTTGCGCTCCGCGTTAGAACCCGAACGTGCGGCGCAATTGTTCGCCGGCAGTCGTGTTCGGGATGATGACCACATCCCCTTCGCTCACCCCTTCGATCACCTGCGTCTGGCCCTCATTGCGCATGCCAATGCGCACCTCGACGCGCTGTGGAACCTCATCCACCAGCTTCTCGATGTAGGTCTTGTCCGAATTGCGATCACGCTGAATGGCCCGATTGGGCAGCACAAGGACATCGTCCAACTGCGCCGTTGTGATGTTGGCCGTGGCGCTCAGCCCGACGCGCAGCGGCGCATCGGTTGGATCGAGCGCCACCTTGACCAGATAGGAAACGACGCTGGTGTTGGCCGTGGCGATCGGCGCAATTTGGCTGATCTTGCCGCTGACTTGCGCATCGGGCAGCGATTCGAGCGTCACCTGCACCGGCTGTCCCAGGGCCACCTGTCCAATGTCAATCTCATCCACGCTGATGTCAATGTGCAGTTGTTCGGTGTTGACCACGACGATGGCAGACTGCGCAGCGCTTGGAAATTCACCCACCACCAGGTTGACCTGCGCAATGACGCCCGCAATCGGGCTGCGCAGCGTGGTGTTTTGCAGATTGAGGCGCGCCTGCGCCAGCCCCGCTTCGGCCTGTTTGACCTGCGCCTGGGCGGCGGCGATTTGTTCCGGCGTGGCGCCTTCCTGCAGCTTGGCCAGCGATGATTTGGCCTGCGCCAGTTGGGCGCGGCCGCCCGCCTGCGCCGCTTCCGCCTGCGCAATGGCCGCCAACGACTGCGCCCGTTGCGCCGCATCGGCGCCCGCCGTGGCGATCTGATACTGCGCCCTGGCCTGTTCATAGTCAATCGTCGCCCGCTGCAGGTTCAGCGCCTGTGGCAGCAGGCCGACATTGGGCAGGTGCGCCACCTGATCGTAGGCGGACTGCGCCTGCTGCAAGGCGGCCTGTGCGCGCTCCAGATTGGCGGCGGCCACCTTTTTGTCATTTTCGGACGCACCCGCCATCAACTTGCTGTAGGCGGCGCGCGCACTGGCCACGTTGGCCTCGGCGCTTTTCACGCTGGCCTGGGCGCTTTCCACGGAGGCCTGCGCCGCTTCCAAATCTTCCGGGCGCGCCTGGCGCGTCAATTGCGCCAGGTTGGCCTGGACGCTGGCCAGCCCCGCTTCCGCCTGGGTCACAGCCAGGGTAATGTCCTGATTTTCCAGCGTCGCCAGCTCTTGTCCAGCCTGCACCGGGTCGTTCAGTTGTACCCTGACCTCGGCCACGCGGCCGGTTCCGCGGAAGTTCAGGGCCACGCGGCTTTCCGGCTCGATCTTGCCGGTGGCGCTGACGATGGAACGGAGAGTGGTGCGGGTTGGCGTCACCGTCTCGTACTGTGGCGTTTGTGAGGCTTGCGCACCAGCCATCTGCCGCCAGAGCAGGAAACTGCCGCCAAGAACGACCGCCAGAATGATGGTAATCGTCGCAATTCTACGCATGTTGTTAATTTTGCTCCCTATCCTTTGCCGTTTCGTGTCCGAAACGTTCTTGTTTCTTAACCATACCCAACGCCCAGCGCCAGACCATGCACTAACCGGGCATCACCATGCCGGTGATCAGCCCGGGGATGATGCGCACAAGCAGGCTCGTCACCGCATAGGCGACCGTCAACCAGGTCGCTTTGCCGCTTTGCATCCCGCCGCCGCGCAGGGCGGCGTAGATCAACACCAGATGCCAGGCCGAGAAGAGATCAACGTGACTGAGCGCCTGATACAGCGGGTTTCTACTGAGATTGGAAACGTTGACCTGTGCATTGGCTTGAACCGCCAGTGCCGACAGGCCTGGATTCGTCATCAGTTTGCCTGTCAGCGTCGTGTAGAGACCCTGCGCCATGTCGCGTAGGGCGAATGGCAGCCACGTCCAGGGGATGGCGGCAAAGAGGCTGCCGAAGCTCAGATCGGCGCCGGCGATCAAACCGGCAAAATAGAGGAGCGCCGCCGCCATCAACCAGGCCAGCGCCAACCCCACCAGGCTGCCGACCGCCGCCGCACCGATGATGAAGGCCGGCTGCGTGAAGGTGGCCATTTGCGCCCGCATCGCCTCGATCTGCTCCGCCGACAGTTGGCTGGTCTGGCTTTGCAACTGCAGGTTCATCTGCCGCACCGCCTCTTCGACGAGTTGCGGGCCGGTCGCCGTCAGCAGGATTGCCAATCCCAACAGACAAATCAGCGCCGGCAGCACCCACCGCCAGCGCGGCGACGCTGTCACTTGCGCCAATGTCGTGATTGGCCGATCCACGATGCCCGGCAGCAGCACGATGGAACGTGGGTCAGTAGAGGGAGATGACTCGCTCATGTCTCGAATTCCCTTTCTTCTGCGCTTGCTCGCTGCGTCTTTCCGCTGCGCTTTTTCGTGCGCCGTTCGATAGAAAGAAGTTTCCGCCGGGCACCTGGCCCACCAACGCAATTTCCTGCCTATGCATGGTTTTGACGAGGCGTAGCCAGGCGCAGTCACGCCGAAACTGTAACTGTTCTGCCATGCGCCGCCACCGATTGAAATCGGCGGCTGTTGAAAATTATATCTGCCCGAAACAGACGTTAGGGAACGTGCTCTACGCAAGGATGTTCCTGGCACGCAGAACTTCGAGGGCGGTCTGCGCGTGCCCGCCGGGCGATGATCGCCGGGCGATGAATCGCCCGGCTACGGCGCGGCGCCCCGTGAACGGGGCTTGTT
>CAZOLV010000054.1:28796-37008 GCA_964580725.1 uncultured Anaerolineae bacterium | reverse complement strand
GGCTTCGACAAGCTCAGCCGGCGGCAGTTCCTCGCCTGCCCTCTAACCTCTGACCTCTGGCTTCGACAGGCTCAGCCGGCGAGAACCCCTACCCACGGAAACCCACCGCCCACTATCCAAAGAAATGCTCCCATGTCCGTAGTCACAGTTCTTCGTGGGTTCCCCTACAACTGCCCGGTCTCGCCCCAATTGGCCAGCAGCGTCTGGTAGGCGGGATCATCGTAGCGGGCTGGCAGAAACCATGCGGCGTGATCGGGCAGCGGCTGGCCGCAGATGTGACGCATCAGCAAATCGCCGGCTGCGGGCGCTGCCATGACGCCGAAACCGGAGAGCGCCCCGATGATGAATGCCCCCGGCGGGCCGCAAGGCCCAATCAGCGGGCGATTCTCCGGCGTTTTGATGTAGTAACCGCCGTCCAACCGCGGCTTGGGTGCCCGTCCCCAGTAGGCGCGCAACCCCGGCAGCATGGTCGTCAGGCCGCGCAGCACGATCTCCGGGAACGACTCGTCGAGCGGCAGGGGCAGCGTCACCTCGACCGGCCGGGCGTGGTAGTCCCAAAGCATTAGCAGGATGGGGCTGTCGGCGGGGCCGTCTGGCCGCGTGTGCACACCAGGCGCAAACTCTTCGAGCATCCACTGCGTGTCGGGCGCTTCGGCCAACCAGGCGCGTTCCTCTGCGCCCCACGGCAGCCGCTGCGCATCGGCCCACACCAGAAAGGGCGCATTGCGTGAAACGGCGCCGAGATGATCCCAGAAAGCCAGTTTGAGATGACGTTCGGCCAGGATCGGCAAACTGACGCCCATCTGGCGCGCCACATCGCCCACGAACGGACCGGCGGCGTTGACGAAGATCGGCGTCGCGATGTGGAGATCGCCCTGGGCCGTCGTCGCCTCGACGCCGCTGACGCAGCCGACATGCGTTGTGACAGCCTGAACGTGCCCGGTCAGCAGACGCACGCCAAGCGCCCGCGCCTGTTCCAACAGGATCATGCCAAGCAACTGGGCACTGAACCAGCCGCAGCGGCGGGCATGGATGACGGCCGTGACGTTGGGCGCCAGATAGGGAAAACAGGCCCGAATGAGCGCCGGATCGCTGATGAGATCGGTGCCGGTCGGTTGTTCTTCGAATCCTGTGGGTGGGGCGGGATGGTAGGTCTGGCGAGCGCCTGCCGCCGTGTGCCAGCGCAGAGGGCCGGCGCCAAGCCGTTCGGCTTCGGTGGCAGCCGCCGCAAAACGCTCGACCTGCGCAGGGTTGGCGCTGGCGTACAGATAACCGCGCCGGTTGAGATGAAAGGCGTTGTTGGTGGCGTGCGCCAGCTCCTCCAGCAAGTCAATGCTGCGATTCATCAGACTAACCATGCCGTTGCCAGGACCCGGCCACCAGTTGCGATAACATTCGGTGGACTTGTCGCTGGTCAGCGAGAGGGGCGGGCGCTCGTCAATCAGTGCCACGTTGCGCAGACCGCCGCGCGTGGCAAGATAGAAAGCGGCCGCGATGCCGGCAATACCCGCACCGCAGATGACGACATCGGCCTGTGTGCGCTTCATGACGCGACCTCGGCGTGTCCTTGCGCCGTCTCGACGCGCCCTTCGACGATGTGCAGCCGTGCGGCCTGCTGGCGAAATTGGGGTGTGAAATCGTCCCAATCGGTCGTCGTGAGCAGCGCCTGCGTGACGCCGTCGAGCGTTTGCAGCACGGCGGCGCGGCGCAACTGATCGAGTTCGGACATCACATCGTCCAACAGCAGCACCGGCGGTTCGCGTGTCGCCTGCGTCATGACCTGCACTTCGGCCAGTTTGAGGGCCAGGGTGGCGGTGCGCTGTTGGCCGCGCGAGCCGTAAGCGCGCAGGTCACGACCGTGCACCAGGAAACGCATGTCGTCGCGGTGCGGACCGAGGAGGGTCATGGCGGCGGCGATTTCCCGACTGCGCACGGCGTGCAGCTGCGCCTGGAAAGCGGCGGCGATCTCTTGTGCGCTGTGAGCGGCGTAGGGGGCCTTACCTTCGGCCACCACATCGTAGGTCAGCGTCAATTGGCGCGCGACCTGGGCGGGGTCTTGGGCTGGATCAACGCTGGGCAGGTATTCGAGGTAGAGACGCTCGCGCCCGTCGGTCAGCGCCCGCTGGCGTTCACGTGCGGCGATTTCGAGCGCGCTGATGAACCACTGGCGGCGCTGAATCAGGTGTGCGCCCAACTGGATGATCCGCTCATCCCAGAAGGCCATCTGCTGCGAGCTGCCCCCGCGTTCGCGCAGGTGGCGCAGGAGCGCATTGCGCTGTTGCAGCGCCTGGTTGTAGGTGCTCAGGGTGCGGCAGTAATCGGGTTCCATCTGGCAGAGGGCGATGTCGAGATAGCGGCGACGCAGCGCCGGCGCGCCGTTGACTAGTTCGATATCTTCAGGTAGGAACAGCACAACGCGCAGGTGGCCGACGAGATCGAGCGCACGCTGCACGACGCCGTTGATGCGCACGCGCTTGCCATAGCTGGCAGTCGAGCCGTTGGCCGGTGCCAGAATCACTTCGAGCTGTTCTGGGTAGGCGGTGGTCGTGTCACGCACAATCTGCCCCTGCACGCGCAGAAAACGGGTTGTGTCTTCACGCGCCAGCCAGTTGACCAGTTCGCGCTCGACGCCTGCATGGGGGGATTTGCTGGTGGCCAGGTAATAGACCGCTTCCAGCAGGCTGGTCTTGCCCTGGGCGTTGGCGCCGTGAATCAACGTCAGGCCGCGCTGCAGCGGCAGTTCCAGCCTGACGAAATTGCGGAAGTTGGTCAGCGAAAGGGATGTCAGATGCACAGGTTGCTCCGCCCTCGATTATATGCGGGGCGGGCCGAAAAGGAAAGTTTGGGGCTAAGAGCGCAGGAGGGCGGGCGTTTCAGCAGGAGGGGTCGTGCTTGGTTTCGACTTCTCTGGCGTGGGGCGCATAGCCGTTGGCAACAAAGACCATCCTGATTTTCTGGCGGGCGCGCAAATAGACGATGCGCTCGTTGCCGCGTGAAATGCCCAGATGTGCGGCGATTTCCTGACTGCTGCGTTCCTGGAAGAGACGACCAATGAAGACACTGCGTTCGCACGGGGTCAACTGCTGCATGGCCTGCCCAAGCAGGATCAAGATGTCGGGCGCCAGGTCGTAGGCGGTGGCGGCGAAGTCATCGGTGATTTCGGTGTTGGCCTGCCAGGGGCGCTCATGGCGCACTTGATCGCGCAGCTTGTTGACGGCGATGCGGGCGACCCAGCCGAGAAAAGGGCCATCGCCGCGGTAGGTGTCGAGTTTGCGCCAGATTTGCACCAGGGCCTCCTGGGCGCATTCTTCAGCCAGGGCCAGGCGGCGTTCGACCGGCAGGTCGGCCAGGCGGCGCATACAGAGGTGACAGGTGATCCTGTACAGATGACGCCAGAGTAGCTCGTAGCTTTCGGTGCGCTGTTCGCGCAGCGCCTGCACCCATTCCTGGTTCGAGTGGATTTCCACGGTTCGATCTGCGGCCATCTTCAACCTCATGTGGACGTGTCATATCAAACAGAACGTTCTGGCAGGTTTTTTACTGCATGACAAGACGCTCATTCCGGCCAGAAAGTACGCTGCGCATGACACGATCTTGTGTGAAAAGCCTGCGGGCGGGGTCGAATCTTGCATCGGCGCCGGGATTGGGTGCGACGGGCAGCCCTGCGCTTTTTGGTAAACCGCGCTCGCTGTGTTACAATCTCCGTTCGGGTCATGACCCATTATCAAACACGTTTCTCTACCCAGTTGCACGACACGATTGGAAAGACGGCTATCGGGGTGCCTGTACAAGGTCTGGTAGCTGGAGTCGAGGGACGGACGATCAACCAATAGAAGGAGTAACACCAGTGGCAGTCATTTCGATGAAGGCGCTGCTCGAAGCCGGCGTCCATTTTGGGCACCGCACGCGGCGCTGGAACCCCAAGATGAAGCCTTACATCTTCACCGAACGTAATGGCATTCATATCATTGATCTTCAACAAACCCTGCATCGCCTCGAGGAAGCCTACGCCCTTGTGCGCGACACCGTGAAGAACGGCGGCACGGTACTCTTTGCCGGCACCAAGAAGCAGGCCCAGGAAACGATTCGCCAGGAAGCCGAACGCGCAGGTATGCCCTACGTCAATCAGCGCTGGTTGGGCGGCACTCTGACCAACTACCGCACGATTCGCCAGCGCATTGATTATATGTCAGCGACGCAGCAGCGCAAAACGCGGGGCGAGTTGGACCGGTTGCCCAAGAAGGAAGTGCTGGACATCGAGCGCGAGATGGCGAAGTTGGAACGGCGCATTGGCGGCCTGAAGACAATGATGCGCCCGCCGGAAGTCTTGTTTGTCTCCGACACGCACCATGAAGAGCTGGCCATCAAAGAAGCGCGCACGCTAGGCGTTCCGATCATTGCGATGGTGGACACCAATTCGGATCCCGACCCGATTGACTATCCGATCCCATCGAACGACGATGCGATTCGCGCCATCAAGCTGATTGCAGGCAAGATGGCCGACGCGGTGATCGAAGGGAAGCGCTTGCGTGAGATCGTGGCGGCCGAAGAGGGCATCGCCGATGTGAGCCAGGACGATGGCTTCATCGCCTATGATGATGGGGGCGCAGACGAGAATTTCGACCAGGATCGCCTTGGGGTCGAGATCGAGGCTGAAGCTGAAGCCGGAGCTGAAGATATCGAGCCGTTGGCAACCGAAGAGGATTTCGTCGAGGATTTCTAAGAGGAGATGTGTGGTGGCAATTAGTGCAGAGATGATCAAACAACTGCGTGAGCTGAGCGGCGCTGGCGTCTTGGACTGCCGGAAGGCGCTGGAGGCGGCGCAGGGAGATGTGGAAAAAGCGGTTGCGATTTTGCGTGAGAAAGGGTTGGCCGCAGCTGCCAAGAAGGCAGATCGCGAGGCCACCAACGGCGTGATCGGTAACTATGTGCATACGGGAGCACGCATGGCGGCTCTGGTCGAGCTGAACTGTGAGACCGACTTCGTGGCGCGCACCGATCCGTTCCAGGCGCTGGCGCGCGACCTGGCGATGCAGGTGGTGGCGGCGCGGCCGCTCTATGTGCGGCGCGAAGATGTGCCGGCCGATGTGATCGGCGCACAGCGCGAAAAGGCCCTGGGACAGATGGAGGACGCGAACAAGCCGCCAGCGGTGATCGAGCGCATCATCACGGGCAAACTGGACAAGTTCTTCGAAGAGACCTGCTTGCTCGATCAGCCCTACATCAAGGACGACGGCGTCACGGTCAAGAACCTGCTGACCGACATGGTGGCGCGCCTGGGCGAGAACATCGTTGTACGTCGCTTCGTTCGTTTCGAATTAGGCAACTGAGCGCAGCTCGCGCCAGCGAGAAGTCGAATTGCCGACAGGCTTTGGCCGGCGTCTCTGCGCAGGCAGGTACGTCCGGCCAAAGCTCTGAATTCCACGAGATGATCTCACGGTTCATCGTCGTCGCGGCGGCAGGCTCCTGTGCGAGCCGCGCCGGCAGATGACTAACACAGGGGAACACTCTACCATGGTCAAAGAAGTGATTCATGACGCGTCGGAACGAATGCGTAAGGCGGCCGAGTCCTTGCGCGATGACCTGAAGAAGATACGCACCGGTCGCGCGTCGCCGGCTTTGGTCGAACACCTCCTTGTCGAATACTATGGCATGCCCACCTCTCTACAGCAACTGGCGACGATCAACGTCCCAGAACCGCGCCTGATTGCGATCAAACCGTTCAATCGCAGCGACATCGGCGCGATCGAGCGTGCGATTCTCAAGTCCGATTTGGGCCTGAATCCCAACAACGATGGTCAGATCATTCGCCTGGTCATCCCGATGCCGACCGAAGAAAGACGCCGCGAGTTGGTCAAGATGGTTGATCGTCGTGTGGAAGAGGCGCGCGTCGCGGTGCGCAACATCCGCCGTGACGCGATCGAGGATATGCGTGAGTTCGAAAAAGAGAAGTTGATCTCGGAAGACGACCTGCATCACGGTCGCGAAGAAGTTCAGCGCCTGACCGATCGCCAGATCGAACAGATTGACGCCATCGGGCGCGACAAAGAAGCGGAAGTGATGGAAGTGTGACGACGGTCACGCCAGATCGGGAATGACGAGAGCATTGCGATGACCAACGTCAGCGCCAGTGGTTCGGCGCTCGCACGAGTGCCCAATCACGTCGGCATCATCATGGATGGCAATGGCCGTTGGGCCACGGCGCGTGGTATGCCGCGCCTGATGGGCCACCGCAGCGGCGTCAACAACATTCGCCCTGTTTTGGAAGCCGCAGTCGAGTTTGGCGTCAAGGCGCTGACGATTTACGCCTTTTCGACCGAGAACTGGGGCCGTCCGCCCGCTGAAGTCGGCGGCTTGATGAAGCTGTTGAGCGAAACCATTCGCCGCCAACTGGCCGACCTGCACGCCAATGGGGTTCAGATTCGTCACAGCGGGCGCCTGGCCGGCATCGAGCCAGGGCTGCAAAACCAGATCCGCCATGCGCTCGAGGTGACCAAGAACAACCAGCGCATCATCCTCAATGTGGCCTTCAACTATGGCGGCCGGGCCGAAATCATAGACGCCGTGCGGCACATCATGCAGGACGGCCTGCGCCCCGAAGACCTGACCGAAGAACTGTTTGGGCGCTACCTCTACACCGGCGGTTTGCCCGACCCCGACCTCATCATTCGCACAGGAGGCGAGTATCGCCTGAGCAACTTCCTCATCTGGCAGGCTGCCTATGCGGAATACTACGCCACGCCCACACTGTGGCCCGATTTCGATCGCGGCGAGCTTTTGCGTGCACTGCAAGACTATGCGGATCGCGATCGCCGCTTTGGTAGGGTCAAGAATGCCTGAGCCGCTGGCCGTCTTGTCGTTGAATGGGGCGGGCCGTCATGCTGCGTGATCGCGCCCTGAGCGCCGCTGTGCTGGCGCCGTTGGTGCTCGGCTTTGCCTATCTTGGCGGCCTTTGGTTCCTGGCGCTGATTATGGCAGTCGGCGCGGTGGCCGGTTGGGAGTATTTCGGCCTGATGCAGGGCGATGACCGGGCGTCGTTGCGCTGGATCGGCCTGGCCGGCATTCTGCTCTTCATCGTTGAGGCCTACTGGGCGCAGGATGGGTCGCTGCGCCTGGCGCTCACCGGCTTCATCCTACTCTCGCTCAGCGCCGCACTCTTTCGCACCCACGCGGCGCCTGTCACCGGCTGGGTGTGGGGCATGGCGGGCGCAGGCTATCTCGGTCTGCTGCTCGGCCATTTCGTAGCGGTGCGCAACCTGCCGGCGGGCCTACAGTGGCTTCTGCTTGGCCTCTTCGTGACCTGGATCACCGATTCGGCCGCCTACTTCACCGGTCGTGCCGTGGGACGGCACAAGCTGTGGCCCCGGCATAGCCCCAAGAAGACCTGGGAAGGGGTCATCGGCGGTTGGGCGGCGGGCGTCATCGGTGGGGCGTTGCTCGGACCGGCGCTGGTGGGACTGTCGCCGCTGGCAGGGGCGATCCTGGGCGGGTTGATCTGCGTGGTAGCGCCGTTTGGCGACCTGGCCGAATCTATGTTCAAACGCCAGATGGGGGTCAAGGATTCCGGCCATCTGATCCCTGGCCACGGCGGGATGTGGGATCGCATTGACAGCCTGCTGTTTGTGACGCCGGTGGTCTACTACTGGGCCACGTTGATCGGCGTGCGCTAGGCGGTGAGGCCGGATCGTACAAACATTGCGCCTTCTCTCGACACTGACAACTGAGATTGCTGCGAAACGGGTAGACAGACTACTTGACGGCAGATGAACAAAATGCTATAATGATTTCAGTACAATTTTGTACCAATCGCGGTATTTCTAGCGAACTGACTTCTTGAATAAGACCTCTCAGTACCGCGATAAGCCGAGCGTCCTCTAAACATCATCAGATCATTTGCGTCAGCGCGCAACTTTGCATTTTTTGAGGACGCCCCCTCGACAGGTGGAATTTATCCCTTGATTTCCGTCGAGCGACCGGCGAAAGCACGGCGCTCTTGTCGCAGCAATTCAACAGGCGCCAGCGTTGGCTTTGCGGCCAGCCTGGCTTGACGAATGTGTATGCGCTTCGCTCTACGACGGCCGTGGCCCTGACCTCGAATCCTACGCCCCACATGCCCGCTGCCCGATGCGGCATGATACTGTCTTGCGCGCCAGCCAGCAGACTGGCGACGTGACCTTGCCGAATACAGATTCGAAGATCAATTCGAATATAA
>CAZOLV010000054.1:12956-28696 GCA_964580725.1 uncultured Anaerolineae bacterium | reverse complement strand
AATTCGAATATAAATGGAGATTCAACCGTGAACTTCGTTGACCTTGAAAACTCGACCCTCGATCAACTCCAGAGCATGGCGCGCGAAATGGGCTTGACCGGTTATTCGCGCTTGAAAAAACATGACCTCATTATGGCCCTGCTGCGCGCCAACGCTGAACAACAGGGCTACATCTTTGGCGGCGGTGTCCTCGACATCGTGCAAGATGGCATCGGCTTCTTGCGTGCCGAGCACCTCTTGCCCGGCCCTGAGGATGTTTACGTCTCACAGTCGCAAATTCGCCGTTTTGGCCTGCGCACCGGCGATCTGGTCATTGGTCAGGTGCGCCCTCCCAAGGATACCGAGAAATACTTCGGTCTGCTCAAAGTGGAGGCGGTCAACGGCCTTGACCCCGAAATCGCCAAACAGCGCCCTGTCTTCGAACGCCTGACTCCCATCTTCCCTGACCGGCAGTTGATTCTGGAAACAGAACCGAACCTGCTGGCCACACGCTTGATTGACTTGACCTCGCCCATTGGTCGCGGTCAGCGCGGTTTGATCGTCTCACCGCCCAAGGCCGGCAAGACCACCATCCTCAAGCGCATCGCCAACGGCATCTCGATCAATCATCCCGATGTCCACCTCATGGTCGTGCTAATCGGCGAACGCCCCGAAGAAGTGACCGACATGGACCGCTCGGTACAGGCAGAAGTCGTCAGCTCCACCTTCGACGAACCGGTGACCAACCATGTGCGCGTGGCCGAAATGGCGCTAGAACGCGCCAAACGTCTGGTCGAAGGCAAGCGCGATGTCGCCATCCTGCTCGATTCGATCACCCGCCTGACGCGCGCTTACAACCTGACGGTGCCGCCCAGCGGCCGCACACTCTCTGGCGGTATTGACCCGGCCGCGCTCTATCCGCCCAAGCACTTCTTTGGCGCCGCACGCACCATCGAAGAAGGCGGCAGCCTGACGATCATTGCCACCTGTCTGGTAGACACCGGCTCGCGCATGGACGACGTGATCTATGAGGAGTTCAAGGGCACCGGCAACATGGAACTCGTCCTCAACCGTCGCCTGGCCGAACGGCGCATCTTCCCGGCCTTCGACATCGAACGCTCCGGGACGCGTCGCGAAGAACTGCTGCTCGAATCGGAAATCCTGGCGCGTGTGTGGACGATGCGCCGCATGTTGGACGCCATTGGCGGCGGCCCGGACGCCATCATCCCGCTGCTGGAACGTATGGCGCGCACCCGCTCCAACAAGGAGTTCCTGGCCACGCTGCACAAAGAGTCGCTCTGAACATCCATTCCTTGCAGATTTTTCATCCGAGATCGCCCGCCAATTGTCCTGCGATGAAGTTTCTTTCATCCCTGTCGGCAAATTTGCGCTTTCGGGACTCAATGGTATAATTTTCCTATCGAACGCCCAATGACATCAGCCAGTAGATATGGATCAAATCACCCCAAAACACCTTCCCTCGTTCTCAAACGACTTGCAGGGTGGAGATGGGAGAGAATGCCAATACAATCTCATAGTGCAACCGCTGACGATGACTCCTTGCCCGATTCGAACGAAACCTCCGCACTGTCTGAACAGATTGCCCACGTAGGGCGCCAACTCCGCACTTTCCTGAATACGACGCGCGATTCGGGGTCGGTCATTCGCCTTGCCTCACACCTGGCCTTGCTCCTGGTGGCCGTTTTGGTCATGGCCTTGAGCCGGGTCGAGTTGCCGCAGTGGAACATGCCAGCAAACGTCTCTGCGCCGGCGGCGGGTCAAACCGCACAGACTGGCGATGATGTAGACGCACGCGGCGGCAACAACTTCTTTGGCCGCGATACCCTCATTCGCAACGCAGCGCCTTTCACGCAGATTCCAGATCGTCCCCGCCTCGACGTGATTACGCACACCGTGCAGCTCGGCGATACCGTCTATGACATTTCGCAACGCTATCGCATTTCTCCTGAAACGGTTTTGTGGGCCAATGCCAACCTCGAAGACAACCCAGACCTCTTGCGCGTTGGCCAGCCGTTGACGATTCTGCCGGTCAGCGGCGTCTATCACAAGATTGTCAAAGGTGACACGATTGCCAGCCTCGCCAAGAAGTACCGCGTGGCGGCCAGCGCCATTGTGGGCTATGCCTGGAACAAGCTTACCGACGTCAATCAGCCGCTCACGATAGGCAACATGCTGATTGCACCGGGCGGTGAAAAGCCCTACGTGGCCAGAGTCGTGGGCGGAACGGTGACTGCTCCCAACGGCGCGCGCAAGGGTACCGGCGCCTTGATCTGGCCGTTGCGGGCCGCTTTGACGCAACGCTACTGGAGCCGTCACCCCGGCATTGACCTGGCTGCCCCCATTGGGACGCAGGTCAAAGCCGCCGATGCGGGGTATGTGGTAGCAGCCGGTTGGAGCCCCTATGGCTATGGGTTCCACGTGATCGTGGATCATGGCAATCAGGTGCAAACGCTGTATGCGCACCTGAGCAAGATTGCCGTCAAAGTGGGTGATACCGTGGCGCGCGGCGCCGTGATTGGCGCCGTCGGCAGCACCGGCAATTCGACCGGCCCTCACTTGCACTTCGAGGTGCGCGTGCGCGGCGTCCAGCGCAACCCGCTGAACCTGCTGCCCTAGTTCTGGAACTTTACACAGGCCAGCCCCGCATGGCCGATCATCGAAAAGGGGGCCGCCCGACGCTTTCACGACGAAGCGTCGGGCGGTTTTTTTGCGCCCTGTATCGGCAAGGCGCGCCAGGCCCCAGGGCTACGACGGGCGGCGGCGCGCAGGCGCCGGCTGACCGGTGGCAGGCGCAGCGCCAGCAGACCAAGCACGACGGCGCCATAGAGTAGCGGCGTGCGAACATCCGACTTGACCAGCCAGACGTAGTGCACGATGGCCAGCACCGCCGCCAGGTAGACGGCGCGGTGCAGCGGCTTCCATCGCTTCCCCAGGCGGCGCATCCAGCGTTTGCTTGACGTCACGGCCAACGGCAGCAGAATCGAGAAGGCGGCCAGGCCCGCCAGGGCGTAGCGTTTCTCAAAGACCGCTTGGCGCAGCAATGCCAGATCGAAGCCGTAGTCCAACCCCACGAAGATCAGGAAATGCAGCGCGGCGTAGAAAAAGGCATATAGCCCCAGCCGCCGTCGCAGCGGCAGCAGTTCCCTGACCCCAAGCGCCGCGACAAGCGGCGTGATCGCCAGCGAAAGGATCAACAGAATCAACGCCGTCTTGCCGGTGCGCAGCGTCATGTCCTGGATCGGATTGGCCGTCAAACGGCCCTGGGTGGCCAGCAGCGCCAGCACCGCCAGCGGTGTCAGGGCGGCCAGGTGCGTGGCCCACCTGAGCGCAAGTTTCGTCATGGCCTACTCATCAGTGGAAACGGCGCAGGTCCATGTCGGCGTAGAGCTGCGCGACCTGCTCGGCGTAGCCATTGAAGGGCAAGGTTGGACGCCGCCCCAACTCACCGATGCGCCGCTCGCTGGCCTGCGACCAGCGCGGATGGTTGACCGCCGGATTGACGTTGGCGTAGAAGCCGTACTCGTTCGGCGCCGCAGCCATCCAGAGCGAAACCGGTTGTTCGGCGACCAGTTCGATCTTGACGATGGCCTTGATGCTCTTGAAACCGTATTTCCAGGGAACCACCAGGCGCAGTGGCGCGCCGTTCTGCGGCAGCAGCGTCTTGCCGTACAGGCCGACGGCCAGGATGGTCAGATCGTGCAGCGCTTCGTCCAGGCGCAGGCCTTCGACGTAGGGCCACTGATACCAGCCGGCCTTCTGACCCGGCATCTGCTCTGGATCGAGCAGCGCCTCGAAGCGCACATAGCGCGCCGCCGACGTCGGCTCGACGATTTCCAACAGTTTGCGCAAAGGGAAACCTTGCCAGGGAATGACCATTGACCAGGCCTCGACGCAGCGCAGGCGGTAGATGCGCTCCTCTTGCGCAAACTTGCTCAGCAGGTCTTCGACGCCAAATGTGAGCGGCCGGTTGACCAGGCCGCCCACCTGCAGCGTCCAGGGGCTGACGCGTAGATTGGCCGCCAGGCGGGCGACCGCCTGTTTGTCGGTGGAAAACTCGTAGTAGTTGTTGTAGTTCGTGATATTCTCGAAGGAAGTCAGTTCCTGGCGCGGGTCAGTCGTAGGCGCCGGAGAGCCGGCCGGCGCCGGGGAGGAGGGAGCGCCGCCGCAGGCCGCCAGGACGGCCGCGCTGAGCGCAAGACCGCCCACGCCCCGCATGAACTGACGACGCGACAGGAAAGTCGCCTCCGGGGTGATTTCGGATGGTGCAATCTGCGGTATTTTCTGCATCGTGTTCACGTTCCTCGATCGGAATTGGATTGGCATTGTCACAACGGACGCTGTTTTGACGGCCCGCTGCTACGATTGGTCTCTGGAAACGGGGCGCAATCTGGCTGTTCACAGGAAAAACAATGAACCAGCGCCGGCGGATGCGTCCACCGGCGCTGGTTCGTTCTTGGTTTGGGGGCGGCTTGCCGCTGTTCGACTCAGGCGGCGCCCGCCAGCGTATCCTGGGCGAAGTCGCCGATCAGGGTGCCGACATCTTCACCCTGGCAGAGGCGGAGCATGGCGCCCGGGTGATCGAAGCTGAAGACGTGTAAGGGGAGGCGATGATCGCGCGCCAACAGCACGGCGCTCTGATCGAGCGCCCGCAGGTTTTGACGCACCACGCTGTCGTAGCTGATCTGGACGTAACGACGGGCAGTGAGGTCCTTGTTGGGATCGGCCGTGTAGATGCCATCTGTACCAGACTTGGCGGAGAGAAGCGCCTGCGCTCGCACTTCGATAGCGCGCTGCACCGCCGGGTAGTCGGTGGTCATGAAGGGCTGACCGGTGCCGCCGGCAAAGATACAGATGTACCCCTTGTCCATGTGATGAATGGCGCGCAGGCGAATGAACGGCTCGGCGACGGTATCAATGGGAATGGCCGTCATCACGCGTACCTCGGCGTTGCCGCGGCCGGTCAACACGCCGCGCAGCATCAGGCTGTTGATGACCGTGGCCATCATGCCGATGTTGTCGGCTTCGGCATGTTCGATGCCCCACTGCGCCCCCAGGTTGCCCCGAAAGATGTTGCCGCCGCCAATGACGATGCCGACCCGTACGCCCGCTGCGTGCAGTTGCAGCACTTCATCGGCAATGGCGTTGAGCGCCGTGGGGTTGAAACCGAAATCCCGTTCGCCCGCCAGGGCCGCGCCGCTCAGTTTGAGCAAGATACGTGAATAGCGCACAAGAGACTCTTTCCTTTCTTCGACGATCGCTTGTCTGTGTTGCGATGCGTCCGCCGGCATTGCCGTTCGTTCACGGGTTTGGCGCGCTGCCATGCGCGTCATCGCCTGCGCCCCTGCGGACGCACGGCATTCGATAGGCCGCCTGCGGCTATCTGCATTGTACCGCATGAAGGCGCGGCGCGCAATCTGTCCGTGTAGCTTCGAGCGACAGCCGCCCGTTGCGCCGCCAGGCTATGCGCCGCTGATCTGCGCATGGGACGGATGTTCGGACGACTCGAAGCGACGCCGGTTGTTCGCCCTTTTTGTATCGCGCCGGAGTGTGATACAATCGAGCCAGGTGGATGATACAGATGAAACAAGAAGGACGTACGGGTGTGGATTCGATGCAAACGACAGGCGATGCCAGGCTGGCGCGCTATCTGCGCCAGACGATCTTGGGCGGTTTTGGCGCAGAGGGGCAGCGCCGATTGCTGGCGGCGCGCGTTGTCATCATTGGCTGCGGCGCGACCGGCTCGGTGATTGCCAATCATCTGGCGCGGGCCGGTGTGGGCGCATTGCGCATCGTTGATCGCGACTACATCGAGCTGAACAATCTGCAGCGCCAACTGCTCTTCGATGAGGAGGACATACGCCAGGGGCTGCCCAAGGCGATTGCTGCGGCCAACAAGCTGCAGAGGATCAACAGCGAGATTGTGGTCGAGGCGACGGTGGCCGATGTCAACCCGGGCAACGTCACAGCACTGATCCGCGACGCCGACCTGGTGATGGACGGCGCCGACAACTTCGAAACGCGTTTCTTGCTCAACGACGCCTGTCTCCAGTTGGGCAAGCCGTGGATCTACACCGGCGTCATCGGCTCTTACGGTGCGACTCGAACGATCATTCCAGGCGTCAGCGCCTGTCTGCGCTGCGTGATGGGGCAACTGCCCGCGCCGGGCACGATGCCCACCTGCGACACCGCCGGCGTCTTGGGACCAGCGGTGGCGGTGGTCGCTTCGATTGCGGCGGGTGAGGCGATCAAGCTGCTTGGCCAGTTTGGCGAGCCAAATCGCGGCCTGTTGCACTACGATCTGTGGGACAACACGTTCGAAATCTTCGATTTGGGCGGACCGCGCGCCGATTGTCCCGCCTGCGGTCGCCATGACTACGAGTTCTTGAACGCCGCCCGCGGCACCTACAGCGTCACGCTGTGCGGCCGCAACGCCGTGCAGATCGTCGTACAGCACGACGCCGCCGCACCCGTCACGCTCGATCTGGCGCGGCTGGCCGCCGCGTTACGGCCGCTTGGCCCGGTGCGCGCCAACGCCTACCTGCTCAAAGCCAGCATCG
This sequence comes from uncultured Anaerolineae bacterium, assembly GCA_964580725.1. Taxonomy (GTDB): domain Bacteria; phylum Chloroflexota; class Anaerolineae; order SSC4; family Amarolineaceae; genus Amarolinea. The sequence goes on along the minus strand of CAZOLV010000054.1, from coordinate 22,139 downwards.
AAGGGTGCGATCTGACGGTCTTTCCCGACGGCCGCGCCATCATTGCCGGCGTCAGCGATCCCGACATTGCGCGCGGCCTGTACGCCCGTTATATTGGGCACTGAAAGGGGCGCAGCAACGGCAACAGCGCCCCCTCTGCCTTGTGGACGCGATGAGGCAACTACCCAGATGCGCCGGGATTCGTTATGATTTCAGCCGGTGGGCATGTTTTTGTCGGAACTTGGCGACTTTGGGCGCGACGACCATGCGGCAGTAGCCCTGCGAGGGGTTGCGAGCGAAATACTCCTGGTGATAGTCCTCGGCGCAGTAGAAGGTGGGCGCCGGCAGCACCTGTGTGACGATGGGGCGCTCCCAGAGTCGAGCCGCGCTCAACTCTCCGATCAACTGTTGCGCAGCGGCCGCCTGCTCTGCGCTGTGGTAGAAGATGACAGAACGGTACTGCTCGCCAACATCGTTGCCCTGGCGGTTGAGCGTGGTCGGATCATGGATCGAGAAGAAAATCTCGAGAATATCGTGATAGCCGATCATCGTTGGGTCGAACGTCACCTGTACGACTTCAGCATGGCCGGTGCGACCGCTGCAAACTTGCTCGTAGGTGGGATGGGCGGTGTGACCGCCGGCGTAGCCCGAAACGACATCGGTCACGCCGCGCACCTGGTCATAGACCGCTTCCAGACACCAAAAACAACCGCCGCCCAACGTGGCGACCTCAGATCCTGCTGCACTCTGCTCTGCTACTGATTGCATCCTGCTCGTACCTCCCTCTTTCCGGTCTGATTTCGCATCTTTGCTCGATTCTCTCCCCGTTTGGACTGCGCAGTTGCTGGCGTTGTCACAATTGCCCCGCAACCCTGCACAACGTTCGCCGGGCCGAAAATCGGCGCGCATCTTCACTCTGTGGTATAATCGGCGCCATGTCAGTTTTGATCGCCCAGGGTCTTGCCAAATCGTTCGGTGCGCTCGATGTGTTCGCGTCGGTAGATTGCCGCGTCGAGCATGGCGACCGCATTGGCCTGGTTGGCCCCAACGGCGAAGGCAAGACAACCCTGCTGCGCATCCTGGCCGGGCTGGAGACGTCCAGCGCCGGCCAGCTTGCCCTCAAGCGCGGGCTGCGCGTCGGCTACCTGCCGCAAGACCCTCCGCCCGCTGGCGCCAAAACGCTGTGGGACGATGTGCTGCAGGTGTTCGACGATTTGCGCGCTCAACAGGCGCAGCTTTCCATCCTGGAAAACGCCCTGGCCGCCGCCGATGACGCCGCCGAACACGCCGGTCTCCTGGCCCGCTATGGCGAGCTTCAACTCGCTTTTGACGTTGCCGGCGGCTACACCTACGAACTGCGCGCTCAACAAACCCTGACCGGATTGGGGTTCGACGCTGAAGAGTACGACAAGCCGTTGGCTGTGTTGAGCGGCGGTCAGCGCACACGTGCCCTGTTGGCGCGCCTGATCCTGGCGCAGCCTGATCTCCTCCTGCTGGACGAGCCAACCAATCACCTCGACCTGGACGCCGTCGAATGGTTGGAGCAGACGCTGCTCGAATGGCCCGGCAGCCTGGTGACGGTGGCGCACGATCGCTTCTTCCTGGACAAGGTGACGACCCGCACCTGGGAAATGGCGCATGGCCGGCTCGAATCCTACCGCGGGAACTATTCGCAGTACGTTCAGCAGCGCGCCGACCGGCTGGCGGCGCAGCGCAAGGAGTGGGAGGCCCAACAGGAGTTCATCGCCGAAATCGAGGCCTTCATCCGCCGCTACAAGGCCGGTCAACGTTCCAAAGAGGCGCGCGGCCGCCTGACCCGCCTTGACCGCTTCAAGCGCGACGAGTTGATCGAACGTCCCATCGAAGACCGCACGATTCGCCTGAATTTGGCGACCGATGTGCGCAGCGGCGATATCGTGTTGCGCACCAAGAACCTGGTCGTTGGTTTCAGCGATCCGCCGCCTGGCAATGGCGCCCAGCCTTCCTCATCTGCCCGCTGGCCCATACCTGAGGCGCCGCTTTCCCTGGCGGATCGGCGAATGGACTGGCGTCGCGAACATCCCCTCGTCGCTGTGCCCGATCTGGAAATTCGCCGGGGACAGTGCGTGGCGTTGATCGGTCCTAACGGCTCTGGCAAGACGACATTCGTCAAGACGATCCTGGAGCAGGTCTCACCCCTACGCGGTTCGGCGCGGCTGGGCGCCAGCGTCATCACCGGCTATCTGGCGCAGGCCAGCGCCGGCCTCGATCCCAATCAGACTGTGCTCGACGCCATCCTGGACGTGGAGAACCTGCCATTGGCGCAGGCGCGCAACTTCCTGGGACGCTTTTTGTTTGCGGGCGACGATGTCTTCAAGCCGATCAGTGTGCTCAGCGGCGGCCAGCGCAGTCGCGTTGCATTGGCCAGGCTGACGCTGCAAGGCGCCAATTTCCTGCTGCTGGACGAACCGACCAATCACCTCGACGTGGCTTCGCAGGAAATCCTGCAAGATGTGCTCGATCGCTTCAGTGGCACGATCTTGCTGGTTTCGCATGACCGCTATCTGGTGGATGCGCTGGCAGACGAAGTGTGGGCGCTGCGCACAGGCCAACTCTTCATTTACAAGGGGGGCTACCAGGGCTATTTGCGCCAGCGAGACCTGGAAAAGGCGGAGGCGGCCGCCCAACAGCGGCGCGTCGAGATGGCGCCCAATGGCGCAATGGAGCGCGAGCGCGCCCGTGAGGAGCGTCGCCAGCGTAAGGCGGCCGAAGCCCTGGCGGCGCAGGTGGCCAGCCTGGAGATTCAGATTCATGCGGGCGAGGAGCGCCTGGCCGCTATCGAACAACGCCTGGCGGCCGCCAGTCACGCGGCGGATGTGGAGCGCATCGAAATGCTGGCCGTAGAGCATCAGAAAACGCAGGCCGACATCGAGGCGCTGCTACAAACCTGGAGCGCATTGGTGGAAAGGGCGGAGGCCGCGTGAAGCGCATCGTGATCGGCTTGACCGGTAACATCGCCGTGGGCAAGAGCGCGGTGCTCTCCATGCTGCGCGATCTGGGCGCTGACGTGATTGACGCCGACCAGACTGCCCACGCCGTGATGCGTCCCGGTCAGGTGGCCTATCAGGCGATTGTGGATGCCTTCGGCGCCGGCATCCTGAACCCCGCTGGCGTCATCGACCGCGCCCGCCTGGGGGCTGTGGTCTTTCGCTCTCCGGTCGCACTGCAGCGCCTGGAGGAGATCGTCCATCCCGCCGTCTTCGTGCGCATCCAGGAACAACTGGCGGCCAGCCAGTCGCCCGTGGTGGTGATCGAGGCGATCAAGCTGTTGGAGGCGGGGTTGAGCATCACCCTGTGCACCACGGTTTGGGTGGTGACGGCCACGCGCACACAGCAGGTGGAGCGGCTGATGCGCACGCGCGGTCTCAGCCGCGCCGAGGCGGAACTGCGCATCAGTGCGCAGCCGCCGCAAGAGGACAAGATCGCTCGCGCCAACGTGGTGATTGACAACAGCGGCTCGCTTGCCCAGACGCTCGCCCAGGTCGAAGCAGCTTGGCAAGCCCTGCAAACTGGTTCGTGATAGATCATCTGCACACCTGGCGCTCGACGCCCCGCGTCGAGCGTTCGACATTTCGCATTCCAGAGAGGTTTCGATGAACCGTCTACGCACTTTCTACGAACAGCACCCCTACATGACGATGTGGGTTGCGCTGGCGATTGGCATGGTCATCATCTTGATCTGGTCGGCCTGGAGCGTCGGTTTCACGGCGCTGCAATGGCTGGCCCTGATCGTCATTACGATTCTGCTGGCCGGCGCCTGCGTTTGGATCATCAGCTGGGAGGATGGTTCGGACGAGGAAGAGAACGCACCGCCCGCGCCTTCAAATCAAAATCAAAATCAAGATCAAGCCGGGCCGCCTTGACAAAAACGCTTCTACGACGTATGATTGTTTAGCACTCACGAGGGGAGAGTGCTAGAGCGGGGGCCATGAGTACGAAGCGAGATTACTACGAAGTGTTGGGAGTGGAGCGCAGCGCCGGCGAAGACGATATTCGCAAGGCGTATCGCCGGTTGGCGCGTCAGTATCATCCTGATGTGAACAAGGCGTCGGACGCCGAAGCCCGCTTCAAGGAGGTCAACGAGGCGTATGAAACCCTCAGCGACCGCGAGAAGCGCGCCAACTATGACCGTTTTGGTCATGCGGGTGCACAGGGCGGCATGGGCGGTTTTGGCGATTTCAGTTCGATCTTCGATGAGTTCTTTGGCGGATTTGGGACGCGCAGCAGCGCACGCAGCCGTATGGCGCCGCGCCGCGGCGCGGATTTGCGCATTGATGTCACGCTGACATTCGAAGAGGCGGTGCGTGGGCTGGCCAAAGATCTGCAGATCACGCGTCAGGAGCCGTGCGCACGTTGTCAGGCCAGCGGCGCCGAACCGGGTACATCGCCCTTGCGCTGCCCGCAGTGCAACGGCGCTGGCGAGGTGCAGCGTCGCCAGCAGAGCGTGTTTGGCACGATCGTAACAAGCGCCACTTGCCCGCGTTGTAATGGCGCCGGCGAGATCGTCACTACGCCCTGCACCGAATGCCGCGGCGCCAAGACGACGCGTATCACGCGTACGCTGCAGGTTGATATTCCGGCCGGCGTGGACGATAACACCCAGATTCGCCTGAGCAACGAGGGTGAACCCGGTCTACGCGGCGGCCCACCTGGCAGCCTCTTCGTTGTGCTTCATGTGCAGCCGCATGCGCTTTTCGAACGGCGTGAGCAGGACATCTGGCTCAGTCTGCCCATCAACTTCGTGCAGGCGACGCTTGGCGCCGATGTCGAGGTGCCCACCCTCGATGGCCCGGTCAAACTGACGATTCCCGCCGGCACGCAGCACGGTAACACCTTCCGCATGCGCGGCAAGGGCGTCCCCTATATCCGGCAAAACGGCCGCGGCGATCAGTACGTCACTGTGCAAGTGGTGATGCCGCAGAAGCTGAGCGAGCGCCAGCGCCAACTGCTGCGCGAACTGGGCGACAGCCTGGGCACGCCCGATGTCAACAAGCCGGCCAAAGGTCTCTTCGACAAACTCGTGGATGCCATTACCGAAGCGTTCAAGCCCTCCAGTTGAACGGCAGCCGCTCTGACTGCGTCTGGGCGGCGCCGCCCTGACGGGCCAGAAACATTGTGTCAGCGAGGTGCGTTTGAACTGGCTCGAAATTTCTGTCCTGGCTGACGGGGAAGCCGCCGAGGCGATCAGCGAGGTTTTCAACCGTTACGCCGGCGAACCGGATGGCGCGACTGGCGCTGTCGTCGAACTGACCGGCTTCGACAGCCGCGGCGAACTGACTGCGCCGCAGTTGCGCGTTTGCACCTATGTGCGTCAAGGTCAGCAAGCGCCGATGCTGGCGAGGAAGATCGAAGAATCCCTCTGGCACCTGCGCATGCTCTACGAATTTGGCGAACCGGTCATCATGGAAGTGGCGGAGGAGGATTGGGCTAACGCCTGGAAGGCCCACTACCAGCCCATTCGACTCGGCCAGCGCATCTACATCGTTCCCAGTTGGATCGAAGCTGCGCCGCAGCCCACCGATATCCTCATCCGACTCGATCCGGGCATGGCGTTTGGCACCGGAACGCATCCGAGCACGCGCCTGTGCCTGCTCAATCTGGAGCGTCTGCTGCGGCCAGGCGACCGCGTACTCGATGTCGGCACCGGCTCTGGCATTCTGGCGATTGCGGCCGTCCTGCTAGGCGCCAGCACCGTGACGGCGACCGATATTGATCCGCTGGCGGTGCGCGTGGCTGTCGAAAATGCGGCGCTCAACGGAGTCGCCGATCAGATTAACCTGTTCGCAACGCCCCTGCCTGCCGGCGATCCGGCTCCTTTCGACTTGATCGTCGTCAACATCTTGGCGGAGGTCATCATTGGCCTGCTGGACGCCGATCTGAGCGCCTGGCTGCGTCCGAGCGGCCAACTCATCCTGGGCGGCATCATTGACACCTGGGCCGGCGCCGTGCTGGCCGCGCTGGAACGCAACGGCTTGGCCGTGACCAGCCGCCTGGACGAAGGCGATTGGGTCGGGCTGACGGCGCAGCGCCCACCCGCTCCTTGAGCAGTTACGTGAGAGTGGCAGTATGCACCGTTTCTTTGTTTCTCCGGCAGCCATTCACGATGCGCGCGTCACGCTGGACGCAGCGACCACCCATCAGATGCGCGCTGTTCTGCGGTTGGGGGTCGGTGCGCAGATTGTGGTTCTGGATGGAAGCGGCCGCCAGTTTCAGGTGATTTTGACCCGCCTGGATCACGCGGGCGCCGAGGGGCGCATCACCGGTCACGGGCCGGCCAGCGGCGAGCCGCAAACACGTTTGACGCTCTACCAGGCGCTGCTCAAGGGTGAAAAGTTCGAGTGGGTGCTGCAGAAATGCACCGAAGCCGGCGTCAGCCGCTTCGTTCCCCTGATCACCTTGCGCACCATTCCGCACGATCACGTGGCGCTGGCGAAGAAAGAGAGCCGCTGGCGCAGGATCATCCAGGAGGCAGCGGAACAGGCGCACCGGGCGCGCCTGCCTGCGCTGTCGTCGCCGCTCGACCTGGCGGCGGCCTGTGGCGAAGCGGCGGCGCAGAACGATTTGGTCATTTTTTGTTGGGAAGCTGCCTCATCGCAGCGATTGCAAGCGGCGCTGCAGGCCCATCTGCCGGCGGCCGCCCGTGTGGCGCTTTTCATCGGCCCGGAGGGCGGCTTTGCGCCCGAAGAGGCGCTGCAAGCGCAGGCGGCCGGGGCGCAGGTGGCGAGCCTGGGGCCGCGCATCCTGCGCGCTGAGACTGCTGGCCTGGTCGCCATTGCGGCCATCCTCTACCAGGCTGGCGACATGTAACCAACAGCCTGGCTTCGTCATCTAAACAGAGCAGCCGAACCGTTTTAGCGGCTGGCCGTCGGATCGAGCCAATGCAAACGGGGATGAATCAAGAGTCTATTACAGGAGTGTTGTCATGAATATCAGTAACGTCAATAATACAAATAATCTCAATAATCTCAGTAATCTCAGTAATAATGGAAAGAACGAACAGGGTGTAATCGAAACGGCAGCGACGCAGCCGGTCGAAAATGTCATCATCATCGGCAGCGGGCCTTCCGGCCTGACCGCCGGTCTCTATACGGCGCGCGCCAACTTGAACCCGTTGTTGATCACCGGCAACGATCTTGGTGGTCAGGTGGCCATCACCTACGAAGTCGAAAACTACCCCGGCTTTCCAGAGGCCCTGAGTGGACCTGAGCTGGTCGAAAAGATGCAGAAGCAGGCAGAGAAGTTTGGCTGCCGCATCGAGTTCGACTATGTGGATCGCGTTGATTTTTCGCATTTTCCGTACACCATTCACACCGCCAACGACATGGAGTATCAGGCGAAAACGGTCATCATCAGCACGGGCGCTTCGTCGCGCAAACTCAATGTGCCTGGCGAAAAAGAACTGACCGGGCGCGGCGTCAGCTACTGCGCCACTTGTGATGGCTTTTTCTTCCGGGGCCGTGAGGTGGTGGTGGTGGGCGGCGGCGACAGCGCCGCCGAGGAGGCTCTCTTCCTGACGCGCTTTGCCACCAGGGTGACATTGGTGCACCGGCGCAACACGCTGCGCGCCAGCCAAATCCTGCAGAAGCGCCTGTTGGAGAATGACAAGATTCAGATGATCTGGGACACGGTTGTGACTTCGATCAACGATGACGAAGGCCGTGGAGCGGTGACTTCGGTTACGCTGCAGAATGTGCAGACTGGCGCCGTCTGGCAGATGCCGACTGGCGGCGTCTTCATCTTTGTGGGTCATCTGCCCAATTCCGACCTGTTCAAGGGACAGGTGGAGATGGACTCCGAGGGCTATCTACTTACCGACAAACTGATGCGCACCAACATTCCTGGCGTCTTTGCGGCGGGCGAGATTCAGGACAAGCGTTTCAAGCAGGTAGCCACGTCGGTGGGGCAGGGATGCGCAGCGGCGATGGAAGTCGAAAAGCATCTGGCGGAGTTGGAAGATCGCGTCTATCCAGGACATGCGCCCGCTGCGGCCGCGCCTGCGTTGGTCGCTGCGGCCTGACGCGCAAGGCAATCAGCCTGGCGCTCGGACGGTTAGGCCGGCGTGATCACTGCTCGCATGGGGAGTCGAACGATGCCGACGATTCAGTGCGGAAACCACACAATCTACTATCGCGTCAGCCGGCCGGCGGAGGAGACTGACGGCCCTCCGCTCGTGCTGGTGCATGGGGCCGGCGGGACGCACATGCACTGGCCCGGCGAATTGCGCCGTTTGCCCGGCGTCGTGGTTTATGCGCTCGATCTGCCCGGTCATGGCCAGTCGCCTGGCCCAGGCTGCACCACGATCGAGGACTATGCACAGGCGGTGCTGGATTGGGCGCAGGCGCTCGACCTGGGACGTTTCGTTGTGGCCGGGCACTCGATGGGGGGCGCCATTGCGCAGATGGCGGCGCTGCGCCAGCCTGAGCGCCTGGCCGGACTGATTCTGGTCGGCACGGGAGCGCGCCTGGCCGTGTCGCCTGCCATTCTCGATGGTATCCAGAGCGATTATGCAGGCACAGCGCGCCTCATCGCCGCCTGGGCTTACAAACGCCAAGCGGACGCCGCCGATTTGGCGGCTTACGTCGAGGCGCTGCTGGCGACGCCCGCAGAGGTCACGTATGGAGATTTTCTGGCTTGTGATGGGTTCGATGTCACTGGCGAGGTGAGCCGCATTGATCTGCCCGCGCTGATCATTGTGGGACAGGAAGATCGGCTCACACCGCCCAAGTTGAGCCGCTTCCTGGCGCAGCAGATCAGCGGCGCGCGTTCGATCGAGATTGCCGAGGCCGGCCACATGGTGATGTTGGAACAACGCGCCGCAGTCACAGCGGCTGTGCAGGGTCTATGGGGCGATTGATCGGATTCTACCGCGTTCTTGCCAGCCGCTTGCAGTCAGGATTCTGTATCTCTGTCGGTTCGATGCCCAGCCATCGTCACCTCCAGTTCGGCCTGGAACTCGTTTGGGTTGGCGGCGCGCACGGCGCATTCGAGCAGGCGCTGCAGTGCACTGAGGTCGCGCACGAGGCGCAGCCTCTGTTCCATGCGCTGATAGATGTGCACCGAGAAGTCGAAGCGCGCCGCCAGTGCGGCCAGCACCGCTGAGCGCAGCCCCTCTTCGATGCCTTCCCGGCGCCCCTCTTGACGCCCCTCTTGACGCCCCTCTTGACG
>CAZOLV010000054.1:3366-12856 GCA_964580725.1 uncultured Anaerolineae bacterium | reverse complement strand
GACGCCCCTCTTGACGCCCCTCTCGACGTCCTTCCTCGGCCCCTTTCTGGTGTTCCTCTTGCCGGATTCGACGCAGGAAGGGTGTGTCGAGCAATTCTGTGTCAATCATACGTTCGATCATTTTGAGCACTCCTTCGTCGCCAATCAAGTTGACCAGGGCGGTCAGCAGCTCGACGCGCTGGCTGGCGTCTGGCAAGGCCTGGATTCTGTTGATGGCCGCCGGGACGATACGCCGCGGCTCTGACATGCGGGTTTGACCCACCAGCGCCAGCAAGGCTGGCTCGTCCAATGCAAGGATGGCGTCGGCATCCATTTCCCACAGACGAATGACATCATAACGCCACGTCAGGCCCGGATGTCCGGCTCGCCCGGCAATCGCATACTCGCCTACGTCGTCGGCGCCTGCCCCTTTTCCAACATAGATCACGACGCTTTGCAGTTGCAGACCCAGATGCGGCGCGTGGTGTTCCCATTCACGACGGGCGGCGCGACTCATGTAGTCCAACATGCGCCACGGCATCGGAGTGGCGCTGCTCTTGCCCTGCAGCTCGATGTGCAGCAGGCTTTGCGTGTTGTCTTTGCTCACAACCTCGAAGATCAGGTCGCTGCGCTGGCGCGAGGCTGGCAGTTCGATCGTCAATGTGCGCACCGACTGCACCGGTTTGCCCGTCAACCATGCAGCGAAGACCTCTTTGTACGCCAGGATCAGATTCTTTAGTGGGTTGTCAGTATCGTTCATCGGATCCGTCCCTTCGCTAAGTCCACAGGTCGAAGTCTACACCAGTCCGCTTTGGATGTCAAGCTGTTGTTTTTTGCACCAGGCGGCGCGCTTTGCCGATGTGACCGAATGGTGCTAAAATGCTTCAGCCTGTCGGCAACCCCTACACCAACCACGAGGAGGTGGTTTCGCAAACGAGCCGTGTGTTCCTTTCCGTACCTGTGAGGCGTCGAACTCTGCCTGTCGTTTCGTGCGCCTCGTCTGCCGTTTGGATCGAACCCCAGTCGTTGCGCCTGACGCAGCGACCCAACCGCCGCCAGTTCTGACATTTCTTTCAAGGAGAGACAAGAAGTGAGCAAGTCCCGTTTGATTCATGTGAGTGTCCTGATTGTCCTGTTGGCGCTTTCGCTGGCTGCTTGCGCGCCGGCCGCACCCGCCACTACCGCCCCTGAGCCTACCAAAGCGGCTGCACCCTCTGCCATGCAGGCTCTGATTGACGCCGCCAAAGCCGAAGGCACCCTCACCACCATCGCCCTGCCCCATGACTGGTGCAACTACGGCGAAGCCATCGAGACCTTCAAGACCAAGTATGGCATGCAGGTCAACGAACTGAACCCCGACGCCGGCTCCGGCGATGAGATCGAAGCCATCAAGGCCAACAAAGACAACAAAGGCCCGCAGGCGCCCGACGTGATTGACGTCGGCTACGGCTTTGGCCCACAAATCGTGGATGAGAAACTCGTGCAGCCCTACAAGGTCAGCACCTGGGATTCGATTCCGGCCGACTCGAAGCATGCGGACGGCTACTGGTATGGCGACTATTACGGCGTTTTAGCCTTCGAAGTGAACGCAGATGTCGTCAAGAACGTGCCTCAGGATTGGGCCGACCTGCTCAAGCCAGAGTTCAAGGGTCAGGTGGCGCTGGCGGGCGATCCGCGTGCATCCGCCCAGGCCCAGATGAGCGTTTACGCCGCGGCCCTGGCCAATGGCGGCTCGCTCGATAATGTGGCGCCCGGCCTGGACTACTTCAAGAAGCTGAATGAGGCCGGCAACTTCGTGCCCGTGATTGCCAAGCAGGCGACCGTGGCCAAGGGCGAAACCCCGGTCATCATGCGCTGGGACTACAACGCCCTGGCCGACAAAGCCGCCCTGGCTGGCAATCCGAACATCGAAGTCGTCATCCCGAAGACCGGCGTCATCGCCGGCGTCTACATTCAGGCCATCAGCGCGTACGCACCGCACCCCAACGCGGCCAAGCTGTGGATGGAGTTCCTCTACTCCGACGAAGGCCAGATCATCTGGCTAAAGGGCGGCTGCCATCCCATCCGCTACAACGACATGGTGAAGCGCAATGTGATCCCGGCCGAAGTCACGGCCAAACTACCGGCTGCCGAGCTGTACGCCACGGCCGTCTTCCCAACCATTGATCAGATCAACAACGCCAAGAAGGTGATCACCGAGGGTTGGGACAAGGTCGTCGGCGCAGACGTGAAGTAGCAGCGGGCCGTGGCGAGCAACCAGCAAACCACACCTTCAACCTCGCGGGACGCGTCCCCGACGCGTCCCGTTCGCCGCGTCAATTGGGCGTGGCTTGGCGTCGCGCCCTTTTTGATCTTCGCACTCTTTTTCCTGTTCCTCCCCTCGCTCTCGCTCTTCCTCGGCAGCTTTCAAGACAACCAGGGAAATTTCACCCTCGCCAACATGGCGGGATTGTTCACGCCCTCCATTCTCAACGCCTACTGGATCACCATCCGCATCAGTCTCTTCACGGCCGTTGTCGGTGGCCTGTTCGGCTTCTTTCTGGCCTATTCAGCGACTCTGACGGGCCTGCCGCGTTGGGTCTACAATGGCATGACAACATTCAGCGGCGTCGCTTCCAACTTTGCGGGCGTGCCGCTCGCTTTTGCCTTCATTGCCACCCTGGGCCGCCTGGGCCTGGTGACTGTGCTGCTCAAGAACCTCTTCGGTTTCAATCTATACGATCACGGCTTCAATCTCTACAGCTTCTGGGGCCTGAGCGTGACTTACCTCTACTTCCAGTTTCCCCTGATGGTGCTCGTCATCACCCCGGCGCTAGAAGGGCTGCGCCGTGAGTGGCGCGAGGCGGCTGAAAACCTGGGCGCAAGCGGCTGGCAATACTGGCGGTATGTCGGGCTGCCTGTGCTACTGCCTTCGCTGCTTGGCGCCATGATCCTCCTCTTTGGCAACGCATTCGGCGCCTATGCCACCGCACTTTCCCTGACCGGCGGCCTGATCAATCTGGTCACTATTCTGATCGGCTCGCAAATCAAAGGCGACGTGTTGCACAACCCGGGCCTGGGTTACGCCCTGGCCTTTGGCATGGTCGTGGTGATGGCCATCTCGATGGCGATCTATTACGCGCTGCGCCGCCGCAGCGAAAGGTGGCTGCGCTTATGAAAGGCAAGAGCAACAAACTCTGGGGTTGGCTGTGGGTCACGCTGGGCATTCTCTACTTCTTCCTGCCACTCTACGCCACGCTGGACTTCTCACTGCGCGCCAAAAAGGGCCAGCTCAGTCTGCTCGCCTATCAGCGCGTATTGACCGATCCGCAGTTCCGGCAAACTCTGCTCTTTTCGCTGGAGATGGCAGTGCTGACGATCCTCGTCAGCTTGATCTTGATTGTCCCTACCGCCTATTGGATTCGCCTGCGCTTGCCCAGGCTGCGACCGGTGATCGAGTTCATCACCCTGATGCCCTTCGTCGTGCCGGCCATCGTGCTTGTGTTTGGCCTCATTCGCGTCTATGGCGGCGGGTTCCTGCCGCTCACCAACTTCCGCGCCGGCACCAACATCCTGCTCGTAGCCGCGTATGTCGTCCTGGCGCTGCCCTACATGTACCGGGCGGTTGACACGGGCCTGGCTGCCATCGATGTGCGCACCCTGACCGAGGCCGCACAGAGTCTGGGCGCGGGTTGGGGCGTCATCCTGCTGCGGGTCATCTTCCCCAATCTGCGCTCATCGCTGCTCAGCGGCGCTTTTCTCACCCTGGCCATTGTCGTTGGCGAGTTCACGATTGCCAGCTTCCTCGTGGGCATCAATGCGTTTGGCCCGTACATGTCGTTGATCGGACAGAACAAAACCTATGAATCGTCCGCGCTCGCCATCATCAGCTTTGCGCTGACCTGGTTCTTCATGGGCCTGATTCAATTCTTCGGCCGCGGCCAACCCGGCCAGCGCCAAATCGTGGGGGCAAGGTAAGCCGATGGGATTCTTGACCTTGACGAACATCTCCAAGATGTTCGGAAACAGCGTCGCGGTGCGCGACTTCAACCTCGATGTCGAACGCGGCGAGTTCATCTCCTTTTTGGGGCCAAGCGGCTGTGGCAAAACCACCACGCTGCGCATGATTGCTGGGTTCGAACTGCCCTCGACCGGCGCGATTGTGGTCAACGGCCAGGACATCTCCATGAAGCCGCCCAACCAGCGTAACGTCGGCATGGTGTTTCAGTCTTACGCTCTGTTTCCCAACATGACGGTGGCCGACAACGTCGGCTTCGGTCTCAAAATTGCGGCCAAACCTAAAGCGGAGATCGAACGTACCGTGGCTGAGATGCTGGACGTGATCCACCTGCCGAACTTCGGCGGCCGTTATCCGCATCAACTATCGGGCGGCCAACAGCAGCGCGTCGCGCTGGCGCGCGCGCTCGCCATCCATCCGCAGGTGTTGCTCCTCGATGAACCGCTCTCTGCACTAGACGCCAAGATTCGGGTCGAACTGCGCTCCGAAATTCGCCGCATCCAGCGCCAGCTCGGCATCACCACGATCTACGTCACCCACGATCAAGAGGAGGCACTCTCCCTGTCGGATCGTATCGTGGTCATGAGCGCCGGCCAGGTGGAACAGATCGGCACCCCATTCGAGATTTACAACTATCCCAAAACCGCGTTTACAGCCGCGTTCATCGGCCAGCTCAACATGCTGCCGGTCACAGTGACCGATCCTGGCACCGGCCAGTGCGATTTTAGAGGCCAGCCCGTGGCGACCAGCCAGGCGATCGAAGCCGCGGCCGGCGCCAGCGTTCGCCTGGCCATCCGCCCTGAGGAACTGGGCCTCGGCCAATCGCCTGGCGACAATCACCTCCCCGGCCGCGTCGAAGCTGTTACCTTTCTGGGCGCCATTGTGCGTGTGCGCGTCGACCTGGGCGAAACATCCGTCTCTGTTGACCTGTTCAACGAACGGCTGCTCACCCTACCCCAGGTCAACCAGGCGGTCACCGTCAATTTTCCGCCGCACGCCTGCTGGACCACGGACTGAGCAGTCGCAACGTCAGCGTTAGACGTGGCGATGACGGGGGCGATGGACGGCGCCGTTCTTCACCAGGAATTCGAAGCAGGAGTCAGCGAGCAACTTGGCGCGGTCAGTGTTATGGGTTATAATACCCGTGTTCCACTTGCGCAGTTGCGTTTTCTGAGTGTGCTATTCTCGTTTTCGTGAGTTCACAACAAGAGAAAGGATCTAACGTCATGTTACTTCGTGCAAGTCGTTTGTTGGCGACCCTGGTTGTCCTCTCGCTCTGTCTGAGCCTGCTCGCGCTCGGCGCCTCAGCGGCCGATGGGCCTACTAAATCAGACGCCGGCTCCGGCGCCCGCTTGCCACATCGCACCGAAGCAGCCCCGCGCGCGCCCCTGGCTGATTTCAGTGAAGGCTTCGAAGACATCACCCTGCTCCCCGGCCTGGGTTGGGCGAGTCAAAACAACAGCGATCCCCTGGGAGTCACCGATTGGTTCCAGGGCAATGACACCGTCTTCCCGGCCCAGGCGGGCAGCACCACCTCCTACCTCGGCGCCAACTTCAACAACACCAGCGGCATCGGCACCATCAGCAACTGGATGATGACCCCGGCCGTCACTCTTGCGGCAGGCGACACCTTCCGCTTCTGGACCCGCACCGTGGACGGCAGTATCTGGCCAGATCGGCTGGAACTACGCATGAGCCTCAACGGATCGAGCACCAATGTTGGCTCCAGCGCCACCAGTGTGGGCGACTTTACCACCGTCCTGGTGGAGGTCAACCCGACCCTGGCCCAGGGCGGTTATCCTGTCGTCTGGACGGAGTATGTGGTTACGCTGACTGCCGCACAGGTGCCCGCGCCAACCCTGGGCCGCTTTGCCTTCCGCTACTTCGTCACTGACGGCGGCCCATCCGGCGCCAATTCCAACTATATCGGAATTGACACCGTCTCCTATACCGCCGCCGCGCCGACTGCGGTGACCCTGTCCAGCCTCGATGCCGGCGCCAATTCCGCGCTGCTGCCGCTCGCCGCCCTGACGCTGCTGGTAGCCGGCGCGGCCGTTATGCTCCGTCGCCGGTTTGCCTGAGCATTGGCTTAGGAATTCGGCAGAAGAGCCACACAGCCCCTGACAGCCGATCTTCTGACGTAACTGCCCGAATGAAACGCAAGAAACAGCATCAGGTCACAGATCATCTGTGACCTGATGCGAAACTACGTTCCTCGAATCCTGTCCCATTGCCGGCGCACGGCCGGCTCAGCGGCGAATTCCTCAGCCCCCGCCCGGCGCACAGGCGGCCGCCGTGGCCGCGCTGCTTCCTGCGCTGATTCTGGCGGCAAACGTCGAAATCTTGCGATGAACATGGCTGCCCCCGCAGCGCGGACATTTGACCGCCGTCGCGGCCGTGGTCGCTCGCACCAACTCCTCGAAAGCGCGTTCGCAATCGTTGCATTCGAATTCGTACAGCGGCATTGGTTTCCAGTCTCCGGTTAGTTCGACTCTTGCAGGTTGGCGGCCACACGTTCGAGCCGCGCCGCCGCTTCCGCGGCCACCGGCGCCAGATCGGGATGCGCTACGACCCCAAGCATCGCCATTGGATCTACCAAGGACACCTCGATGACTCCTTCTGCAACCTGCGCAACCGTCACGTTGCAGGGCAGCAGCAGCCCGACTTCAGGTGCGGCCGACAGCGAACGGTAGGCCAACGGTGGATTACAAGCGCCCAGAATCTTGTAGGGCCTGAAGTCCACGTCCAGTTTCTTCTTCAGCGTCTCCTGGACGTCAATCTCGGTCAAGACGCCGAAGCCTTCGAGTTTCAGCGCCGCAATAACGCGCGCTTGCGCCGTCTCGTAATCGGTGTACAGCCGCACGGTGCGGCCGATCGCTGTTTGCGTTGCTTGCATCGTCTCCTCACTCCGCCAAATGAATCCAGGCAACCACGAGTGGTCGTCCCTGCGGCCAATTGGACGCACGTAGTCCGCAAAAGGTGACAAATCATTCGGGGCAAAGACCTGTCAGGTTTTCCCTACTTATTGAGATGATACTTGAATTGCACACAAGCCACGCGCGGCTTATTTTTGGGGGAGAGGTACTTACCCCACCTGCCGGTGCGCTTCGACGACGTTGTGCAGCCGCTCGATGCGGGTCAGGAGGCGACTGAGCTGTACGGTACTGCTGATGTCGAGTGTGGCGGTGATGATGGCGGTGTTGTCTTTGAGACCGGTGCGCGCCTGCGCCTCGCGCATGTTGATCTTCTCATCGGCCACCAGGCCGGCGATGTCGCGCAGCAGTCCGCTGCGGTCATACGCCTTGACGCTGATGCTGACCGGGTAAGTTTGCTGATCGCCGCCCCATTCCACTGAAATGAGCCGTTCCTGATCCCTGCTGGCCAGGATGTTCGGGCAGTCGCGGCGGTGAATCGAGACGCCGCGCCCGCGCGTTACGTAGCCCACGATTGGATCGTTCGGAATTGGCTTGCAACAGCGGGCCTGATGATTGAGCAGCCCTTCTACGCCAGAAACGCTGATCCCGTCCAACTGACTGGCGCCTCTTTGGGCGGCGGTTTCTGGAGGAATGACCAGGGCCGGCTCTTGCGGCCGTTCATCTTCCAACAGGCGGCTGGCAATCTGCTGTGGATTCAAGTCGCCGGCGCCGATGGCGCAGAAGAAATCGTCCACCTTCTCGTAGTTGAACTGTTTGGCCAGCGTTTCGAAGCTGGCCGGCTGCACGCTCAACCGGCGCAGTTCTTTCTCCAGTAGTTCGCGCCCCTCGCTGATGTTCTCCTGCCGATCCTGCTTGCGAAACCATTGCCGAATCTTGCTGCGCGCTCTTTGGGTCTGCACATAGCCCAGATGCTCGTTGAGCCAGTCGCGGCTTGGCCCGCCGCGCTTGGTCGTGACAATTTCGACCTGATCGCCGTTGGCCAGTTTAGTGCTCAGCGCCACCATCTTACCGTTGACGCGCGCACCGCGGCAGCGGTGCCCGATCTCGGTGTGTACTTCGTAGGCAAAATCAATCGGCGTCGCCCCGGCTGGCAGATCAATGATATCGCCGCGCGGCGTAAACGTGTAGACGCGATCCTGGAAAATGTCGGTCTTCAGCGCATCCACGAAGTCTTGCGCCTCGCTCACCTCCTGGCGCCAATCCATTAGCTGGCGCAGCCAGGCAATTTTGTTCTCGAAATCGAGGTCGCGGCGCGTGATCTGTTCTTTGTAACGCCAATGAGCCGCAATGCCATACTCTGCCGTGTGGTGCATCTCGTCGGTGCGAATTTGCACTTCCAATGGGCGACCACCGGGACCGACAACGGCAGTGTGCAGCGAACGGTATTGGTTGTCCTTGGGCGTCGCGATGTAGTCGTCGAACTCGCTGGGGATGGGGCGCCACAGGCTGTGCACGATGCCGAGCGCCATGTAGCAGTCGCGCACCTCGTGCATGACGACGCGCACCCCTTGTGCATCGTAGATCTGATCGAAATCAACACCCTTGCGCTTCATCTTGCGCCAGATGCTGTAGATGTGCTTGGGCCGCCCGTAGATGTGACCTTCCAACCCCATCTGCCGCAGCTCGCGGTCGAGGGTGTTCACCACCAGCGTAATGGCACGCTCGCGTTCGACGCGGCGCTGGTCAATGGCCTGCGCAATTGCCTTGTAGGTGGCCGGATCGAGATAACGAAACGCCTGGTCTTCCAGTTCCCATTTGATTTGCCAGATGCCCAAGCGGTTGGCCAGCGGCGCAAAGATCTCCAAGGTCTCGCGGGCGATGCGTTTACGTTTGTGTTCGGGCAGGGCACCCAACGTGCGCATGTTGTGCAAACGATCGGCCAGCTTGATGAGCACCACGCGGATGTCGTCCACCATGGCCAGGAACATCTTGCGCAGCGACTCCGCTTTGGTGTCGGCCATGCGCTCATGGGCGCGTCGCAGCTCGTTGATCTTTTCCAGCTTGGTCACGCCATCCACCAGCTTGGCGACCTCTGGGCCAAAGTCGCGCTGCAACATCTCCATGGTGTAGCTCGTATCTTCCACCACATCGTGCATCAGCGCCGCCGCCAGCGTTGCCGGGTCGAGGTTCAGCTCTGCCAGGATACCCGCCACGGCGAGAGGATGATACATGTAGGATTCGCCGGACGCACGCAACTGCCCGCCATGCGCCTGGTCCGCCACGCGGTAGGCGCGCTCGATCAAATCGCGATCCTGAGGAGCCATGCCCTTGGGCATCATAGCCAGCAACCCATC
This sequence comes from uncultured Anaerolineae bacterium, assembly GCA_964580725.1. Classification (GTDB taxonomy): domain Bacteria; phylum Chloroflexota; class Anaerolineae; order SSC4; family Amarolineaceae; genus Amarolinea. The sequence goes on along the minus strand of CAZOLV010000054.1, from coordinate 3,650 downwards.
GAGGGTCGTTGGCGAAGGTTGGTTGTCGTTGCTTATTGTCATACTAACACCTCCCTTGACCGTTCACATTCTACTACAGCTGGCGACAATTGAAAAACTGCGATGCGCCAAATGGTCACAATACGCCCTTTGCGATATAATCTCTTTACCCCGGCGTCCCAATCACCCCGGTTCGCATGTCAATGTCAACGTGTCAACATCAGATGCAAATATCATGTGTCAACGCGAATCAACACGAATCAACACGAATCAACACGAATCAACACGAATCAACACGAATCAAC
>CAZOLV010000054.1:0-3266 GCA_964580725.1 uncultured Anaerolineae bacterium | reverse complement strand
TCAACACGAATCAACACGAATCAACACGAATCAACACGAATCAACACGAATCAACACGAATCAACGCGAATCAACACTAGAATGAAAGGGCGATGGCGATGGCAAGTAAGATGGCAAATAAGATGGCAAATAAGATGGAATTGGTCAACCTGCGTGTGACCGAGGTGACGACGAATCAGGAACGTATGCAGTTCATCAAGTTCCCCTGGCGCGTCTACAAGGGCGATCCGTACTGGGTTCCGCCCTTGATTGGCGATCGCAAGGCGATGTTCGATCCCAAGAAGAACCCCTCTTTCGAACACATGGAAGTCGCGTTCTTTCTAGCCTCGGCTTTCATCAAGCGCCCAGACATGGCTCTGACGCCGGGTGCATCCATCGCCTCATTGGACGCCGAAGTCGTTGGCACCATCGCCGCCATCATCAACCATCGCCACAACGAATTTCATCACGAACAGGTCGGTTTCTTCGGCTTCTTCGAAACGATCAACGACGCGCAAGTTGCCGCCGCCCTGCTCGACAAGGCCTCGGCCTGGGTAGCAGAACGCGGCATGACTTCCATCCGCGGGCCGATGAGTTTTTCGACCAACGACGAATGCGGCACGCTGATTGACGGTTTCGATTCGTCGCCCATGCTGCTGATGACCTACAACCCCCCGTACTATCCCGAACTGATCGAGCAGGCCGGCTTCGGCAAAGCGATGGATCTGTTCGCCTATTTCATGGACTTTGGCGAGGCGCGCGATCTGGGGCAGCTACCCAGTAAACTGGGCCGGGTGGCCGAGAAGGTACGCAAACGCGGCGAAATCCGGCTGCGCCAGATGAACATGAAAGATTTTCGCGGCGAAGTAGATCGCTTCAAGGAGATCTACAACCACGCCTGGGAAAAGAACTGGGGCTTCATCCCCATGACCGATGCCGAAATCGAACATCTGGCGCAGCAGCTCAAGCAGGTGATTGACCCAGACCTGGTGTGGATTGCCGAGGTCGCCAGCGGCCCCGAACAGGGGCGCGTGATCGGCGTCAGCTTGACGGTGCCCGACGCCAACGTCGTGCTGAAGCAGATGAATGGCCGCGTCAACCCAATCACGATTCTGAAGGCGCTCTACTATCAGCGCAAGATCAAGGCGGCCCGTGTAATTGCCCTGGGCGTCGTCGAAGAGTGGCGCGGGCGCGGCGTGGACGCTCTGCTCTACTACGAAACGGCGCGCTCTGGCCTGGCCAAAGGCTATCAGCGCGGCGAAGGCTCTTGGATTTTGGAGAATAACGTCATGATGAACCGCGCCATTCAGATGCTTGGCGGCAAGGTCTACAAATGCTACCGAATCTACGAAAAGGCGCTCCTTTCGCATGATGTATCTTGAACAGCAGGCGCAAGACTGGCCGAACCTGCTGCATGACCTGGCGGAGGCCTGCGGCGCCGGCCGCGCCCAACTCTGGCGCGGCGCTGATCTGCTGGCCGACGTGACATGTGACCCGACGGCCGGCGTCTGGCACGAAGCGCCCCTCACGCTCGGCGCCGGGCTGAGCGGGCAGTTGCGCCTGGCGTTCGGGGCCAGTGACCTCGATGCGGACGCGCCTGAGGTTCGAATCACCCGGCTGGCGGCCCGGCTGACGGCCCGGTTCGAAATTGTCCAGGCTGAATTGCAGCGCTGGCAGCAGGCGCGTGACGCATCGCTCGACATGCTGACGATCAATGAGGAGGAGTTCGGGCGCATCATCCTGGATATCCACGACGGGCCGGTGCAGAACATGTTTGCGGCGCTTTCGCAGGTCAATCTGTTGCAGAGCCAGCTGGCGCAGCACGGCGCCGGTTCGCACGAGGAGGACTACACCGAACTGCAGAAGCGTTTGCCGCGCATTTCTGGGCTGCTCGAAAGCTCGCTGACCGAAATTCGCAACTTCATCGGCGCCTTCCGTCCGCCTGAATTTGCACGCCGCAACCTGCAAATCGTCGTCGAAGGGCTGATCATCCAGCACGAGGAGCTGACCGGCAGCACTGTGAACCTGCAAGTCGCACAGTCGCTGCCCATCGTGCCCCTGCCGATCAAGATCGCCCTCTATCGCATTGTGCAGGAGGCCCTTTTCAACGCCCACAAACACGCGGGCGTCAATCATCATGATGTGCGCCTGGGCATGGATGGCGGCGTTCTCTGCCTGACTGTCGCCGATCAGGGCGCTGGCTTCGATGTGGCAACGGCCCTGGCCGCCAAAGCTGAGACCGAGGCGGGTCGTCACATCGGCCTGCGCGGCATGGGAGATCGCGTCAAGATGGTTGGTGGTTCGCTGAACATTCAGAGCGCGCCCGGACAGGGTACGCGTATCGAAGTGAGGATTCCGTTGTATGAGTCTGAACGGCCAATTATCCCCTTCTGACCCCACACAGCCGCCCCGCCCGCCGCGCTTGCCGAACCCTGGCCTGTTCGACCAGGGCCTGAACGATTCGCCTGGCCCCGCCGAGCAGGCAGAGGCGCGGCCGATTCGCGTCGTCCTGGCCGACGACCACGAACTTGTGTTGAAGGGGCTGCGTGGCATTCTCAAGCACGAAGCAGATATGGACGTGGTCGGCTCTGCCATGTCTGGCCGTGCCCTGCTCGATGAGGTGCGCACACACCAGCCCGACGTAACCGTGATTGACATCCAACTGCCCGACATGACCGGCCTGGAGTGCCTGGCCCAGATCCGCCGTGAAAATCTGGCGACGAAGGTACTCATTCTCACCGCCTTCAGCGATGGCGAATCGTTCCAGAGCGCGCTCGAACTGGAAGCGGACGGCATTGCACTCAAGACCGAGCCGCCGGCGCAAACCGTGACCGCCATCCGCCAGGTCTATCATGGGCAGCTCGTCTTTCCGCGCGCCGCACGGCGTTGGCTCGTCAGTCACCGCCCGGCCCGGCCCGAACCGGCGCCGCAGACCCTCAGCGAGCGCGAGGAAGAGGTCCTGTCGTTGGTGGCGCAGGGCCTCACCAACGCCCACATTGCCGACCGCCTGGCGCTGAGCGAAAATACGGTCAAGTTTCATTTGCAGAACATCTATCAGAAACTCAACGTCAGCAATCGCACCGAAGCGACCGCCGTCTTCTTCCAACGGCAGCGCAGCGGCGACTGACTGACCCGCCAGCAGATCGCTCATCGTTTGTCGCTCATCATTCATCATTCATCATTCATCATTCATCATTCATCATTCATCATTCATCATTCAGCATTCAGCATTTATTAGAAGGGATCATCAACGTCTGTGCATATTCGTCCGGCCAACCTGGCCGATC
>CAZOLV010000053.1:30905-37426 GCA_964580725.1 uncultured Anaerolineae bacterium | reverse complement strand
TCTTTGACATACGGCATCTTCTCGGCCGCGCTCATCGAGCCGCTGCAATCAATCACCAACGCCAGGTTGAGCGGCGCAATTGGCTCTTGGCCCTCACGTCGCGCCTGGATGCCCACCTGCAGCCAGGCCTCGCCCCCCTCGGCCGGCAAGCGGCCATTGCCCAGGCGCAGGTCGAGTCCCAGCGCCGTGTTGACCGGCGCCGCAAAGTGCTGCTCATAGTAGTTCAGATACTCCGCCACGCGCAGCTCCTCGGCCGGCGCAATACCGCCCGACTCGATCACACCGCGGCTGCGCGACTTCGCACTGTCCGGCACCGATCCCCCGCATGAACTCAACAGCAGGATCAGACCCATCAACAACGAACCAACCAACAGAAATTTCTTCGTAAACATGGTGCTCACTCCTTTTCACGCAAGAACCCATGGCTCATGACACTGGGCAACATAAGCCGGACACCGCTGACAGGCCCGGGTGTCCAGCCTGGATCAACACCGAGCTGACCGAAGTAATTCCCGCCCCAGCACAAAACCTGCCTGTCACTGGACACCCCACATGTGTGATCTCCTCCGGCGCTGATGGCGATCATCTCCACGGTTAACCTTACCACATCAACCGGCGTGGCGCGATCGGTCATGGTGCCATCACCTAAACGCCCGAAGGCATTCTTGCCCCAACACTTGACCGCGCCGGTCGTGGTCAATGCACAGGTGTGATGTTCACCCGTGCTTACAGCGGCTACTCCGGTTGTTAGCCCAGCCACGTCCACGGGACTGATACTAAAGCCGTTTCCCCAACACATGACACGACCACCCGTCATTAATGCACAGGTGTGCCGACCACCAGCGCTCACAGCCACCACGCCGTCCGGGAGCCCAACAACGTCCACGGGCGTGTTTCGGCTCGTGGTCGTGCCGTCGCCCAATTCACCACTCCCATTCAACCCCCAACACCGAACACCGCCGCCTTCGATCAATGCACATGTGTGAGTGCTACCGGAAGACACGGCCACAACGCCACTCTCCAACCCAATCACATCCGCCGGCGTTCGACGGCTTGTCGTCGTGCCATCACCCAACTGGCCTTCACGATTGCGTCCCCAGCACTTGATTCCCCTGCTGGTGGTAAGCGCGCAGGTGTACCGTCCACCAGCATCCACAGCCGTCACACCGCTTGCCAGCCCAACTACATCTACCGGCGTGTTACGACTACTCCACGTGCCGTCGCCCAACTGGCCGGAGATGTTGTTCCCCCAGCACTTGACCCCGCCGTTCGCGGTCAGCGCACAAGCGTGGTCCCGGCCGGTCGTCATCGCGATGACGCCATTTGCCAGACCAACCACATCAACTGGTATATCGCTTGAGTTCATCGTGCCGTCGCCCAGTTCTCCAGCAAGGTTGCGCCCCCAGCACTTGACCCCACCCCTGTCTGTCAGGGCGCAGGAGTGACCGCCGCCGTCATAATCGGAGCCGCCGGCACTAATAAACGCGGCAGGAGTAGACATCTCAACTGCATTTGTCGGCGTAGCCCGAAAATTGCTGAACACACCGTTGCCCAATTGGCCTGCTCCGTTACTGCCCCAACACCAGACCTGGTGGTTTCCCGTCAATGCGCACGTGTGAAATGCTCCAGTAGTCACCGCCTCTACTTCACCAGTCAAACCGATCACATCTACCGGCATTGTCCGAGATATCGTCGTGCCATCGCCCAATTGACCCGTACCATTCCCGCCCCAGCACTTGATTTCCCCGCGCAAGGTCAGCGCACAAGTGTGCCCTGTACCATACGGCGGGAAATCAGCCGCGCCAGAATGCACGGCTGTGACCCCGCTGGTTAGTCCAATGACATCCACCGGTGTGCTACGGCTTGTCGTCGTGCCGTCTCCCAATTCGCCAGACGAGTTGTACCCCCAGCACTTAACACTGCCGCTGCTGGTCAGTGCGCAGGTGTGAAGCATGGCAGCGCTGACGGCGACCACGCCGCTTCCAAGCCCAATCACGTCTACCGGAGTATTACGGTCGATCGTCGTGCCATCACCCAATTCGCCCGCGTAGTTGCTACCCCAGCACTTGACGCCGCCGCTGCTGGTGACAGCGCAGGCGTGAGCCCTACCGGCGCTCACGGACTGGGCTCCGGTTGTCAGCCCAACCACATCCACCGGCATAGTTTGGTCAATTGAGGTGCCGTCGCCCAGTTGCCCATTGCCGTTCTCGCCCCAGCACTTGATCCCACCGATAGTCGTCGTCGCACAGGTGTAGTTTCCGCCAGTATCCAACTGTGCTACATCACTAGCCAGCCCCACCACGTCCACCGGCGTTGCACGATTGATCGTGGTGCCGTCGCCCAGCTCACCAGAGTAGTTCAGACCCCAACACTTGATCCCGCCGCTACTCGTCAATGCACACGTATGCCCGGACCAGCCCGACCCACTGGCGCTGACAGACGCTACGCCGCTCGTCAGCCCGACCACGTCTACCGGCCTGTTGCTGACCTGACCCCAGGCACCCGTGCCATCCCCCAATTGGCCGTAGTAGTTGTCGCCCCAACACTTGACGCCACCAGTCATCGTCAGCATACAGGTATGTAGACCTCCTGCGCTCACAGCCACAGCGCGATGATATGGGATCGTCCCAGATGGCGATTGACGATGGCCTAGCATCGCTTCGGCTGGCAAAGAACGACTGTCGAGGCGCACAGCATCTATCTGGCCTCTCACATCAAAAATTGGACACATGGAGACGATAAGAAGTAACAATGCAAAAATAAACGGTACTCTAATCAGGTGTGTCAACATGGATCTCCCCCTTGATCTCGCATAACATCGGCAGTGATCATTTCAGTGCAGCTTATTGACCGATCACCAAATCTAAGGACAGCGCAGATTTTATGACGGTGCAGGCTTTCGGGTATAATTGGCTTCGCCGGGCCGTTCTACGAGTGATTATAGGGCCGGCCCTGCACACTTCAAGAGCCAGTTGTGTACCATTTGGCGTACCATCGAACCCATGACCACATTTGCCGAACTTCTGACACAATATATGGTGCGCACCGGCGTCAGCGACAGCGAAATGGCGCGCGCCATCGGTGTGCGTCGGCAGACCATCTTCCGCTGGAAGGAAGGCCTGAGCGAACGGCCGCGGCATCGCGAAGATGTGCTGGCCGCCGCGGCCAAGCTGCGCTTGTCCGCCGAGGAAACCGACACCTTCCTGCTGGCCGCCGGCTTTGCCCCCATCGCCACCCTGCCAGTTCCCAGCCTGACCGCCCCCGCCGCCACGGCCAATCTGCCATCCTCCTCGCCCGCAGCCGCGCCCACGCCTGTGGAACCGCCCACCGCGCCAGCCGTCGCGCCCGCACCTGTGGAACCGCCCACCGCGCCAGCCGTTGCGCCCGCACCGGCCGCCCTGCCCGTGGGCACATCCACTCCCACCGCAACGCCGCGCCCTGTTCTGATCGCCCGCCTGGCGCTGGCGCTGATCGGCCTGTTCATCCTGGCGCTGGTCGGCCTGCTGGTTGGGCAGCCGCCGCCAGACAGCCTCGCCTTTCCCACGCCCCGCCCCGGCCAGGCGCTGATTCTGCTGGCGTCGCGGGTAGATTCCACGCGGCCGGCCGCAGGCGCCCAGGCCTCGCTGCAAGTCCGGGCCGGCCTGCAGCGCGAACTGCACGCGGCGCGGCAAGGGGCCGCCACCGAGCTGGCCGAATGGCCCGCGACCGCGCCTGACCTGGCTGCCGCCGCCGATGCCCGCACCCGCAGCCGGGCCAGCCTCCTCCTCTGGCGTCGCGACAGCTTCACCGACGCCGAAACCGGTTTTCCCGACGATCTGCAGCCCGTTCATTATGTCATCCTGACCGCGGACGCGACGCCGACCGCCTCGCTTCTCGATTCCCTGCTGGCCGCGCCCGCGTCGCTCTCCTTTCCAATTCACGCCAGCCGCCCCAACGAGGTGCGCAGCCTGGCCCTGTTGACCCTGGGGCTTCTGTTCAGCCAGCAGGGCGCCTGGGATCAGGCCAATTCTGCCTTCAACCAGACCGCGGCGCAGGCGCCGAGCGAACACGAGGCGGCCGCCACCCTGGCGTTTCTGTCCGGTTATGTCAATCAGCGCAGCCGGCCGGCTGATCTACCCGCGGCCATTGCCTTCTTTTCGCAGACCCTGACCCTGACGCCTACCAGCGGTGCGGCCTTGCTCAATCGGGGGCTGGCCTACGTGCGCCTCGAGCGTCCGGCGCAGTGGCAGGCCGATTTCAGCGCCCTGCTGGCGCAGCAGCCCGACGACGCTCGCGGCCTGGCCGCGCTCTGTTGGGCCTTTGCGCTCGACAACCAGCCCGACCTGGCCCTGCCCTACTGCGACCGCGCCATTCAGCAGCGAGCCGCGCCGCTGGCCTTCGACGGTCGCGCCCTGGCCCGCGCCAGCCAGGGCAATTGGCCCGGAACCGCCGAAGACCTGCAAGCGTTCTTGACCTGGCTGGCCGGCCAATCGTTTGCCGGTCGCCAGGCGCTGGAAACGACCCACCGCGCCTGGCTGGCTGCGGCGCGGGCCGGGCAAAACCCCTTCGACCAGGCCGTGCGCATACGGCTGCGACAGGAATGAACGAAACAGGCATCGAGTGCAAATCACATGACACAGAATCTGCCCAACGATCTCGCCAGCCTCCTCGAATTTCTGGCCGCCGGGCCGTTGCCAGCACCGCAGGCCTGGCAAGACTGGTCTGTGACCCCGGTCGCCGGCGGCGCCAACAATCTGCTGTATCGCGTCACATCGGACGCGGGCGACTTTGCGGTCAAGTTCACCCTGGCCGACGGGCGTGATCGGGCCGGGCGCGAGTTCGCAGCCCTCAGTCTGCTGCAGCAGGCCGGCCTCGACATTGCGCCCCGGCCAGTCTGGCTCGACCGCCGGGGCTACGCCCAACCGGTGGTGGTGCAGACCTGGCTGGGCGGCCAGACCCTGGCCGGCCCGCCCGCTACCGACGACGAGTGGGCAGCCTTCCTCGATCATTACCGCGCCATCCATGCCATCACACCTCGCCAGACAAACCTGCCCCTGGCCGACGGTTTCATGAATGTTGCCAGCGTCGCACAGGGCAAAGCCCAGGTGCGTAATCAGGTTGACCTGCTGCCGCCCGCAGCCCAACCCGCCTCGCTGCGCGCCGTTCTTGCCTGGTTCGAGCATTGGTCGCCGCCCACATGGCCGGCGCCCCCACGCACCCTGGTACGGGTGGATGGCAACTGGCGCAATTTCATCCGCGGCGGTGATCGTCTCAGATCGGTGGACTGGGAGTACAGCGGGTGGGGCGATCCGATCTTCGAGCTGAGCAATCTGACGCTGCATCCGGCCTACAACGCTGTTGGGCGCGCCGACTGGGACCGTTTCATGGCGGCCTACGACGAGCGCGGCGACGATGCAACCGCAGCGGTGCGTAGGCGGGCCTACGAGACGATCATGCTGGTCTGGTGGTTGGTGCGTTGGGCGCGCTATCTATACGAAGTGCCCCGCGGCCTGGACTCTCGCCTGGTGAGCTGGCCAGAAGGCTGGCTGGCTGAGGTGGAACGGCAGTACAACCGTTACCTGGCGCAAGCGGATGCGAACAACATGGACGTGCAGTAACGCAAGTCTCCGGCTTGCAACACGACACCCCCCCGCCTTGCATCGTTGGCGCACAGGACACAGGAGCAGAGATGGCACGATCCACCATTTCCGAAAACAACCGGCGTTTGTGGGACGAATTGGCCGGACAGGCTGCGGCCAACCTGCCGGCGACAGACGCGGCCGCCGACATCGAAGGCCTGACCGCGCTGGAGCTGGCGGAGGTGGGGCCGGTGGCGGGCAAGCGCCTGCTGCACCTGCAATGCCATCTGGGATTGGGCACCCTGGAGTGGGCGCGGCGGGGCGCGCAGGTCACCGGTGTGGATTTTTCCGCCACGGCCATCACCGCGGCCCAGCGTCTCAGCCAGAAGCTGAATCTGCCGGCCACATTCCTGGCTGCCGACCTCTACGATCTGCCGGGCCTCTTGCCTGGCACGTTCGATATCGTCTTCAGCTCGTTCGGGGTTCTGAGCTGGCTGCCCGACCTGCCCGCCTGGGCCGGAATCATCGCCTCGTACCTGCGTCCCGGCGGTTTTTTCTACCTGGCCGAATTTCATCCCCTGACCCGCGTCTTTCATGAGGACGCGCGCCGCGTGCGAGATTTGCGCCTGGCCTACTCCTACTTCATCACGCCGGAGCCGCAGGCATGGGAAATCGCCAGCCCGGACGGCCGGCGGCCCCTGCGCGCCATGCGCAGCTTCGAGTGGAATCACAGCCTGGGCGAAATCGTCAGTGCGCTGGCGGCCGCGGGCCTGCGCCTGGAGTTCCTGCACGAATTGCCCTTCTGCACCGAACAGATCATGCCCTGCCTGGTGCAAGGCCCGGACGGCTGGTGGCGCCTGCCCGATCATGATGGCAGCCTGCCGCTGATGTTCTCGCTTAAAATGAGGAATGAGGAATGAGGAATGAGGAATGAGGAATGAGGAATGAGGAATGAGGAATGAG
>CAZOLV010000053.1:27266-30805 GCA_964580725.1 uncultured Anaerolineae bacterium | reverse complement strand
GAGCTAACAGGCGACGACCTCGTTGAACAAACTGTCACCTGGCGGAGAGGCGTTTTCATCGAAATTTCATCTTGGCCGCGTAGACTCGCCCAACAGGCACAGTTCAGCATTCAGAATGCAGAATTCAGCATTCAGAATTCACAAAGGACCTCACATCACCGTATGAATCAACGTTTCTTCGTCGTTCTTGCGCTCATCGGCGCCCTGGCCCTGGCCGGTGGATTGCTTGGCCTGCCGGCGCACGCCCTGCAGGCCTCCCCGGCGCCGGCCGTCCCCTCTTCCGACTGGCAAATTCAGTATTGGGCGCCGCCCGGCATCACCCTGCGCGGGCTGAAGATGATTGACGCCCAAACCGGCTACGTCGTCGGTGGGCCGGATTGGGGCTACAACGGCAGCCCCTACATTCTCAAGACCACCAACGGCGGCGTGGACTGGGAGCGTCTGGAACTACCCGAAGTCGTCAGCGGTTGGCAGGGCGGCATTGACTGCCTCGATGCGCTGCGCTGTCTCAGCGTCGGCACCACCGGTCAGGCCAGCCGCACCACCGACGGCGGCGTCACCTGGTCGGTGCGCGGCGTCGCCTCGGACTATGGCGGCTACCTCTACAGCGCCTACTACGTGACCGATCAGATCGTCCTGGCCGGCGGCACCGATGGCAGTTCGTTCCGTTCGGCCGACGGCGGCCGCTACTGGACCGAGTTCTTCCCGGGCGGCAGCGTCGTCGTTTGGGAATTCCAGTGCTTCGGCTACACCTGCTATGGCGCGGGCAACGGCGCCAGCCTGGTCTTTTCCACCGACCAGGGCGTGTCATGGGGACGCCGTTTTGCGCCCGCGCACGACCTGCTCGGCTTGAGTTTCATGGATGTCAACACTGGTTGGGTGGCAGGCCAGCATGGCAGCATCTACTACACCAACAACGCGGGCAACGGCTGGACGACGCAATTGACCGGAACCTTTCCCGACGACCTGTACTACACCACTTTCTACGACATCGAAATGCTCAACGCGTCGGAGGGTTGGGCCGTCGGCGGGCGCGATGACAGCGACGGGCGCATCTACCACACCCTCGACGGCGCTTCCTGGACGCGCGTCGCCATGCCGGATACCGGCTTCGTCTGGGAAGTAGATTTCGTGGATGCCAGTCACGGTTGGGCGGTGACGCATGACGGCAAAATTCTGTCCTACGGCGGCCCGGCCGGCAACACCCCCACCCCCTCCCCTTCCGGCACGGTGACCGCCACGCCCACCAGCGGTCCTACCGCCACCGCCACCGATACCCCGACCGCTGGCCCAAGCCCAACACCAACGCCAACGCCAACGATCACCCCAACGCCAACGATCACCCCGACGCCGACCCCAACCCCACCGCAGGGAACCTGGCGCTTACAATGGTACGGCAACGACCTGGCGCACCTGAACGATATCGAGTTTCTGGACAGCACGCACGGTTGGGCCGTGGGCAACGGCGGACAGGTCGTGCGCACCGCCAACGGGCAAAGCTGGGCGTTTGGCCGCCTGACGCCAATTGCCGACGTCGAAGCGGTAGATTTCGTTGATCCGAACAACGGTTGGGCCGCGGGCGCCAATGGCAGCATCTGGCGCACCACAAACGGCGGGCAAAGCTGGACACGGCAGACCACGCCGACCACGCAGCGGTTCAGGGACCTGGTGATGACCGACGCCAACAGCGGTTGGGCCGTGGGCGAAAGCAACACCATCCTGCGCACCAGCAACGGCGGCGGCAGTTGGACGGCGCAGACCAGCCCGCTCAACACCGATTGGCAGGCGCTGGCCGCGCTCGATGGTCAACACGCCTGGGTCGTGGGCAACCAGGGCGCGATGATCGTCACCAGCAATGGCGGCGCCACCTGGACCAGTCAGAGCAACCCGGCCCCGGCCTGGGTCAACCTCAACAGCATCGCGTTCGCCGATGCACAGAACGGCTGGGTGGTCGGCAAGGGCGGTGTGGCGCTGCGCACCACCAACGGCGGCGCGGGATGGAACTTACTGTACCTGACCGACTTCGACTTGAACGCCGTTGCCTTCTCCTCGGCGCAAAACGGCTGGATCGCAGGCGTGGACGGCCGCATGCGCCGCACCACCAACGGCGGCGCCAACTGGACCGCCATCGAATCGGGCAGCTCTACGGCTATCACGGCGCTGTCCGCGCCGGCCGATGATGAAGTGTGGACAGCCGGCGCCGGGCATTTCATCACGCACAAACAGGGCAGTGCGGACATGACCATTGCTGCGCCGTTTGGCGTGACCGAGTTCAAAGGCGTAGATGCGGTGGACGCCAACCAGGCTTACGTGGTGGGCGAGGAAGGCGCCATCGTCAAGACGACCGATGGCGGGGAAACCTGGGCTTTCGTGCCCAATCCGGCGCGCCAGCTCGATCCGGGTCTGCCGCCGGCCTGGCTGCGCGGCGTCAAGTTCCCAGAAAACGGGCAGACGGGCTGGGTAGCCGGGCGTTTCGGCGCGCTGCTGCGCACAACCGACGGCGGGGCCAGTTGGACGCGGCAGTTCGTCAAGGATGGCGACGGCAACATCCACACCGGTTTCCTGTGGGTCGTGGAGGGCTACGACAACAGCCATGCGATGACCGTGGGCAAGGAGGGATACGTCTTCCGCACCAGCGACGCCGGCACGACGTGGCAGTTCTCGCAGGCCGACATGGCCGTCAACATCCGTGATCTGAGCTACGGCAGCCACACGGCGGTCTACGGCGTGACGCTGTACGATTCACTGGTCACCAGCGGCGACGGCGGCGCCAACTGGATTCGGCGTTATCCCGGCAGTAACGGCGACCTCTTCGGCGTTGACTTCATCAGCGCCAGTCAAGGTTGGATTGCCGGCAGCGGCGGCGTCATCATGTCCAGCACGAACGCCGGCGATCATTGGACGCTGCAGTCGAGCGGAGTCACGGTGGATCTCAACAACGTGGACTTCACCGACGGCAACTTTGGCTGGGCCGTAGGCAACGAGGGCGCCATTCGCTTTACAGACAACGGCGGCGCCGCCTGGAGCGGACAAGCCAGCCCGGTGAACGATCACCTGCTCTGGCTCGACATGGCAGATGCGACGGCCGGCTGGGCGGTTGGCGTCAATGGCGCCATCATCCGCTATGAAGTTCCGCCTCCGCCGCCCACGCCGACGCCAACGAACACGCCGACGCTGACACCGACCAGTACGCCCACGCGCACCCCCACACCGACGGCCACCGCCACCTGGACGGCAAGCCCCACGCCCACCGTCACCCCCAGCCCAACCGCGTCCAGCACACCCACCCCCACGCTGACGCCAACCGCCACCCCGTCGCTGACGCCGTCGCCAACGGCCACCCCGCTGGCGCCGCCGCGCAGCTACTGGTTCCCGCTGATCGTCCGCTAACAGGGAAACCTGTCAGGTTTTTTTACCCTGAAACCTGACAGGTTTTTTTTACCCTGAAACCTGACAGGTTTTGGAAAACCTGTCAGGTTTTTTGACCCGGAAACCTGACAGGTTTTGGAAAACCTGTCAGGTTTTTTTACCCGGAAACC
>CAZOLV010000053.1:0-27166 GCA_964580725.1 uncultured Anaerolineae bacterium | reverse complement strand
GGTTTTGACCCGGAAACCTGACAGGTTTTGGAAAACCTGTCAGGTTTTTTTACCCTGAAACCTGTCAGGTTTTTTTACCCTGAAACCTGTCAGGTTTTTTTACCCTGAAACCTGACAGGTTTTTTACCCGGAAACCTGACAGGTTTTTTACCCGGAAACCTGACAGGTTTTGGAAAACCTGTCAGGTTTTTTTACCCGGAAACCTGTCAGGTTTTTTACCCGGAAACCTGTCAGGTTTTTTTACCCGGAAACCTGACAGGTTTTTTACCCGGAAACCTGTCAGGTTTTGACCCGGAAACCTGACAGGTTTTGGAAAACCTGTCAGGTTTTTTTACCCGGAAACCTGACAGGTTTTGACCCTGAAACCTGACAGGTTTTGGAAAACCTGTCAGGTTTTTTTACCCTGAAACCTGACAGGTTTTGAACCGGAAACCTGTCAGGTTTTGAACCGGAAACCTGACAGGTTTTTTTACCCTGAAACCTGACAGGTTTTTTTACCCTGAAACCTGACAGGTTTTGGTAAACCTGTCAGGTTTTTTTACCCTCAAACCTGACAGGTTTTTTTACCCGGAAACCTGACAGGTTTTTTACCCGGAAACCTGACAGGTTTTTACCCGGAAACCTGTCAGGTTTTTTACCCGGAAACCTGTCAGGTTTTTACCCGGATCAGTTTGGCCGCATGAATGAATTTACCTGTTCATCCTGTCCGAAGCGGGGGGAGATTTCGGCCGCCGGCAGGAACGACTCGACCTCGGTCATGAAGGTGTCGGGATTGATTGGTTTTTCGATGTAGCCGTTGCAGCCCGCGGCCAGGATGCGCTCACGGTCGCCGGCCATGGCATAGGAAGTGACGGCCACGATGGGAATGTGCGTCAGCGCCTGGTTGCTGCGCAGCTCGGCGGCCACCGCGTAACCGTCCATCACGGGCAGTTGAATGTCCAGCAAGATCAGCGCAGGCCGGGTGGTGTGCGCCAGTTCGATGCCTTGACTGCCGTCGCGCGCCGCGATCACCCGGTGTCCATGCTTCTCCAGAATGAAGGTGGTCAGGTAGAGATTCTGTTCGTTGTCTTCGATAACCAGGATGTTTGCCATGTGGCTCCTCACGCGGCCAGGGGCAGCATGAACGTGAAAACACTGCCCTTGCCCCATTCGCTCTCGACGTGAATTTCACCGCCCAGTAAACGCACCAGGTTCTTGCAGATCGCCAGACCCAACCCGGTGCCCTCATGCCGGCGGTTCAGTCCAGTCTCCAGTTGGCGAAACGGCTCGAAGAGCGCGCCCAGGTCTTCGGGTCGGATGCCCATGCCGGTGTCATGCACGCTCGTGTCGAGCCACTTGCCCTGCACGCAACATTCGATGCGCACCTCGCCCTGTTCGGTAAACTTGATCGCGTTGCTGAGCAGGTTGAGTAGAATCTGTTCGACGCGACGCCGGTCGCTGCTGATGTCGCCCACCTCGCCGGCAATGACCTGGTGCAGCGCCAACCCCTTTTTCTGCGCCAGCGGCGACACTGCGCGCACCGCGCTCTCGATGGCGCTGCGCATGGCAAACGGGGCGCGTTCCACGCGCAACTGTCCGGCCTCGATCTTGGAAATGTCCAGCACATCGTTGATCAGCGCCAGCAGGTGACGGGCGCTGTCGCGCACCATGCCCATCTGTTTGCTCTGTTCCGGGTTGAGCGGCCCCACCAGCCCTTGCGCAAGAATGCCGCTGAAGCCGATGATGGAATTGAGCGGCGTGCGCAGTTCATGCGACATGGTAGCCAGAAAAACCGATTTCAGCCGGTCGGCGTCCTGCGCTTGTAGCAGCGCTTCGTTCAGCTCCATCGTGCGCTGCACCACGCGCACCTCCAGCTCCCTGTTGTAGGTCTCCAGTTCGGCGCGCAGACGCACATTCTGAATTGCCATCGCGGCTTGCGAGGCCAGCATCTCCAGCAGGCGCGTGTCGGCCGCCGTGAACTTGCGGTCATTGCCGATTTCGGCGACGGCCAACGCGCCAATGATCTCTTCCTGGTGAATCATGGGCACCAGGGCCACGGCGCGCAGATCAAGATGCTGCAATTCGGGCCGGCGGCTGCTCCATGTGCGATAATCGTCCACAATCTTCGCCTGGCGCTGGCGAATCGCCGCGCCGGAAATGCCCTGGCTCACGGAAAAGCGTGAACCGCGCGGCATCGCGTAGACATTGGCGGCGGCCAGTTCCAACTCGTCTTTGGCTGCATCGTACAGGTAGATCGTCGCATCCGACGACTTGAGGAGACGCGCCGTCTGTTGGGTGATGGTTTCGAGCAGGCGAGGCAGGTTGGTTTGCGCTGTCGCTTCACGGCCAACCTCGTACAGAGCGGCGAACTCCTCCGCTCGACGCTGCACGGCCTCCGCATGTTGTTGGCGTTCGGTGATGTCGGTAATCGTGCCAACATAGCCCGTGATCTGACCATCGGCAGCGATCTCAGCCGTCGTTTGCCCCATCACCCAGGCAATGGTTCCGTCGGGTCGCACAAAGCGATAATCGGACAAGCTCGGGCGCTGCTGGTTCGTTGCTTCGTCCCACTCCTGCTGCAATTTGGGCCGATCTTCGGGATGAACCACAGTCAGCCAGCCCGCGCCCAACGCCCGATCGCAAGGAATCCCAGAGATCTGACACCACCGCGGGTTGACGTAGGTGGTGGCGCCATCAGGATCGGTGCGGAAGATGCCAACCGGTGAGATGTTGGCAAGGGTTTGAAAGCGGCGCTCGCTCTCGCGCAGCGTCTGCTCGGTTTGCCTGCGCAGCGCCAGGTCACGCCGGAGGAGAAGATAGATCAGGCCGGCGCTAATGATCACGAAGGCCCAGCCCTTGTAGGTCTGCATGATGGTCAGCGCGGCCACGTCGCGCACCATCGTTGCGAGGATGCGATCGGACAGCACGATCCACAGCCAGCCAAAGGCCGCGTAGAGCAGCGCCACCCGCAGGTCTGTCGAGCCACGAGGTAATTTCAACATGATGCGCCCCTTTCAGCGGGGAAACAAGGCGCAATTTACTCTCGGTCAATGGGATTGTCAAATCGTGTCGTGAATGAACAACACCGCTTTCATAGGCCAGCGTCAACAGCCGGCCTCCGCAGTCTTCGGCCCGTCGGGTCGCCCAACGACTCCCAGTGATGACAGAATTTTGGAGTTGTCGTGCAGTCAACGGCTGTGGTACAATACCCCACGCGTTGAACCGTGAACATTTCTGCCGGGGCGGCGCGTTTGCCTGCCGCCGCGGCCAGCCCAGATAGCCGCCATCAGCGAAAGAGAACAACACCATGACCGAATCACGTCCGCATGCTGTGCTTTGCCTCGCCAGCTACTTCAAAGGAGCAGAATTCATCCGCACCTGCCAGCAGCTCGGTGCACAGGTTGTGCTCATCACCAGGGAGAAACTGGCCGAGGCCGATTGGCCGCGCGACAGCATCGCCGAAGTCTTCCTGATGCCCGATCTGGCCAAACAACCCGACATCACCCACGCCGTCAGCTATCTGGCGCGCACCCGCCCCTTCGATGTCATCGTCGCGCTCGACGATTACGACGTGGAATGGGCCGCCTCGCTGCGTGAACACCTGCGCATCCCAGGCATGGGCGACACCACGGCGCGTTACTTTCGCGACAAACTCGCCATGCGTATGCAGGCCCGCGAGCGCGGCATCCGCGTACCCGATTTCGTCCATGTCCTCAACTACGACCGCGTGCGCGCTTTCATGCAGGCCGTCCCGCCGCCCTGGGTCTTCAAGCCCCGCTCCGAGGCTGGTTCCATCGGCATCCGCAAGATTCACTCCCAAGAAGAATTCTGGCCTTCGCTCGATATTTTGGGTGACCGCCAATCGTACTACGTCCTGGAAAAATTCGTCCCCGGCGACGTCTTCCACGTAGATTCGATCGTCTCCGAACGCGCCGTCGTCTTCTCGGTCGCCCATCGCTACGGCCAGGCGCCGATGAAAGTGCTACACGAAGGCGGTATCTTCTCGACTCGTACCGTACATCCCACTTCCGACGACTATGCACAGTTGCAGGCCCTCAACCGTCAGGTCATCGCCGCCATGAACATGGTGCGCGGCGTGACCCATGCCGAGTTCATCAAGGCCGACGCCGACGGCCAGTTCTACTTTCTGGAGATGGCCGCACGCGTCGGCGGCGCCAACATTGATCGCGTCGTCGAAACCGCCTCAGGCGTCAACCTCTGGCGCGAGTGGGCCAAGATCGAGCTGGCCTACGTGCGCGGCGAGACCTACACCCCGCCCTCACCCCACGATGGTTTCGCCGGGCTGCTCATCTGCCTGGCCCGCGACGAATGGCCCGACACCAACGCCTACGACGCGCCCGAGGTCGTCTGGCGTTTGCACAAGAAGAACCACGTCGGCCTCCTCATCGCCTCGCCTGATGGGGCCCGCGTCGAAAACCTGTTGGCGCGCTATGCGCAACAAATGGAACGGGACTTTCTGGCCACCCTCCCCGCACCAGACCGGCCGCAGGACTGAAGGCGGCCCATGCACTAACGAACGTCCCCGGCACGGTGCAGCAGATGACGGCATCATCAAAACGCTGGCGCATCGTGCCGGGACGTGAACTGCAAAGAAGGTATCGTATCATGTTCGACGCTCGCAATGCGCCTCTTGCCCGGCGTCCGGCCCGACGGCGCCCGCATGGCTGGCTGGCCCTCCTCTGTCTGGCGCTGCTGCTGGCAGCATGTCAGGCCGCGCCGCCTTCCACATCTGGCCCGACGCCCGCCGAGGCCCCGCGTCCCGCAAGCGCCGCACAGCCGCAACCGCTGCGTCTGGCGCTGCTGCACACCAACGACACCTGGGGTTATTTCTGGCCCTGCGGCTGAATGCCCGCCGTCGGCGGCGCGGCCCGGAGGGCTGCCAAGATCAAGGAAGCGCGCAGCAGTTACGCAACGGTCCTGCTGTTGGACGCCGGCGACAGCCTGACCGGCGATCAGGACCCGGCCCGTGCCACGCAGGGCAAGAGCAGCGTCGAGTTGATGAATCGCCTGGGCTACGATGCGACGGCGTTGGGCAGTCAAGACCTGGCGCTGGGCGTCGAGACGTTGCGCCAGCGTCGAAGCGAGGCGCAATTTGCGTTGCTCTCGGCCAATGCCGTAGACGCCCGCACCGGCGAACTGATCGCACAGCCCTACGTCGTGCGCATCCTGGGCGGTCAGCGTATCGCCATCATTGGGCTGAGCGACGACGCACAGATTGACGGCGTCATCGTGGGCGACCCGTTCGACGCCGTGCGCCAGGCGCTGGACGAGCTGGCCGGCCGCGCCGGCATCGTCATCCTGCTCTCCCATGCAGGGATGGAGGTGGATCAGGTCATCGCCGCTGAAATTCCGGCCATTGACATCATCGTCAGCGGCGGCAGTGGCGTGGCCGCCGAGCCGGCCCGTCACCCAGACAGCGGCGTCCTGCAACTGCACGCCGACTGGCCGCAGCCCGGTCATGCCGGCCGCGTGCTTGGCTTCCAGACGCTCGATTTCGACGCCAGCGGCCAGTTGCGCCAGGAAACGCTGCAATACATCACCCTGGGTCCCGAAATCCCCGACGATCAGGAAATCGCCGCGTGGATCAACACCAAACCGGCGCAGTGATGAAGCTGCAACCGTCACCGTAGCGCCCATGACCACGAAGGGCCGGCCGCACCCGACCCGAGTTCTCTGCGCTTTCCAGGGCAAGGAGGGGCAGGTCGTGCTCGAACAGGTGCGTATCGTGGACAAGGCGCGACTCGTGCGCCGCCTGGGGCGCATAGCCGACGACGCCCAGGAAGCCGTGCTGATCACCCTGGCCGATAGGAAGATCAGACGTAACTACTCAGGCTGTGGGGCTTGGCTAAGCACAGCGAGGGGATGTGCGTTCCACCAGCCGTGGCAGGCTACTCCCCATCACTACCTCCCGCCCACAGCCCGCCGATCATCACCAGCGGGCCAGCCGTCAGCGCCCACATGGCCGCCGCCAGCCCGCAGCGTTGGGCGGTCAGGCCGAGGGCCAGCGGAAACAGGGCGCCGATCAGGCCGCTGAAGTTCTTGAGCGCCACCACCGACCCGCTCTGCTCCGGCAGCGCGGCGTAGAGATGACCCTGCAGGATCGAGTACCAGCCCGAATTGAAGAACCCGACCAACCCGATCAGCGCCAGGCGCAGGCCAAAGTTGGGCGCCAGCAGAAAGCCGGCGTAAAGAATCAACTCCAGCCAGGCGCTGCTGCGCAGATAGCGCAGGCCAGGGACCCGTTCCAGCAGCGGAATCAGCAGAAAATCTCCAAGCAGCCCCACGCCGGTCCACACCGTCACCGCCAGGCTGGCCTGCGCAGGCGACGCGCCCGTGGCATCAACGAGATAGAGCGCCAGAAATCCAAGCAGCACATCGAGCATCAAGTCGGCAAATTCGAGCAGCAGCAGCCAGCGCACCACCTCACGCCGGCGCATGAGCGCCCATGTCGTGCGCAACCCCTGCCCCAACATCCGCCAGGAAAGGCTCGACGCCGCGCCCGGTTTGTCCAACGGCAAGCGCCAGGCGGCCAGCAGCAGGAGCAGCGTCAGGCCGGCAAAGGCGAAGAAGAGGCCGCGCCACCCCAGGCCCAGCCAGGCGCTGGCGCCGATGAGCAGCGATCCGCCCAACACCCCCACCGATCCGGCGAACGTCCAGCGTGCCATGTTCTGCTGGCGCCGCGCCGGCTCCGCATCCATCAGCGCCGTCTGAGCCAGGCTGACAAAGGCGCCGGAGGCCGGCGCGGCCAGGGTGAAGGCGATCAGCAGCGTGAAAAAGCTGTTGCTGGCGGCGATCAGCAAGAGCGCGGTGGCCAGCGCACAGCCGCCCGCCAGGATCAGCAGGCGCCGGCGCCAGGTATCCGCCAGAATGCCGAGGATCGGCTCGATCAGGTTGCTGGCCCACAGCGGCGCGCCCAGCAGCAGACCAACCTGCCCGTAGCTCAGCGCAAGGTCACGGCTGACGAGCGGCCAGGCCGCCTCGCGTGCGCCGAAGACCAGTTCGTCCAGGAACTCGATGACCAGCAGCACGACGATCAGCCTGGTCATGCGGCGCGGGGCGTTTGCAGGTTGATGAGCCGGTTTTGACGCGTTGTGCATTGTTGTTTATACTTGCCCGGCGCTGCCCGCATCAGCGAGAAGCGCCGACGACGAGAGCAAGCCGCGGCTCGCCCTCGTTCGATTCTGTCCTGGAGGTTGATCGTCTTGGAAGCCTGGATTGCCGAGCACCTGGTACCGGTTTTACAAAACCTGTTTGCTTCGATGGGATGGCCCGGCGTGGTCATCATCATGGCGCTCGAAAGCGCCAACATCCCCATTCCGAGTGAAATCACCATGCCACTGGCCGGTTGGCTGCTGACCCCGCGGGCCGCGTTTTCCTGGTGGCAAGCCGGCCTGATCACCGGCTTCTACGGCGCGTTGGGCTGCACCCTCGGTTCGGTGGCTTCGTATGCCCTGGGTTACTGGGGCGGACGTCCGCTGGTGGTGCGCTATGGCCGCTACATCCTGGTGACCGAAGAAGATGTGGATCGCTTCGATCACTGGTTCCAGCGTTGGGGCGATTACGTATCGTTCCTGTCCCGTCTGCTGCCGATCATTCGCACCTTCATCTCGTTCCCAGCGGGCGTCTTCAAGATCCATTTCGCCAAATTCACGATCCTCACCTTCATCGGGTCATTCGTCTGGTGTGGGGCGCTTGGGCTGGTGGGCTGGAGCCTGGGCGATCATTGGGAAGAGATTCTGCACATCATGGGACCGGCCAAATACCCCATCGCCGCCTTGCTCGTGCTCGGCCTGATCTACTACGTCTGGCACCATCTGAGCGCGCCGGCGCGCAAGCAGGCGCGTCGCCGCGCCCAGGCCAGCGATTGAGCGGCGCGCGGCGCTGCCTGCGCCTCAACCGGCGGCCAGCGTGGCGATGCCGGCCAGTTGCAGACGCTGTTCGGTGAAAACCACAACCCGCAAATCGAGACGCAGCAGCGCCCCATCATTGACCCGCCCCATCCACACCAACGAATCGGCCGTCTGGCGATAGGGATAATCGCCCGGCGGCAGACCGCCCATACGGGCGCCTTGCTCAGTCTTGCCCTCGTAGATCAGGGTCGTGCCGGGGATGGTTGCGCCGCGTTCGACGCTGTAAGTCGCCGGGACGCGGTAGGCGATCACCGGTTTTTCCGGGAATGGCCCGGCCGCGGGCCGCGGGTTGTAGACCGTCAGGTCGGCCGAGCCGGCGAGCTGCGCCTTGTCCGCCGAAAAGTAAACCAGGCGCAGGCCCAGGTTCGCCTCGAAATCGCGCCCCAGGAACCCCTTCCAGCCGACGAAATCTCCGATCTTCTTGATGGCCCGTTGATCGTCAATCGAAAACTCCGCTCCATCGGGCGTCTCGCGCACATAGCGCACGGCGGTTCCAGGCAACGCCTGACCCGCCTCCACGCTGGCCTCCGTCGGCCCGGAAAAGCGTAACGTATTTTGATCGCTGCGTGTGCAGCCGGCGGGCAGCAGCAGCAGCAGCAGTAGCCACCTCAGCGACGCATGCCGGCTCCTGATCGGCCTTGATCCATTCATCAATGATCTCCTTTGAGGCAGTAGGCAGTGGGCAGTAGGCAGTCCTCCTGCCTATTTCCTATTTCCTCTCCCCCTATTTCCTCTCTCCTCTCCCCTCACCCAACCTCCGCCTGTTGGCCCAGACGGCGGCTGAGAAAGACGAACAGCCCGCTGTTGATCACGAACAGCCCCACCAGCGCCAGGCTGAGCAAGACGCTGCCGGCGTTCATGAGCAGATTGGCGTTGAGCGCGCCGCCGGTCGCCAGAAAAGCGATCAAGACGGCAACCAGATTCCACAATCCGTGCACCGTCGCCGCCAGCGCAAGGTAGGCCCCCAGCCGCCAGCGGCGCTCGCCGCTGAACCACGCCTGCCATGCCAGCCCCATCAGCGCGGCGGCCAGACAATGCACCGCCGCCGTCGCCGCACGCAGCGTGAGCGGGCCGGCCCACACCGGCAGCGTCGCCACGCCGTTGAAGAGCGATTCGGTGATGCTGAAACCGGCGCCGGCCGCTGTACCCCACAGGAACGCCTCCTCCACCGTCAGCCGGCGGCGCAGTGTTCCCATCAGGAAGACACCGAAGCCTTTGGCGAACTCCTCAATGAGCGGCGCCGCCACGCCGACGCCCAACACCGCACCCACCAGCACCAGCGGCGATGAAAACAGCGATTGCAGAAACGCCGGATCGTTGAGCAGATCGCCCTGGCTCAACTGCGTCGCCAGCGTTTGCAGCCGCTCAGCGCCGCCCGGCGTCGCCGAAACAATCAAAAACGCCATCAGCCCGAGCGCGCCGAGCAGCGTCGTTTCGCTGAGCAGCGCAAACGAAGTGGCCAGCAAGCTGCCTCCGCCCAATTGCACAGCCACGTCACGACGGGCAAAACCGCGACGCGCCGGATCGAGCTGCGCAGCAGCCAACGTCAGGAAAAAGAGCGGCGGTGCGACGCTGGCCAGCACATGCAGCGGCGGGAAGACCCACGGCGCCAGCGACGTCCGCAGCGTCGCCTCGCCCAGGGCCAGCGTCGCCACGAAGAGCAACACGAACCAGAGCGGGTGCGGCAAACGCACCAGGCGCGCCGCCGCGCCGCTGTAGCGCCGCCAACCGGCCCAGGCCAGCAGCCCGCCGCCCAACCCGCACACGGCCATCAGGGCGATCGCCACCGTGTTGACCTGCAAGAGATCATAGTTGGCCTCCGGCGACACTACCGGCAGCCCCAGGTAGAACAGGCCGGCGAGCAGCCCAATCATCACGAAACCGAGACCAACCACGATCAGAGCAATGGACAAGAATCGCTGCATGAAAAAACCCCCCGTCGCAAATACCGTCGTCAACAAAACCACACGCCGGTTCGTATGCGATATCTGCACCCGCAGAAACAAAATAATGGTAGTGTATGCCCGCGCCTGTGTCAAGTTTGCCGAAGTTCGGCAACTCGCCCAGACCGGAGCGCCGCGCCGACATTGACAGTTGCGCCGCGCTGTGTTACACTGACTTGCGATAGAGTTGACCTTCGGGGCAGAGTGAGACGCGGCCGGTCTGGCCGTATCAATTCTCGACCGGCGGTGGGGGCCAGGCGCTGTAACGCCGGCCCAAGCCCGCAACCCACGCAACGTGGTGGATCCGGTGATGGCGTACACGCCCAGGCCGGGGCCGACGGTACAGTCCGGATGGGAGAAGGTCGCGACCAACCCGGCGGGTCAAGCGCAGAGCTTCCCGCGTGTGCGGCGCGTCCCTGGAGGCAGACTGACAGGGGCGTTTTTGTTGCCTGCCAGCCGCCTCCTGCTGGATCGCCACGCCGGGTCGGATTTGGCGCGACAGCGAGTCTCCGAAGGCTTCGGCCCGGAGGCTTTTTTATTGACTTGGCAAGTGAGATGCAAGAGATGTTGAACGAGCGCCCTGCCCAGGTTGCGCTCGCACGATCGTCGTCGTTCTGGTCGCAAAGCACCGCCTGGATCGGTTCCCAGGCGCTGGCGCTCTGGCGCGTCCTCCTGACGATCGCCGGCGTTGGGCTATTCCTGCTGGCGTGGGACGCCCTCGTGCGTTGGCAAGACTACCCTCCCTACGTGCTGCCGCGGCCCGCCCTCGTCTGGCAAAAATTCCTCGTCGTCCTGGCCGACGGCGCCCTGCTGCGGCACACCGCCATCACCCTGGGCGAAGTGCTTGCCGGTCTGGCGCTTGGCCTCAGTGCGGCGGTTGTGCTCGGCTACGCCATCGCCAAATCGGAACTGCTCGATCAACTCCTCTCCCCCTACCTGGTCGCCCTGCAAGCCGTGCCGATCGTCGCCATCGCCCCGCTTCTCATCATCTGGGTGGGCTTTGGCGCCTGGAGCAAAATCCTCGTCTGCGCCCTGACCGTCTTCTTCCCCATGCTCATCAACACCGTCGTTGGCCTGCGCAGCGTCGAACCAGACCTGGTGGCCCTGCTGCGCTCGCTGCGCGCCAGCCGCTGGCAGATGTTCACCCTGCTCGAAGCGCCCTCGGCGCTACCCGTCCTGCTGGCCGGTCTCAAGGTCAGCGTGACGCTGGCAGTCATCGGCGCCGTCGTCGGCGAGTTCGTCGGCGCTGACCGCGGCCTGGGGTTCCTGGTCAACCTGGGGCGCAATCTACTCGACACTCCCCTCATGTTCGTGGCCCTGCTGGCGCTGGTCAGCCTGACGCTGCTGCTCTACGGGATCGTCAGCTTGCTGGAGCGTTGGCTTCTGCACTGGAAAAGGGCCGCCTGAAGAAGGATTCCAAATGATGTCAACGAAAACGGATTCAACCATCGCCCCGGCGCGTTCGCCCCGCCTACGCCAGCGCGGCGCAGCCATTCTGGCGCCGTTCTTGCTACTGGCACTCGTGACCGCCTGCGTCCCGGTGACGCCAGCCGCCGCCCCGCAAACCATCGAACTGGCCATGGGCTACATCCCAAGCGTGCAGTTTGCCCCCTTCTACGTCGCCGTCGAAAAGGGCTTCTACCGGGAAGAGGGCCTGGAGATCAAGTTCCGCTACGGCTTCGAGTCCGATCTGATCAAGCTGGTCGGTTCCAACGAATTGCAGTTCATGATCGGCAGCGGCGAAGAAGTGATCCTGGGGCGGGCGCAGGGCCTGCCGGTCGTCTACGTGATGAGCTGGTACCGCAAGTTTCCGGTCGTCGTCTTTGCGCCCAAAGGCAGCGGCCTGACGATGCCCGCCAGCCTGGCCGGCCGCCGCGTCGGTATTCCCGGTCTCTTCGGCGCCAGCTACGTCGGCTGGAAGGCGCTGGTTTACGCCTCCAAACTGGACGAAAGCCAGGTGCGGCTGGAAAGCATCGGCTTCACCCAGGCGGCGGCGGTGCAAGAGAAAAAAGTGGACGCCGCGCTCGACTATTCGGTCAACGGCCCGGTGCAGTTGCGGCTGGCCGGCCAGGAAGTGGAGGAGATTTTCGTCTCCGATTTCGTTGACCTGCCCTCCAACGGCATCATCACCAACGACAAGACGGTTGCCGAGCAGCCGGAGTTGGTGGGCAAATTCGTGCGCGCCACGCTGCGTGGCCTACGCTTTACGCTGGACAACCCCGATCAGGCGTTCGAACTGAGCCTGCTGCAAGCGCCGGAGGCGGGCGCCGATCAAGCGGCGCGTGCTGCCAACCGCGCCATCTTCGACGCCGTGCTCGAACTGTGGCAAACCGACGCAACCCTCGGTCAGTCCGACCCGGCGCGCTGGGCGACGGCCGCCCGCTTCATGCAGGAGATGGGGCTGATCGCAGCGCCCGTCGAGCCGCAGACACTCTACAGCAATCGGTTCATCACCGCCCCCTGAGCGCCGATCCCTGGGCGGTTCTAACGGGCAAGGCGACATGAGCGACATCCTGATCAAAGTCGAGCGCGTCAGCAAGCGGTTCCAACCGCGTGGCGCCGAGATCGAGGCATTGGCCAACGTCAGTTTCCAGGTGCGGGACGGCGAGTTTGCAACGTTGGTCGGGCCATCGGGCTGCGGCAAGAGTACGCTGCTGCGCATCATCGCCGGGCTGCTACCGCCCGACGCCGGCGAAGTGACGCTCAACGGCGCGCCGGTGCGCGGCCCACGCGCCGAAGTCGGCTTCGTCTTCCAGTCGGCCAATCTGATGCCCTGGCGCACCGTGTTGGACAACATCGCCCTGCCGCTCGATGTCTTGGGAACTGCCGCCAGCCGCAGTCAGGCGCGCAGCGAGGCGCAGCGCCTGAGCGATCTGGTGGGCTTGCAGGGGTTCGAGAATGCCTATCCCCGCCAACTGTCGGGCGGCATGCAGCAGCGGGCGGTGCTGGCGCGGGCGCTCATCCACCGCCCCCGCGTGCTGTTGCTGGACGAGCCGTTTGGCGCGCTCGACGCCCTGACGCGTGAGCGCATGAACCTGGAACTGCTGCGCATGTGGCAGCTACGCCGCGCCACCGCCATCCTGGTGACGCACAGCATCAGCGAGGCCGTCTTTCTGGCCGACCGGGTGATCGTCATGGGGTCGCGGCCGGGGCACATCCTGGCCGACATTCCCATCCCCCTGTCCCGCCCGCGCAGCCTTGACCTGCTGGCCGAGGAACGGTTCGGCCGCCTGGCGCGCACCGTTCGCCGCGCCATCGAACAGGCCAACCAACCCTGGCCCGGCCCTCCCGTCTGAACTGCCCGGCTTTGAGTTTTGACGCGCTTGGGGGTATAATTCGATATCGTGATGAGCCAATCTACCGCGCGTCTCTATTGGAGCGACGCCTATCTAAGCGAGTTCGATGCGCATCTGATCGCGCAGACGACGGTCAAGGGACAACCAGCAGTAGCCTTGACCGCCAGCGCCTTTTATCCTACAGGCGGCGGCCAACCGGCAGACTCCGGTCTTCTCAACGGCGTCGCAGTCACCGATGTGCAGGATGGCGACGGTCAGATTTGGCATCTGCTCGAAACGGCCCTGGCCGCCGGACCGGTGCACGGCCAGGTCAATTGGGAGCGGCGCTTCGACCACATGCAGCAGCACACCGGGCAGCATATCCTCTCGCAAGCCTTCATCAGCGCCTGTCAGGCCGCGACCGTTGCGTTTCACCTGGGCGAGCAAAGCACCACGATTGACCTCGATCAAGCTGCGCTCACGCCAGACGACCTGGACGCCGCCGAACGTCTCGCCAACCAGGTGATTGCGCAGAACCTGCCGGTGACGGCGCGATTCGTCAGCGCCGAGGAATTGGCGGCCTTGCCGCTGCGCCGGCCGCCCAAAGTGACAGATCGGGTTCGCATCGTCGAAATCAGCCGCTTCGATTGGTCAGCCTGCGGCGGCACCCATGTGCGCCAGACAGCCGAGGTCGGTCAGATCAAGATCACGCGCCTGGATCGGCGCGGCGCCGAGACGCGCATCGAGTTTTTGTGTGGGCAGCGCGCCCTGGCCGACTATGGGCGCAAACAGGGCGCCGTCCAGGCGTTGATGAAGCGATTGAGTACATCGGAGGATGACCTGCCGGCGGCGGTGGATCGTCTGGCGGAACAACTGCGGCAGGCGCAGCGTCGAGTGCGTCAAATGCGAACAGCCGTGGTGGAGACGGAAGCGGCGCGTTTGTGGGCTGCGGCGCAGCCGCACGGCGCGCTGCGTCTGGTGCACGCCCATTTGCCGGCGTGGGCGCCGGACGATGTCAAGACGCTGGCCAACACCCTGCGCCAGCAGCCCGGCTGCGTGGCGGTGCTGACGTGTGAAACCAACGCCCCGGCTGGCGGCCAACTCTTCTGCGCCGCCGCCGCCGATGTGACGCTGGACATGGGCAGCTTGCTGCAGGCTGCCGTTCAGGTTGCTGGTGTGCGCGGCGGAGGGCGCGGGGCCTGGGCGCAGGCCAGCGCCAACAGCAGCGCCCAACTACAGTACGCCTTCGAGACAGTGATCGAAACGCTGATGAAGCAAGTTGCAGCATAACGGGAGCGATGCCAGGAGTCAGCCATGCAAGAGATTGCCCCAGGAATTTTCATCGAAACAGGCTATCGCAACGCCAACGTAGGATGTGTCGTGACCGAAGAGGGCGCCATTCTGGTGGACACGCCGATGATTCCGGCGCAAGCGCAGGCGTGGCGCCGGCACGTGGCCGAGGTCTCACACAACGACCGCATTCTGTACGTCATCAACACAGATCATCATCGGGGACATTCCCTGGGCAACCAACATTATTTGCCGGCGCCGGTCGTCGCCCACGAGCGGGCCTGGAAGGAGATGCGCGGCTACACCGAAAACTTCAAGCAGCGCGTGCGCGACTCCTTCAAGAAAGAGCCTGACATTCAGGTGCAGTTCAACGACCTGCAGATCATCCGCCCCGAAGTGACGTTCAAGAAGCGGCTGACGCTGCTGCGCGGCGGGCGTGAGGTGCGCCTGATCTGGATCGGCGGGCATACCCTGGCGACCTCCGTCGTCTGGATGCCGGCCGAGCGTGTGCTGTTTGCCGGCGATGCGGTGTGGATTGATCAGCATCCGTACATGGCGCAGGCCAACTCGCGCGACTGGCTGCACGGCCTGGCCTACATCAAGAAACTGAACCCGGTGGTGATCGTGCCGGGGCATGGGCCGCCCTGTGGCGTGGAGGCGGTTGACCGCGTGACCGAATATATTCGCTACATGCGCGCCCAGGTCAGGATGTTGTTTCGCCAGGGGCGCAGCAAGCCAGAAACCGGCTCGCTGCTGGTCAAAGACCTGGTGACCTGGTTCCCGATCCCGGCCGGCCGCAAGGCCAAGATCGAATCGCAGATCAAGCAGGGCATCGGCCGCGTGTACGAGGAAGTGCGCCGCAGCGCCAACGAGGCAGCCTGACCGCCGATGGCCCATGACATCGTGCACGCAACAGAGACTCCCGCCGATCAGGTGCGCAAGGCGCTCGATCAAGCCGAGCGCGCCCTGCCGCTGTTGCGCACGGAGGAGGCCGCCGCGCTCGATCTCCTGCGCACGCTCGACCAGATCTGGGCATTCTTGCCCGCGCTGGAGCGTGAAGGTGTGGATGTGCGCGCCGAGTTGGGACGATGGGAGGCGCTGCAACGGGCGGTGCGGGCGCGCGCCAGCGTGATTGCGGTGCGCATCGGCGCATGGACCGCAGCCCGCCAGCAGGCGCAGGCCGTCCCGGAGCGTTGGTGGTGGTATCTCGATGCGGCGCACGCCGCCGCACGGCGTCGCCTCTGGCTGCGCCGCACCGGCGCCGCGGCCGCGCTGATTCTGGTCGTCGTTGCGCTCGTGATGTTCCTGCGGGCGCGCTTCCCGGTTGACCCCAACGTGGCGGCGGCCCAAGATCGCCGCTTGCAGGCCGAACGGCATGTGGCCAACGGCGAATGGGCGGCGGCGCTGGAGCAGTTCGGGCAAGCGGCGGCTTTCACGCCGAACGACCCAGAGGTGTTGATCTGGCAAGGAGTCGCCAGCGAGCAGATGGGCCAGGAGGCCGAGCCGTTCTACGCACAGGCGCAGGCCTTGTTGGGCGATCCGGTGCGGTTCTACATCGAGCGGGGCTTCATCCGGCTGCAAGCCAATCAACCGCTGGAGAGCGAACGCGACGCCCAGGCGGCGCTGGCGCTCGATGCGGGATCGGCGCAGGCGGCCTATGTGCTGGCGGGCGCGCTGGAGATGCAGCGCCGACTAGCCGAAGCGATCGAGGCGTACAACCGCACTGCGGTTTTGGCGGACGAGACAGATGCGAGCCTGGCGGCCGCGGCGCGGTTGCGCATGGGCATGTTGCTGCAAAGCGAACAGATTCAGAGCATGCAGCCGCCCACGCCGGCGCCGTGAACGAGCGACTCGTATACATCATGCGTGCATGCATGCATGCATGCATGCATGGCCTGACCGGTTGTCTGTAGTTCGAAGGAGATTGTGTTGGCAGCAAAACGTGATTATCATACCGTTCAAGTGGCCGGCTTGATCCGGCATTTCCCCCTGTTTGAAGTGGCGCCGGGCGTGCGCATTGCCGTTTTCAACATGCTCGGTGATACCACGGTGGTCAAAGCGGCGGCAGCGGTGCTGGCGGAACGCATCAAAGAGCGAGGAGATGGCGCCGATGTGCTGGTGACAGCCGAGGCCAAGAGCATCCCGTTGATCTACGAACTGTCGGCGCTGCTCGGCCTGCCCTACATCGTCTTGCGCAAGTCCTACAAGCCGTACATGGGCGACGCCATCATGGCCGAAACCCATTCGATTACGACCGGCGCGCCACAGCAGCTCTACCTGGACGAAAAGGATCGCGCCCATCTGAGCGGGCGTCGGGCGCTGCTGGTGGATGATGTGGTGAGTACCGGCAGCACGCTGGAAGGCATGAAAAAGGTCGTGACCCTGGCGGGCGCCGAGGTGGTGGCGACGGCGGCGGTCTTCACCGAAGGCAACGACGACGGTTGGAGCGACGTCATTGCGTTGGGCAATCTGCCGGTCTTCATCGAGTAAAAGGACACAATGTTCGATAAACTGGATGCGATCGTCGCTCGCTATGACGAGTTGACGCGCCTGCTGGCTGATCCGGCGCTGTTCAGCGACAATCAGCGCGCCGTGGAGGTGGCGCAGGAACACGCCAGCCTGGCCGCCATCACAGCGACGTATGAACGCTACCGCCTGGTGACCACACAGCGCAGCGACGCCGCCCTGCTGCTGGCGACCGAAACCGATCCCGATCTGCTGGCGCTGGCACGCGAGGAGATGACGGCGCTGGAGGCAGAAGAGGTTGCACTGCAGGAGCAACTGCGCCAACTGCTGGCGCCGGCCGATCCCAACGATGCGCGCGATGTGATCGTGGAAATTCGGGCCGGAACCGGCGGCGATGAAGCCGGCCTTTTTGCCGCCGACCTGTTCCGCACCTACACCCGCTACGCCGAAACGCGCCGCTGGAAAGTGGAACTGCTCAGCGCACACGAATCTGGCATCGGCGGCTTCAAAGAGGTGATCTTCGAGGTGCGCGGCCGCGGGGCCTATGCGCGTCTGAAGTACGAAAGCGGTGTGCATCGGGTGCAGCGCGTGCCGCTGACCGAGGCGCAGGGACGTATCCACACCTCTACCGCCACCGTGGCGGTGCTGCCCGAAATGGAAGAGGTGGAAGTGGAGATTCGCCCCGAAGACCTGCGCATAGACGTCTTTCGCGCCGGCGGCCCCGGCGGTCAAAGCGTCAACACCACCGATTCCGCCGTGCGCATCACCCACCTGCCGACAGGCATCGTCGTCTCCAGCCAGGATCAGAAGTCGCAACTGCAGAACAAGGTCAAAGGAATGCAGATTCTGCGGGCGCGTCTGTACGACGCCGAACGGCGCCGGCAGAACGAGGCGCTCGACGCCACCCGTCGCAGCCAGGTGGGCAGCGGGGAACGCGCCGAAAAGATACGCACCTACAACTTCCCCCAGAATCGGGTCACCGATCATCGCATCGGCAAAACGCTCTACCGGCTCGATGCGGTGCTGAACGGCGACCTGGACGAATTCATCGAAGAACTGCGCACAGCCGATCAAGCCGAACGGCTGCAAACAACCACCGTGGGCGAAGAATGAGCATGGCGCACACCCAGGGCAACAGCCCACTTGACTTGGCCCCAATCAACCCGGCAACGACGCCGGCGCGCATCGCTGAGCTTTTCAGCCTGCCTCGTCATCGCCCGTTCACTGTTCGACAAGGAGACATTCCATCATGATGCAGGTCAATGGCCGACCCGCTCTGTTCCAACGTTGGAACGATCATCCCCCGCGTGTTCCCCTGCGCCGCGGCGATACGCCGCACATCCCCGATCCCGGCATGCACATCGCACAGCAAGAAACGCTGTCGTTTTCTGTCGCCTGGCGACTCGATGCAGACGTGACGGTAGGGCGTGCGATGGCCGCCGCCAACCAACGGCTGCGCAATTCTCAGTCCGAAACACCGCGCCTAGATGTCGAAATCCTGCTCTCTCATGTGCTCGATGCCGACCGGGCGAGCCTTTACGCACATCCCGAACGTCACCTGACCGCCTCTGAGCGGGCGCGCTTCGAAGAGTTGATCGAGCGTCGGCGCCGGCATGAACCGGTCGCCTATCTGATCAACAGCCGTGCCTTCTACGGACTCGATTTCTACATCACGCCCGATGTCTTGGTGCCGCGTCCCGAAACCGAACTGCTGGTCGAACATACCATTCTGGCCGCCGAAACCCTGGCGGGCCGCGCCGTGCTGGCGCCCGCCAGCGCGCCGCGACCGGTGAGCAGTAACGGGCATGGACCAGGGCCATTCCCGCCCTACGCCCAACTGTTCCGTTCAACCGCGCCCCGCGCTGGCGTGCAGTTGGCCGATATTGGCGCCGGCAGCGGCGCTGTCGCCATCAGCCTGGCGCACCATCTACCCGACGCCATGATCTTTGCGACCGACATCTCCGCCGCGGCGCTGGCCGTGGCGCGCCGCAACGCCCACCGCCTGCAAGTGGCCCAACGCATCGAGTTCCTGCAAGGCCATCTGCTCGACGCGCTGTCGCACCCGGTGGACATCATCACCGCCAATCTGCCCTACATCCCAAGCGCCGATATCGCCGATTTGGCGCCCGACATTGCCAACTTCGAGCCGCGCCTGGCCCTGGACGGCGGACCCGACGGCCTGCGGCTGATTGGGCAACTGCTCAGCCAGGCGCCTGGCCGTCTGCGCGTTGGCGGAATGGTGCTCCTGGAAATCGGCAGCGATCAGGGCTTCCTGGTCATGGAGATGGCGCACCGCGCCTTCCCCGCCGCCGAGGTCAAGATCATTCAAGACTTCGCCGGCCTCGATCGCGTCGTGCGCATCCAGTGCCCCTGACAGGTTGAACCAGGCATGTACCGTTTGATCGCTTTCGACATAGATGGCACCCTGGTGGACGCCAGCCTGCGCCTCTCGCCGCGTCTGCTGAGCGCCGCCGCCCAGGCGCGCGCGGCCGGCGTTGCCTTGACCCTGGCCACTGGACGCGGCGTCGTCCCCATCCTGCCGCTGGCCGCGGCCCTGGGCGTCGATGCGCCCCTGGTCTGCTATCAGGGCGGCTGCATCTACGACACCGCCAGCCAGCGCACCCTCTACCGCGCCGTTCTGCCCGCCGCCCTGGCGCGCAGCCTGACCGCCTGGGCGCTGCCGCAGGGTTGGGAAATTTCGGTCTACATCGAGGGTCACATCCTGATGCACAATCCCCATCGCCCCGCCGAGTTCTACGACCGCTGGTTTGGCCTGCCCTGGCGCAGCGTCGCAGACCTGACGGCCGCCATCGTGCAAGACCCGGAAAAACTGCTCTTCACCGGCGATCCGGCGCAGTGCGATCTGATCCATGCCCAACTCAACGCCCGCTTTGGCGCCGACGCCCAGGTGCTGCGCACGCACGACTTCTTCGTCGAAGTGACGCCGCTTGGAACCTCCAAAGGGCAGGCGTTGGCCTGGATCGCCAACAGATTGGGCATCGCGCGCGAAGAAGTGATCGCCGTGGGCGATTCCGAAAACGACGTTAGCATGGTGCAATGGGCCGGGCTGGGCGTTGCGATGGGCAACGCCACGCCGCAGGTCAAAGCGGCGGCGCGCTGGCAGGCCCCCACCGTACAGGAGGATGGCGCCGCTGTGGTCATCGAGCGTTTCATTCTAGGCGGCTCGCAAGGCTTGGACGGCCACGCCCGCGACGATCACCAGGGCGCGCCAACCCATCCTCCGCACCAACGACTGTCATGACATCCACCATCGTTCTGGCCGTCACTGCGCCAGACGCCCTGGCCCAAGCCGTGGCCGTGCTGCGACAGGGCGGGTTGGTCGCCTTCCCCACCGATACCGTCTACGGTGTGGGCGCCGACGCCTTTCAGCCGGCGGCGGTCGAGCGCATCTTCAGCGCCAAAGTGCGCCCGGCCGGTAAAGCGATCCCGCTGCTGCTGGCCGACAGCGACGACCTGCAGCGCGTCAGTGTTGACCTGCCGCCCGCCACCGCACGTCTAGCGCAGGCGTTGTGGCCCGGCGCGCTGACGCTCGTCGTGCCGCGCCATCCCGCCCTGCCCGCCATCGTGACAGCGGGCGGGCCGACGGTTGCCGTGCGTCTGCCCGATCATCCGACGCCGCGCGCCCTGGCCCGCGCCCTGGGCGGGGCGTTGGCGGCAACCAGCGCCAATCTCTCCGGCCACGACGCGGCCGTCAGCGCCGCCCAGGTGTTGGCACAGCTCGATGGGCGCATCGAACTGCTGCTCGACGGCGGCGTCTGTGCGGGCGGCGTCGCCTCCACCGTGCTCGACCTGACGACACGGCCGCCGGCGATTGTGCGGCAGGGGCCGCTGACGATGGAACGCCTGCGTAGTCTGCTGTGGGATGAGAACGTATGATCCTGGGCGTCGAGGCCAGCCGCGCCCTGCGTCCCGCCGGTCAACGCACCGGAACGGAGCGCTATGCGCGCCAACTGATCACCGCGCTGGCGCAACTGTTGGCCGCACTGCCGTCGCCGCCCATGCTGCGGCTCTACAGCGACGTTGCGCCCGACGCCGCCGCCTGCGCCGCCTGTCCCGGCGCCGAATGGCGCGTCATCCCAAGCCCGCGCCTCTGGACGCATGTGCGTCTGAGCCTGGAGATGTGGCAGCACCCGCCCGACTGGCTCTTCGTACCGGCGCACGTGCTGCCCCTGCGCCGCCCGCCTCGCACCCTGGTGACGATTCACGATCTGGGTTATCTCGTCTTTCCCGATGCGCACGACGCCCGCCAACGCTGGTATCTGGACTGGAGCACGCGCTGGAACGCCCGCGTCGCCACCCACCTCCTGGCCGATTCGCACGCCACCGCCCACGACCTGCGCACGCGGCTCGGCGTCGAGGCGACGCGCATCACCGTGGTCTATCCTGGCTTCGATCCATCACCGCTACCGCCGCCGCGCCGGCACGATGCCGCACACAACACCGCCGTTCTGGCGCGTTACGGTGTGCGCCCTCCCTACGTCCTGGCCATTGGCACGCTGCAGCCGCGCAAGAACCTGGTGCGGCTGGCCGCCGCCTTTGGCCAGACGCTGGCCCGCTGGCAGAACGAACGCCCCGCCCAGGCGGCGCCGCAACTGGTGTTGGCGGGCAAACCGGGTTGGCTGGCCGATCAGGTGCTGCCGCCCATCGAGCGCCTGGGTCTGGGCGAGCATCTGCGCATCACCGGCTTTGCGCCTGACGCCGACCTGGTCGTGCTGCTGACCAACGCCGCCGCGCTCGCCTTCGTCTCGTTGTACGAAGGCTTTGGCTTTCCCATCCTCGAAGCGCAGGCAAGCGGCGTCCCGGTGCTGACCGCCAACACGTCGTCCTGCCCCGAAGTCGCTGGCAACGGCGCACTGCTATGCGATCCGCTCGACGTGGCCAGCATCGCCCAGGGCCTCTGGCGACTCCTGACCGAGCCTGACCTGACGCAAACGTTACGCCAGACGGGTGCAGAAAACGTGCATCGCTTCGCCTGGTCAACCGCCGCCCGGCAGGTGTGGGAGATCATCGGCCGCCACAGCCCTCCCATCCCCGCCGTTCCCTGACCCCGCCTTGATCCACTTCCCCGGCACGGTGCACGAGCATCTCCGTATGCCATTTCTGCCGCACCGTGCCGGGGACGTTTTCCAGGGCGAACTGAATGACTTGCGTCATGTCGCCTGGCGTGCGCTTTTGGTATGATTCCAAGCGCAGTGCGCTGCCGGCAAGGCAGCGCGGCCTCTCACGCGCCCGTCATGGCGGGGCACACCCATTCGTGCAACCGGCGGCTGCGCTGCGCCGTGCAGCTCAGCGCCCTGTGCAGTCAGGAGCAGAACAGATGCAGCCAATTCTCGAAGTCCACAACCTGGTCAAGCACTACGGCGATTTTGCCGCCGTCAAGGGCATCTCGTTCGACATCAAGCAGGGCGAGATCTTCTCGCTGCTCGGCCCCAACGGCGCCGGCAAGACCACCACAATCTCCATGCTTTCGACCCTCTACACACCCACCAGCGGCGACGCACAGATCGCCGGGCATTCGGTCACGCGCGAACCGATGGCGGTGCGCCAGGTCATCGGCGTGGTGCCGCAGGAACTGGCGCTGTACGATGACCTATCGGCCCGTGAAAACCTGTCGTTCTGGGGCCAGATGTACGGGCTGAGCGGTCAGGCGCTCAAAGCCCGCGTCGCAGAGGTGCTGGCGCAAATCGGCCTGACCGACAAGGCCAATCAGCGCGTCAAGACCTACTCCGGCGGCATGAAGCGCCGCGTCAACATCGGCGTTGGCCTGCTGCACAAACCCCGGCTGCTCTTCATGGACGAGCCGACCGTCGGCATTGACCCACAGTCACGCCGGGCGATTCTGGACACCGTCCAAGACCTGAACCGGCAGGGCATGACCGTCCTGTACACCACTCATTACATGGAAGAAGCCCAGGAGCTTTCTCACCGTGTCGGCATCATTGACCACGGCGAACTGATCGCCCTCGGCACACAGGCCGAACTGACCCATCAGGTGGGGCAGGCCGATACTGTCATCCTGCACCTGGGCGAAGGCGACAACGTTGGCCCGCTGGTCACAGCGCTGCGTGGGCTGGCAGGCGTCATCCGGGCCGACGCCGCCGATGGCGCTGTGACGCTCATGGCGCCCGCCGCCGAAGCGATTCTGGCCCCCGCCATCGCCGCAACCAGCCAGCTTGGCCTGAAGATCCGCTCCGTGGACATCCAGGAGCCAAACCTGGAAGCGGTTTTTCTCAACCTCACCGGCCGCGCCTTGCGCGATTAGGAGCAGCGCCATGATGAAGAAAATTTTCCTCATCGGCTGGAAAGACCTGACCCTGGCCTTCCGTGATCGCACCGGCCTGACGCTGATGCTGGTCGCGCCCTTCCTGCTGACGGTGGGCCTCGGCTTCGTCACCGGCCGTTTGTCCGGCTCGAACAACGCCGGCATCGGCGAGATTCCGGTCATCATCGTCAATGCGGACGGCGCGCAACTGGGCGACGCACTGGTAGAGCTATTCCAATCGCCGGAGCTGGCCGATCTGGTCGCCGTCACGCTGATGGACGATGCGGCGCAAGCCCGCGGGCAGGTGGATGCCGACGCCGCGACGGCGGCGGTGATCGTGCCCGCCGGCTTCACCGCCAGCATCATCCCCGCCGCCGGTCAGCCCGTCCCCACCGCCACGGTCATGATCGGCCTCTACATCAACCCCTCGCGTCCCACCGGCGCCGGCGTGGTCAAGACGATCCTGGACGAATTCATCAGCCGTCTGGAGATTGGTCGCGTCGCCGGTCGCATCGCCGTCACGCAGATGCTGGACAACGGCCTGATTTCTGGGCCGGATGCGGCCGCCGCCGGCGCACAGATCGGCGCCAGGCTGTCGTCGCAGGAACGCACGCAGCCGATCACCCTGCGCAGCGTGACGAGCAGCGGCC
This sequence comes from uncultured Anaerolineae bacterium, assembly GCA_964580725.1. Taxonomy (GTDB): domain Bacteria; phylum Chloroflexota; class Anaerolineae; order SSC4; family Amarolineaceae; genus Amarolinea. Next base: position 3,349 of record CAZOLV010000053.1, on the reverse strand, counting down.
AGGCGGTGCGGTTCGACCCGCTGGCCTACATGGCGCCCGGCATGGCGCTGCTCTTCCTGATGTACACCGTGACCAACGGCGGCCGCATCTTGCTGGCCGAGCGCAGCCAGGGCACCCTGCCCCGCCTGCTCATCTCGCCCACAACGACGGTGCAGGTGTTGGGCGGCAAAACCCTCGGCGTCTTTTTGACCGGCCTGGCGCAAATGCTGATTCTGATCGTCGCCAGCGCGCTGCTCTTCCGGCTCGACTGGGGCGCGCCGTCGGCGGTCTTCGTCCTGACCACGGCGGCGGTTTTTGGCGCCGTCGGTTGGGGCATGTTGATCACAGCCGTGGCGCAAACGCCCGGTCAGGTCAGCACTATCGGCTCGGCGCTGATGCTGCTGTTTGGCATCATGGGCGGCTCGTTCATCAGCCTGGAACAGATGCCGGGCTGGTTTGCGGCGCTCAGCAAGATCACCCCCAACGCCTGGGGCCTGGATGGCTTCACCACGCTGGCCCTCGGCGGCGACTTTGGCGCCATCCTCACGCCCACGCTGGCCCTGCTGGCGATGGGCGCGCTTTTGTTCGCAGTCGCGGCGCTGCTCTTCAACCGCCGCGGCTTTGCTCAGCGGTGAAGGAGATCAACCCATGCGCAAAATCGTGGCGATTGCCCTCAAAGATACGCGTCTGCGTTTCACAGGCTGGTCGGAATGGATCTTCTTTCTGATCCTGCCCGTCATCTTCACCTTCATCCTGGGCGGCGGCACCGGCGCCCCGGCCGATCAGCGTGTCCGCCTGGTCGTCGTTGACCTGGCCAACTCCCCCCTGGCCGCCGAACTGCTCGCGGCGCTGGAGAGATCGGAAGCGGTGCGCACCGAACTGCTGTCGCCGGAGCAGGCCGAGAGTGAGTTTTCTCGCCGGCGCGTGACCGCCGTCCTGACCATCCCCGCCCATTTCGACCTGGCGCGCCTGCAAGGCGGCGAGGCGGCGCTCGAATTACGTCAACTTCCCAACAACACCAATGCAATGGTGGCCGAGCGCGCCGTGCGGGCGGTCAGCGGGCGGGTGGGCAGTGCGTTGGAAATCGCCAACGCCAGCGCAGAAATTGCCGGCGAAGTGCGTCCGTTTGCCTCAGCCGAGGCGCGCCAGGCGTACATCGAGGAGGCGCGACAGGCGGCGCAAACCGAGCTGGCCGCCGCGCCTGATCGCATCGCCGTGACAGCGGGAACGGTCGAAGATCGGGTCGCCTACGACCCACGCGCCAATTCTTCGGCCGGACAGCTCATCACCTGGGTTTTCATCCCCTTGATTGCCCTCTCGGCCCTCTTTGCCTACGAGCGGCAGCAGGGCACGCTGCGCCGTCTGCTCACCACACCGACCGGCAAACCGACGTTTCTGTTGGGCGCGATCAGCGGCCAGGTGACGCTGGCCCTGGTTCAAATGCTGCTGTTGATTGGATTTGGCGTCGTCGTGATGAACCTCGACTGGGGACAGTCGCCGGCGGCGCTGGCCGTCATGCTGATTTCTGCGGCGCTGGCTGCGGCTGCCTTGGGCACAACGCTCGGCGTCTTCGTCAAGACCGACAATCAGGCCGGCGGACTGAGCACCATGCTCGGCATGGTGATGGCGCTGTTGGGCGGCTGCTGGTATCCCATCGAACTGTTTCCGCCCTTCGTGCAGAACGCCGTCAAGGTGCTGCCCACCACCTGGGCCATGCAGGGCCTGCTCGACATCGTCGCCCGCGGCCGCGGCCTTGTGGACATTCTGCCCGAAGCGGGCGTTCTGCTCGGCTTCGCCGCCCTCTTCTTCGCCATCGGCATCTGGCGTTTTCGTTACGAGTGATGCGCCCCGGCCAGCTCAGCCCAGATGGTTGAAGAACTCGATCAACACCTCGTTGGCGATGGCGTCGGGCAGGGCGTCCAGCACTTCGTTGATCAGCGCCATTTCCTGGGGCAGTGCGCCTGGCTGCAGGCCAACCGCTTGCAACAGCCCGGCCACCATCTCCGGCGATGGGTCTTGCGCCAGCGCCGCCGCTGCTGAACCGATGAACTCCACATCGAACGGCGGCGCCTGCTTGACCTCCGCCACGCTTGCGGCCAAATCGGCCAGCAGCGCCTCGACGTTGTGCACCACGCCCTGGGCAACAGAGATGTGCAGGTTGCGGGGCGAGCGCGCGGTGGAAAACTGCGGCTGAAGATACCAGCCGCGGCGGCGCATGGCGTCGGCCAGCAGAAAGACGTTGATCGTGTCTGCGGCGAAGGAAAACATGCTCATGACGGGCCGGCCCAACACGCGCAACCCTTCGATGGCCGTCACGCCTTCGATCAGCCGTTCAGTGGCGTCCTGCACCTCAGCGACGATGCGCTGATAGCCTGCCTCGCCCAGGTAGTTCAGAATTGCCCACGCCCCGGCGACGGGACCGGCAGAGCGCGAACTGAGCGCCGTCGGGTTGATGATCGTGTAGGCCGTGGTGTCGGTGGAGGAGAAGATCTGAAAACGGCGCAGCGCACGGTTGCGATAGAGAATGACCGAGGCGCCCTTGGCGGCATAGCCGTATTTGTGCATATCGGCCGACAGCGAGGTGACGCCCGACACGCCGAAGTCGAATGGCGGCGCCGGCCGGCCCAGGCTCTGCAGGCAGGCCAGATGAAGGCCGCCGACGCACGCATCCACGTGACAGAGCAGGCCGTGCTCCTGCGCCAACGCGGCGATCTCGGTCACAGGGTCAACGACGCCCTGCGAATAACAGGGCGCTGAGGCGATCAGCAGGATCGTGTTGGGCGTGATGGCCGCTCGCATCGCGGCTGGATCGGCCTGGAAGGTGACCGGATCGAACTCGACCAGCACCGGCCTGACGCCCAGGTAGTGCGCCGCTTTGTGAAAAGCGGCGTGCGCTGTGCGCGCCAGCACCATTTCCGGCTGTGCGATGTGCGGGCGCTGCGCACGCGCCCAGTCACGCGCCGTTTTGACCGCCAGCAGGATGCTCTCCGTCCCGCCGCTGGTCACGTTGCCCACCACTTCCGCATCGCCATGCAGCAGGTTGGCCAGCATGCGCACCACGTCGCTTTCGAGCTTTGCCGTGCTCGGAAAAGTCGTTGGATCAAGACAGTTTTCGGTCAGATACAGCAGATAGGCGTCCCGCACCACCGCCGCGGTGGCTGCGTCGGGCTGGTAGACGTAGGCGAACACGCGGCCGCTCTGCCAATCCATGTCATGCGCCTTGAAGGCGCGCAACGTTGCCATGATCTCTTCGGGCGATCTGCCCACAGACGGAATTTGCACAGGCTTCTCCCTTTCTATTTCCTCTCCCTCTACTTCCTACTTCCTCTCCCTCTATTTCCTACTTCCTCTCCCTCTATTTCCTACTTCC
>CAZOLV010000052.1:15641-37653 GCA_964580725.1 uncultured Anaerolineae bacterium | reverse complement strand
AGAAAGTCGCACGGCGCACCTGTCAGGTCTGGTGTTCCCTCCGGGGAAAGACCTGACAGGTGCGCCAGTGAGAAGTCTGTCAGGCAAGAAAGTCGCACGGCGCACCTGTCAGGTCTGGTGTTTCCTCTCCTCCGATGTAGGACATTCCCTGACCGTCCTATCGGGTATCTCCCGATTTCGAGAGATGTCCAACGTGTGTAAAATGTTGGGCATGAGGAGCAGGCGTGATGCAGAAACCAACCCAAACGACAGCCGTCCGTAAGGCGCCAATTCTGGTCGTGGACGACGACCCCGGCATCCTGGCTTCGATGGTGCGTTTGCTGCGGCGTGATTTCGATGTGCTGACGGCGTCGAGCGGCGCCGAGGCTGTGACGGTTCTGCGCACGCGTGAAATCCCGATCCTGGTCACCGATCAGCGTATGCCGAACATGAGCGGCGCACAACTGCTGGCGGCGGTGGCCGAAATCTCGCCGCAGACCGTTGGCGTTCTCATCACCGGCTACAGCGACATCGAGGCCGTGGTCGAGGCGATCAACCTGGGTCAGGTCTTTCGTTATCATCGTAAGCCGTGGGATCAGGACGCGCTGCTGGCATCGCTGCGCGCGGCGCTGGCGCAGTACGAGGCGGAACGCCGGCGGGCCGAAGAACTGGAACGGCTCAAGAGCCATCTGCAAGCCGAAGTGGCCCGACAATCGCAGCAGCTTCACGCGCAGACTACGCGCCTGTTGGAAATCGAACAGATCAAGAACCGCTTTCTGGACAACGTTTCGCATCAACTACGCACGCCGCTGGCCATCCTCAAGACGTCGCTCGACTTGCTGCAGCGGGGTCGCGCTGAGCGACGCCAACACTACCTCGACATGGCAACCGACGCCACACGCGATCTGGAGACGATGATCCTGGAGGCGCTCGATTTTGCTGATATCAACCTGGGGCCGGGCGATCTCGATCTGGAGGCGACGCCCATCGGGTCTCTCGTCGAACAGGCGGCCAACAGCCACCGTCTGCTGGCGTTGGGCAAGGACATCGAGTTGACAGTGGAAAACCGCCTGCCGCCCGACGCTGATCTGCAACTGCCGCTCGATCGCGCGCTCTTCAGCAAGGCGCTGGACAACCTGCTGGTGAATGCGATCCGTTTTGCGCCCAAACACGGCTGCGTGGAGGTGGGCGTGGGCGCCACTTTCAGCGAACAGTGGCCGGTCGTTGCGATCTGGGTGCGCGACGACGGCCCGGGCATTGACGAGAAGGAGATGGAACTGCTCTTCACGCCCTTCTTCCGCGGCGCTGACGCCAAACATGGATGGTCGCCCGGTTTGGGTCTGGGCCTGGCGCTGGCGGCTGCCATCGTGCGCTGGCATGGCAGCCAGATCGAAGTGGTCAGCGCTGAAGGCAGCGGCAGCACCTTCAGCATTCGGTTCCCTTGCCGTCCTCTCGACCAGGAGCCACCGCACGACAGCCATGAACATTGAACTGGCAAGCGCGCTGTTTCACGGATCGCCCTACATCGTCTTCGTCCTCGACCGGCAGGGGCAGATCGTCGAGGCCAATCCGGCGGCCATGCGCCTCTGCGGCGCTGAACTGGTTGGGCGCGCCTGGCTCGGCCTGCTCGATCCCTTCAGCCAGGAGAAGGCCGGCCTGCTGCTGGAATCGAGCTGGCGCGAGGGCGGCGACATGGATTGGGAACTGGACATGGTGCGCCCAGACGGCAGCCTGATGCTGGTGAGCTACACCACGTTCCAGGTGTTGCAGGGCCGCCTGCTGGTGACCGTTGGGCGCGATCAGAGCGAAAAACTGGAACTGACGAGCCAGCTTGCAGCGACCAACCAGCGCCTGGAGGGGGCCTATCAGGCGTTGGAGAAGGCGCACGCCGATCTGAAACAGACGCAGGCGCAACTGGTGCAGTCGGAGAAGATGCGGGCGTTGGGCCAGATGGTGGCGGGGGTGGCGCATGAGATCAACAACCCGGCGGCCTTCGTGGCCAGCAATTTGGCGCACCTCGCCACGGTCATCCCTGAACTGCGGGCGGTCTTCGAGGCGTATCAGCCGCTGAAGACGCTGGCGCCGGCGCACCTGCACGAAACGATTGTCGAGGCGGAAAGCGCCGCCGATGTCGAATTCCTTTGGGACGATCTGCCCCAACTGGTGCAGGAAAGCACCGACGGGATGCGCCGCATTCGTGACATCGTGCTGTCGCTGCGCAACTTCTCACGCCTGGACGAGGCCGAACAGAAGCTCGCCGACATCAACGAGGGGCTGCGCAGCACGCTGCAGATCGTGCGCCCATTGTGCAAGAGCCGCATTCAGATCGAGGAGGCCTACGGCGAGCTGCCGCTGATCTGGTGCCAGCCGGGCCAGTTGAACCAGGTCTTTCTGAATGTTCTCAACAACGCCATGCAGGCCATCGCGGACGCCGGCACGATCTGGGTGAGCACGCGCTGCGAGGCGGGAGCAGTGGTCGTCGTGATTCGCGACGATGGTCAGGGAATGGATGCGCACACGCTGGCGCGCCTGGGAGAGCCGTTCTTCACGACCAAACCGGTGGGCGCCGGCACCGGCTTGGGGTTGGCGGTCAGCTTTGGCATCGTGGAGCGTCACCGCGGACAGCTTCAGTACATCAGTACGCCGGGGAGCGGTACGACGGCGACGATCAAGATTCCATTGGAGAAGACGGATCGAGTGGAGAAGAAGTAGAGGATCAAGAGGATCAAGAGGATCAAGAGGAGGTCAGTGGCATGAACGAACAGCAGCAAACGCAGGGCAATGGCGGAACAGACGCCCTGGAAGTCGGCGGGTTGCAGCGTGAGTATCTGCAGGCGATGATCGCCGGCAGTGGGCGTCAGGCCGATCAGGTGGTCAGGCGGGCGCTCGATGAGGACGTGCCGGTGAATGAGGTCTACCTGGGCATCTTTCAGAGCACGGCGTATGAAATTGGGCGCTTGTGGCAGGTGAACAAGTTCACGGTGGCGCAGGAACACCTGGCCACGGCCATCATCGAGCGCCAGATGGGCGATTTGCACGCGCTCTTCACACCGCAGGTCGAACTGAAACGCACGGTGGTGTTGGGCTGCGTCGAGAAGGAATTCCATCGGGTGGGCTGCCGTATGGTGGCCGATTTTCTGGAGCAGGCCGGCTGGACAGTCTACTACCTGGGGGCGGCGGTGCCGGCGCGTGATTTCGTGAGCATTGCGCGCAGCGTGAACGCCGATCTGGTTGGCGTCTCGGCGCAGATGGTGTATCATGTGCCTAGCGTCACCAACCTGGCGCGCGAGTTCGACGATCAGGGCATGGGCGGTATTCCGATCATGGCGGGCGGTTTGCCGTTCGTCATGCAGCCGCAGCTCTACCGTTCGCTGGGCGTGCGTTTCAGCGGCGTGGATGCACGCGCCGCCGTCGCCAATGCCGCCGAATATGTCCATTGACGCCGAATATGTCCATTGACGCCGTCCGCGGCGATTTGGGAAGTTCTGACAGGAGGTTGTGATGTCAATATCATCTACGCCAAAGCCGGCATCGGCGGCCGCGATGGCCGACTACCGGCGCCATAAGCGCAAGATCATCGAATTTGTCGTGGCCGAGGCGCTGAAGAATCCGGCCGATGTGGCCCATCATGGGGTGGAGGCCGAGCGCATTGTGACGGCTGGCCTCGAGTTCACCGCCGATACCATCGAAACTGTCATGCAGGTGGGCGATCCGGCGCTGTTCGAGTTTCAACTGAGCTGGGCGCAAGACCGCCTGCCCCACGATGGGGTGTCGCCTGCCTTCGTTCTGGCCCGCTTTCGCCAGTTCGCCAGCGGTGTTGCTCTCTTTCTGGCGCCCGAACACGCACAAGAGGTCAATCCATGGATCGAGCATCTGATTCAAGGCCAGGCAACGGTCGTTCAGCAAACGGCGTGAAAGCGCCCGTTCTGGTCATAGACGACGAATCGTCGGTGCTGGCCTCTCTGCGTCGCCTGTTGCAGCGCGAATTCCACGTGTTGACGGCCCACTCAGCGACCGAGGGGCTAAATGTTTTGCGCCAACAAGAGGTGCAGGTCATCCTGACCGACCAGCGCATGCCGGGCATCACCGGCGTGGACTTCCTGCGCGACATCAAGAATCGTTACCCAGACGCCGTGCGCCTGCTGTTCACCGGCTACGCCGATCTCGAAAGCGTCATTCAGGCCATCAACGCCGGCAACATCTACCGCTACCTGGTCAAGCCCTGGAATCCAGACGAACTGGTGGCAACGATCCGCGAGGCGCACGAACGCTACGAACTGATCGTTGCCCGGCGCAAGCTGATGGACCAACTGCAGGTGATGAACGCCGAGTTGGAGAAACGGGTGGAGGAGCGCACCAACGAACTGGCCAGGGCCAACACGCAGTTGCTGGAACTGAACCGAATGAAGGACGACTTCATCGCCATCACCTCGCACGACCTGCGCTCCCCGCTGACAGCGATCTTGGGCGCCGCCGAACTGTTGCGGGAAGTCGCCTGGGAGTCGCCCGCCGCCCGCCGCGACCTGCTCGACATGATCGCCGACGCCGGCCGGCGCATGTTGGAACTGGTCACCAATTTGCTCGAACTGGCGCGCCTGGAGGCGGGCGGCGTCGAGCTGAAACTGAGCAGCGTGACGCTCGATCTGTTGTTGGCCGAATGTGTCGCCACGTTGGCGCCGGTCGCCCGCATCAAGGGGGTCGGCTGCATGTTCCTTCCCGGTTACCAGGTGCCCGAAATCCAGGCCGACAATGCCCGCCTTTATCAGGTGTTCAACAATCTGCTGAACAATGCGCTGAAATTCACCAGCGCCGGCGGGCAAATTACCGTGACCACGCGCCGCGATGGCCCGGCCTGGGTGCGGGTGGATGTGGCCGACACGGGGCAGGGCATCAGCCCGGAAGACCTGCCGCGCCTGTTCGAACGGTTCAAGCAGACCCGCACCAAAGCAACGCAGGGCGAACAGGGCGCCGGCCTGGGTCTGGCCATCGTGCGCCAACTGGTGATGCTGCATCACGGCGAGATCACGGTGCAGAGCCAGCCGGGTGTGGGCACGACGTTCAGCGTACGCCTGCCGACGGCGCCGATCATGCCCACGGTGGACTGAGCGCGTGATGTACTTTCGTGCGCAGGGGCGCACCGCTGATGGCGCAGCGGACGTTTTTTCCGGTTTAGGCCGCACCGTGCTATAATGTGGCTGTCCTGGGGATGAATGGTTTCGACGGGGCAGGCTGGTTGCGAGTCGCAAGCCGAGGCGCTCTCACCTCGTAAATCCAGAGCAAACAATCAACTGCCAACACTGGCAAGGCCTTCAATTTCGCACCGCGATTTGCCGCAGCGCCCGCAATGGCGCTCGCTGCCTGATCGTCAGCGAAACGGCCAAACTCCTCTCTAGCTGAGAGGACGGTCCTCGCCGCGTGGCGCCGCCTGGCGCTGCAAGGGCCGTCACACACAGGCGGGCTGCTGCCGGTTCGACGCCGATAGAACCGGCCTAAGATCATCGGATAGCTCGCCAGGCAGGCGGCCATCAGCCGGCCGGCGAGCGAAACACCAAAATGACGGCTAAGCTTGTAGGGACTTTCGGCCGAATGTTGCGGACGCGGGTTCGATACCCGCCATCTCCACCAGCATGAAACGCCAGCCTTCAGTTCTCGTGTGTGAGAATTGGGGGCTGGCTTTTTCGTAGGAGGAAACGTGGATCTTGGCCTGACGAACAAAGTCGCCTGCGTCACCGGCGCCAGCAGCGGGCTGGGGCTGGCGGTTGCCCGGATGCTGGCTGCTGAAGGGGCGCATGTCGCCATCGTGGCGCGCCGCCCGGAACCGCTCAAAGCTGCGGCAGAGCAAATTGCCCGCGAGACCGGCGCCCAGGTGCTGCCGATTCCGGGCGATGTCACTTACCCCATCGCTTGCCAACGCGTCATTGACACCACCGCCGCACATTTCGGCGGCCTGGACATCCTGATCGCCAACGCCGGCGGCCCGCCCGCCGGCTCGTTCGAGGAGTTCAACAACGATCAGTGGCAGGCGGCGGTCAACCTGAATCTGCTCAGCAGCGTGCGCCTGGCGCAGGCGGCCATTCCTCACATGAAACAGCGCGGCAGTGGGCGCATCATCGTCGTCGCCTCGCTGTCGGCCAAACAACCCCTGCCCAATCTGGTGCTCTCCAACACCGTGCGCGCCGGCGTGCTCGGTCTGACCAAATCTCTGGCCAACGAACTGGCGCCGTTCAACATCCTGGTCAACGCCGTGTGCCCTGGCTGGACGCAAACCGAACGGGTGCAATATCTGTTGGAGGCGCGCGCCCGCCGCCAGAACAGCACGCGTGAGGAGGCCCTGGCCGAAATCGTCAATGACATTCCACTGCGGCGCATGGCGCAGCCCGACGAGTTTGCCGCGGCGGTCGTTTTCCTGGCTTCGGCGCGCGCCAGCTACATCACCGGCGTGGCGCTGCAGGTGGACGGCGGCCAGATTCGCAGCACATTCTGAGCTTCCATGAAACCAACCGTGCGACTTCCCATCTTGCCACTTCTCCTGCTCATCGGCACTATCGCCCTGGGCCTGGCGCTGTGGCGTCCAACCGCCACTCCCACACCAGGCGCCACCGTCGCTGCGGCGCCTACGCAGACTGCGGCGCCGGACGCTCAGGACACCGCCACGGCCAACCCCACAGCCGCCCCCACTGCAACTTTCACGCCGACGCCGACGAATTCACCCACACCCACGCCCACGAGTACGCCTCCGACGACCCTGGCCCTGGCGGCCGGCGTGCCAGACGTCATTCGGACCGCCGCCGCGGCCTGGGCGACGGCGCAGGGCGCCAGCCTGATCAGCGACACGCAGAACGCCACGTTGGTCATCGGGCCGCAGCCCGGCCCCAACGCCCAACTGCTGGCCGAAGAGGTCTTCGCCGTCGCCGACCGTTTCTTCACGCTGCGCGACGGCGTCAGCAGCGTCACGTTGCGTCAACTGTGGCAGGGCCGCCCCGCCGATGATCTGCGCCTGCTGCTGACCACGGAGGAGACGGCAAGCGTCCTGCGCAGCCTGTGGGGCGCGCCCGGCGCAACGGTCGCCGTGATCGAGGCGGAGAAGCTGACCGCCCGTCTCTGGGATGCCGGTCGTAAGAACGAGGGCGCCCTGGCCATCGTGCCGTTCGACGCGCTGACGCCTCAACTGGCCGCGCTGCCGGTGGATGGGCAAAACGTGCTGGCGCGCGCCCTGCCGCTCGACAGCTATCCGCTCGTCGTGCGCACCTGGGCCAGCGGGGCGGCGACGCAAACGCTGGCGCTGGCGCAGGCTGTGCGCCCCGATGGCCCGCTGCGCAACCGTGATCTCGACCGCATGACGACCGTCATCATGACCGGGGTCACGGCGATGGCGCGCAACACGGCCTACGCCATCGAACAGCGCGGCGACCCTGAATTTCCGGCACGCCAGATCGCCGACGTGTTGAGCGCCGCCGACATCACCCACATCAGCAACGAGATTCCTTTCGACGAGTCATGCGAGGCGCGGCCGATCAGAAACCTGCTGGTGCTGTGCAGCAAGCCGGCCTACATGGCCGCCATCCGCCTGACCGGCGCCGACATCATCGGCCTGACCGGGAATCACATGCTCGACTATGGTCGCGCCGCGTTCCTCTACACGCTCGATCTGTACGACCAAGAAGGGCTGCTCTATTACGCCGGCGGGCGCAACGACATCGAGGCGAGCCGTCCGCTGACGTTGACCGATCACGGCAACCGGCTGGCCTTCCTGGGCGCCAACAGCTTTGGGCCAGAGTCGAACTGGGCCGATCGCACCTGGCCCGGGGCGCGTTTCTACGAGCGCGCCGCCATGCGCCAGTCCATCGTCGAGGCGCGGGCCTGGGCCGATCTGGTGCTGGTGGAGTTTCAGGCCGAAGAGACCTACGAGTACGAGCCGAGCTACAACAACCAGATTCAGTTCCGCGCCACGCTGGCCGATGGCGCCGACATCGTCACCGGGGTGCAGGCGCACCAGCCGCAGGCTGTCGAGTTTGGCCCCGACGGGCGCAGCCTGATCCTGTATGGCCTGGGCAATCTCTTTTTCGATCAGATGTTCGACGAAAACGTGCGGCAGGGGTTGATTCCTCGTCACACCATCTACGCCGGGCGTCTGTTGCAAACCGAACTGCTGACCACGATACTGGAAGATTATGCGCAGCCGCGTTGGACAACGCCCGCCGAACGCCAGCGCATCTTGAGCCTGGTCTTCGAGGCCAGCGGGTTCAAGCAGACAAGATAGGCGTTGGGTGCGCTGACTGCGCCCAACACGCGAAAGGACACTGCCATGCTCCGTCACCTTCTCGATGAACAACAGGCCGCGCTCTTGCAGCGGGAACGCACGTTGTTGGAAAATTTGCGCGTCACCCTGGCGCAGTTGGACGCCGCGCCAGAAGATGAACGGCGCCTGGCATTGGCCCTGCGTCAGCTCGAAGAACTGTTCCTGCTGGTGGTCGTCGGCGAGTTCAACGCCGGCAAGTCGGCTTTCATCAATGCCCTGCTCGGCCAAAAGTTGCTGCAGGAGGGGGTGACGCCGACGACCAACCGCATCAACATCCTGCGCTACGGCCCGGCGCAGACACAAACCATGCGCGAAGAGGATGTGCTGGTTCTGAGCCTGCCGGTAGAGTGGCTGCAAGAGATCAACGTGGTGGATACGCCCGGCACCAACGCCGTCATCCAACGCCATCAGGAGATCACGGAGGATTTCGTCCCACGCAGCGATCTGGTGCTCTTCGTGACTTCGGCCGATCGCCCGTTTTCCGAATCGGAGCGCGCCTTTCTCGGCCGCATTCGGGAATGGGGCAAGAAGGTGGTGATCGTCATCAACAAGATTGACATCTTCGAGCAGGAAGATGACATTCAGCAGGTGGTGCAGTTCGTGGAAGACAACGCCCAAACGCTGCTTGGCGTGCGCCCGCAGATTTTCCCGGTATCGGCGCGGCTGGCGCAAAAGGCGAAGACGGTGGGCGGCGTGGAGCGGGCGGCGCTGCTGCAGGCGAGCCGGTTTGCGCCGTTGGAGGAGTTCATCCTGGGCACGCTCGATCAGCGCCAGCGCGTGCGGCTGAAGCTGGAAAACCCGCTGGGCGTGGCGACGCGCCTGCAGGAACAGTATCACGGCACGACACAGGCACGCATCGGCCTGTTGGGCGAAGATTTCAAGACGATTGACACCATCGAGAGCCAGCTAGGCGCTTACGCCGAGGAGATGGGGCGCGATTTCAAGTATCAACTGAGTCACGTGGACAACGTGCTGCACAAGATGGCGGCGCGCGGAATGGAATTCTTCGACGACACGGTGCGCGTGGCGCGTATCCTCGATCTCATCAACGCCAGCAAGGTCAAGAGCGAGTTCGAAGAAAAGGTGATCGCCGACGCCGTACAAGAGATCGAAGTGCAGGTGGGCGAGTTGATTGACTGGCTGGTGGAGCGCGACTACAAGCAGTGGCAAGGGGTGATGGACTATCTGAATCGCCGCGCCGAACAGCACCAGAACCGCATCGTGGGGCAGTTGGGCGGTCAGTTCGAGTTCAACCGGCGCGAGCTGTTGGCGTCGGTGGGACGGGCAGCGCGCGAGGTGGTGGCCAGCTATGATCGGGCCGGCGAGGCGCGCCAGTTGGCCGAATCGGTGCAGATGGCGGTGGCGCAAACCGCCATTGCCGAGGTGGGCGCCATTGGCCTGGGTGCGGCGCTGGTGGCTGTTTTGCACACGACGCTGGCCGACGTCAGCGGCGTCCTGGCGGCAGGAGCCGTGGCGGCCATTGGGCTTTACATCCTGCCGGCGCGCCGGCGCAAGGCCAAGCTGGAATTGAAGGCGAAGATGGAAACGCTGCGCGATCGCCTGGGTACGGCGCTCAGCGCCGAGTTCGAACGGGAGCTGGAACGGTCACTCTTCCGCATTCGCGAGGCGATGGCGCCCTACACGCGCTTCGTGCGTACGGAACGCGCCAAGTTGAGCGACATCGAGAGCCATTTGCTGCAGGCGGCAGGCGAACTGCGCGCCCTGCGGGCGGAAATCCAGGAACTGTAGGGTTCCAGTAGGGCCGGCAAGCAGCCGACCCTACCTTGTCGAGGATGGACAGATGAACCTGCCGTCATGACGGCTCGACGCCGGCGCTGGACGGGTCAGGTGTGACGCGTTGCGTTCGCTTGCGCCTGCCAACGCGCATCGAGACGGTGGAGCACAAAAGCCAGAACGAGCGTGGCGAGCAACGGGACACCGACGCGCAGCAGGAAGATCGCCATCAGAGCGAGAACATCCATGACAGTCATTTTTGTCGGCTCCTTTCTAAAGTCTGGCACTCTAATTGTACACCCACCGGTTCTGAAAGTCGGGTAGGAACATCCCATTTGGCCTCAGCGCCGCCGCGCCCAAACCATCAGGGCCACAGCCAGAGCGATGATCTGTTCGGCGCGAAAGCCGCCGGCCAGAATGTGACTGTCGCCGCGCCAGGCGTCGCACAGCAGGCGGCTGAGGGCGTAGAGGAACAGGGCCAACCAGGCGCGCTGGCCAGACGGCGCCAGCGGTTGGCGCAGGACAACGACGAGCGCAATCAGCAGCGCACCCAGATGGTAGAGCTGCACGGGATGACGCCGTGCGCCCCACAGCTCGACAGCCCAGGGCACGGCGCCTGGCGTTCCGTAGGCGTTGCCGGTCAGGAAGTCGGCCAGGCTGAGAATGGCCAGGCCAAGCAGCGCGCCCGGCGCCAGTGCATCGAGCGCCGTCGCCAGCGGCAGGCGGGCGCGCCGCACATAGATCAATCCCGCCAGTAGCCCAAGCAGCACGCCGGGCGTCCAGGCCAACGTTCCGGGCCGCAGCGAGACGATGGCGGGCAAATCTTGCCGGTAGATTGGCCAAAACTGCACCACGTAGGCCAGGCGGGCGCCGATCAGCGTTGCCAGCGCCGCCACAAAGCCCAGATTCCACAGATGATCGCCCTCCAGCCCCTGCGGTTGCGCCAGGCGCGCGGCCAGCCAAAGCGCGGCGTAGAGCGCCAACAGCGCCAACAGCGGCCCCGTGGGCAGGCTGAGGCCGGCAATCGAAATGGTGGGCAGCATGGTCGAAATCCCAAACCCCAAAGGTTTCAGAAACCTTTAGAGTTTTTCATAGTCCAAATTCATGGCAGCAGGCGCTCGATCTTGCTCTGCAGCAGCGCCTTGCTCATGGGGCCGCCGATCACGATCTCGCGAATGACACCGTCGCCATCAATGAAGAAGGTGGTGGGCAGCGAGCGGACGCGATAGAGCTGGCTGACGGCGACATCTTGATCGAGCAGGGCGGGCAGCGCCAGCGCCTGCGTCTGCATGAACTGGGCAACCTGCGCCTCCCCTTCGCCCTGGTTGACGGCCAACACGGTGACATCGGCCAGACGCGCCGCTTCCTGCAAGGCGGGCATCTCGGCGCGGCAGGGAGGGCACCAGGTCGCCCAGAAGTTGAGGATCAGCGGCTGGCCGCGCGTCTCGGCCAGGTGCAGCGTTCCACCCCCCAGCGTGGGCAGGGTGAAGTCTGGCGCCGGAAAACCGACCTGGGGACTGGGTGGGCGCTGTCCTGGCGGGCCGGCCAGGGTGGCATCTTGCACACGCGAGGCGTTGATCCAAAAGAGACCGGCGCCCAACAGCAGCCACCAGAGCAGCCGCCGCGTCAGTTGGAGATTCTTCATGGTCGTGCGGCGGCCTGAGTGAGGCTCGTCTCGCCGCCGGCGCGAGGCAGGGCGAGCGGCAGCGCCAGGCAAAAACAGGCGCCTGGCCCCGACCGCGCTTCCAGCCAGAGCCGCCCGCCCTGCGCCTGCATCATGCGCCGCGCCAGGCTCAGGCCCAACCCCATGCCGCCGTGACTGCGACGCAGCGAGGGGCCGATCTGGTAGAAGGGTGCGAAGATGCGCTCGCGCTCTTCTGACGGCACGCCTGGCCCGCTGTCCTGCACACGCAACAGCGCCTCCCCTCCCTCGGTCTGTACGGTGAGCGTCACTTCGCCCTCGGCCGGCGTGAATTTGAGCGCATTGTCCAGCAGATGGCGCAGCGTGCGGCGCAATGCCTGTAAATCTCCCAGAACCCACACTGGCTCGGTCGTCGCCAGCGCCAGGCGCAGATTGCGCGCCTCGGCCACGGCCTGCGCCTCGCGCACGGCATAGCGCGCCGTCTCGGTCAGGTCGAGTGGGCCGATTTCCATGCCCGGATCGAGTTGCTTGAGCGATTTCAGGTAATCGAGATGGAACAAGTCGTCTACGATGCGCTCCAACTGCTGCGCCTGCCGCATGATCGGGCTGACCAGTTCTTGCAGCTCCAGCGGCGCCAGGTCGGTCAACAGGCTGGCGTAGCCAAGCACGATGCTGACCGGTGTGCGCAGTTCGTGCGCCGCAATGTTGATGAATTCGGTTTTTAGATGCTCCAGGCGCGACAGTTCTTCGTAGGCCGCTTCCATCTGCTTGATGAGCCGAGCGTTGACGATGGCAACCGCCGCCTGACCAACCAACACCGAGAGCAGTTCGGCGTCGCCAAGCGCAAAGGGAGCTTCGAGCGTCGTTTTGGTCAGGTTCATGACGCCGATCACCTGTCCCTTGGCGGTCAGGGGCAGCGAAAGGGCCGAACGCAGCACGCCGCCCAACATGCTCTGGCGCAGGAATTCGGGCAGGTCGTCCGGCCCGTTGACCACCAGCGCCTGCCCGGTCTTGGCGACCCAACCGGCAATGCCCTCGCCCAGGCGCACCTGCGTGTGCGAAATCACGTCGGTGGGGATGCCGACGGCGGCCTGAATGGTGAGATGCAGCCGGTTTTCGTCCAGGAGCATGAGCGAGGCGCGCTGTGCGCCCGTCTCGTTGACGGCGGTTTCGAGCACGCGATGCAGCAGTTCGTCCAGATCGGTTTGCAGCATGAAGACGCGGCTCATCTCGTAGAGCGGCACCAGAGCGCGCAGACGGCCCAGCTCACGGCTGGTGCGGCGGCGCTGCATGGCGCGCGCCACTGCCTCGTGCAAGTCAGCGCCGCTGACCGGCAGCAGCACGATTTCCGAAAGCTCGTAACGCGTCAGCGGCACGACCGCCGGCAGGTCGGCGGGCGCGGCCAGCAGGATCAAAATGGCGTCGGACTGGGCGGTGCGCAGGCTGTGAAACCACTCCGGGTTGCTTGCGGGAATGGTCACCTCGACCAGCAGCACGGCCACGGAGCGATTGCGCGCCAGGCGCAGGGTGACGTCGCTGGGGTCATTGCGCACGACGATGCGCCCCAGGTCTTGCAGGGCGCTTTCGGTGATTTGGATCAGGTTGGCGTCATCGGCAACGAGCAGAATATCCGGGCCGGTCATTGTGAACCCTCCTGGGCCACGACGAAAGCCATGGCCAACGTCGCCGTGTGCGATAGGCTGACGGCCCACTGGCGCAGCCCCAGCCGTACGGCCTGGGCCTGGGCGGCGCCGTGCAGGGCAACGGAAGGCTGCCCCTGCGCCGAACGCACGATCTCGATCTCTGTCCATTCGATGCCGCTCCAGCCGCAGCCAAGCGCCTTGCTGACTGCCTCTTTGGCGGCCCAGCGCGCCGCCAGCGACATGGCCTGCCCCTGGCAATCTGCCGTTTCTTGCGTCGTATAAACGCGCCTCAGGAAACGATCGCCAAAGCGGGCCACCAGCGCCTCGATGCGCGCAACTTCGACCAGATCAACACCAACCGCCAACATCGCCGTTCTTTCTATCTATGCATCACTCGTCGTCGCAAGGCGCCGTCAGGACAACGGCGGGCCGGCGATGCCCAGGGCGTAGCGCGCCGGATCAATGAAACGCTGCGCCGCCGCCTGTAACTGCGGCGCCGTCAACTGATTGATGAGATCGGGGTACTGCTTGAGGAAGTCGAGTCCAAGATCGAAACGCTCCATGTCCGCAATCGTTTCGGCCACTCCCTGGTTGGTTTCCAACCGCAGCGGCAGGATGCCGGTCATGAAGGCCTTGGAATCGGCCACTTCCTCGTCGGAAATCAGTTCTTCGAGCAAGCGCGTCGTTTCGACCAGGGCGCTGGCAATGGTGCGGCCGACATTGGCCGGGTTGACACCCGCGATCACCATCCAGGAGCCAGGCCCTTCGCCCGTCTCGATGGCGCTGTAGGCGTAGTAGGCCAGGCCCTGTCGTTCGCGCACATTTTCGCCCAGTCGCCCCATCATGCCGAAGCGCCCCAGGATCGTATTCGTCAGCGCCGCGGCGTAGTAATCTGGATCGCTGCGCGACGGCCCTAGCCAACCGAGGACGACGTCGGACTGGGTCTTGCCCCCAATCACCACCTCGCTGCGGGCTACGCTGGCCAGCGGGGCAACCGGGGGCAACGTCGCCGTGACCGGCGGATGATCCCAATCGCCCAACAGCGCCTCGATGCGCTGCAGGACAGCGGCGGCCTGAACATCCCCCACGATCACGATGGCGCCCTGGCGTGGGCCGTAGACCGACCGGTAGAAATTCGCCAGATCGTCACGCGTCAGCGCGCTGACCGTCTCCCGTTCGCCGGAGAGAGAGCGCCCGTAGGGATGTTCGGGGCCGTACAGCAGTCGTTCGAACGTCAGGCTTGCCATGCTGCGGGTGTCGTTGTCGCGCTCTTGCAGGCTCGTCAGGGTCTGGCCGCGCACCTTTTCCACCTGGGCAGCGGGAAAGGATGGACTGCGCAGGATGTCGGCCATCACCTCGAAGAGCAGCGGCGCATCTTCGCTCAGGCACTTGCCGCCGAAGTTGGTGACATGGCAGCCGCCGCTGACGCCAAAGGACGCGCCCACCGCCTCCAGGTCTTCATTGATCTGCGCAAACGAGCGCTGACCCGCCCCGCGGCGCATCATCGTTGCCGCAAAACTGGCCAGACCGCTCTGGGCGGGCGTTTCCAACATCGAACCGCCGCGCAGGTAGCCGTTGACAACCAGTGAAGGACTGGCATGGTTTTCATAAATCAACACCGCCAACCCATTGCCCAGCTTCTGCCGGACGATGGCTGCCGCATCAGGAACCGACCGTTCACTCATAACCAACACCTCCCCCATTCCTAGTTCAGCATTCCGCATTCAGCATTCCGCATTCAGCATTCCGCATTCAGCATTCCTCGTTGCTCATTCTCCGGCAAAAACACTCCCACCGTACGCTGATCGGGGGTGAGGTAAGCGGCGGCGACGCGCTGGACGTCGGCAGGGGTCACGGCGGCCAGGCGCGTGAGATAGCTGGCCAGCCATTCCTGCGACGCCACCACCTCGCTGAATCCGAGCCAGTACGCCTGGTCGGTCACGCTTTCGGCGCCATAGACGAACTGCGCCTGCGTCTGTTTGATCGCCGTGGCCACCTCGGCCTGACTGACCGGTTCGGTCACCAGGCGCCGCACCGCCGCCGTCAGCGCAGCTTCGACCGCGTGCGGCTCGTTGGGCGCCTGCACGGTCGCGTGCAGACTGTAGAGAAACGGGGCGACGGTGGGGAAGAGCTGGGCGCTCACGTCGGCCGCCAGGCCCGTTTCGACCAGCGCCCGGTACAGGCGCGAACTTTGCGCCGGCTCGTCATGGCTGAACAGGCTCATGGCATGGGCGCCGCCCAAAATCGTGTCGAGGACGACCAGCGGGAAGAAATCGGGGTCTGTGGCGTTGGGCGCACGGTAGGCGACCTGAAGATAGCAGGTGTCGCCTGGTCCGTGCCGCACCACGCGTCGCTGTCCCTGTTGCGGCGGTTCCTGACGCCCCTCCGGCCGCGGTCGCGGCCCTGGCTTGAGAGCGCCAAAGAGACGGGTAATCTTGGCGATCACCTCCTGCGGGTCGAACGGCCCCACCACCACCACCGTGGCGTTGCGCGCCGTGTAATAGCGCCGGTAGTGACCGTAGAGGTCGGCCCGCGTCATCGTTTCCAGGTCGCACTGCCAGCCGATGGTGTTGTGATGATAGCCGTGCACCTTGAAAGCCGCGGCGCATACATCTTCGTCCAACAGGAAGTGCGGCTCGTTTTCGGCGCCCTGCCGTTCGGAAATGATGACAGTGCGCTCGTTTTCCACCTCTGCGGGATCGAACAGGCTGTTATAGAGACGGTCCGCCTCGATTTCGAGAATCAAATCGAGATGTTCGGCGGGCGCCGTCTCGAAATAGGTCGTGAAGTCCATCCAGGTCAGGGCATTGCGCATCCCGCCGACGCGCGCAATCAAGCGGTCGCTCTCGCCGGTTGCAAAGGCCTGCGTGCCCTTGAACAGCATGTGCTCCACCCAATGCGACGCACCAGTGACGCCGGAGCCTTCCACTCTGCTGCCGACGCGGTACCAAAACCAGACACTGGTCACCGGAGTGGCCTGCACCGGCTTGACCAGAATAGTCAGCCCGTTGCGCAGCCGTGTGCGCACAAGATCGTTGTCGAACATCATCCTGCCTGTTGGGGGAGATAGCGACCCACCGTGCACTGGTCGCGCCGCAGATAGAGCGCCGCGACGCGCCGCACGTCTTCCACCGTCACCTGGCTCATGGCGGCCAGGTAGTTTTCCAGCCAGGAGAGCGAAGCCGTCACGGCGCTGAAGCCGAGCCAGTAGGCGCGCTGTGTGATGCTCTCGCTGCCGTAGGCGAACTGCGCCCGCGCCTGTTTGATCGCCTTGACCACCTCGCTCGCTGTCACGCGGCCCGCCGCGACCTCGTCCACCGTCTCCCACAGGGCGCTTTCCACGGCGTCGGCGGTTTGACCGGCGCGCACCGTGGCGTAGAGGCTGAAGAGATGCGGATCGAGGCTTGGGCGGATCGAAGAGCCGGCGCTGGCGGCCAGCCCAGATTCGACCAGACGGCGGTAGATGCGGGCGCTGCGGCCCAGGGGCGAGCCGCCGAAGGCGGCCGGCGATTTGGCGCCGCTGAGGATGCCGTCCAGAACTGTCAGCGCAAAGAAATCGGGATGCAGCGCCGGCGGGGCGCGAAACGCCAGTTCGACGTAAGACACCGGGCTTTCGCCTGCGACCTTCACGCGGCGCTGTTCGCTTTGCGGCGCTTCCTGCACCTGGACGGGCGGCGGCGCCGCGCCGGCGGGTGCGGCTCCAAACAGTGCTGCGATGCGCGCCAGCGCGGCGGAGGTCTCGACGGCGCCGACGACGATGGCAATGGCGTTGTTGGGCGCATAGAAGGTGCGGTAGTGCTGCCAGAGATCATCGCGCGTCATGCTGGTCAGGTCGGTGCGACTGCCGATGACTGCATGGCCATAGGCGTGATTGGGGAAGGCGGCGGCGTTGAGCGCCTCGTCCAACAGGAAACCGGGATCGTTCTCACGCCCGGCGCGTTCCGAAATGATGATGGTGCGCTCCGCTTCGACATCTTCCGGCGTGAAGCGGGCATTCATCATGCGGTCGGATTCGAGTTGGAAGGCCAGTTCGATGCGATCGGCGGGCAGTGTCTCGAAGTAGGCGGTGTAGTCCAGGTAGGTAAAACCATTGCGCACGCCGCCCTCGCGGGCGACGAGCTTGTGAACGGCCCCGCCGGGGAAGCGTTCGGTGCCGCGGAAGAGCATATGCTCAACCCAGTGCGAAGCGCCGGTGATGCCCGGACGTTCGTTGCGGCTGCCGACGCGGTACCAGACCCAAAAGGAAGCGACGGGGGCATGGTGCATCTCTTGAATGAGCACCTGCAGGCCGTTGTCGAGCGTGTGGCTGGTCACTTGTTGTTTGGTCATCCTTGCCTCACGTGAGCTTGCGTCATGAAACAGACTCGATTGAATCGGTTCTATCAGATTGTCTGGCGTGGGTGGCGTCGTCGAAATCGCGCCAGGAGACTTGTTCACGCCACATGAAGAAGGCGCCCAACAGGGTGATGGGCAGCCAGAGCGCGACATGCAGCACCAGGGTGTAGGCGGCCGCCACCTCGCGCGGGACATCGAAGGCGGCCAGTACGGCGATGCCGGACGCATCGAAGGTGCCGACGTAGCCGGGGGCAGCGGGCAGGGTCGTCACCAGGTTGACGATGCCGTTCATGAGCATCAGCACGATGAATGATACCGAGAAGTCGAAGGCGTGCATGACGAACCAGTATTTGACCGTTTCGGCCAGCCAGATGACGATGGACGTGGCGAAGATCATCAGCACATCGCGGCCGCGTCGCAGCGACGACAAGCCAAGCATGAAACGGTCGAACAGATCACCGACGCGAGGGCGCAGACCTTGCGGCAGCAGCCGGTTGGCGAAGAAATCGTACAGGCGGCGGGTGCGCTGCGGCGACGCGGCCAGAATCATGAAAACCGCCAGCGCCAGGAAAAAGAGTACGCTGAAGAAGATGACCGAGCGGCGGAAATCTTGCAACATGGGGGCAAAGGGCAGCGAGACGAAGACGAAGAGCAGCATGACCAGACCGTCGAAGACGCGCTCGACGATGACGGTGGCGAGCGAGGCGCTCATGCTGATGCCCTCTTTGCGCTTGAGCACATAGGAGCGGATGACTTCGCCGGCGCGGGCGGGATAGATGTTGTTGCCCATGTAGCCGATGCAGACGACGGGAAACAGGCGGCTCAGTGGCACCGGTTTGAGTGGGCCGAGCATGTAGTGCCAGCGCCAGGTGCGCGCCCACACGGCGACGAAGTAAACGAGCACGCCCGGAACCAACCAGATATAACGGGCGTTTCGGATGTCCTTCCAGGCCTCGGCCAGGTCGAGTCCGCGCAGCGCGACGTAGAGAAAAACGATGCTGACCAGCAGGCCGAGCCAGAACTGCCAACGCTTCAAGGGTGTTCTCCAGAAAAGAGTCTCGAACGAGTTTCGAACGAATCTTGAACGAATCTTGAACGAATCTTGAAAAAATCTCATCAGGACAATCTGTCAAGTCGCCGCACAAGAGAACGGGCGGGTCAAAAGCAGAAGGCCGGACCCGCCCGCCATGAGCGAAGGATGCCAGAAAGGGCGCCAGAAAGAGCACCAGAAAGGGCGCCAAAACGTATGACCGCTCCCGGCGGCCGCCGGGAGATCGGTTCAGGCCCGGCGCAAGGCGGGGCCGCGCCAGGTTTTGACGTCAGGCCAGCGCCGGTTGCCCCACGGGGGCTGGCAGTGGCGCCGGCATCACGTAGCCGGTGAAGATTGTTTCCAGGGCGATGACATGGCTGCAAAGGCCACGATTGCGGAACGAACTACAATCGCAGTTCCAGTTGCCTTCGTTGTACTCCACTTGATGTTCGCTGTGCTCACCGTGAAAATCCACGCGCAGCAAGGCAACGTGCACACGATCTGTCTCTTGTGCGTAGCGTTTACCCTTTTCGATCTTACCGATCAAGCCTGAATCCATCGAACGAGCCTCCTTGACCAAATGATCAGCAGTCTACTGCTGAAAGCGAAAAGGCACCGGGACGCAGGCGCGTCCGAGTGCCTTCAGAAGGGTTGGGGAGTGCGGTCATCTGCCGCAGCCAGGAATTTCATAGCCGTGTCGTTCATCCTCCGTCACGCTCCGGGCGCCTCGACCAGGGAGATGGCGAACCGCTGCTTTGCCTAAAGTATACCTGTGTGCGTCGCATTTGTCAAACCGTTTTTCGGGCGGTCGGCTGTTCGCAACACCCAATTTCATGGCCCGCCCCGTGATCTCTTGCCCCCACCCCGTGATCTCTTGCGCCCGCCCCGTGATCTCTTGCGCCCGCCCCGTGATCTCTTGCCCCCGCGTTGTGTATACGCAAAACTTGTGGTATACTGGCGCCGTCAGTGCACACTGGGAGACGTTGGGAGACGTAGCAAGTGACGAACGGCGTCGAAGAAAGGAGCCGTGCAAAAACCGCTTCCGTTGTTCCGACGAGGAATCAAGGCCAAAACCGGGAAGTTGTCTCTGCACAGGTAAAAATGGAGTGGCTATGACGCGAAACAGGATGTTCCTTGTGCTGGCGCTGTGCGGTCTGTTGGCGGTTCTGACTCCGTGGTCTACGCCGAGACCGGCAGCGGCGGCCAGTTGCTATGACCTGCTCGTCAACGGCAACATGGAGAGCACGGGCGGTTGGCAGATCGCCGGCGGCCCTCCGCCGGCCGATTACGACACGGCGCAGTCGGTCAGCCCCACGCGCAGTATGCGATTGGGCATCATCAGCGGTGCGAATGTCTTTGGCTTCTCGAACGCCCAACAGCAGTTCACCATTCCCGCTTCGGCGACCAGCGCGATGTTGTCCTGGTCAGTCTGGCCGTTCCTGGCGACCAGCGGCGAGAACGATTACCAAGAGATCATTCTGCAGGATGCGGCAACCAACAGCACGTTATCTGTTGTCTGGCGCGACCAGCGCAACGATCGCGCCTGGGTCAACCTGACGCGCGATCTTCTGCCCTTCAAGGGCCAGGCGCTGCGTCTGTACGTCAATGTGCGCAACGATGGTGTGGGCAGCCATGCCGGCATGTACCTCGATGATGTGTCTCTGATCGTTTGTCTGGCCGACACCCCCACGCCAGGTCCCGGCGGCGTCATCAGCGGCCGCGTCTTCGTGGACACCAACCTGAACGGCATCTATGACAGCGGCGAGCTGGGCTATCCCAGTCTGCCGGTGACGCTGACCCCCGGCTCCACCGTGTTGACCGACGCCGCCGGCAATTACACCTTCGGCGCACAGCCGGCCGGCACCTACACGATCAGCAGCACACCGCCTCCCGGCTACAGCCCAACCACCCCTTCCAGCGTCGTGGTGACGCTGAGCGCTGGCGGCCTGATCGTCAATTTCGGCATTGCGCCAACCAGCACCGCCACCCCCACCCCCATCGTGCTGACGGCCACCCCCACGCCGGTCATCATCACAGCCACGCCGACCCCGATCGTGGTCACCGCCACCTCCACCTGGACGCCGATTGTCGTCACCAATACGCCGACCCCCACCGGCCCGCCCACCGCCACCCCCACCTGGACGCCGATCGTCGTCACCAACACGCCGACGCCAGGGCCGGTCATCGTAACAGCGACACCGACCGCCACGCCGCCCGGCCCGCCAACCCCCATCCCGCCCACGGCCACCTTCACGCCGCTGCCCCCCACGCCCACCCCGCCGCCGACCAATACACCCTTACCGCCGGGATGTAAGAACTGGCTGGAAAACCCCGGCTTCGAACAGGAACTGGAGACGCGCGATCCCGCCTGGTACTTCTTTCAGGAGCCGCTGGCCCCGCAGCGGGTGACCGATCCCAAGAAAGAGGGCAACTGGTCGGTGATGCTAGGCAGCAACAACAACGACGCCGCGTCGTTTTCTTCCGTGCGCCAGGATGTCATCATTCCGATTCATGCCACGGATGTCACTCTGACCTGGTCGTACTGGGCAACGGCCGACGATGCCAACGATCAGGGGGACTATCAGCAGGCGCTCTTGATGACACCGTCCGAACATCCCCTGCGTCATCAGGTGATTCGCGATCTGTGGCCGCGCAACCGTGAGGTGACCGACAACTGGAAAGAGAAATCGGTCAACTTGAAGCAGCACGTCGGTTCGCACGTCGTGATCTACTTCAACGTCTACAACAACGGCAATGGCAGGCGGCGCCGGATGTTCCTCGATGATGTCGAGCTCACGGTCTGCCTGCCGGCGCCAACACCGCTGCCGCCCACCTCCACGCCAACCGACACGCCGATCCCCCCGCCGACCGACACGCCCATTGCCCCTGAGCCAACCGCCATTGTCACGGCGGCGGCGCCGCCGCCGATCGAGATTCCGACCGACTTCATCGAACCGACGGCCCGCGCCGCCGGGACGAGTATCAGCGGCATCTTGAGGCAGGCGCTTGCCATCGCGCTCAAGAACCCGCTGATCTGGCTGGCCGGCATCCTTCTGGTCGCCGCCATCGTCTACTTGCTCCTGCGCCGCCGCAAAACATCGTAAAGAAAGACCTGGAAACCTGACAGGTCTCCAAGACCTGTCAGGTTGTGTGGAAGACCTGGAAACCTGACAGGTCTCCAAGACCTGTCAGGTTGTGTGGAAGACCTGGAAACCTGACAGGTCTCCAAGACCTGTCAGGTTGTGTGGAAGACCTGGAAACCTGACAGGTCTCCAAGACCTGTCAGGTTGTGTGGAAGACCTGGAAACCTGACAGGTCTCCAAGACCTGTCAGGTTGTGTGGAAGACCTG
>CAZOLV010000052.1:0-15541 GCA_964580725.1 uncultured Anaerolineae bacterium | reverse complement strand
AAGACCTGGAAACCTGACAGGTCTCCAAGACCTGTCAGGTTGTGTGGAAGACCTGTCAGGTTTCCATTGTTCTCCCGTGAGGAACTGTTTGTGAAGCTGATCATCGAACGAGATGCCTGCGCGTTCGACGCGCTGCGCGAGGCCTGGAACGACCTGCTGCGCCAAAGTCAAACGGACACCATCTTTCTCAGTTGGGAATGGCAAACCACCTGGTGGCGGCATTGGGGCACCGATGAACTCTACCTGCTGCACTGGCATGACCCAGAAAGCGACCGCCTGCTGGCGCTGGCGCCGTTGTACATCGAACGCACGCCGGACGGCCGGCGCCGGCTGCTGCTGGTCGGCGGCATCGAGGTGAGCGATTACCTCGACATTATCGTTACGCCCGCCGCTGCGGCCGCCGTCTATGCCGATCTGGCCGCCTGGCTGCGCAGCGCCGACGCGCCCGCCTGGGACTCGTTCGAACTGGTCAACGTTCCCGCCGCCTCGCCCACTCTGGCCGCGCTCGCCGCTCACTTCGGTTCTGGCTGGCAAACCGAGCTGCGCATCGAAGATGTTTGCCCCGTTCTGCCCCTGCCGGTCACTTGGGACGCCTATCTCGATTCGCTCGACAAGCATCAACGCCACGAAGTGCGGCGCAAACTGCGCAAGATCGAGCAGGCGCCCGCCGTCCGCTGGCACCTCAACAGAACCCCCGGCGATCTGGCGTGCGACGTGGAGGATTTCATCCGGCTGCACCAGATGAGCAGCAGCGACAAGGACGATTTCATGGCCCAACCGGTCATGCAGGACTTCTTCCGCGACGTGGCGCAGGTCATGGCGGCGCAGGGCTGGCTGGCGCTGGCGACCCTCACCATCGAAGAACGCCCCGCTGCCTCGCTCTTCAGCTTTCGCTGGCGAGACCAGTGGCTGCTCTACAACTCCGGCTACGATCCGGTCAACTTCAGGGAGTGGAGCGCCGGCGTCGTCCTGCTCGCCCGCTGCATCGAATACGCCATCCAGTCGGGCGTGCGCCTGTTCGACTTCCTGCAGGGCAACGAAGTCTACAAGTACCGCCTGGGCGGTCAAAATACCGAAGTCTGGCGACTGACCATCACGCGCCAGGCAGCCGCATGAACGGGCGGTATGATGAACATTCTCTGCACCATCACCTCCTACCCGCCCGCCATCGGCGGTGCGCAGAGTCACACGCATGAGTTGATGCGCCGGCTGGCGCAGCGCCACCGCGTCACCGTCGCCTCGTTCTGGGATCAGCCGCGTAGCGACTGGCTGTTGGGAACGACCCTCCTGGCCCCCAACGCCCCGCGCACCTACAACCTCGACGGCGTCGCCGTGCAGCAGTTGACCTGGAGCCGCCGCCAGCGCCTGCAACTGCTGCCCTACGTAGCCGGTTTTTACGCCTGCAAGAAGCAGGCCATCGCCGGTATCAGCGCACGCCTGCTGCCCAAGCTGGAAAAGCTGGCGCCCGCCTGCGATCTGGTCTACCATGCGCGCATCGGGCGCGAAAACCTCGGCTTTGCCTCCTTGGCGCTGGCGCACCGCCGGCGCGTGCCCTTCGTCCTGACCCCCTATCATCACCCGCGCTGGGTCGGCTGGAACTACCGCCAGTATCTCGATCTCTACCGTCAGGCCGACGCCGTCATGGCCCTGACCAACAGCGAGCGCCGCACCCTGATCGAACTGGGCGTGCCCGAACAGCGCATCTTCGTCGCCGGCAATGCGCCCGTGCTGGCCGACCCTGCCCCGCCGCCCGGTGCGTTCGTGCGCCACCATGCGCCAAACCCCGCCGCGCCCGGCCCGCTGATCCTCTTCCTGGCGCAAAAATACCGTTACAAGGGCCTCGAAGCCCTGCTGGCCGCTGCCCCGCTGGTCTGGCGACAGCACCCCGACGCCTGGTTCGCCTTCGTGGGGCCGCGCACCCCCTTCTCCCGCCGCCTCTTTCGCAATGTCGCCGATCCGCGGCTGGTGGAGTTGGACGCCGTGAGCCTGTCAGACAAAACCGCCGCCCTGGCCGACTGCGCCGTACTCTGCGTGCCGTCGAGCCAGGAGAGTTTTGGCGGCGTCTTCACCGAAGCCTGGAGCTTTGGCAAACCGGTGATTGGCGGACCGGCGCCGGCGGTGAGCGACGTCATCGCCTCCGGCCATGACGGCTTCGTCGTGACGCAAGACCCCGTCGCCATTGCGGAGCGCCTCAACCTGCTGCTGGCACAGCCGGTCCTGGCGACGCACATGGGAGCGGCCGGCCTGGCCAAAGTGCAGGCGCATTTCACCTGGGACGCCCTGGCCGCCGTCACCGAAGAGGCGCTGCACAGACTGGTTGGGGAGGGCGTCGCGTGATCCTGAAGCGGTTTTGGCGCGCGCCCCTTCACCGTTTTTCGTTTTTCCGTTTATCGTTTACCATAGGTGTTATGGACTCGATCGAACGCCTGAATGTGCTGAGCGTGGGCATCAGCATGATTGATATGTCGCGCACGCTCCAGTTGATGGAATCCTGGATCGCCGCCCGGCGGCGCGCCTATGTCTGCGTTTGCACCGTGCACACGGTGATGGAGTGTCAGTACGACTTGCCGCTGCGCGCCATGGTCAACGGCGCTGATCTGGCGACACCCGACGGAATGCCGCTGGTCTGGCTGGGCCGTCTGTCGGGACACCAGGCCGTCAGCCGAGTCTATGGCCCCGATCTGATGCTGGCTTTCTGCCAGCTTTCCGCCGCCCGCGGCTACCGTCACTTCTTCTACGGCGGCGCGCCGGGCGTGCCGGAGGCGCTGGCCATGCGCCTGAGCCGCGACTATCCGGGTTTGCAGGTGGCGGGCGCCTTTTCTCCCCCCTTCACGCCGCCCAGCCCCGCACGCGAGCAGGAAGAGATCGAGCGCATCAACGCCGTCCGGCCCGATGTGGTCTGGGTCGCGTTGGGCACACCCAAGCAGGACCGCTGGCTGGCCGAACACCGTGACCGCCTCGAAGCCCCCATTCTGGTCGCCGTGGGCGCCGCTTTCAACATCCACTCCGGGCGGCTGCGCCAGGCCCCGCTTTGGATGCAGCGCAGCGGTTTGGAGTGGTGCTGGCGCCTCTTCCAGGAACCGCGCCGGCTCTGGCGACGCTATTTGCTCTTCAATCCACTCTTCGTCTGGAATCTGTTCCTACAAAAATCTGGCCTCAAACGCTTCGACCCCCTGCCCCCGCGCCGCGAACGCCCGACCGGCGACGCAACCCTGACCCCGCCCGCTCAGAACGTCGAAAACACCGTGATCGAAGGGATTCGATAGCTCGTGTCAGCGCCTGAATTCATGCGACTCCTGCGCCAATCGTGGCGTTTGCTGCTGGCCGGCCCTCTGTTCGCCGCCTTGACGGCGGCGCTTCTCAGCCTGTTCGTCCTGCCGGAGCGTTGGGACGCTACCGCCAGCCTCGTCATGACACGCCTCAAGCCAAGCATCTCGCTCGACCCGCGCCTGGAAACCGTGTCGGACGAAGACCTGGTGCGCACCGCCAGCACCGATGATCGCGGGCGGCGCGAAACCCTGCTGGCGCTGGTGATGAGCGATGACATCGTCAATGAGGTCTGGCAACAGGCGGGCGCCGATCTACCCGCGCGCGTCGCCACTGTGACCGACCTGAAGGAGCGGCTGGCGCCCGGCGCGCGCGCCAATGTGCTCAACCTGACCGTGCGCGGCGACACGCCCGCCCAGGCGGCGCGCCTGGCCAACCTCTGGGCGCAGGTCGCCGAGCAGCGCATCAACGCCCTCTACAGCCAGGTCGTCCAGTCGCCAACGCAGGCCAACGCCCAGGCGCAAACGGCCCGGGCCGCCTATCTGAAAGCCGAACAAGACCTGATCGCGTTCTTGCAGCAGAACGATCTTGCCGAGCTGGAACGCCAGATCGAGCAGAAGAAGGAAATCCTCGCCCTACTGCAGCGCCAACAGATCGAGGCGCTGGAGATGCAGTTGCAGTCGCGCCTGGACAACATCAACCGGCTCGACCTGCTGCTGGCCAACATCCGGGCGCTGCAGGTGCAGTTGCGCACGGCGCCCAACGACAGCGCCGCGGCGGCCGCGCTCAGCAATCTACTGGTGCAGGTCAGCGTCTTTACCACCGGCGCCAATGTGCCGCTGCAACTCGAAATCCCCATGGACGATCTGCGCGACGCCGCCACGCCGGCGCAGCGTTTGGCCAGTTTGCAGGCGCTGGAGGCCGCCCTGCGTGACCTGCAGCAG
Organism: uncultured Anaerolineae bacterium; assembly: GCA_964580725.1. Classification (GTDB taxonomy): domain Bacteria; phylum Chloroflexota; class Anaerolineae; order SSC4; family Amarolineaceae; genus Amarolinea. Next base: position 11,330 of record CAZOLV010000052.1, on the reverse strand, counting down.
ACCTGGCGCAGTGAGGTCGCCGCTCTGCGCAGCCAGGCCCTGCAAGCGCCCGATCTGCTCAGCGCGGCGGTGGCCGGGCAGGACCTGATGGCGGCGGTGCAGGAGATGCAGGCGCAAGTCAACGCCCTGCAGAGTCAACTCGAAACACAAAGCGACGCGCGACGCCGCTTGACCGATACGCGCGACCTGGCCTGGGAGAGTTTTACCGCTCTCAACCGTCGCGCCGCTGAAGTCTCCATCGCCAGCGAAACGACCAGCACCGAGGTTCGCCTCGCTTCCACGGCGCTGCCCCCCTCCGAAAACGCCGAGCCGCACACGCTGCTCAACATGGCGCTGGCCGCTGCGCTTGGCGGCGTGCTGGCGCTGGCGCTGATTCTGTTCCTGGCGCAGAGCAGCACGCCCGCCGCGCCCACGGTCGCCAGCTCCGGCGAAGCCTGATGCGACTGGCGCTGCGCGGGGTGCGCTGGCCGCTGCTCCTCCTCCTGCTCAGCGCCGCCCTCGCCTGGCTCACCAGTTCGGATCGCGACCTGGCCGTCGCGTTCGGCCAACGTCTGCTGCTCGGTCTGACCGCTTTTCTGGCCGTCGTCTGGTTGTTGACGCGCCCCACCCTACCGCTGGCGGTGCGCCTGCGTCTGGCCTTGTGGGGGCTGACCGCCGCACAGATCGTTCTGGCGCTGCTGGCGCTGATCGGTACGCGCTGGCCCGCCGCCAAACTGCTGCCGCTGACGCCGCTCTACGACCGTTTGCCCACCCTGCTCGCCGATACCCTGCATCCCAATGTCGCCGCCGCCGCGCTGTTGCTGCTGCTGCCCTTCGCCGGCGCAACCTGGCGGCTGTCGAGCCGGGAACGCGCCTGGCGCTGGCAAGCCGCCGCGGCGCTTGGCCTGCTGGCGCCCGCTCTGCTGACCCTGCTGCTCACGCAGTCGCGCGCCGCCTGGCTAGGGTTGGCGGGCATGGCCTGGGCGCTGATTTGGCAGCGCACGGCGCGGCGCCCCTTGTTCGGCGCCGCCAGCGCCGTCGCCGCGGCGGGGCTGTTTTGGCTGGCCTGGCCGCGCCTGGCCGCCGATTGGCTCAGCCGGCAGATGGTGTGGGCGCAGGGGCTGGTCATGCTGCAAGATTTCGGGTTGACGGGCGCGGGTCTTGGCAGCTTTGGCGTGACCGGCCCGGCCCTCTACCCTGACTTTGGCATGGGCGCCGCCGATTTCATTGCGCCCCATGCACACAATCTCTTCTTGCAAACTGGCGTTGATTTGGGCATCGCCGGGCTGATCGCCTATCTGGCGCTGCTGCTGACGGCGGCGGGCCAGGCGCATGCGGTTTGGCGTCGCGCCGCAGAGCCGCTGGCGCAGATGGCGGCGGGCGCGGCCCTGCTCAGCCTGCTCGGCCTGTGCCTGGATGGCCTGCTCGACGTTGGGGTGTGGGGGACGCAGGGCGGTTTCGTGGCCTGGCTTGTGTTGGCGGCGGCGGTGGGAGTTGGGACGAGAGATGTGGTAAAATAGGGCGGGACCGGCGAAAACCGGTCGGATTGTGGGTGGATGATGCGTTTGCGGGTCGAAGTGATCGAGACAACGGCGGGCTGCGAGGCCCGGTACGATGTGACCGGCGCAGGCGGGGCGATGACGCTGGCGCCGCGTCTCTTACCGCGCCTGGCAGGGCCGCCCTGGGATGCTTTGATCGAGCGGACGGCAGCGCGTCAGGCCAGCGCGGGCGATGAAGAGGCCCTGGGCCGTGCCCTTTTCCAGGCGCTGCTGGGCAATGCGCACTGGGCCGCCGTCCAGCAGGCGGCGGCCGGCGCCCCGCTCGATCTGCACCTCTGCCTGCCCGCCGCCGCGCTCGATCTGCACCGCCTGGCCTGGGAACTGTTGCACGATGGCCGTGAGTTTCTGTGCCTCGACGTGCAGCAGCCGGTCAATCTAATGCGCATCGTCAGCCAGACGACCGCCGCCTTGACGCCCCTGCCGGCGCCGGTGCGGGCACTCTTCGTCCTGGCCAGTGATCTGGACGACGCCGCACTGCAAGAAGGCGCCAGTTTCCTGGTCTTTCTGCGCCATGTGCGCACGCCCCAAAACCACAGCATCGTGTCACGCGTGCTTGTTAAAGCCAGCCTGTTCGCCCTGAAGGACGCGGTGCAGACGTTCCAACCCACCGTTGTGCATCTGATCGCCCCGGCCGCCTGCGACGCCGCCGGCCAGCCGTTGCTTAGCCTGCCGGACCGCTTCAACCGCGCCCTGTGGCAGCATCACCGGGCGCTCGATTTGGCCAATGCGCTGCGCGACGCGGCCGGCAACGTGCCGCCTCTGTCACTGCACCTCGGATCGGGGCGCGCCGACGTCGCCCCGGTCTTCGCCGCCCAGTTGATCGCCGCCGGCGTCCCGCTGACGGCGATCCTCAGCGGCAGTTTGAGCAATTACGCCGCCCGTCTCTTTGCGCGCGGCGCCTACGAGGCGCTGCTCAGCGGCCAATCCCTCTCGGCCGCCTGCGCCGATGGCCGCCGCGCCTTTCGGCAGATGGGCATCAGCGCCGAGGCCTGGGCCGGCCCCATCCTCGTCGCCAGCGACGCCTCCTCGCTCATCCCCGTCTTTGCCGATCCGGCCCTGACGCAGCAGTTGGCCGATCTCGACATGCAGTACCGCCAATCGAACAACGTCTTTTGTGACCGTTTTCAGCTCTGGGAGCAGGCCACCGCTTCGTTCCTGGCACGCGGTGCGGCCCGTCCCGGCGCTGTGGCCAGCCGGCGCACCGTCATGGCCGTCGAAGTGACCGAGCCGGATCAGGGCATCGTGGCGCCGCGTTACGGCAAGACCCGCTTTCTCGAAGAACTGGCGCGCTACGCCGTGCAGGACAACTACATTCCCCTGCTCTACGCCATGCCGCCCGGCGCTGAAGTACCCAGGACGCTGCTCGATCTGGCCCTCAAGCTGGTGGGCAAGATCATCGAGGCGCGCGCCTGGTTTGGCCTGCCGCGCCTGGAACTGCCGCGCGACAGCGAAGTGGTTAAGCTCAACCTGCTGCACCGCGGCCAGCAAATCCCGATCGCCGCATCGGCCTACAACACGGCACTGATCCGGCAACTGATCGTCAGGGCGCTACAGCAAAACGATCTCGACGCCCTGCTCTACGACTACTTCCGCCCCGTGCACGACGCCATGATTGCCCGCCCCGCCGCCGATCGCGTGCAACTCTTGATCGAGCATTGCGCCAACCATCTCGAATTTGCCCAACTGTTCGAGCGGATCGCCGAGATCAACCCCGCCCAGTTCGCCGTTTTCAAGCCGCTGCTCGGTGTGACGATCAGCGCCGGGCAGGGCCTGCATCCAAGCATCCAGGAGCAGTACAATCTGCTCAGCGTTCCGGCCTACAACGATCCGACCCTGGTCGCCGCCGCCCTGCGACTCGACCTGGCCGCGCTGACCGTTGCCGCCCGCCTGGCCGTCGCGCCCGCCCAACCGCCGTCTACGCTGCGCCTGGCCCTGCCGCGCGTGCTTGTGCTGTTGGACGACCTGCACCGCTTCGACGAGCCGGTGGTACGCGATTTGCTCAACGTCGCCATCTCGAACCGCGGCCTGGGGCTGGCCGATGATTCCGAACCGCTGCCGGTCGTCTTCACTTTTTCCAAAGCGGGCATCGCCAACGACGCCACCGACGGCGTCATGCGCAGTTGTCTGGGGCGCGTCTATGTGCTGCATCAAGAGCTGAAGCCGTTCAGCGAGAACGAGGCGCACATCGCCTACAATCAATTCCTCTTTTGGCGCTCTCCCTTCCCCGATCCCAACCGGCTGCCGCTGGTGGTGAACTCGCAGGCCGACGCGACCGCCGTCAAGGCCTTCTTCGAACGGATGCGCAGCGTGGTGGGCGGCGTGCCTTCACGGCTGTTCAACAACGACGCCCTGCTGCAAGCGATTGCCCAGGCGCAGGCCGACCAGGTTCTGGAAGAGGTGCAGGATGATCTGCTGCTTGGCCGCATCTAGCCCGCCGGACGCAGGAGGCCAGCCATGATGAGCGATGCGCCCATTTCGCTGGCCCAAGTGCGCTCACAACGCCTGGGCGTCGTGAGCGATGAGACGCTGCTGTGGCTGGCGCTGCCTCCAGTCTGGACAGCGCCCCTGGCCGCGGCCTGCGGATTTCCGACCGGCGATCAGACCCCGGACGATTTCTTCGCCAATGCCGTGCGTAACGGCCTGGCGCAGAGCGATCGGCCGGCAGCCGGCGCATTCAGCGGCGCGCCCCCATCCCCGCCGCCAACGGCCGGCGAATCTGCCCCATCCACCACGCCCGCAGCCGGCGAAACTGCGCGCCGCACCCCCGACCTGAGCGACTACGACGCATCGTTGCTGGCCGACCTGGGCCTGGCGTCTGCCGTCGAAACGACCGCCGCCTCTTTTTGGGCCGCGCCCGGCGCACGCAGCGACATCCTGACCCGCATCCTCAACGATCCGCAGCGCGGGGCGCGCCTGGTCGCCGAAACCGCCGCGCAGATCGGCCAGCGCATCCAGAAAGCCCTCGACATGATGGCCGTCCCCGTCGCCACGCGACGCTGGTCAGCGTTGGCAACGGCGCTGCGCAAACACCCACGCGACGCCGCCATGCTGCTCGACCGGCGCCTGGACGATCTGCTGCGTCCTGGCGCCGGTGACACCGCCGAGGCGCTGCGCTGGATCGAGGCCGCCAGCCCACTGGCCGAACTGTTCGGCGGCGACCTGTTGGCGGCAACGCAGCGCGCCGGACGCCGTCTGGAACTCTATCACCGCCGTGACTTCGACCGCCGTCACCTCAGCCGCTTCCTGGAGCGGCGCGAGCAGATGCAGGCCTTCCTGTCGCTGCTCGATAGCCCGCCGCAGGAATGGGCGCTGCACTACATCGGCCTGGGCGGCGTCGGCAAGACGATGCTCGTGCGTCACCTGACCCTGCTGCTGACCGAAGACGAACGCTTCAAAGAGCGCGCCGCCTGCGCCCGCATTGATTTCGATCACCTCAGCCCCGATTATCCGGCGCGCGCGCCCGGCCTGCTGCTGGAAAACCTGGCGGCCGAACTCTTGCTCTATGCGCCTGGCGCAGAGGCCACCAAAGCCTTCACCCGTTTTCACGACCGGGTGACCAATCTGCACGGTCGGCTGCCGGCGCCTGCCCTGGGCGCGCTGCCGCCGCTGCCCACCGGCGACCGGGAGTTTCAGGATGTGCTGCGCGCCTTCGTCGAGGCGCTGCGCACACTGCCGCAGCCGGTCGTCTTCATCCTGGACACCTGCGAGGAACTGGCGCGCATCAGCGCTGAGGGCGAGGTGCCGCACAACGTGCGCGCCACCTTTGCCATGCTCGAACAGATGCAGAGCGAGGCGCAGCGCGCGCGCGTCACGGTGCGGGTCATCTTTTGCGGCCGGCGGCCGCTGGCCTCGGTGGGGGCCGGTTGGGAATGGCCAGCGGCGCGCCCACTGCCCACGCGCCCCTATCTGCGGCTGCACGCCATCCGCGGCTTCACGCACGAGGAGGCCAACACCTTCCTGACGACGCGCGCCGGCGTGCCCGTCGAGCCGGCCGACCGCCTGGCGGCCATCATCGAACGCAGCCCGGAATATGGCCGCCTGGGCCAGGCCTCGGCGGACAACAGCGCCGGTCTGCGCTTCAGCGATCCACATCAGGCGCCCGCCGATGTCCCACGCTGCAGCCCCTTCGACCTCGATCTCTACGCCACCTGGGTGCGCGAAATGCCCACCCTCGACGCCCAGACCATCCGCACCGCCGACGCCGATCAGTACATTGATCTGCGCATCATGGGCCGCCTGCAACCCGCCGCCCTGCGCACCCTGATGCCTGCCGTCGCCCTGCTCGGCCGTTTCGACCTGCCCATGCTGACCGCCGCCGCCGGCGATCTGCCTGCCGCTGCCGACGGCCGCGCCTCCTGGCAGAGCCTGTTCGAAGCGGTTGGGCGCCAGGAATGGGTCGAACGGCAGGAGCCGTTTCTGGAAGTTGACCGGCTGCTGCTGCCCAAGCTGCGCGCCTACTTCATGCGGCGCGACGAAGCGGCGCTCGACCTGGCCGCCCTGCGCGGCGGCGCTGCGTTGCAGCAGCTCACCCTGCGCGCCCCGCAAGATGCCCTGAGCGTCACGCATCTCGACAATGCCCTGCGCCTGCTACTGTCGTATGACGCTGCCGCGGCCGCCGCCTGGTGGGCGCAGATCGAGGCCCGTTTTACGCACCCGGACGCCTGGCCCTGGTTGGAGACGGTGTGTGATCGCCTGTTGGGGCGCAATGGCGCTGTGGCCACCTATCGCCCAACTGGCTGGTGGAGCGGCCAGCCATTGACGCCCGAAGCGCAGGCCGAATGGGAGGAAGGGCGCGCCCGGCTGCAGGCCGAAGGTCATTTCGACGGCAGCGACACCCCGCTGCGCGCCGCCGTTCTGGCAACTTACAGCGCCGCCCGTCTCAACCAACGTCGCCGCGACAACGCCTTTGCCCGCTGGCGCGAATGTCTGGCCATTCTGGAACAGACGCCGCAGCCCGCACCGCCCCGCCTGCACCTGCGCGCCCTGGCCGGCTGTCTGGCAACCGCCGCCTCTGACGACGCCACGCCCGCACAGTTGAACGACTGGCTGCGGCGGCTCGACCCCGGCCTGACGTCAGAACTGGCCGCCGATCACCAGGCGCAAGCGGCGCTGTTGGCGGCCGCTGAGACCGGGCGAGCGCCCGTCGGACTGCTGCTCGACCGGCTGCCTGAGCAAGAGCCGGAACTGCGCGCTTGGGCGGCGTTGTTGCGGGCGCGTGAGTTGAGCGCCAACGGGCAGCCAGACGAAGCCCTGGCGCTGGCCCGCCAGGCGCTGGCATTGCGCGCACCGCTGGACGCCATGCGCCCGGCGGCGGCCTGGCTCGATTGGCTGCCGCCAGCCGACATGGACGCCGCGGTGCGCCTGGAATTTGCGCACCTGGCCTACCCGGCGCTGCTTTCGCCCGCACAGACACTGGCCGAAATCGGCCCTGACCTGCCCGCACCCGGTTCGCTGAACGCCGACCGCCTGGGGACGCTGCTGTTGCAGATGCAGGCGGCCCTGGCGCCGCCGACATTTACCGGGTTCCCGTCACCCGCCGCCGCTGCGGCCAGCGCGACCGGAACGCCCGTCGAGATTCACCGGCGCATACCGCCGCTGGCGGCGGCGCTGACCATCGAAGTCGCCCAGACGGGCGCCGTTGACCAGGCCATCGGCGCGCTGCGTGAGTTGCAGACGCAAACCGAAAGCGCCGCCGATCAGGCCGGGCGGCAGGCCGTCCTGTCGGCGCAGGCAACCATCGTGCGTCGCTTCCGGCTGCGCGATGTGCGCCTGGGCGCCGATCTTCCCACCGGTCTGGTGACGCAGGCCGTCTATCCGCAGATCACGCCGCAGACGCTGGCCGCCGCCGGCCTGGCCGCGCCCGAACCGACGCCGTCCGCCCCGCTGCTGATACCGGAGATGTCGCATTCGGTTTGGCGCAGCACGCCTGTCCTGCGGCGCAGCGACTACGAGGCCGCCGCCCGCATTCCCCTCGGGGCGGGGACGCCGGCGGCGGGTGAAGACCTGGCCCGGTTTCCGTTTGCGGTGCTTTCGCTGCTGCTCGATCAGCAGGAATGCGCCCTGCTGGCCGCTGAATGGGCGCCCGACACACTGCCCACCGCACGGCCGTTCGATACGACGCCGTTCGACGCAGACGCCTGGGTACCTCTGCACCCGCAGCAGCCGCAAGAAGGGTTGACGCTCTTGCTGCGCGCCGATGTGCTCCTTGCAACTCATCCTCTCCTCTCGTCCGGCGCCCTGCAAGAGACGGTTCAGCGCCTGGGCGTGCGCCGGGCAGCGCTGTTGGCGCTGGACGAGGGTGAACTGCTTGCCCTGCGACTGCCTGTTCGCGCCGTTCCTCTGTTGACGCAGGCGGCGGTCTGGGCCGTAGAGGCCGGCGATCCCACGCTCGCCTTTCTGGCGCAGGCGACGCTGGCCCTGGCCGCCGTCCGCAGCGAACGCAGCGGCGATCTGGCTCAGCCCCTGCAGGAAGGCTGGCGGGCGATGGAGGCTTCCTGGCCACAACTGGCCCCGGCGCAGGCGCTGACGTGGGCCGAACTCGAACAGGCGGCGCAGGGCAGCCCACGCTTCGACACCGACGACGGCAGCTACCTCGAAGGCGCTGCCCTGGTCGAAAAGACGCTGGCGCGCGCCCCGCGCGGCTGGCGGCCCTGGCTGGCGCGTGTGATCGCGGCGCAAGCGGCGCTGTGGAAACTGCAAGCAAAGCCCAACAACCTGGCGGGTGTTCTGCAGTGGGTCGAGGCGCAAACGGGGATCAAGGCGGCGGATGGGCAAGTTCGGCTGCCGCCGGAATTCGAAGGACTGCGCAAGGCGCCGGCGTGGCAGCCGCCGCAGCCCTCCACATCGCCGAAACCGTCCCGGCGGCGGTATTTGGCCAGCGCCCTGCTGATCTTCGTCTGCCTGATCGCCGCCGTCAGCGCCGGTTTGCTCCTGTTCCCAAACACCATTACCGGCGACAAGACCCCAACGCCGACGTTGATCGTGGCGCACGATACGGTCACGGCAACCATCACGACGGCGCCGGGCCTGACGCCGGGAACGCCGACAGAATCACCGGCCACGCCGACAAAGAAAACGGCCACGCCGGCCGCCGTCACGGCGACACCATCACCGACGCCCAAACCGGCGCCGACGCCTGCCTTCGATTTTCTGGATGCCAACGTTCTGAAAACCGCACTCACCGGCTCGGCGATCTTCCTGGCGCTGATCTTCAGCCTGGCCCTCAGGAGTTGGCTGCGTCTGCACAGCCGGCCGCGCCTGGAACTGCGCGCCGGCGTCGCCGAACTGTCGGATTACGGTTGGCGCAACTTGCCGCCGGTCGAAATGACGCTGACGCGGCTGCGCTGGCGCTGGCGGCTGCGCTGGCCCTTCGCCGTGCAGACGCGCCAAACCGTCGCCCAGGGCCTTGCGCGCGCGGGCGATCTGGCCAGTTACAGCCAGGCCGGGCCACTGCACGTGCCCGAGGCGATCCAGGAGGCGCTGCGCGCCGATCAGGAGCAGTTGCGTAAACAGTTTTGTGACCTGGCTCTGGTGTTGGAGAAGGGGTTGGCGCCATTCGGTTGGGAGGGGCTGCTGACGACAACGCTGGCGAACGTCAAGCGCCCGTTGGATGTCCCCTTCCGCTTCTATCGCTACGTGCCGGGGGGGCGGCCAACGTCGCGCGAGACGCTGGCGATCAGCATTACCAGCCTGACCAGCGACTTTACGATGCAGTCATTGGCGCAGGAGGTGTGGCAGGCCGCCCTCGACGCCGGCCTGCAGTTCAGCATGTCGAGCCTGGATGAGCCGCTGCTGGAAACGGTGGCCACGCCGACGTCGCCTGTATCGGTGCTGCACCTGCTGGCCGCGCCAACGCACACGCCGTCCGGCCCGCGCTGGAAGATGGGAGGCGAAGCGCCGATGATGCAGCAGAGCAAAGTCGCCGGGCCGGCGCGCCGCCAGCGGCTGCTGGCGGTGGAAGAACTGCTGGAGCGGTTCAGCGGCGTGCGCCTGGTGATCATGCAGGCGCCGCCGTGGGGCCAGTTGGGTGTTCGCACGGAGAGCGAATACGAGGAAGCGGCGCTGCTGCGTGAGTTGGGCGCACAGATCGCCCTGCAGGCCGCGGCGTTCGTGGCGATCATCCCGCCGTTGCCGGCAGACGTGGCGACGGTTGCGGCGCAGCCGCTGGTCAATGCCTTGATCCGCCTGCAACGCGCCGGCGGTCTGGGCGTCGAGCCGACGCAGGCCGAACTGCTGGCCGCGCTGCGCGAGGCGCAGCAAGTGACGGCGCTACCGTTCGAACCGCTCGTGGAAGAAGCCGCCAGCGCCGGGCTGGAGGCGGCGTGGGATTTCTGTCTTTACACCCCTGACCTCTAAGTCGGGCTACGGGCAATCGCCGTAGCTGAGGAAGACCGCCAACGCGCCGGCGGGATCGAGCAGGTCGGCGCGATCACCGCCGTTGTTCCACATGCGGTCGAGCGTCCAGAACAGGTCGGACGGCGGCTGCGCCGCTGCCTGCGGCCCGCTGTGGATGCGCACACTGGCGCCGGCGCTCAAGATCACATCGGAAGGAAACTCGAAGAACTGACTGGGCGCTAGCTGGCATGGGCTGCCGCCGTAGCTCTGCAGCCGCCAGCCGGCCAGCGCTTGCGCCTGGCTGCCTCGATTCGTCACTATGACGATCTCGTCGTCGCCGGCGTACCTGATGCCGGTGATGGCGAGCCAGGCGGCGGCGGGGTGGGGCGTCAGATGCTGGACGGGCGTGGACGAGGGGCGCGGGGCGGTCGGCGACTTGACCGGAACCGGTGGGGTTGCAGGTGGACTGGTGGGAAACGGCGATGCGGCCGGTGTGCGGGGCGGCTGCTGGATGTTGCCGTTGCAGGCTGCGGGCGCCCACAGGCCGCGCTGCGCCTCCTGCGCCCGGCGCTGTGCCGCGCGGAAGAGCGGCGCCATCGTATAGGGCCGGTCGCGCTCGTAGGTGTATTCCAGTGCAAAGCCCTGTTCGACCGCTTCCAGGTTGAAGAGACGCCCATCGGCCAGCCAGACGTAGCGCAACCAGCGCCCGTACTCGTCCTGATCGTCCTGCACGCGGTCGCGCTCCAGATAGACCGTGGCGCCGCTCAGCAGGCTCTTGGCGAAGGCCGAGGCCTCCCGTCCGAAGCACTGTGCGTCGCGATACGGGCCGTCCACCTCCGGAGTGTTGATGCCCAGGATGCGGACGGTGATCACTTGGTTGCTGATGCGCGCTTCGATGGTGTCGCCGTCAATGACGGTCAGGACTCTGGCTTGCGGCAGGTCGGGCGGGCGCGTGGGGTAGGGCGTCGAACTGACACGCGGGGCCGGCGTGGTGGGGCGTGTTGTCGGTGTAACGGAGCGCATCGTTGGGCTAACCGTGGGGGGGCGTGGTGTGGGCGTGACGCCTGCCGTTCCCATCCGGCAGCCGCTCAGTGCAGCAATGAACAGGGCGCATAGGACGCCCAGGCGCAGGGTCTGTTTCATCGAACCTCCTCGATGGCTGCATGATACCATGCCCCCGCGGTTCTGTCGAAAGCCGACCGAGACGCCGGCCGAATGAATTCGGGGCTGAGCGACCTCGGCGAGGCTTCAAGTGAGAGTTCGGCTGAGCTCACTCGAAGCCTCAGCCGAACTCTCGGTCGAGCCGCCGGCCTGCGCCGGCCAGTGTCGGGTGGGGCGTGATTCGCCCCACCACACGCGTCCACGCAGGTAGACGCCCGGCCGCAGGCCCCTCAGGCGCGATTTCAAGCGCCCAGTCTCGCCGACCGACTCACTCCTACTCCCTACTTCCTACTTCCT
>CAZOLV010000051.1:27726-37798 GCA_964580725.1 uncultured Anaerolineae bacterium | reverse complement strand
TTTGGAAAACCTGGAAACCTGACAGGTTTGGAAAACCTGAAAACCTGACAGGTTTTGGAAAACCGGAAACCTGTCAGGTTTTGGAAAACCTGAAAACCTGACAGGTTTGGAAAACCTGAAAACCTGACAGGTTTGGAAAACCTGAAAACCTGAAAACCTGTCAGGTTTTGGAAAACATGAAAACCTGAAAACCTGTCAGGTTTGGGAAAACCTGAAAACCTGTCAGGTTTTGGAAACCTGGAAACCTGACAGGTTTTGGAAAACGTGGAAACCTGTCAGGTTTGGAAAACATGAAAACCTGTCAGGTTTGGGAAACCTGACAGGTCTTTCTTCGGTCATGTCATCCGTCGCGTTAGCGGGTGCGCTGCGCAGCAGTGCGCAAACCGTTGCCAACCAGCAGGAGGGCTGCACCCGCTGCGAGCGCCAGCAGCAGCAGGCTCTCACCGCCGGTCGTCGGCAGGGTGGTCGGCGCACTGGCCGACGTGTGCGTCGCATCCACACTCGGCACTGCCGTCAGCGTCGGCTCGCCGCCCGCCAGACCCATCGCAAAGATGGTGTAGACCGTGCCATCATCCAGCTTGACGCCCGGAACCGCAAGTGCAACCGTCTCGGTGCCAGCCAGGCGCACTTCCAGGTCATACGTCCCCGCGTCAACCGGCGTGTAGTCGCCAGTGCCCTTGAAGGCCACGTTGCTGAAAATCACAGGGCCGCCCTTGACCGCAATGTCAACCGCAGGAGCGTCGGGCGATGCGTGCACGAAGCGCACATGCGCCTTGCCCGCAGCCGGGGCGCTATTGTTGTCAACCAACACCAGAGGCTCGATGTCGGCCAGCTTGCCAACGGCCACCACGGTGTAATCCTTGTCATTGTCCAGGGTCAGCGTTGCCGAGATTACGGCCGGCTCGGTGGCGCCCGCAGGCACGACCTGCACCTTGTGATCGCCAGCCGTCAGACCAGCATACGACGTGATGCCCTTGAAAGGCGCATTGGTGAACGCCTGGGCGCCATCCACCCACACATCAACTGCCGGGGCATCCGGGGAAGCATGAACCACACGCACACGAGGCCCAGCCGCCGCGGCGCTCAGCGCAGAAACCATCATCGCCGCAACAACCAACATGGCGACCAAACCCTTGACCATCCGACCCGACTTCATCATTCCAGTGCTCATCGTTATCTCCTACTTTCTCTGATTCTTTGGATCTTTCGATCTTGTACCGATACACTCTCGCATTGGTGGGGCCTGTCTGCCGATACGCCGACAGCCCTTTTGACTCACGGGTCGCATTGTATAATTTGTTTATGGTTTGTACAGTGTTTGTTATTACAATTTACAATCGGAATCCATCGAATTCGGCCACAGCCCTGTGCGGGGAGGCTACGGCGCCAGCGGGAAGTACCGAACCTGCGCCTGGCACGATTGCACGGCCAGGTCGTCTATCTCCCAGCCGCCGCTGGGCCGGCCGACCGTTCTGTCGGTGCCGACGCGCCAACGAAAACGCACCGTTTGCCCGGCGAATGCGTTCAGATCCACGATGTTGCGCAGATATTCCCATTGATCGCCGCACCAGGCCAGGCGGCCGGTCAGCGGGTTGCCGAAATTGGATGCGATGACGCCGTTGTAGGGCTGGGTCAAGAGCATCTCGTTCGGCGTCTGCGCCCAGGTCACTCCGTCATCGGTGGTGATTTCCAGGAGAGCGCCATCGTAACAGCCGGCCGTGGCGGCCTCAAATATCTGACTGTGCCAAAACTGGAGCGTCAGCGGCGCTTGCCCGCTGGGCAAGCTGAACCGCGGCGAGATGAGCTGCACCTCGCTGACCGCGGCCGGCGCAGCGGCGTGCCAGTGCTGCGGCGGACTGTGCCAGCGGTTGGTTGCCAACCTCCACTGGTTGGGCCCGCTCACCGTGACGGCGGTCCAGCCGTCGGCTGCTTGCGGCCCGTCGAAATCGTACATGACCTGCGCAATCGGCGCCGTGCCTGGTCCGCAGGCGCCGGGGATGTTCAGAGTCGTGAAGCTGAACACGGCCGAGGTTGCGCCGGCCCCACACGTATTGAACGCCTGGACGCGCCAGTAAAAGCGCGTGCTCGTGGGCAGATCGCTCCCCGGTGTGAAACTGGCGCTGGTCAGGCCGGCGGCGGCGGTAATGATGGTGCTAAAACTGGCATCGGTCGCAATCTCGATGGCGTAGGTCTGCGCCTGGCTGGCCGCATCCCAGGTAAAGGTGGGGCGCCGCGGCTGTAACTGTGCACCGTCGGCCGGCGCGGTCAGCCGCGGCGCGGCCGGCGCGGCGTCGAAGACATCCAACCCCACGGTGGTGGTGTGCGTAGCGCTGACCGCCGTGCCCACCACGTTGATCGAGTAGGCGCCTGGCGGCGCCGCGGCCGTGTTACTGAGCGCCAGGGTCGGGGTAACTGGCGGCGTGACGGGATTGCCGCTGAACCCGATCACGACCCCGGCCGGCGCGCCGGTCGCGCTCAAAGCCACCGGCTGGCCGAAGCCCAGGATAGAGCCAATGGTCAATGTATAGGCGACGCTGACCGGCGCGCAGACCGACTGGCGGGGCGGGAAGCTTGCCAGGGTGAAATCGGGTCGCACGGTGCAGTTGGCGCACACCAGCGCAAACCCCTGGTCGGTGACATCCCCGTTGTACAACACCGCATCGCCCGGCAGGTTGGCAGCCTCCACCCGGATGGTGACAGTCTGGCCGTGTGCACGGAGATAGACGTTTTCCAGGTTGTTGCGGGCGTCGGCCGCGCCGCCGCTGGTTGACCAACCGCGGTCGAAGACGTTGCCCTTGTAGGCGACCGCGCCATCGGTCACGGTCAGGTTCAGGTCGTTGACCAGCGCGGGATTGGCGCCCACCGCGCCCGGCGCGTCGCTCCAGGCCAGCGTCACCTTGAGCGGTCGGGTCGGGTCGGGCACACCCACGGTGACTTCCCAGAATTCGCCCGTGTCGTTCAGCACGGTAGACTGATCGCGATAGACCGTGGCCAGGCCGCTGCTGATGACGTTGGTCAGGTTGATGCGCCCCCACCCTTGCAGGATGTTGGGGATGGCGCCGCTGCCCATGTCCACGGCGCCGTTGACCAACAGCGCTTTGGCCATAGCCGGACTGGTATTGGCGCCGGCGTTGAAGCTGCGCCACCACTGTGTCAGCAGCGCCAGCGCGCCGGAGGTGTGGCCGGCGGCCATGCTGGCGCCTGAACAGTAGGCGTAGAGGTTGTTGGTTCCAAGGATGGCTGTACTGCAATCGCCGCCCAGGTGGTTGCGCGTGGAAGCGATGTTCTCGCCCGGCGCGGCCAGCGTTGGCCCATAGCGGCCATCCACGGTCGGCCCACGGCTGCTGAACTCAGAAGTGGCATTCATGTCATCCCAGCCGTAGCGGGGATTCACGCTGCTGGCGGCAACGATCAGGTTCTTGGCCTCGGCGGGCGCGGTCAACGTGTTGGCGTGATAGCCGCTGTTGCCGGCCGGAAAAACCTCGATGAATGGCTCGGCCACGGTTGGGGTATCGAAGTTGCCGTCCAGGACGATGAAATCGTGGATGCGCTCCGTGGCTTGATAGCCATGATTGATCCCTTCGCCGCTGGCCCAGGCGCTGCTACCGCCGACTGCCCCGCCCAGGATGGCAAGCCGGCTCATCTCCTGCCAACCGCCGGCCGGCGGCCAGGCGTTGCCCGAGAGAGGATTCATGGCGAAAATGCTGGCGCCGGGGGCGATGCCCAGGCCATATTGAAAGCCTTGCTCATTACCGAAGCCGCCGGCGCCGCTGCTGACGATGGTGCCAGCGACGTGCGTGCCATGACCGCCGCCCGCGCAGTCGCTGCCCGGCTGGCCAGGGATGCTGCACGCGCCAGGGAAATCGGCCCCGCCTGCGATGCGGCCACTGAAGTCGGGATGATCGTAATCCACGCCGGTATCAATCACGGCCCAGGTGACGCCGCGGCCATCGAAGCCCAGGTCCGCCAGCCAGGCGCGATAGCCCGGAAACGGCCGGCCGGCTGCGTAGTTGCCGGCCAGGATCTGATCGGCCGCTTCATCCTGCACCTGCGGCTGCGGGCTGGCATAGGCCACAGCCAGGACTGCGCCGAGTTGGCTAACAGCAGTCAGTGCGTCGGCGTCCAACGTGACGATGGCGTCGAAGAAGGCCCGGTCCGGCTGCGAGGGAAAAACCTGCACAAGCTGAGCGCCGAACTTCGCCAGCGCCGCCAGGGTCTGGTCGGGCTGGCCGTCGTTGTAGAACATCACGTCCACATTCTCGATGCGGCCGCGGCGGTTGTGCAGGTCTGCGTTGAGCTTGTAGGCCGGGTGAAAGGCGCCCTGCCAGCGCACGGCGCCAGACGCGGCGGCGGTCTGCGCCTGCGCCGCCGTGCCCCAGACCAGGTAGGTGTTGGAGGGGTAGTACTGCAGCGGCTTCAGCCCGGTTGCGGCCAGGTCCGCCAGCCAGGCGTCCTGAATGGGGCCGGCAAACTGCACCAGGCGCAGGGCCGGGCCGGCGTCCAGGGTCTGCATGGCCTCCGGCAGATTGGGTTCACCCACGGCCAGCGGATCGAAGACAAAATCACGCACCTGTACCTTACCGGCATCTTCGTCCACAGTGAAGGGCAGGCCGCTGGCGCGGAGGCGGTCGAGATCGGCCGCATTCAACTGTAGCCAGCGGAAACTGCCGTAGTTGATGGCGGTCTGGGGGGATAGACCCAAGGCAGTCACCTCGCTGACAGCAAAGTCGGGGATGCGCACGAAATGACTGCCGCCCGTGGTTGCTGGCGGCGCCGCGCCGGCCGGCAAGACGACCAGCAGTGCGAGCATCATGATCAGCGCCAGTTCACGCAGGCGCCACAGCGTGTCAAATCGAGAAAACCGAATGAGCATCAGATACTCCTTCCTCCCCTTGCGCAGGCTGGCTGCCCCACGCCGCGCCGAGCAAGCCGAAATCGTCCTCGCCGACACAGGCCCCTTACCCGGCGAGCCTGCGCAAGGTTGACCGATTTCTCCCCTGCCAACCCTCGCAGGGGCCAGTGGACATCACTGCGTTGGCTTGTGGCCGCGTTGCGCGCCTCTGAGGTTGCCATCTTGCCGCAGCCCTGCGAGGGGGCGTGTAGGCTATCCCCCCTGGCGCACGAGCGGCAGGTACAAGGGCAGCAGTACGGCGTGGCGCAGGATGACCAAACCACCGCCCTCGGCCGCCACGTACACCTGGTCCCCCGCCACCGCCACATTCCAGGCATAGCCAGGCGTGGCATACGCCGCCACTTCCCGTGGTCGCGTGGGGTCAGTCACGTCCAGCACACGCACGCCGGCCGGTCCATCCGCCAGGTAGACCCACGCCCCCTCCACGGCCACACCCCACACCAGGCCTGGCGTGTCGTAGGTCGCCACGAGCTGCGGTCGCGCCGGGTCGTGAACATCCACGATGTGCAGCCCCTCCTCGCGGCCGGCCACGAAGGCCAGCGTGCCGCTGACGGCTACCTCCACCGCCACCCCCGGCGTCTGCCAGGAGCCTGCCTCGAACGGGCTGTCGGGCTTGGAAACGTCCACGATGCGCAGCCCCGCAACCCCATCTGCCAGGTAAATCAGGTTCTCCACCGCCGTGACCGCATACGCTCCTCCCGGCGTCTCGAAGATGCTCAGCGCGATCGGCCGCGCCGGATCGGCCACGCCGAGCACGAATAAGCGGCCGTGCATGCGATCGGTCGCGTAGCCGTAGTTGCCTGTAATCGCCACATCGCGGATGAAGCTGTCGGAGGGGCTGAAGGAACCAAGTTCCTGCGGCCGCGCCCGCTCATGCACATCCACCATACGCAAGCTCTTGTCGCCAGCAGCCACATACGCCACATCGCCCGTCAGCGCCACGTTCCAGGCGACGCCATTGCTATCGTAGAGGGCATGCGACAGCGGTTGCCTGACATTCGTCGCGTCAATGATGTGCAGATGGTGGTCGCGATCCGTCAGGAACACAAAGACTTCTTCTCCTGCCCTCATCGTCGTTACGCCATACGCCTGGCCAGGCAAGTCATATTCGCCGAGGAGAACAGGGTGAGTGGGATCGGCCCAAGCGATCATTTGCATTCCCCGACTGCCGCTGGCCGCGTAGACCAGGGGTATTTCTTGCCCAGGCAACGGCGGCGCCGTCGCGATATCCCAGGGCTCACCGTGCGTGTCGAAATACCAATAACGCGGCGCAGTCGCCTCTGGAATCCGATAATACGACACGAAACCCAAGAATCCAAACGCAAACAGGTAATCCCCCTGTCGCCGCAGTCTCGTCACGAAGCCTCCATGCAAGTTGATGTAGGTCAGTTGCTGCGGTTGCGTTGGGTCGTGTGTGTCGAGGACTGCAAAACCACCTTCGCTGCCCACATAAGCGCGTCCAAGACTCACAGCGACGCCGCCGGCCCTCAGTGAATCTGCGTAACCAGTGTAGGTGCTGACCAGGGCCGGATGTATTGGATTCGAGACATCGAGAATATGCAGATAACTTATTTCGTCGGTGACATAGGCGAAGGTTTGCTCGCTAATGGTCTCGCTGTCAATCGCCACCCGCCAGGCGTGTCCTGGCGTGTCGTAGTAGCCAATTTCGCTGATCTGCGCAGGATCGGTTGCATCGAGAATGGCCAAGCCGTGGTCGCCAGCCGCGACATAGGCAAGGACGCGTGTGCCGCTTGCCATGGCAGTCGAGATGACAACCAGATCTTCAACCGGGTCTGGCAAGCGGTAGGAGCCGATGCTGGCCATCTGACTCGGGTTGCGCACATCCATGACATGGAGCCGATAACCGGCCAGCAGGTAGAGGTAGGATGCCGGTGTATTGTTCTGAGGCGCGGCCGACGTGGGGGCCCGCGCCGCTGCCAGCGCCCGAATTGGCGCTGGCAGTACGGCCGATCGCCCAAGCAAGCGGGGGGTCGCTCTCTGCGATACGTCGAGCAGGAGGAGTGTGGCGCCCATGCCGGCATAGGCCCGTGTGCCATCCAGCGTCACCGCCGAGATATCCCCGGACAGTTGACCAACCAAGCTCAACCAGCGCTCATCCACGCGTTGGTTGCTGGCAAATGCCAGATCATCTGGCAAACCAGGCGCTGGCTCGATTGGCAGAAAAAGGACGGCCAACAGAAGCGCCAAAAAGTATCGAGTTTGCGCCTGGTTCATCTCAACCCTCGTACAAACCTCAGATGCGAGGTAAAATCTACACGGGCTTAGCGTGTCTGGGGTGGCGGGTTCAGGCAACGCCAGGTCTGCCCGCCATCATCGGAACGAAAGTAAGTCATTCTCGTCCAGTCGGTGCTGCTGAGAAAGAGCTGCAGGGCACGTGGCCTGATACCGAAAGTTCCTGTCATGGGTAGATACTGTCGTGCACCGGTGGGCAGGTTGCCAGGCGTTGGTTGTTCAGACAACGTCCTGTGGTCAAGGTTCGCTTCAGGCTGTTGCGAGGCTGGACTGCGCCCAACGACCAAACGATATTCGGAATCGCCATTCAGAAGAACCTGCCAGTTTCTGCCGTCGTCATAGGATACCAAGACCCAGTCGTAGGTCGTCAGAAATAAGGTGTGATCAGTGACATAGTCGGGCGACAGTATCACATCCGTAATGCTCGTCTCGAATCCTGGCCCGAAAACCGCTTCCCAGTTCAGTCCGGCATCCGTGCTTCTGAATACCCTATCGGGGGTGTGGGCGAATAGCACCCGGTCGCGCGCAAAGTCTGGTGAAAAAACCACGCCCCCCACCGGGCTATCCAGCAGTCCATTCTCACGCGGCGCCCAGGTGCGCCCGCCATCGGTGGAGGCCATGAGCCAGAAGGGAGGGCGTACCTGCCAGGACCACGTGGCCGCAAAAACCGTCTGGTCATCGGCAAACGCCGGTGAGATGAACAGGCCTGGCACTCCGGACACGTCCCACAACAACTGCCAGGTCAGCCCACCATCATCGGAGCGCAAAACGCCGCGTCCCAGATAGACAAGCACCGCCGGCTCGACCAATCCCGCAAAGATCGTTTCAGGACGGTTACTGGGAAATACGCCCCAGCAATTTGGCCCGCAGCCCGTCCGTTCCTGCCAACTGTTCCCTCCGTCGGTGCTCCGCACAAGCCCATACACAGGTGCAGGAAGCGTCCCGTAACCATATCTCAAATACAAGGCCGCATCTGTGTTCACCGAAGGTGCGGCAATGGTCAGTGCATACAAATGACCTGAACGTCCCCCCGGCGGGCGATAGATCCGGCGCCAGGAGACGCCGGCATCTGCACTTTGCCACAAAGAGAACGAATACATGAAATACAAGACGTTATCAACTGGCGATAGCATGAGAGTTCCCGCGCTCACTGTACCCGGGCAAGACGGCAGCCAAAGATCCCTACCTGGTCTTGTTGCCTGCACAGGTCTGGGGCCGAGTGATACGACAAGAGACAGTACGAGTAGAACCAGACCAACGACTCGCAGAAACTGACAGCGGCCTGAAAGATGCGTATTCATGGCGTCGGTGTTGGTGTCGGCGGTCGAACCGGGTCGTAGCTGGCCCATTGGTTTCCCAAAACCGTCAATGTCGAAGGCGGGGTCTGGCTTGGCGCGGGTTCCATCAAGCGCGTTCGGTAGTCTCCGACCGCCACACTAAACCAGCCCAAGTTCGTAAAACCTCGATTCTCTGCTGATCCAAGAAAACCCACCATGGGAGCCATCAGCCTGGATCGAATATCCGCACCAGTGGGTGTGGCAATCGTTGCAGGAGCGTAGAGAAAACCATACTCCGTAATCCAAAATGGTTTGTCTATTGTTTCTGGAGATTGCAGATGAAAAGCCTCCAAGTACACTGGAAGGTAATCACTCATGCACTTGGAAACCTGACCTATAGTTTGAGAATTACAATCTCTAGTACTACCTGTATAGGGGTAAGCATGCAAGTGAACTCCATCGAGGCTCAATTCTGGATCCTGCGCTTTGAGTTCCTGAAACCGGGTCATAAACGCCAACCACCAATCGGTAGGATAGGCATAATACTGGCCACAGCACAGAACGCGAGCCGTAGGATCTTCTCCCTTGATGATGAAGTAGATCCTGGCATATTCCTCGGCGGTTCTCGCAGCCATAGCAGCCAGGATTGACGCTACTGTGGTAGGTTCCGGTGTCGGTGTCATCTGCCACCGACACCCATCGGTTCCATACACATCAGCGCAGATCGTTTCTGCGCACTGCAAAAATCCGAAATACGGAGTCGGCGGTGTTCCCGGAGTTGGTGTTCTGGTTGGATAAGGTGTAGCCGGTGGAGTTCCCGGAGTTGGCGTTACAGTTGGATGCGGAGTTGCCGTGATTGGCACAGGCGGGTGCTCTGGTTCATTGAATATCAGCCAGACATGATTCGGCAATGCTTGCACTCGGGCCTGAAGCGTCGCAGTTACTCCAGGGGAAGAGGCCAAACGACACCATTCCATTGGTACAAAACCTGGGTGACCATACTCACCATAACCGTTATCGTCTCCCCAATCGTACCACCAACCCAGGTTGAAATGATCGAGGTGACCCGTGTTAGGCCATACAATACCTGGATCAAGACCATTGCCCACACCTTTCCATGCACTGTGTCGAATCGGCATAGGCACGAAAAGATAGTGGTTATCCAATGGCGTGTCGGCATCCGGTTGAGGCCTGGGTGTGGTAGAGGCGCGCGGGTTAGGTGTCCGAGTGACAGTGGCTGTCCACGGCGGCGTGCTCATGGCGCGTCGGCGCATCTGGTCGCGCTCGCCCAGCACCCGGGCCAGGGCCTCATCGGTGATGACACTGATCGGCCGGGGTGTCTGTATGGGCGAGTTGAAGAGCAGCCGGCTCATGTCGTCGGCGGCGCCGGCCTCGCGGGTGGCGTCGCTGGGCGGCGCAGAGAGGGTCATGGCAATCAGTCCGCTGACAAGGGCAAGTACCAGCAGCGGCCATACACTGCGTGCTTCACCTGATGGGTTAGGGGTCATGATAACCTCCTCGAAGTGTTCATGGGCTTGGCAGTCAACCAGTGCAGACGGCTGATGCGTCTCACATCGTCAGTATAACACCCCTCATCGGCCCTGTCAATCCCCTTTTTGCGCAGCCCCGT
>CAZOLV010000051.1:17613-27626 GCA_964580725.1 uncultured Anaerolineae bacterium | reverse complement strand
GAATGAATTCACGGTCTGATACACCCCCGTGAATGAATTCACGGTCTGATACACCCCCGTGAATGAATTCACGGTCTGATACACCAAAACCTGCTAAAGCAGGTTGGTGTTGGGTGCGATGGCTGAATTCGTAAGACGTGCGGAGAACGAATTCACAACCCCAACCACCACGACCTGACAAGACCAGTTCCCACCAGCGCAACCCGCTTGAGCGGGTTTCACATATCAGACACCGAATTCATTCGGTGGGCTACCGCACGAGCGGCAGATACAGGGGCTGCAGCACCACATGGCGCAGGATGACCAGGCCGCCGCTCTCCGCAGCCACAACCACCTGATCCCCCGCCACCGCCACATTCCAGGCATAGCCAGGCGTGACATAGGCCGCCGCCTCGCGGGGCTGCGCCGGGTCGCTCACGTCCAGCAGGCGCACACCGGCCGGCCCGTCCGCCAGGTAGACCCACGCGCCCTCCACGGCCACGCCCCACACCAGCCCCGGCGTGTCGAAGGTCGCCACCAACTGCGGCTGCGTCGGGTTGGAGACATCCACAATGTGCAGCCCTTCCTCGCGACCGGCCACGAAGGCCAACGTGCCGCTGATGGCTACCTCCACCGCCACCCCGGGCGTCTGCCACGAACCTGCCTCGAACGGGCTGTCGGGCTTGGAGACATCCACGATGCGCAGCCCAGCCGCCCCGTCCGCCAGGTAAACCAGGGGCGAATCCGGCGCAGAGGCCACCGCATACGCTCCCCCCGGGGTATCGAGCCGACCTCGTTCCAGAGGCTGCGTTGGGTCACTGATATCTACCAGGCGTAATGCTCCTGCGGCGCGGTCACTGACATAGGCGGTTGTCCCCTCTACTGCCACATCCCGAGCAAAATCGTCAACGCCCCAACGAAGAGGATCGAAGATACCCACATTTTGTGGCTGGGATGGATCAGCCACATCCACAATGTGAAGGCCAGGGCTTCCAGTAGCCACATAAGCCAGTGTGCCAGCGAGAGCCACATTCCAGGGCATACCGTGGGTGTCATAGGCGTCTAGTTGAATCGGGTTGGTGGGGGTCATGATATCAACAACATGCATACCACCGTCACGATCGGTAACATAAGCATAGGCGCTTTGCGGCCTGACTTCTACGGTTACACCATACGCATTACCCGGCAAGTCGTAGCTGAACAAGGCAGTGGGGTGAGTGAGGTCGGTCCAGGAGACAATCTGCAAACCGCGGCTACCGCAAGCGGCCACGATCAGTGGAATCTCCTGACCAGGCATACGCGGTAAAGCGGCAACAGCGTATGGTTCGCCAACGGTATCGTACAAACCTGATGGTTGATACAATCCCCATGGCGGTGTTGCGCTCCGCAGGGCCAACCGACCAAATTGTCCGAAGATCAGCAAAACATGATCGGCCACTCGCAGTCTGTCCAAAATACCCACATAGATGTAAGTCTCATAGACCTTCTGAGGCTGAGCAGGATTGGCTATGTCAAGGATTTCCAATCTATCCAGGTCGCCCACAAAAGCGAACCCGTTCGCGACGGCGACTCCGCCTCCTTTGAGGCGGTTATTGAAACTACCATAAACAGCGGTCTGGTCAGGGCGGGCGGCATCTGTGATGTCTATGATGGTCATGATGCTCAATCGGTCAACGACATAGGCGTAGATACGGCCGGAAGCCATCATCATATCCACAGCCAAACGCCAGGCGTATCCAGGTGTGTCAAGGAAGCTAGTCTCGACAGGGTGCAACGGATCGGTCACATCGATGAGCCGTAAACCAGACTCTCCGGCCGCAATAGCCGCATAGACTTGCCCGCCCTGTACCTGGTAGACGGAGATCTCTTCTCCCATGGCCGGCAACACGCGATGACTTATCGGTAGTGGGCGGATCGGATCACTAATGTCCAGAATGACGAGATTGACCCCGGCAAGCGCGTAAAGATAGTGAGAAGGATATCCATTCAGAATAGCAATATTGTGTACGGTGCCTGGTAATGATGGCGACCGTCCAAGCATGAGCGGCATGGCCGCATGGCCGACATCGAAGACAACGACGTTCTGTTCGAGACCAATGTAGGCGTAGGGAGCCATCAATGCCACCGCCGACACATTTCCTTTCAACTCGGCCGTCATGATCAATTGATGCTGGCTCAACGATGGCAATTGCCCAGCCATCTGAGGAAGCAGCCAGACAGTGATAGTCGAAACAATGGTGATCAGAAGACGGAGGCTTGCGTTTGACATCTCAGAGATGGACAACTCCTTTTCAGTTCTCAACTGGCGGCAAGGAAAGGCAGTTCCAGGTCAATCCACCGTTCTCGGACCGGTAAAATGTCGTTTGCTGCCCTGGCACCGTTGCCGACAGAAAAAGTGTGAGTGGCAGCGACCGTAGCCCCATGCCGCCAACCAAAGGCAGGAAAAGTCGAGGCGACTCCGTTTCCATGGTGGTGGGGGCGGATACCGTGAGGGTGGAATGCATCCCCGAAGCTGAACGACCAGTGATCGTAAGATTGTATAGAAATCGCTCAGGGATCAGAACGTTCCAGTTGTTGCCCGCATTGTAGGAGACCATCACTTCTTCATGCGTCGCCATGAAAAACGTATGATCTTCGGGATAGTTCGGTGATACAGCAAAGTCCATGATTGAATCGTCACTTAATACAACGACAGGCCCCCAGGTCAGACCAGCATTCTCGCTCCGAAACAGCGTACGGCCGATGGTGGCAAAGAGTTCGTGATCCTGGGCAAACCCCGGCGAAAATGCCAGTTCTTCCACCGGACTACCATCAAGTCCGCTATCGCGCGGCGTCCAGGTATTGCCGCCATCGGTCGAAGCGATCAGCCAGGAGACAGGCGGTTCATGCCATGACCAGGTGCGGACGAAGATAGTCTGATCGTCCGCAAATGCGGGTGATACGTGAATTCCCCAAATACTTGCCTGATTCCATTGCGTCTCCCAGGTCAGGCCGCCGTCGTCTGAGCGCAACACCCCCTTTCCTGGCTCAAACACATAGTAAGGCTCCGATCGGCCGGCGAAAATCGTTTCCGGCCAATCGGTGGTCAACACGGTGATGCAGTTAGGATCGCAAGAGGAGCGTAATTGCCATGTGTCGCCGCCATCTGTGCTACGAACGATCATTTTGGTAGTTCTCGGATCAGGGAAATCATAAGCATAAACCACATAAAGCCAAAGCGAAGAACTGCCCACTAGCGGTGGAATGCTCAACTGGGTTATCCGGCCGGATGGTTGGGGCGCTTCGTAGACGCGTCTCCAGCGGTGACCATCATCGGCGGTAGACCACAGAACAGAGCGCTGACTATAGCGAAAAAAGAGGGTATGATCCTGGTCATAAAAAGGCGATGGTATGATCTCGCCGTATGAAGATGAGTGTGGACAGGCGGGTAAGAGAGGCGCGATTTCTGAGGAATACGCATGAGTGCTTCTGACATCGGTCATCGTGTTCACAGGTGCGGTGTCGATTGTCCACAGCATCACCACAACCGCGCCGATGTACCAAAACGAGCTACGAGCCAAGTTCATTCTGTTCATGGTGTCGGTGTCACGGTAGATGTCGGTGGGTAAACAGGATCGTAACCTGCCCACTCGGTCCCCAAGATCGTCAACGCGGTGGGGATTGGTGGTGGAGTGTTCGTCATCAGACGTGTCCGAATAGCGCCATTAGCAACACTGAACCAAGACACACGATAATAGCCCTTCCGGTCAATGGAGGACAGAAAGCCAACCATTGGCTGCATCAATCCGGTACGAATCTCATCCATCGAAGGAGTAGGTGTGGTAGTACCCAGGGTGCCGCCATAAAGAAAACCGTATTCCGTTATCCACAGCGGCTTTCCTTCAGTTTCTGGGCTCGGCTGATGAACATCTTTCCAATAGGCGATAAGATTGCTTTCAAGGCAGTCATGAAAGACAACACTCACTGGCGAGCTATTGTCACACGTTGTACTACCAGTGTAAGGGTAAACATGGATATGCACGCCATCCAGTGCGAGAGAAGGATAGCCGCCATCTTCTCGTAGATACTGAATGTGCGCCAGGAACTGCTGCCACCAATTCGTATTCCTGGCATAGTATTGTCCACAACAAAAGACACGGGCTGTGGGATCAGCTTGCTTGATCAGGGTGTAAAGGCGCGCATACTCCCTCGCGGCGCGTTGCGCCATCGTAGGGGTCACGGTAGACAAGTCCGGAATCGGTGTGATCGGCCACCAGCACCCCGGAGTTGCATACAAATCATCACAGATATCGCGCGCACATTGCAGAAAACTCAAATATGGGGTCGGGGTCGAACCTGGGGTCGGGGTGTTCGTACGGTCTGGAATTGGCGTGGTCGGCACCAGAGGATGATCTGGTTCATTGAAAAGCAGCCAGACGTGGCCTGGGTTCTGTTGAACCTGTTGAATGAGATATTCCTCGTCCGTCGGTGTGTGTGGGCCTGGTGGGGGTGTTTCTGTCGGTATCAGGCACCACACCATCGGTACGAAGCCGAGGTGATCATACTCGCCATAATCGTTGTTGTATCCCCAATCATACCACCAACCTAGATTGAAATTATTCAAATGGGAGGTATTCGGCCATGCGTAGCCTTCGTCAAGGGCATTGCCAACCCCTTTCCAGCCATAGAAAACGTTGACATGTGGAAGATAAGTGAGGTGAGTTGTCTGTGGCAGCGACAAGATCACCGCAGATGGTGGCGTAATCGGACGAACACCGTCAGGTGTTCGAGTAACGGTGGCAGTCCTCTGCGGGGTGGATGTGAGGGTACCAATACGTGTCGGCTGGGGATACGCATGGCGGCGAGCGTCGAGCACCCGGGCCAGGGCCTCATCGGTGATGACGCCGATCGGCCGGGGTGTTTGGATGGGCGAGTTGAAGAGTAACCGGCTCATGTCGCCGTCGGCGCCGGCTGCGCGGGTGGCGTCGCCAGGCGAGATGAAAAGAGCAAACACGATCAGCCCGCTGAACAGGGCCAGGACAAACAACAACGAGAAACGGCGTGCTTCAGGTCGCTTGGGGTTCATGGCGTCCTCCAGGGTGCGCAAACCGATCATTGGATCGCGGTGGAGGGAGACTTTCCATCGGCAATCTCCCATTCAGTTTCAGTATAGCATCTGCCTCCCAGTCGGTCAACCTGGGTTTGGCAGTCGAGCAGCCGCATCCTCGCCTGGCGCGGCCTCTTGGGGCAGGAAGGGGAAGAACAAGGACTGGGGATAAGCCCAACGCAGGATGACCAGGCCCCCGCTCTCGGCCGCCGCGTACACATAATCCCCTGCTACCGCCACATTCCAGGCATAGCCAGGTGTGATAGCGGCTGCCGCCTCGCGGGGCCGCGCGGGATTACTCACGTCCAGCACGCGCACACCGGCCGGCCCGTCCGCCAGGTAGACCCATGCGTCCTCCACGGCCACGCCCCACACCAACCCCGGCGTGTCGTAGGTCGCCAGGCGCTGGCAGCGCTGCGCCGGCCGGCAAACCAGTCAACAGCAGGCTGAGGATGATGAGTCGCGCCAACCAGCGCAGGCGTTGCGTCCGGTCAAATTGAGAAAACCGAGTTAGCATAAGATACTCCTTCCTCCCCTTGCGCAGGCTGGCTGCCGCTCGAATCGCCGGGCAAGCCGAGAGCCCCGTGAATGAATTCACGGTCTGATACACCAAAACCTGCTGAAGCAGGTTGATATTGGGTGCGACGGCTGAATTCGTAAGACGTGCGCAGAACGAATTCACATCCCCGCCACCCCGCCCTCACAACACCAATTCCCACCAGCGCAACCCGCTTGAGTTTCACATATCAGACACCGAATTCATTCGGTGGACATATCAGACACCGAATTCATTCGGTGGACATATCAGACACCGAATTCATTCGGTGTAAGGCACATTGTCCCATTGAGCCGCCTATCGCAACCAGCTATACTCACCCATGAATAGATTGTCATCGGCCGGCGCCATTTTCTGAGAGATTTGTCATGTCGGACGGACAATTCATGGGTATACTTGCATTCATTGGGAGGAAGCAGCATGACCTGGCATCGTTCACCTGCCTCGTTGCGTCCAAAGGCTCTGGTTCGCCATCTGCCGATCACATCCGTCTTCACGGGCCTGCTGCTGCTGGCCTGTCTGTTCAATGTGCGACCTGCGCACGCCGCTGTCGTCACGCCGGCTTCCACCGGCCCTGCGCAAGATGTTCCCAACCGCCCCACGCCCGCTTATCCATCGCCGCCAGCTACACGCCCTGGCATTTACGTCGCCAGCGACTACTCCGGCTTGATTGACCCGCAGCGCTACGGCAACATTGGCAGCCTGCGCACCTGGGGTTGGGGCGAATTCTACGACAGCAGCGGCGCCTACAAATGGGGGCCATTCGAGGCCTGGCTCAACAACATCGCCTCGCAGGGCAAGGCGGCGGGCGTCGGCCTTACCACTTACAATGGCCGCTGCTGCACCAACTACCTGGAAATGCCCGCCTGGGTACGCATCAATTACCCCAACTCCACCTTCGACGTCTGCAACTACCTGAGCGGAACCTGCACCCCCTGGCACATTCCCCGCTACTGGCACAGCGACTATTTGACGCCGTACCATACGTTCATTCAAGCCTTCGGGCAGCGTTACCGCAACGATCCGCGCATCGAATGGATTGCCATCGGCCTGGGCACCTTCGGGGAGTTGCACGCTTCCGACCCTGACCGGCCCTGGGCCAACTGGTATGATAACACCGCCCTGCAGAGCGCCGGGCTGACCAGCAGCCTCTGGCTTTCGACCACCAAAACGATCAGCGACTGGTACATCACCGCCTTTTCGGAGAATGGGCAGCTCAAGAAAAACCTGTTGGTGCAGAACGCCTCGTACACATTTCACGAGTCGGAGCGGCGAGATTTGGCCAACTATGTTGCGCCCAAAGGCGTCGGCCTTTCCAACAACGGCCTGTACCCTGATTCCAACTTTTCCATCGTCGGCAATCAATCGGGCTGCCCCTACTGCGGCCAACACGATCACATCGTCAACTGGAACAGCCAGGTTCCCATCGCCTTCGAAACCTACGACTACATGCTGTGCGATGAGCAGGCTGTCTACTGGGGCATCTTCAACGGACTCGACAAGCACGTGGACTTCTTCCGGGTTGACTACACCCTGCTCTACCAGACCGACCCCAACTACAACTGGCTCTACGACAAGGTAGAAAACATCGCCCTCTTCAACCGCTTCAAGCCCTACATCGGCGCCACACGCCAAAATGCGCCCAGCGCCTGGGTCGCGCTGCGCGAACATCGGGTGCCGCTCAACTACTGCGGCGGTCTGATCAATGAAGCCTCCTGGTACCCGCAACTGGGCAATTTCGACTACTTCATGGAGCAGGACGACAGCATCGCGGGCGGGCGCACCGTCGCCGAGACCAACGACGCCGGCGTGACCAGTGGGCTGGGCTGGTGCCCACCGGCCGCCGACCGGCCGCCCTGCAACACCGCAGCCTACAAAAGCGCCATCCCGCCGGGTCAAGAAGGTTGGGCCACGCGGCGCACCGATCGCGCCAGCGGCAACCCCTTCATGTTTTTCAAGGTGGACGACGGCTATCTCTACAACACGGCCGGCCAGGCAATCACCCTGTCGGTGACCTACGCCGATGTGGGGACGGGGCGCTGGCGCCTGCTATACGACGGCCCGGGCGGCGCGCCGACGGCGGCCACACCGCTTGGCAGCAGCAACCCATACGTGCAGAAGCAAAACACCCAAACTTGGCAGATCGCCCAGTTCGTGTTGAACGATGCCCGCTTCATGAACAGCCTGACCGGCGGCGCCGACTTCTATCTGGACAGTCAGGACAGCGACGACGAGTGGTTCCATCTGATTGATGTGCAGCCCGCCTCGCACGCCCTGCCGCCCACGGCTACCCCCACACCCACCCCCATCCCCACCGGGCCGACGCCCACCCCAACCGCCACCTCGACCCCTTCGCCCACGCCCACCCCAACCGCCACGCCGACGCCCGCCGGTCCCGTCATGGAAGGTTACTGGACGCGCCAGACCATCGCCAGCCAGCCGCTGTTGGCGCTCGATTTTGTGGATGCGGCGCACGGCTGGGCGGCAGGTGGTCGCACCGATGCCCAAAACTGCCCCAACCCCGACTGTCCTGGCCTGCTCCTGCTCACCACCGACGGCGGCGTCACCTGGCAGCCGGCCGATACCGGCGCACAGGGGTTCATCCACGATCTGGACTTCATTTCGCCCACCAGCGGCTGGCTGGTTGGCCGCTTCGGCGCCATCCTGGCCACGCGTGACGGCGGGCACTCCTGGCGCCCGCAGCCCAAATCGTCCGAATACTGGCAGTTCCTCTACAGCATCGAGATGCAAGATGAACTGCACGGCTGGTTTGGCGGATCGCAAGGCAAGATCTGGCGCACGACCGACAGCGGCGGCCTCTGGCAGCAGTCGGGGGTCGGCTTCAGCGGGCCGGTGTGGGACATCGAAGGCCAGGATGGCTGGCTGTGGATCAGCAACGGCGGGGCGACCATTCAGCGCAGCAGCGATCAAGGCCAGACCTGGCAAACGACCGATGTCACCGTGAACAACATCAACAGTTTGGATTTCGTCAACGCCAGCGACGGCTGGCTGGCGGGCAGCGGTGGCGCCATCCTGCGCAGCAGCAACGGCGGCGCGACCTGGTTGCCGCAGAGCAGCGGTGTCAGCGACGATCTATGGACCGTTTTCATGGTGGACAGCGCGTTCGGCTGGGCGGCCGGCGCCAACGGCCGCATCGTGCATACCAGCAACGGCGGCGCCAGTTGGGTGCAGCAGAACAGCACGATCACGGCCACCATTCGCGGTCTCAGCTTCGTCAACCCCAACGAAGGCTGGGCCGTGGCCGACGATGGCAGCATCCTGCGCTATGCACCGCCGTCCGTCACCCCCAGTCCAACCCCCACCGGCGACGCCGCCAGCCCTACACCCACCCCCACGGCGGCGACGGCGACGCCTACCCGCACCCCCACGCCCACGGCGACGCCTACCCGCACCTTCACGCCCACGGCCACCCCCACGACTGCGCCGACCTCGGCCAGCGGCTGGATCATCCAGCGGCAGGTTGCGACGACGACAGCTTATCAGGATGTGAGCTGCGTCTCGCCCAGCGAATGTTGGGTGGGCGGCGGCCCCAATTGGGACCCGGCGCCGGGCGACCCCGGCATCGTCCTGCATACCACCAACGGCGGCGACGCCTGGGTCGAACAGACCAGCGCCAATTTCAGCGCAGGCTACGTCCTGGCGCTCGATTTCAAGAACGCGCAGATGGGCGCGGCCGCGGGCCGGGCCGGCCAGGTGCGAGTGACCACCAACGGCGGCGCGACCTGGAGCACGGTCATGGCCGGGCTGGAGCCGGCGCACGTGTATGCGGTGGAATGGGCCGGCGCCAGCGACCTCTGGACCACCGGCAACTACAGCCGCTTCTACCAAAGTACCGACAGCGGCGCGACCTGGCGCAGCCTCAGCCTGGGTTACACCTCGGTGCCCTGGGAAGTGGAATGCCTTGACGCTAACCGCTGTATTGCGGCCGGCAGCGGTTGGAAGATTTTCTGGACGAACGATCGCGGCGCCGTCTGGACCAAAGTTTCGCCGGAGCCGTGCTGCCCGCACTTCCTGGGCGTGGACTATCCGGCCGCCAACCGGGCCTACGTCGTGGGCGGCGACGGCGAAAACACCTGGGCCACCGGCGGCGTGCTGCTGCTCAGCACCGACGGCGGTCAAAACTGGACGCCGCAGAGCATCCCCACCGTGGGCGACCTGCGCGGCATTAGCTGTTTCGACGCCCTGAACTGTATGGCAGTGGGCGACGCCGGCGCCGTCTTGCGCACCAGTAACGGCGGCGTCGCCTGGACGCAAGAACAGGCTGGCGTCAACGAAATGCTGTTAGAAGTGCATTACGTGGACTCGACTCACGCCTACGTGGTGGGCAACGGCCTGATTCTGGCGTACCGTGGCAGCGCCGCGCCCACGCCA
>CAZOLV010000051.1:2498-17513 GCA_964580725.1 uncultured Anaerolineae bacterium | reverse complement strand
ACGCCAACCCGCACGGCCACCGTCGCCGTCACACCCACCCCAACGCCAACCCGCACGGCCACCGTCGCCGTCACACCCACCCCAACGCCAACCCGCATGGCCACCGTCGCCGTCACACCCACCCCAACGGCTTCACCTGTTGCACAGGCAACTGTCATGCTGCGCACCGTGGCCGCTTCGACTGATGACACCCATGTCAAGACCACCACCGGCGTCAATTACGCCAGCGCCACGAACGTGCGCCTGGGCGGCTACTACTTTGGCGGCCTGCGCTTCACCGATCTGGACATCCCGTCCGGCGCAATCATCATCAGCGCCACGTTGGAGGGCTTCATGTTCTGGAACAGCGGCCTGCCGCTGCTGCACTTCTACGCCGAAGCCAGCGATAACGCCGCACCCTTCGCCGACAGTCAACCGTTGGCCTCACAACGGCCGCGCACCGCGGCCGTGCGCACCTGGCAACCCACCGGGCTGGCGCTCAATCAATGGCTGGCGTTCGACGGTTTGACTGGTATCGTGCAGGAGGTAGTTGACCGGCCCGGCTGGGCCGCGGGCCAGGCGCTGGCGCTGCTTGTCGAAAGCGATGCGGCCAACCAGGCCAACAACGCCTATCTCGACATCTTCGCCTGGGACGAACCGTCCACGCCTGCCTGGCGCGCTCGGTTGACGGTGGCCTATCAGGCAGCGGCCGGCTGCACCCCCATCGGTCTGAGCGACCTGGTGTCCGCGTCCGGGCAGTGGGGCTGGACCAGCGTCATGCCTGGCTTTCTGGCGCAGTACGACCTGGATGGCGATCTCGACATTGACATCGCCGACCTGACCCGCCTGGCCGATCGCTGGGCGCAGGGGCGCTGCCTGTGAAGGGGATGCGAAGGTTTTGGTCGTTTACTGCCTGGCGGTTATAATGACGCCCCTCGTCGTATCGAACCGTCAGGGGTGGCATGGCAAACACACTCGTACAACAACTGGCCGCGGCCGGCATCGCACCGCGCAAGGCGCTTGGCCAGCACTTCCTGGTGGACGAGACGCACCTGGCGCGCATTGCGACGGCGGCGACCTTGCGCCCAGAGGATTCGGTGCTGGAGGTTGGGCCAGGCCCGGGGCCGCTGACCCGCCTGCTGGCTGCCCAGGCCGGCCGCGTGATCGCCGTCGAAACCGACGGTCGCCTGGTTGTCTTCTTGCAGCAGCTTTTCGCCAACCAGCCGCAGGTGCAGATCGTCGAGCAGGACATCCTGCGCTTCGATCCCTGTGCGGCGGGATTGCACGATTACAAGGTGGTGGCCAACGTGCCCTATTACATCACCTCGGCCATTTTGCGCCATTTGCTCGAAAACCCCTGCCCGCCGGCGCTCAGCGTGTTGACGGTGCAGCGCGAAGTCGCACAGCGGGCCGCGGCCCATCCGCCCGACATGAGCCTGCTGGCGGTCAGTGTGCAGTTGTTTTGTCAGGTGGAGATCGTGGGCAAGATTCCGGCGGGCGCCTTCTATCCGCCGCCGCAGGTAGATTCGGCCATTTTGCGCCTGCGCCGGCGCGCCGGGCTGGCCGCCGGTTTGGGCGCCGCCGAGCTGCCGGCTTTCTTTGCGGTCGTGCGCGCCGGTTTCGGACAGAAACGCAAGCAGTTGCACAACAGTCTGGCGGCGGGTCTGGGGCAAAAGGCCGAAGTCATCGCCGCCGCCTTGCGCCAGGCACAGGTAGATGGTCAGCGCCGCGCTGAAACGCTCGAACTGGCAGAATGGGTCGCGCTGGCGCGTGCCCTTGCCCCGTCCTCCGTCTGATCCATAGATCGTATCTTCTCAATAATCAGGGGAAAGGCCTGACAGGTGCGCCGGTGGAGAAGTCTGTCAGGCAAGAACGTCGCACGGCGCACCTGTCAGGTTTCGTGTTTCCCCCCGTCTTATTGAGAAGATACCATAGATCGGCCCCGTTCGGCCAGATACTGATGCCACAAAATGCGCGCCGCCGCCGCACGCCGCGGTCGCCAACGTTCCGCCACGGCGTCGGCCTGCTGCCAGGAAGGCAGCGCGGGCAATACGGCCAACGCCTGAATGGCCTTGATCAGCGCCAGATCGCCCGATGGCCAGGCGTCGGGCCGCCGCAGGGCAAAGAGCAAGTAGGCGCTGGCCGTCCAGGCGCCCACGCCCCTGATCTGCATCAGGGCGGCGGCGGCGGCGGCGTCGTCCAATTCGGTCACGGCATCCAGATCGAGCCGGCCCGCCAGAAGCGCCTGCGCCAGCCCGCGCACATAGGACGCCTTTTGACGGCTGAAGCCAATCGCCTTCAGCGCGCCGTCGTCGAGGGTCAGAAAGGCGGCAGGTGCGGCGGGACCGATCGCCCGTTCGAGCCTGGCGAACGCCGCCTGCGCCGACTCGAGCGAGACCTGTTGGGCCAGGATGGCAGAGATCAACCCGCCGAAGCCAGGGGGATGCGTCCAAAACGGCGGCGGCCCCCAGCGCGCCACCACCGCGGCCAGATCGGCGTCTTGGGCGATCAACTGACCGACGTCGCGCAGGAACGTCGCCGCAGTCAACGCCGGCAATCGGTCCGCCGGCGCACTTCCGCTCCCATCCTGGCGCACGATGGCGCTGTCGGTAGTTGGTTCGATCTTCGACACTGTTGGATCAAGTTCCATATGATGCGCTCCCCACGGGGCTGGTCAAGGCGACAAGCGTCTTGGGGCCAATCGAATACATACTACAAGCGAGCGGTCCGCGTACGTCGTGCCGGGGGCGCGGACCAGGGAAAGTTGAAACCGTCTTGATTCTTTCACACAAATACAAGTTCATTTTCATCAAAACCAAGAAGACCGCAGGAACCAGCATCGAGATCTTCCTCTCGCCACACTGCGGCCAAGACGACGTGGTCACTCCCATCTGGCCGCATGTCGCGCCGCACGAAGCGCGCAATCATCAGGGCCTGTGGAACCCGATGCCTGACATCATCGCCAATCGAGGGCGCAACATCAGAGGCGTCCTGCGCAAACTCCTGAAAAGGAAGAAATTCTACAACCACATCCCGGCGGAAGTTCTACGGCGCCGTGTGCCAACGGAAGTCTGGAACACATATTTCAAGTTCTGCGTCGAGCGGAACCCGTGGGACAAGACCGTCTCGCACTATCAGATGGTCAACGATCGGGCCAGCGGCTTGTTGACGTTCGAACGGTACATCGCCAACCGATCTTTCTGCGTCAACTACCCCAAGTACACCGACCGTGCGGGCAACCTGATCGTTGACCAGGTCGTCAAGTACGAGTCGCTGACCAGTGAATTGGCGCAGATTTTTGATCGGTTGGGCATACCGTTCGCCGGCGAGCTTGGCGTGTGGGCAAAAGCAGACCATCGCAAAGATAGACGGCCGTATCAAGAGATCTTCGACGAGACGCAGCGAGAGGTGATCGAGAGGTCGTTTGCACCAGAGATCCAAATGCACGGCTATCGGTTCTGATCCTGGCCAGAAAGCAGTTCGAGATGGTATCCCGATTTATGGCCGGAATGGGCTGTTACTTTGGCATGGGCATGGCGATGACGATGACGCGGTGCGTGTTGCTGGTGAAGGGCCAGCAGCTCACTAACGTCAGGCGGGCGTCGGCAAAGGGGCCAATCCAGCGTGCATTGGACTGACGCACGGCCAGCGGTTCGCCCTTCTCCTTGACGATGAAACGATCCACCACTTCGTAGCTGTAGACCTGACCGCCCGCTTCGATGGCGATGGCGTCGCCCACGGCGATGTCGGCCAGGCGGCGGAAGACCATCCCCTTGATGTTGTTGTGTCCGGACAATACCACGTTGCCCATTCGACCGGGCAGCGCCGAGTTTTCGTGCCAGCCGGCCGCATAGTCGGCCACCTCCCATTCCAGACTGGTCTGACCGTTGCGCGTCACTGTGCGCCAACCAACCGGCATGACCTGGGTGTCCACACCGATGCTGGGGATGCGCAGGTGCGTCGGCGCGCTGACTGCGGCCGCCGGGGCCGGCGGTTGGGGCGACGCGGTGGGCGTTGGCCGCGGGGCCAGCAAGCGCCGGCTGGGCAGATCATCATCGTCCGGCGTGGGCGTCGCCTGCGGGGCGACCAATGCCGCCGCGGCCGGCGTGGGCGTCGCCGGGGAGGAGGTCGGCGTGGCCGGATCGGGCGCCAGCGCCGCCGCCGCATCGTTATCGGGCAGCAGCAGGAGGGGCGCCGCGGCGCTTTGCGCCGCGGCGGCCAGCGCCGGGTCACGCGGCGCCGATGGCAAAGGCGGCGGCAGCAGCGAATCCTGCAGCAAGGTCCAGCCGGCCAGTCCCACCAACAGCGCGCCGAAAAGCATCAGCAGCGCGCCGGTCAGACGCAGTGCAGATATACGCGCCATGCGCAGCGAAGGTGTGCGCGTCATGCGGCGCCGTCCGCATCAGGGGGCAGGTCGGAATAGACGCCGCGGTAGGCGGGGGGCAGCATGCTGGCCAGGCGGTACATGATCAGGTTGGTGTACTGCGCCAATTCGGCGCTGCGCGCCTGGGCCGCTTCCGGCGG
Source organism: uncultured Anaerolineae bacterium (assembly GCA_964580725.1). Lineage (GTDB taxonomy): Bacteria > Chloroflexota > Anaerolineae > SSC4 > Amarolineaceae > Amarolinea. Next base: position 13,010 of record CAZOLV010000051.1, on the reverse strand, counting down.
CAGGTGGAACGGCTTGCCAACGACGACTTGAATGTGCGGGCGGCGCAGGTGCGCCAGATCGGACCAGACCTTTTCCTGGCCCCAGGCCACGACAGGAACCAACAACGCCCCGCTGCGCGCCGCCAGGTACGAAGCGCCGTCGTGCCCCTTCTGCAGGGCGCCGGTTCTGCTGCGCGTTCCTTCGGGCGCAATGGCCAGCATCTCGCCGCGCGCCAGGGCCGCCAGCGCGCCGCGCAGCGCCGCGCGGTCAACCTCGCCGCGCGCAACCCAGATGGCGTTGCCGAAGGTGCGCAAGAGCCAGCCGAAGAACGAAAAGCGGTTTTTGTGTTTGTCAGCCGCAAAGACGGTGGTGGGCCGCGGTAGAATGATGAAGATGGCTGGCGCATCAAGCGTGTCGAGGTGATTGGCCAACAGCATCGCCGATCCCTGACGCGGGATGTTCTCGATTCCCTCCGCCTTGTAGTCGGCTAAAATCCAGAGCAGGGCGCGGAAGATGGCGGCCGCCATGCGGTGTCTGAGCGGAAGCGACGCCGGCGCTTCTGCGGCCGCCGGCCCTGCATGTAGACGTTCGTTCGTCTGTTCCATTGTTCTCCTCTCGTTCTCCTCTCGTTCTCCTCTCGTTCTCCTCTCGTTCTCCTCTCGTTCCCCTCTCGTGCTCCTCCCGTTCTCCTCCCGTTCTCCTCCCGTTCTCCTCCCGTTCTCCTCCCGTTCTCCTCTCGTTCTCCTCCCGCTTGCTCGTTTCATCTTCTACTACGATCATTGCCTGGTTGTTGAGACGACAGTTGGCGCGAGATCGTAACGGCGCTTGCTTGAAACGGCGCCGCCAGCCAGCCACCATGCAGGCGCCGGCGCGGTCTGCCAGTTTGCACCGGCGGCTCTGCACCTGCCCAATCGGCTGCACCTCATGGACGAATCCGGCGTGCCTGTGGTATAATGCGGAAGTCGGCGACCGGCCCGGCGGCGGGCGTCAGGTCAATCTCGAAATCTGTGTGGCCGCCGCGCGGGATGACGTTGTGGTCTGGTTCGGCCTGACGCACGCCAATCACACGGCCCAACGCATCGTACAGCGTGACGACGAGCGAAACCTGAACGGCATCCTCCGGCCCAAAGTTGGCAACCTGACCGCTGACCTGAAAAGCGCCTGCCTCGAACCGACCCGCCGCGGCGCGCACTTCCAGATCACGATAATGAGCGCCCAGATAGGCCTCGATGCCGGTCAACGGCTCCACGGTATAGCCGTCGAAATGAGACGGCGCCGGCGCAAAGAGGAGGGCAAACGGTGCACGCCCGCCGGCCTCCACCAAATCGAGCAGTGGCGCCCCCTGCAACCGGCTGAGCGGCTGTGCATCATCGTCGAGCAGCGTAATGGCCAGCGTGATGCCTTCCAGCGCCGCGCCAGCCCGGTTGACCACCTCGCCAAAGCACCACAAACCGCCCAGTGGGGTGGAGGCGAAGAACAGGTTTTCGATCGTGTACGGCAGCGGGGTCGGCGTCGGCGTCGGTTCGTCCTGAACGGCGACCTGACCGCCGGCGGTGGGGATGATCAGTTCCTGCCCCACGCGCAGGCTGCGCGGGTCGAGGATGCCGTTGGCCTCTTGCAGCGCCGCCACACTGACGCCAAAGCGGTTGCCAATCGCCAGCAGCGTATCGCCGCTGCGAATGACGTAGATAACGGGCGTCGGCGTCACCGTGGGGGTGGCGGTCGGTTCGGGTGTGTAGGGCAGCGGCGTCGAAGTCGGTCGAGATGTGACGACGGCCAGGGGCGTGGGCGTTGCCGTCGGCGGCAGGGGCGTGGCGGTGGGTCGGGTGATGATCTGGCCGCAGGCGCTCAGGCCCCCACAGAGCAGCATCAGCGCGCTGGCTGCGATCAGGCAACGTCGCAGCGATGTGTTCAGGTTTCGTTTGGACGACATGCCGTCATTATAAAACGAAAACGCCAAAACCCAAATCCAACCCGAAGAGTCGCCAAGTCCGTTCAGTGCTGCGAAGGAGAGATCATGCCGGCCAAAACACAGTTCATCGCCGATCTCAAGCCGGGCGATGCAGTGCTCAGTTTCTTCCTGGTCGAGCACGCCCGTCTGCAGCCCTTCAGAGACCAGTACGCAGGTTCGTTTCTCTCGCTGCAGATCAGCGACCGCACGGGAATGATGCGGGCGCGTGTGTGGGAAGAGGCCGAAACAGTCGCCGCTGCCCTGCAACCGGGCGATTTCGTCAAGCTGCAAGGGCGCGTGCGCGCCTTTCAGGATCACAGCTACATCGCCGTGCGCCAGATTCGCCGGGCGCGCCCAATGGAGATCGAGGCGGCCGATTTCGTCGCCGACGCTGCACCCTTCGCCGGCAGCCGTAACGCCGACGCCCTGCTCGGCGTCTTACGTGATGCCGTCCGCACCATCGGCCATGTTGATCTGCGCCGTCTGCTCGACAGCATCTTTGGCGACGCTGATTTTCTGGTTAGCTTCTGCCAGGCGCGGGCCAGCCCGCTGCATCACCCCTTCGCCGGCGGCCTGCTCGAACACACCGTCGAAATGTTGGTGCTCTCACGCCCGCTGCTGGCCCTGTTTGGCGCTTGCCACGCTGACCTGCTCACCGCCGCCATTCTGGTTCACGACATCGGGCGCGTGCTCGAACGAGAACTGGAACCCGCCGCCCACGCGGCCCTCTTGCCTACCGGCCAACTGCTTGGCCATCAGGCGCTGGGCGACGCCTGGCTGAGCGAGCGCCTGGCGCAAATTCCCGGCTTCGACCCCGACCTGGCGCTGCGACTGCGTCACTGTCTGCTGAGCCATCATGGATACCCGGGCGCGCCGGCGCCCGCCACCCTGGAGGCGCTGGCGTTGTTTCAACTCAACACGCTCAGCGCCCAACTGAGCGAAGCAAACCTGGCTGTACGCCAGGCCGCCCGCCGTCAACTGACCTGGACCGGCGATCTGGTCGCAGGCCGCGGCCCGCTCTATGTCGGACAGCGTTCGGCATAGCGCCCAGGTCCTCTGCGTCGCGGGGCTGGCCCGTCCTCGCGGCTGTGCGTGACTGCAAGAAAGGAGTCTGCTGCAATGTCTCGACATATCCGTTCCATCTTGACCCTCATCGTTCTGAGCGTCCTGCTTGCCGGCGTCCTGCCGGTCAGCGGAGCGCCGCCCACCCCCGACAGCCTGAGCCGCGCCGCGCGCGGCGCTTTGACCATCACCCGCGACCTGGCCACCGGCGTCGCCGTCTTCGTGCGCGCCGAGGGCGGGTTGGCCAGCAGCATCAACCCGAACACCCTGGCCGCCGACCCCGCCGGAGCGGCGCGCCAGATTCTGGCCGAACACGAAACGGCCCTGGGCATGCCCAATGTCGTTGAGCAGATTGAGCCAACCGGCGTTTCGACCGATGAACTCGGCATGACTCATGTGCGCTTTCAGCAGGTCTATCGGGGCGTGCCGGTGTTTGGCGCACAGGTCACCGTGCACGTGGCCGCCGACGGTCAGACCATCAACGCCATCGCCGGGCATTACGTGCCCAACCTGGCGCTCGCTGTCACCCCCAAGCTGAACGCTGACGCCGCGCTGGCCGTGGCCCGTTCAGTAGATACCCAGGCGACGCCCTGGGGCGCACCGGAACTGCGCGTCTACTCGCCCGTCATTGACCCGGCGGTCAGTCAGGCCAGCCTGGTCTGGATGGTGCGCCTCTTCCACGACCTCGATCAAAGTAGAGGGCCGGCGCGGCAGCTTTACGTCATCGAGGCCCGCACCGGCGCCATCCTCACCAGCTACAACGAGCTGGACACGGCCCGCAACCGGCAGGTCTACACCGCCAACCATTCTCAGAGTCTGCCCGGCACACTGGTGCGCAGCGAGGGCGGTCCGGCCACCGGCGACGACGACGCCGATCATGCCTATCAGTTCCTGGGCGACACCTACGACTACTTCTTCTCGCGCTTTGGCCGCGACAGCTACAACAACGCCGGCGCCGCCATGAAAGCCACCGTCCACTACGGCGTGAACTATCAAAACGCCTTCTGGAACGGCACGCAGATGGTCTTCGGCGACGGCTTCCCCATAGACGACGTGACCGCCCATGAGATGACCCACGCCGTCACCGAATACGAGGCCAACCTGATCTATCAGAACCAGTCCGGGGCGCTCAACGAATCGTTCTCGGACATCTTCGGCGAGATCATTGACCAGATCAACGGCGCCGGCAACGACACGCCGCCCGTCGCCTGGCTGATGGGCGAAGACCTGCCGGGCATCGGCGCCATTCGCAACATGGCCGACCCGCCCGCCTTCGGCGATCCCGACCGGGTGAGCAGCTACAACTGCACGTCGTCGGACAACGGCGGCGTTCATACCAACAGCGGCATCCCCAACAAGGCCGCCTACCTGATGGCGGCCGGCGGCACGTTCAACGGACACACCGTGGTCGGCATCGGCATCGAGAAGATGGGGCGGGTGCAGTACCGGGCGCTGGCCGAATATCTGACGCAATCCTCCACCTTCCTGGACGACTACAACGCCCTCAATCAGGCGTGTCAGGATTTGATTGGCACGCACGGCATCACCACCGATGATTGCACGCAGGTTGACCAGGCGCTGCTCGCCGTCGAGATGACGACCGCCATCCCCTGCACCGGCGGCGGCTGCGCCGTGCAAACCACCGTCGCCGACGACAGCGCTTTTGCCTCGCCAGCCGAAGCGGCGCGCACCGCCATCGCCATGTACCGGGCGCGTGAGATGGTCATGCGCGGGACACCGGCAGGCGATCATCTGATTGCGCTCTACTACCAGCACACGCCGGCCATGGCGCGCCTGCTGGCGCAGGATGCCGGCTTGCGCCGTCACCTGGCCGCTTTCCTGACCGCCGTCACGCCCGGCCTCGACGCCCTGGCCGCTCATAGCACACGCGCCGAACGCATCGTCGTCTCGCCGGCTGCCCTGGCGCATCTGCGCGCCGTCCTGGACGGCTTCGAGCGCGCCGACCCTGCCAGCCCGCTGGCAGCCGCTGTGCGCACCGAACTGCGGCGCTTCGATCTGGATGGCCTGGCCAATCAGCCGTTCGCCGCCGCCTGGGCCAGCCTGAACGAGCAGATGCTGGCCACGCGCTAGTTCCTCAGACACCAAATCGTCCGCGGCACGGTGCGTGCACCGTGCCGCGGACGCTGGCTGCCGGGGACGCGGACTACGGCCGAAGCCCCGAATTCATTCAGACAGTTATTAACGAAACGAAAGGAACATGGCATGACTCATCGCATCTTCGACGCACGTCTGGTCGGGCCTGGCCTCGCCGCCCTGCTGGCAATCCTGCTCCTGTTGACATTCGGCCATGCGTTGGCCAACGCACCGGCGGTGCGCGTGGGGCCTGATTCCTACGAAGCTGTCGCCGTGTCGGGCAGCCAGGTCAGCGCCCACATCGGCGCCGATGTCAATGACCTGTTCGTATACGCCTATCACGCCGCCACGGAGACCTGGAGCATCGTTCCGTTTCAGGTGGATGAGGTGGATGCGTCCGGTTACTACACGACGAGCGACGAAATCCCCACCTTCGACGCCAACGACGAAATCGCCTTCATGGTGGCCGACCTGGGCGATCAGGCGCCGGCCTGGGCCTGGCTCACCACCAGCGATCGCCTGACGCAGCCGCGCATCGAGGTGAAAGTCGCCGATCCCGCCAGCCCGGCCAACGCCGCCTTTGCCTACATCGTGCGCAGCCAGGACGCCCTGACGCTGGCGCCCGCCGATTACGTGGCCTGGGTGGCCGCAGACAAGAGCTTCGACTCGCCCGCGTATCTGGCCGGCCTGTCGCCGCTGGCGCCCGGCAGCAGCGGCTGGCACCCAGGATTGGAAAAGCTGCGCATCAAAAACTACACGCCATCGCCGCAGGACATCCTGGATCGCACCCACCTGCGCATCGGCATCAAACCGCGCTTCCTGGGCTTCTGCCTGCCCACGCAGTACCTGTGCGAAGAGGACCTGGCGCAGTACCTGCCGCCCGACTTCGACCTGACGCCCACGAAGGATGGCGCAGTGCGCGTGGTGGGCGGCGGCCCGCTGACCCCCACCCTCATCTATCGCGACAGCCTGTACGTCTCGTCCAGCCTGGATCTGGCAGCGCTCGCCAGCGACCCCAACGTGTGCAGCATCGCCTACATGCGGGTGACGTTCGACCTGCGCGACCCTAACTTGAGTGCGTTTGCGCCCGCCGCTTACTACGACGCGGCTGGCAGCACCGATGCCATCAACGGCGTGGCGCCGGGCACGGCCATCGGCGGCGCGCCGCGCAGTTGGGTGCAGTACAGCGGCAGTCAGGGCAGCATCGTCGTGTTGGACAGCCTGACTTCGTCTGGCGGCGCGGCCGCGCACTACTACCGGGACAGCAGCAGCGCCGGCAACTGCACCGAAGGCGCAGACCCCGGTTCCAGCGGATCCTACGGAGAGTCGGGCACGGAGATCACCAACCCCACCGGCCTGCTGAACATCGTCTTCGCCGGCGTCATTCAGCCGCCGGCCGGCGGCCCCATTGGCGCGCCCATTCGCAGCAACCTGGACAACCCGCTGCAGAAGACCACCAGCGCCCAGTATCTGTGCAGCCTGGCCGATCTGAACGGCGATCAGCAGGTGAACCTGTTGGGCGATGTGACGCCAGCCGCAGGCGCCTGGTCGTGCCAGGAGGGTGACGCCTGCTACCTGGCCGTCGCCGATCTGAATCAGGATGGTCAGGTTGACATTGACGATGTGCAGTTGGTCAGCGCCTGTTTTGGCGCGGCCTTGCCTTGACAGAGCGGCCAACTGTTGCTACAATCGGCTCTGCAATGGCATAGAGCGCGATGACGGAGACGAGTCGCCTGCATTGTGACCCACAGAGAGTCGCCGGTTGGTGCGAGGCGATGACGCAAGCGGAGCGAACAGCCCTCCTGAGCTTTCATCAGAACGGATCTGGCGCGGCGCCAGGCCCCAGTATGAGCGAACGGACTGGCCCACGTTAGCGGGCTGCGGCGCCGTCCCGCCGGCGCCTTGAGGCTGCGCCGGCGCGCAGCGAATCCAGGTGGCACCACGAACGCGCACCTCGTCCTGGCAGGAGGAGGTGCGCGTCCCTTTTTGCTGGATCGTAGCGCATGGCCGGCCAGCAGTCAAACGGAGGAATGTGCGATGTTGGACATCAAAATACTACGCGAGAATCTGGAACAGGTGCAAGCGGCGATGCGCGACTTGCAGGCGTTCGATGCGCCGGTGGAGCAGGCGCTGGCGCTGGACGATGAGCGCCGCCGCATTTTGACCGAGTTGGAGGCGTTGCGCGCCCGTCGCAACACGGACAGCCGTCGTATCGGCCAACTGTTGCGCGCAGGCGCACACGAGGCGGCGACGGCCCTGAAGGCCGAGCTGGCCGATCTGCCCAACCGCATTGGGGCGCTGGAGGCGCGCCTGGCACAGGTCGAGCCGGCGCTCAACGATGCGCTACTGCGCATTCCCAACCTGCCGCTGCCGCAGGTGCCGGTGGGCAAGGACGACAGCGAGAACCTCGTGGCGCGCGTGGTGGGCCAGCCGCGTCTGTTCGACTTTGCGCCGCGGCCGCACTGGGAACTGGGCGAAACGCTGGGCATTCTCGACTTCGAGCGCGGGGTCAAGCTGTCCGGTTCACGCTTCTATGTGCTGAAGGGCCTGGGCGCCCGCTTGCAGCGGGCGTTGATCGCCTGGATGCTCGATGTGCACACGCAAGAGCACGGCTACACGGAAATCTACCCGCCGTATGTCGTCAAGGCGGAGTGCCTGGTGGGTACCGGCAACCTGCCTAAGTTTGCCGACAATCTGTATCACGACGCCGAAGAGGATTTCTGGCTGATTCCGACCGCGGAAGTGCCGGTGACCAACCTCTACCGCGAGGAAATCCTGCCGCCGGGCGCGCTGCCGATCTATCACGTGGCCTACACCCCCTGCTTCCGGCGTGAAAAGATGAGCGCCGGGCGCGACGTGCGCGGCATCAAGCGCGGGCATCAGTTCGACAAGGTGGAAATGGTCAAGTTCGTCGAGCCGGAGCAGGGGGAGGTCGAGCTGGAAAAGCTGATTGACAATGCCGAGGACATTGCGCGGCGACTTGAGATTCCACACCGTGTCATCCAGATGTGCACCGGCGACCTGGCCTTCTCAGCGGCGGCCAAGTTCGATGTGGAACTGTGGGCGCCAGGCGTGGGCGAATGGCTGGAGGTCAGTTCCTGTTCGCTCTTCACCGATTTCCAGGCGCGCCGCGCCAACATCCGCTATCGCCCGGACGCCGCCAGCAAGCCGCGCTTCGTCTACACGCTCAACGGCTCTGGCCTGGCGCTGCCCCGCGTCCTGATCGCCGTGTTGGAGAACTATCAGCAGGCGGACGGTACGGTGATCATCCCCCAGGTGTTGCGTCCGTACATGGGCGGCGTCGAGATGTTGCGTCCGCGCTGAGGGGCGGCGGGTTTGGGGAATGCGCCCATCTGCGCCAACTTTTTGACAGCGGTCTGAGCGAATGGTATACTGGCGGGGCCTGACGAGAGGCGACCGGAGGGATGGCCGAGCGGTTGATGGCGGCGGTCTTGAAAACCGTTGTGGCGCTCCGCGTCACCGGGGGTTCGAATCCCTCTCCCTCCGCCATGCGCCAGTTTTGGGGAGGTCGCATAGTACGGTCTAGTGCGCCCGCCTGCTAAGTGGGTTCACCCGAAAGGGTGTCGCGGGTTCAAATCCCGCCCTCCCCGCCAGTGGAGAAGAGCCAGTCCGAAAGGGCTGGCTCTTGATGTTTGCGCCGGACGCTTCCGGCCAGCGTCATGTCAACGTTGGCGGCGGAACAGCCGGCCGTCGCCGTCTTTGTCACGCAAGAAGAGCTGCGGCGTGGCCCAGGCCAAACCGAACCGGGGTTCATAGAGCAGACGACGCCCATCGGCCAGACACTCGGCCAGCGGCTTGCCAAGCACCAGCGAACGATAAAAACGTTCCATGAAGATCAGCGCCGGCTCCACACCGATGCTGAACTGCATCGCCACCACGGCCGGCACGCCGGCCAACAGCAGCCCTGGCCCCAGACCACTGAAGAGGCTATCGGAGCCGGTCTGCGTCGTTTGACAGGCGCTGGCGTAGAGCAGGCGCACCTGGCGGTTGTTGAGCGCCGACACCAGACGAGCGGCAGTCACCGCATCGGGTTCGCAAAACTCGTTCTCGAACACCAGATAGCTGCCGGCGCCGCGCCCCCCGACAGCGGCCAGATCGCCAAAGCCGCCGTGCCCGTCGAAGTGAACGATCTGAACGTCATCCGCGTCGGCCAGACGGTTGCCCAGGCGCCGCAGCGTTGGCGGGTGCAAACGCTCCAACACGACCTCGTGGCTGCTCAACAGCGGCGCCAGCGCCGTGGCCAGTTTGGTCGCCTCTTGAGCGGGCGGTAACGGGGGGACGCCAACGGGGCGCGCTTCGATCAGCAGAACGCGTAGCGGCGGCTTGATGCGCAAGGGCGGCGTGGGGCGGGCAAAGGCGATATGGCGTGTGATGGTCGCCTGGGCCGTCGGGAGCAGAAAGGCATCGTCATCGTGCAGCAGTTCCCAGGGCAGGGCCGCCAGCAGCGTGTCATTGGGACCGGTGCTTACGACCAGCGGCAGGCTTTCGCCCCGGTTTTGTGCGTTGGCCAGGTCTGTGCGCAGCAGGGCGGCGACGTCAGCGTCTTTCAGAAGAATCTGCCACAAGCGCCGGCCAATTTCGACAGCCAGATCGGCGCGCGGGCGTCCGTCACCGTCAAGCAGACCGGCGCGACGCAGGATGGTGCGAACGGTTGGGTCGGTTGCCGCCGCCGGTCCAAGCGCCGGGTCCAACAAGGCGCACACGGCGGCCAGCGTCGCTCGGTCGAATGGCAGCGGCTGCGGCTGCGGCTGGCGTGGGGCCTGCCCTCCCAGGAGGCCGCGACTGGCCAGCGTAAAATCGCCGAGCGACGTCGTTTGCAGGTTCAAGGTATGGTAGTTGGTCATCGCTGGCTCCGAAAACAAAAACAGGGTGGTCGCGGCAAGGACAAGGCCACCGGCGACGCCTGCGCACACACTTACTCGATCGCACGCCAGGCGGCGTTCAGCACGACCCGATCCACCTCATCAAGCCCCTGTGTCAGGAGATCGAAGCGATGCTCGCCGGTCAGCAGGCGGCGTAGGTGACGCCAGTCAACTGTGAACCCGGCGTCGTCAGCGCTGCGCCGCCTGCAAACGTGGAAGCAGGATGCTGTTTACCAGGTCAGTCATGCCAATCGAGCGCCAGCGCGTCATCGCTTCTTCATAGAGCGGTATGGCCTCGCTATTTCGCTGCTGGTCCACAAGTACGTCGCCCATACGATACAAAGCCCGCGCCTGACTATAGACATCCCCGATTGTCGTGTAATGATTCTGGGCTTGCATATAACATTGCCAGGCCTGCGCATAGTCCTGACTTCGGCGAGATAGATCTCCGGTCGCCAAGAGCACGTTGGCCTCGCCCAGCCGGTCGCCCACCTGGCGAAAAAGGTCGAGCGCCTGCCGGTACGACTGCATCGCCGCCTCGC
>CAZOLV010000051.1:0-2398 GCA_964580725.1 uncultured Anaerolineae bacterium | reverse complement strand
AGGTCGAGCGCCTGCCGGTACGACTGCATCGCCGCCTCGCTTTCTTTACGAAATTGCTGCACGTCGCCGATGGCCTTGAGCACGTTGGCCTCGCCCACCCGGGCGCCCACCTGGCGCGCGAGCGCCAGGCCGCGCTGCGCGCTGTTGAGCGCATTCGTGTAGTCTGCAGAGAGCCGTAATACGCCAGCAAGATCGTTCCACAAGCCAACCACAACCGTTTCTTCTCCTGCCGGATACCGGTCAATGACGATGCGCAAGACACTCGCGATTTCGCTCCAATATCCAATTCGTGCCAGGCTGTGGTCGCGTCCGGTCAATTGATCAGCGGCGCTGGCCGCAGCGCGCCAATCGCCGGCCGCCAGCCAGTGCAACGGTACAGCCAGGAGCTCCTGCGCCGTCACCGGTGCGTTGCTCTGCCAGCGCTGTGTGAGAAAGCGAGCAGCGCGGCCTTCGGCGGCCTGTGCGTTCGTCAGGCGGTGGCGGCCAAAATCGCGCACCAGCGGATGCAACCAGTAACGCCCGCCTTCCTGATAGAGCAAACTACGCGTGCGCAACCTCTCGCCCACCACGGCCCATTCCGCAGGGTGCAGATCCGCCACCGCCTGGGCGCCTGCATCGTCGAACGGTGTGCGCCAGACCGACAGCGCCGCCAGGGCCTGTTGTGCCTGGGCTGCCGGCTCTGGCAGGCGGTCGAATGAGAGTGCGATGGAGGCAGCGACATCGCGCAAACGTTCGGGAACGCCATGAAGCGTGGGATCGGCCAGCCGTACGCGCTGCGCGGCCAGGGCGTCGGCCAGTTCAGCCAGGTCTGGCCAGTCGCGCGTCAGCGCCGCGGCCAGTTCGATGGCCAGGGGGTGGCCGGCGGTCTTTTCTAACAAACGCTGGGCGCCGTCCCATTGCGCCTGCAGGATCTGGCCGTCGGGCAGGTGTTGGGCAAACAGGCGCAGAGCGGCGTCCGCCGGCAGCGGCTTGATCTCCAACAACAGCCAATCAGGGCGACGCACCGGTTCTCGCGTCGTCATCAGAACCAGACAGCCCTTCGACAGTTCGCCAAGAAAATCGAGGATTGCGTGCTGCTCCGCCGCCGTCTCGAAGTTGTCAATCAGCAGAAGGGCGTGGCGTCCACGCAGGGCGTGCAATACCGCCTGGCGTCTTTCCTGCGGCGTCAGTCCCTGGCCGCTGGGCGCAAAGGGAAGCTGCGCCGGCAGGCTGTCCAGCAGGGCGTCGAGACCAAGACCATTCTCGAACGAGTGGCTTGCGATGGCGGGCGGATCGCCAAAGCGCCAGGCCTGACGGGCGATGACGTGGTTGGCGAGCGAGGTTTTTCCGATGCCGCCGGCGCCCCAAAGCACAATGCTCTGTTCTTCGGCAAAGGCGCGCGCAATGCGCGGGATCTCGGCGTCCCGACCGACAAAAAAACGGGGCGCTGCAACAAACCGTGAGGCAGTGATGATGGGCGACTTGAACACGATTCCCTCCTCAGAGTGAAGCGGCCGGCGGGAGTTTCACTTGCATTGTACCCCGCAACGCGCCCACACGCAAAACGGCCGGCCGGTGGCAACGTCACGGGATTGGCAGGGCGCACGCGATTGCCCTTCCGGGCGCTTCGTGCTAAAATGGTTTGTGCGCTCAGCACCGTCAGCGCGGCCGCGCTGGCGTCTGCGGGCAGCAACCATGCCGATTTTTCTCAGAACGAGCACGAGGAGCAAACAGCAAGATGTCACAGCATCCTTCACCAACGACGGCGGGGGAAATCCAGCGACGCGTGGCGGCGCAGTGGGAGACAATTTCCACCTTCTTCCGTGAACTGTGCGCCATCCCAAGCATCGCCGGTCAGATCGAAGCGGTGGGTCAGCGCATGGCGCAAGAAATGCAAAACCTGGGCTACGACGCAGTGCGCTTCGATCAGATGGGCAACATCATCGGGCGCATCGGCCACGGCCCACGCGTCATCGTCTACGACACCCACATTGACACGGTCGGCATCGCCGACCCCGACGCCTGGCAGTGGGACCCCTTCCAGGGTAAGGTCGAAAACGGCGTGCTCTTCGCCCGCGGCGCCGGCGATGAAAAAGGCTCGGCGCCCGGCATGGTCTATGGTCTGGCCATCGCTCGCGACCTGGGCCTGCTGGACGGATTCACGGCCTATGTCTTCGGCAACATGGAAGAAGACTGCGACGGCATCGCCCCCAACACCTTCGTCGAAGTTGACCCCGGCGTGCGCCCCGACTTCGTCGTCATCGGCGAGCCGACCCGCATGCAGATCTACCGGGGCCACAAGGGCCGCGTCGAGATGAAGGTGGTCGCCAAGGGCCGCAGCGCCCACGCCGCGTCCAATCACCTGGGTGATAACGCCATCTACAAACTGCTGCCGATCATCGCCGCCATTCGCGACCTG
>CAZOLV010000050.1:0-38110 GCA_964580725.1 uncultured Anaerolineae bacterium | reverse complement strand
AGTCCTCGGGTGACTGAGCGCAAGAGTAGGCCGCTGCCAACAAAACCTGTTTCATAGAGCTTGAGCACAGAGCTTGAGCATAGAATTCCTGCAAAAAAGAGCCGTTTACGGCTCTTTTTTGTTACACCGTTTGGTTGCCTAAACGCCGACTGTGTGCTAGAATGTCGCTGTTGATAAACCGAAATTCGTTGGTTTTCAGAAGGAGTGATTTGACCTTGGATCCTGAAGCTGCGATAGCCTGGGGCGTGTTCGCCCTGGCCGTTGTGGTCATCGTCTTTGCAACCGCTGCTGAAGTATCGCTTGCCTCTCTCAGTCGCAGCCGCTTACGAAAACTCAGCGCACAGGGCCAGCCTGCGGCTCAGCGCGTCGACATTTTGCTCGATTCCCCCGGTCGTTTCCTGACAACCCTCCTCCAGCTCAAAGCGCTGGCGCTCATCGCCGCCGCCACGGCCATCACCTACTGGGCCGTGACGCACCGGCTGACCATCGCCAACCTGGCGTTCTGGCAAACCCTGTTGATGATCGCCATCGTCCTGGTGCAAACCGTCACCCGCGCTCTGGCGGCTCGCCGCTCCGAAGTGGTCGCTTTTGTCGTTGCGCCAATCCTTGCCTTGTTCGTCGCCGTACTCACGCCATTTACCTGGGCCTATCTGAAAATCGCCCGACGCCTTCGCCCCGAAGACGCCGATGATCGAGCCGCCGAAGAAAGCATGTTCCTGAGCGAAGACGGCCTGCGCTTTCTCCTGAACGCCAGCGAAGAAGAGATCCAAATCGAAGAGAGCGAAAAAGAGATGATCGGCTCCATTCTGGGCCTCGACACGACGCTGGTGCGTGAGGTGATGGTGCCTCGTGTCGATCTGGTGACCCTCGAAGAACAGACTCCCCTGACGCAAGCCCTCGATGTTGTGATCGAGGCCGGCCATTCGCGCATCCCGGTCTATCGCGACACCATTGACAAGATCGTGGGCGTCCTGTACGCCAAAGACCTGCTCGGCATCCTGCGTGAACAACGAACTGCATCCGACGCCGGCGCCCAGACGCGTGTGGATCGCTCGTTGAGTAGCCTGCTGCGCAAAGCTTACTTCGTGCCTGACACCAAGCCGGTGGATGAACTGCTGCGCGAAATGCAGAAGCGGCGCGTGCACATTGCCATCATCGTGGACGAGTATGGCGGTACCGCCGGCGCCGTCACCATCGAAGACCTGTTGGAGGAGATCGTTGGCGACATTCAGGACGAGTATGACCAGGAAACGCCCGAGATCGAGCGCGTGAGTGAGCGTGAGTTCTCACTGAGCGCCCGCGCCAGCCTCGACGAGGTCAATGATGCGTTGGGCGTCAACTTACCCAGCGAGAGTAGCGACACGCTCGGCGGCTACATCTACAGCGAACTGGGGCGTGTCCCAACACCCGGCGAACTGGTGCCATTCGAGGGCGGTGTCCTCAAAGTCGAATCTGTTGCCGGCAACAGTATTGACCGCGTGCAGGCGCTGCTCGACCCACCTGCCAACGCCGCGGCCGAGGCCCCGGTCGAAGATCCCGCCCCCGCCGCCAGGGGCGCTGTTCTCTCTTCCCTGTTTTTCTAGCACAGACGCCTGACCACCCACATCGCTATTGCTTCGCAGCCTGGGAGAAAAGACATGACCAAGCACGCCATCACCCCGGAAGACCTTGTGGTTCACGCACGCACGGCGCGCCGGCGCGCCTATGCCCCCTACTCGCGCTATCAAGTGGGCGCCGCCCTGCTCACCGCCGCTGGCGAGGTGTTCAGCGGATGCAACGTCGAAAACGCCTCCTACGGGTTGACAATGTGCGCCGAGCGGGTGGCAATTGCCAGCGCCATCGCCGCTGGACAGCACCAGTTTGCCATGCTGGCCGTGGTCACCGCCAACGGCGGATCGCCCTGCGGGGCCTGCCGCCAGGTCATGGTCGAATTCGCCCCGGACATGCCGGTCATCATCGCCGACGAACAGCAAATCAACCAGGCGCTGACCGCGCAAGAACTGCTGCCTGGCTTCTTCGGCCCCGACCATCTGCCCGGATAGCCCCATGACCGCTTCTTCGTCGGCGCCAGATGCAGGCGCCCCGACATCTCGACGGACACGCATCTACCGCACCGATGCCATCGTGCTACGCCGCCGCGATCATGGCGAGACCGACCGTCTGCTCACAGTCCTGACGCCCGCACACGGCAAACTGGTGCTGCGCGCCAAAGGAGTGCGCAAGCCAACCAGCCGCAAGACCGGCCACCTGGAGCTTTTCAACCACACCTTGTTGCTCGTCGCTACCGGCCACACCTGGGACATCATCACCCAGGCCGAAGTCATTCACCCCTTCCCGCAACTGCACCAGGAAATGCTGCGCGCCAATTACGCCTACTACGTCGTCGAACTGGTTGACCGCTTCGCCGCTGAGCATGAGGAGAACCGCCCGCTGTTCGAACTCCTGCTGGCGACCCTGCAGCGCCTGGACACGCTGCCCAAGCTCGACGTCACCCTGCGCTTCTTCGAGCTGCGCCTGCTGAGCCTGGCTGGCTACCAACCGCAGTTGTTCCATTGTGTCCAGTGTGGCGATGAACTGCAGCCAACCACCAACGTCTGGAGCCATGCCGCCGGCGGCGCCCTGTGCCCGCGCTGCGGCGAAGGGCAGGCTGGCATCGAAGAACTGCCCCTGCCGGTGTTCAAGCTGCTCAGATTCATTCAGCGTTCCGATTTTGACGCCGTGCTGGCGCTGGCGCCAAGCGAAACGCTCATGCTGCAAACCGAACTACTGTTACAGCGTTACTTGATGTATCTGCTGGAGCGCGGTCTCAAATCGGTGGATTTCTTGCGTCGCATCCGCTATCAGGCCAGCCACACACCCTGAATCCTCGCCTGGCTCTTCTGCGTCGCACGCCCTCTCTTGCCTCTGCTCACCGTCGTCTGCGCCAACTTCTTTCATCTAATGATCGCCCGCCAGCGCCTAGCCTGCGTCGGGTGTGGTCGAACGCCCCAAATCGCGGCCAAAGAGCGCAAAGACGACCGTTCCCGCCAGGCCAAAGCCACAAGCAACCAGCAGGTTAGTGGTGGGAGAGGCAAAACGTTCGAAGAAGGGCAACAGCGCCTGACCCCGCCCGAGCCACGAAACGATGAAGGCCGCCGCCGAAGGATCCCAGAGCAGCGCCCCGCCGAAAGCGGCCAGCGAGACGACGATATCACGAATCAGGTAGTAAAGGCCAAAGGTGGCGGCCTTACGATCCTCCGGCGCCAGATCCATGATCAGCGCCTTGCGCGTCGGCTCGCCAAATTCCTTCAAGCCCCGAATCACGAAGGCCAGCGCCATCATCCAGAACGAGCGCGCAAACAGCAACACTAACGGGAAGAGGGTGAAGAAGACGAACGTGATTGTCACGAAAGGCTTTTTCGTACTCTTGTCGGCCAGATAGGCGACCGGGATGTAGACAAGCATCGCTGTCACCATCTCGATCGTGGTCAACACACCGAACTGCAGCGGCGTGATCCGGTTGATGCTGACGCACCAGAGGACGACGAAGGCGTAAGGAATCTGCTCGGCAAAGCGGATCAGGATGTCGGACGCCAGCAGAGAGCGCAGCGGCCCGTTGATCAGGCCAAGACCGTTGGCCTGCGCTGCTCGCTTGGGAGCGGAGGCCGGTCTGTCCTCGCTAATCATGCCCTGCTGCAAGGCAAGGGAGACCCCGGCCAGGACGAAGGCGGCAACGAAGGCATAGCGCACGCCGCGCACCTCGCCGAAGGTCCCAATCATCACTCCGCCGATGATCGGGCCAAGTGCCATGGGAATGCGCCGCACCAGCGAGTGCATCGAAACGCCCATGGTGCGCTTGTTTTTGGGCAGCGCCGTCGCCACCAGCGCCATGGTGGCCGGCAGCGAAATGGCGGTCCAGGAGACGAACAGGATCGAGCCGAGGATTACCGCCTGCCAGGTGGGTACCAGGATCACAACGGCATAGCCGGCCATCGCGATCAGGTTGAACAGCGCCAGCGCCCGCTTGACCCCCAGCCTGTCGCTGGCGTAGCCGCCGGGAAACGAGTAGAGGGCGCTGAGCAGATTGTCCAGACCGTTGAGCAGGCCGATCGAAAAGGCGCCGCCGCCCAGGGCAATCAGATAGAGCGGCAGGAACCGCTCCGCCATCTTCTCGCCCAAACCGACCAGGATCACCATCGCCAGCAGGGCGACGATGTTCCTCTTGAGTCCCAGAAACTCGATGATTCCTCTCATGCGCGCATTGATTTGCATCGGTTGTTGTCCTTCTCATAGATGGATTCGGCTTGCGTCAATATATGATGGCGACGATGAATATTATGATGAATATTATGATGAATATTATGATGAATATTATAATGTAGCCAGCCAGGCGCCGCAACTCACAGCGGTTGCAGGCAGACGGAGATTGGGGTACAATCAGGCCCTCTCGCAATCCCGGCTTCCCCCATGAATCTGAAGAAGGGGACCCGATAGATGAATCTGACACTGACTGGAATTCATCATCTGACAGCCGTGACGGCCCAAGCGAGCCTCAACCTGGCCTTCTATTCTCGCACCGTGGGGATGCGCCTGGTCAAGAAGACGGTCAACCAGGATGATGTCAGCGCGTACCATCTGTTCTACGCCGACGGCGCCGCCAGCCCTGGCAGCGATCTGACCTTTTTCGATTGGGCCGATCTGCCGCGCGCAAACCGGGGAGGGCGCAGTGTGACCCGCACCGGTCTGCGCGTTGACAGCGCCGAAAGCCTGGACTGGTGGGCGGCGCGTTTCGTTGCCCTGGGTGTGCATCACGGTGAAGTCGTGGAGCGGTTTGGCCGGCCGACACTCGATTTCGAAGACCCGGAAGGCCAGCGGTTGAGCCTGGTGGCCGAGCCGCCGCTGGCTCCGATCCATCCCTGGACGCGTGGCCCCGTGCCGGTCGCACACCAAATACGCGGTCTTGGCCCGGTGACGATGACAACGCCGCAACTGGCGCTCACCGCACCGTTGCTGACCGATGTGATGGGGATGCGACCGGCGGGCGTCTACCCCGATCCCCACCATCCCCGGAATTCTGTGCACGTCTTCGTCATGGCCGGCCAGGGCGCCGCCGCTGAGCTGCATGTCGCCGTGCGACCCGATCTGCCGCCGGCGCGGTTGGGAGCGGGCGCGGTGCACCATGTGGCCTTTCGCGTCTCCACCTTCGAACAGCAGCAGGCATGGGAACGGCATTTGAGCGCACAGGGCGTGCGTCACAGCGGTGTGATCGAACGTTACTATTTCAGCAGCATCTATTTTCGCGAACCGGGCGGTGTGCTGTTCGAACTGGCGACCGATGGGCCGGGATTTGCGGTGGATGAACCGCTGGAGACTCTGGGCGAACGGCTGTCGCTGCCGCCCTTCCTGGAGCCGCATCGGGCGCAGATCGAGACGCATCTGACGCCGCTGGCATGAGCAGGACGTGCGGCGACCGCGGCTTGATTCAATAGAGCCAGGGCGCCAGCTTGCGCACCCGCCGCTGATACGCTTCGTATTCGGGGTAGGCAGCGCGCAGCCACTGCTCCTCGCGGTGAGATTTCAGATCGAAAAAGATGAAGAGCAGCAGGGCCAGAGCCATCCCAAGCAAATTGGCGCGCAACAAACCCCAACCCAGCGTGCCAAAGATCAGACCGGCGTAGATCGGATGGCGCACGAAGCGGTATGGGCCATGTACCACCAACTCGCCCCCTGCAATCGGCTTGGGGAAAGGGGTTAGATTGCGTCCAAGCGCCGCCATTCCCCAGGCGCCCAGGAGGCCGCCGGCCCCAAGCAGCGCCAGACCCACCCAGGTCAGCCAGGGCGGGCAGGCAAAACAGGTCGCCTGCGGCGCAATCAGGATGACGACGAACAACACCATTTGCAGCACGAACCAGCCTTCGCCGCGTTTGCCCATGAACAATCACCTCGTTGTTTGTACTAAAACTGCCGGACGCCCCGGTGCGTCTGATCGTAGGAGGATCGCCCCGCTCTGTCCGTAAGCTGCGCTACGCGCCGCCGCTGCTCCGCCGCCAGCCGGCAAGCCGCCCGATTTTCCCCCAAATTGGTGTTCGATAGTTGCTGTGCTATAATGATCGTGCGTAACGGACTTCAAGCCTCGATCTTTCATTGCGCCCGGACCCGGAGTACGCTGCGAAGAAGCCCGGCTATCGGTCTGGTCATAGGTTCTCTGGAACCCAAATCAATGACATCGCCCTTTGTCTTCGACGATGTATGTTCTTGCCGACAGCCGCCGATGCGCGCGTGGGCGCGCTGTGACGGCTGTCGTATTTCTAACGGGTGACCGACGGGCTTGACACCAGGTCACCGATGCGGAAAGCCTTGTCGGTTGTGTTGACGATCATGGCTCTGTCGCCGAAACCTGGGTTGTAGACCGCCAGCCAGGGAACCCGGTCAACGTAGCATCGAGCCAGGGCGACGAGATACCAGTGCGGGATTTTGCCGCTGAGAACGATGCCCTGACCGCTCGAATCAGGAACGCCGACGGCCGGCGCTTCCAACACGTCCAGATAGTCGAAGGGCAGCGTGACTTCCAGCCTCTGTTGCGAGTCTTGCGCCACGACCTGGAACTGAACCGGAGCGTCGGGGCGGGTTGGCCCGATGGAGAGCACGGGCGGCGTCAGCCAACCGCAGCGCACGTCGTACAGAGCGCCAACTGCTGGCCCCTGGTGCAGCCACAGGGCGGCGTAGACCCAGTTGGGCGCCCGGCCATAGAGGCCGAGCGGAGTGGCGGCGGGCACATAGTCGAGCGCAGCCAGCAGATCGGCCGGTTGCCAGCGCAGACCAGGGGAGGCGATTGGCCCTGCCGGCGGCAGCCCGTTGAGCGTTCTGAGCAGGCGGTCGAGCACGATGACTGTTTCGACCGGGGCGGCGCTCAGATGAGCGCCCTGGATTTCGTCGTCGGAGAACTCGAAGATGCCGGCCAGGCGCCGCACCAGGCGCTCGAAGACAGGGCCGGAGGCCTGGCGGCGGCGCTCGAGGCCGCTGATGACGCCGCGCAGCGGTTGGTTTGGCTGATCCTCCATCTGCGTCAGGGGGTCGGCGGGCGGGATGAGGCGTGATTCGATCTCGGCCAGGATGGGGATGGAACAGCGCCCGGCATATTCACGCCAGGCGTTCATCAGGCCGGGATCGTGGGAGAGCAGGATGGCGTGGGTACATTCGCCCAGCAGGTCCATCTGATCGTCGCCCTGCGGCTTGCCGCCCACATCCACCAGCAGCGGCAGGTGACGATTTTGCACATCACGGCGCATGTGGGCGATGAATTCGGGCGTGAAGCGTCCTTTGACCCGGATGGCGCGCACGATCTCTGGGGTCGCCTCGTTGGAGAAATCGCCTTCGCCGTCAGGGCAGGTGCGCATGACGTAATGCTGTATGCCGCGTGTGCGCAGCGCCTGGCTCAAGCTGTAGATCAAGACCGATTTACCGCTGTGCGGCGGCCCGCCAACGAAGACGGCTGGGAAGTATTGCATGTTTGGTTCCTTTCTACGACGTGTGATGCGAAACTCACCGGTGCATCGTTTAGAACGCTTTCTGAAAATCTGCTCGACGGGTTGGCAGCTTGGACGACAATCGAGACGGCGCCGATAACGGCGACATCGAACTGAATCAGACCACATGGCGAGGCGGGGCGACCGGCCTGATGATTGCAACGCTAGGCGGACAGCCACAGGTGGTGACGCTGGCTTTGGATGCGCTGCTGGCCCGCGGCGAACGCATCCGCGATGTGTTGGTCATCCACCTGGATCCGAGCAATGCGCGCACCCGTGCATCGCTGGCTCACCTGGCGACCGAATTCACCGGCGACCGCTATCAGGGCATGGTTTGCCGTTTGCGCCTGGCGCCGGTGCGTCTGCTCGACATTCACAACGAGCAGGAGGCCGACAGCGCCTGGAATGCGATCCACAATTTGATCACTGCGGCGAAGACGCAGGACAGGCCGTTGCACCTCTGCATTGCGGGTGGACGGCGGATGCTGGCGCTGTTGGCGTTGTCGGCGGCCATGCTGCACTTCGGTTATGCGGACCGCATGTGGCATTTATACACACCGGACGCATTTCGTCAAGCGGCGCACGATGGGGCGCTGATGCACGCCGGCCCGGACGATGGCGTGCGTTTGATCCAGGTACCGCTGGCGCCGTTGGGAGCCTATTTCCCCTCCATTCGCCAATTGGCGGCGGCGCCTGCTGCCGAGTTCCTGGCCAGGCAGACGCGTTGGCTGGACGAGGCGACGCAAGCCAAAGCCAAGACGGTCATCGAACGTCTGACAGGACGCCAGCTCGAAGTCCTACGCGCGTTTGCAGCAGGCTGCAGCCCGCAGGAAGTCGCCGAGCAGTTGCACATCAGCCTGACGACGGTCAACACCCACAAGACCGCCATCCTGGCCGAGTGTCGCATCACCTGGGACCTGGCGCTGGACGAATGGCTAGACTATCATTTTCTGCGCGACAAGTTCGGCCGTCTGTTCGCCCGCACCCGCCCATGATCGCGCCACCTAACGCCGCGCGCATCATAGGAACCTCTGAAAAAAACCAGAGGAGATGTGATTCGACATGACTGAGCGAACAGCGGACATTCAATGCCGGCGGCGGGAGACCGGGTTTTCTCGTCCTCGTGGCTGATACAGACAGAGTCGCTCCTACCCCCCATCTCTAATTCTTGACCAGATACAACCATCGTGCTATACTCCCCCCCGTTGGCGAGGTGAATCGTTTCCGGTGACCCGAGATTTGCGAAGCCAAGTGGTACATTTTCCGATTCTCTCCAATGTCCAACAAATCTCTTTCCCGATGACGTCGTTGTCGTCTTTCTTCATTTTTTGACACGTTCTTTAGATACGTTCTTTGATCGTCTTTTGACACATTTTTACGTGGCAAAGTTCTGATACCCCATTCTCCCGGGTGCGCAAGCTCCCATCAGATGGTGTGTCGCTCATCACCACGCAAATCCAAACGATACACATCGAGCCGAGGGGCCTCGTACTCCTCATTCCCTGACGCATTGTATTGGGAGGTTTTCGTATGGCGGCGCCAACTTCTTCTGACAGCGCATCGAACTCCAGCGACGACGCGCCTGCCTCGGCGGGCAGCGCCACATCCACTGCTCACGACAGTCCTTCAGCGAACGATCTCAACGCCTACTGCGTCGAGTTGGTCACAGTTGCACAGGCGGCACAGCGCCAGCCCTGGTCTCGTTGGTCGGTCGAGGAGGCGGTTTCCGTTCTCGAACGCTGCGCTTCTGCCAGTCTGAGCGGGAAACGCTGGCGCCAACTTCAGGCCAAACAAGGGCGCGTTGCTCTGCACGGCTGGAAGGCCTACGTAGCCCAGATGATGCAGGTCATCGAGGACGAGTATGACCGCATCAACGCACTGTTGAGCCATGATGACGACGCCTGGCGAGGGTTCATGTACGAGGCCGACAGCAACGCCCGGCGCCATATGGCCCGGTATTACGTTGGCAGCCAACGCAAGCGACTCGAACGGGAGGACGTCGTTCAGGACTTGTGCATGAAACTGACGCGAGTTCTGCCAGACTATCCCTGGGATGTCAATTTCTCTGCCTGGTTTGCCACCATCGCCGAGCGCCGGATGATTGACGTTGTGCGCCGCGCGGAGGCGCTCGACGTCACCATCGCATCGCACATCGAGTCGCTGGAGGAGGGGATGGAAGATGGGGAAATGTCTCCCGATATTCGTCCCGGGGATCGCATGAAAGTGGCCAGTTACGACCGCTATCCGATCTTCTTTGAGGAGGCGCTGGCCGAGGCGTTGCAGAGCATCAGGTCGCCCTGGCAGCGCATGATGTTCATCTGCTGCCGCTTGCTCGACATCAGCATCGAGACGACGGCGATACGCTTCGGCGTCACCTACGGCGCCGTGGCCAGTGCACTCCTGCGCGCCGAACGTACCCTGCGCGCCTTCCTCGTCGCCCATCCCGATCATTTCGCCGATTGCTTCTCGTGATGCGCCTGGGGCACAGCCGCATCATGGCGCCGCCGCCCCTTCACTCGTTCGTCAACAGACCGGACAACCGGCCTGGTCGTGTTGCCTTCCATTGGTGATGGCGGCAGCAATCCAGGCGCAGAAGGCACAGACCACGCAGCAGCTACACACGAGCCGGTTTTCTCGCGCCATTTCTATTCGATCAAAAGGGTTTGACAGCACCCGTTACGGGGGCTATAATCGGCTTGCCCCCCATAAAAGGAGTTTTGATCGAATGGCAATTCGAGAGATTGTTAAGATTGGACACCCGGTGTTGCGCCAGCCGGCAAAAAAGGTCAATCGTTTTGGCGGTAACCTCAGGCAGTTGGCCGCCGATATGGCGGAGACGATGCGCGCGGCGCCGGGGATTGGTCTGGCTGCGCCCCAGGTGGGCATCGCCGAACGCTTGATCGTGGTGGAGCTGCCAGAGGACGAGAAACAGCCCGGCAGTGGCCAGTTGTACACGGTCGTCAACCCGGAAATTATCAAGGCGGCGCGCGAAGAGGTGCTTGGCGAAGAGGGGTGTCTTTCGATCCCCAACCTGGTGGGTGATGTCTGGCGCCGGCAATGGGTGACGATCAAAGGGCTTGATTTGGACGGCAAGGAAATTCGGGTCAAGGCGACTGACTGGCTGGCGCGCGCTTTTCAGCATGAGATTGATCATCTCAACGGGCGGCTCTTCGTTGACATTGCCACCGAAATCCGGCGCCTGGTGCGCACCGAGGACGGCATCATCGCCGTGCCGCTGGACAATCCTACGATCTAGCCCATGTTCACGGGGAGGACTCGTTGAAAATCTACGTTGTATGCGATCTGGAGGGCGTTGCTGGTGTCATTGACCACCATTAGCAATGCTGTTGGGATGTCGGCAAGGGATGGTACGCACCTTATTTCGCTCAGGCCAGGCGCCTGGCAATACGGGATCTCAATGCTGTGGTGGAGAGCGTGTTGGCTGCGGGCGCGACCGAGGTCGTAGCTTGGTCCGTACCGTCATTTCAACAACTTCTTCATCGCCTATGCCAAGGCCATGAACAAAGCGTATAGGTGGACCGGCAGCTTGTTGGAGAAGCCTTACAGACGAAAACTCGTGGTTAGTGACCGGTATTTCACGCAGCTCATCGCTTACATCCACCAAAATTCGCAGAAGCACGGTTTTGTGCAAGATTTTCGCGACTGGCCGTGGTCATCCTATCACGCCATCGCCGCAAACCGCCCAACACGTCTGCAACGAGATATCGTGATCGAGCGGTTTGGCGGCCTGAGTCATTTCTTGAAGGCGCACCATATCGTAGTGGACGAGATGGATTTCGTGATCGAGGACGATACACCGGATTGAATGGGGGGGACACCAGACTGGAGCACTCTCAAAGACTGCTCCAGTCTGTTTCTTCCAATTAACGACGTCCGCCGCGGTCGCCGCCGTAGGATCCACCGCGACCGCCGCGATCCCCACCGCGGTCGCCACCGCGGTCGCCGCCGTAGGATCCACCGCGACTCCCACCACGGTCGCCACCGAAGGAGCCGCGTCCGCCGCGATCTCCACCGAACGAACCGCGATCGCCGCCGCGCCCACTGCCGCGGTCGCCGCCAGGGCCACGCCGATCGCGCGAACGCGCTTCCTCGACCGTCCACCCTTCGAGCACGGCCTGACGACTCAGCCGAATCTTGCCCTGATCGTCAACGTCGGTCACCATCACCATGATCTCGTCACCCACGCGCACCACGTCTTCGACGGTGGGAGCGCGGTAGTCGGCCAGTTGCGAGATGTGCACCATCCCGTCCACACCGGGCAGAATTTCGACGAAGGCGCCATAGCTTTCGGTGCGCACCACCTTGCCCACGTAGGTCTTGCCCAATTCGACCGTTTCGGTCAACGACTCGATCTCGCGCACAGCCTGTTGAGCGCTTGGCCCATCAGCCGCAGCGATGAAGACCGAACCGTCATCCTCCACGTCAATCTTGACGCCGTACTTCTCCTGCATGGCGCGAATCTGCTTGCCGCCTGGCCCGATGATCTTGCCGATCTTCTCCGGGTCAATGTGGATGGTCAGAATACGCGGCGCCAGCGGCGACAGATCGGGACGCGGGGAGGCGATGACGGCCAGCATCTTGTCCAGGATGTACAAGCGCCCCTGGCGCGCCTGCTCCAGCGCCTGCTCCATGATATCCATGCGCAGGCCCTGAATCTTGATGTCCATCTGCAGCGCGGTGATGCCGTCCTTGGTGCCGGCCACCTTGAAGTCCATGTCACCGAGCGCATCTTCCATGCCCTGGATGTCGCTGAGCACCGCGTAGCGGTCACTGCCTGTCTCGGTGATGAGACCCATGGCGATGCCCGCCACCGGCGCCACGATCGGCACGCCCGCATCCATCAGCGCCAGCGTGCTGCCGCACACAGAAGCCATCGAGGTCGAACCGTTGGAGGAAAGCACCTCGGAGACGACGCGCAGGGTATAGGGGAATTTGTCCACTGCCGGGATCATGGATTGCAGCGCCCGCTCGGCCAGGGCGCCGTGACCGATCTCGCGACGCTTCGGCCCGCGCATCGGGTAGACTTCGCCTGTCGAATAGGGCGGGAAGTTGTAGTGGTGCATGTAGCGTTTGGTGTCTTCCGGCAGCAGCGTGTCGAGCGTCTGCGCCTCGCGCGGCGTACCGAGCGTGGCAATCGAAAGCACCTGCGTTTCGCCGCGGGTAAAGAGGCCGCAACCATGCGTGCGTGGCAGCACGCCCACGTCGCAACTGATGGGGCGAATCTGGTCGGTGCGCCGACCGTCAGGACGGATGCCGTCGTTCAAGATGCGACTGCGCACCTGTTTCTTGACCAGGCTGTCGAAGACGGCGATACGTTCCTGCGTATCTTCGATGACATCCTCTTCGTCCACCACCTCGCTGCGCAGAATGTCGAGCGCCTCGTTGCGTTCGGCCTTGGCCATGCCGCTGGCCAGGACATCGGCAATCCTGCTCTGCACCTGCTCGGTGACCGAGTCCACGATTTCGGTCTTGGGCACATACGCCTTGAAGGCCATCTTGGACTGGCCGAGTTGGGCGGCCATTTCCACCTGCATCCGAATGACATCCTGAATCGAATCGTGCGCCAGGCGCAGCGCCTCGATCATCGTGTCTTCGGGAATCTCATCGGCGCCCGCTTCCACCATCAGAATGGCGTCTTTGGTGCCGGCGACGCGCAGATCGAGCGTGCTGTTTTCCATCTGACTGGCCGTGGGGTTGACGATGAAATCGCCATCCGCATAGGCGATGCGTACCGCGCCGACCGGCTCTGAGAAGGGAATATCGGAGATCATCAGGGCAGCGGAAGCGCCGATGATCGCCAGCGTGTCCAGGTAGTGTTCTTGATCGGCGGAGAGCGCCGTCAGGATGATCTGCACCTCATTGCGAAAACCCTTGGGGAAGAGCGGACGCAGCGGACGGTCAACCAGGCGGCAGAGAAGGATGGCCGATTCGCTTGGACGGCCCTCGCGACGGAAGAAGCTGCCGGGAATCTTGCCGGCGGCGTAGAGGCGTTCTTCGAAGTCAACGGTCAAAGGGAAGAAATCGGCGCCAGGGCGAGGGCTTTTGGCGCCCGTCGCCGTGGCCAGCAAGACGGTGTCGCCAATATGGACGGTGACTGCGCCGCCGGCCTGTTGCGCCAGCGTTCCGGTCTCGACGGCGATCTCATGCTCGCCTAACCGGGCGCTAAAACGATGTTTCTGAATCATCTACTTTCGGTCCTTTCGCGCCTGTTCTGACAGGCGCACAAACTTGCCCTTTTCAAGGGCAACACAGCGGACGCCCCGCACGCTGCGGCGCATCCATCGAGCGCGCTGGCATCCGCCAGCTCTCGTTGACATGGCCGGACCGAAAGGCCAGGAACTGGGGAGAGGGGAGAAGAGCGCACCCTTCTCCCCTTTCCCCAATGCCTGTTCCTTCGGCCGGGCGACCGGCCGGGGGCAGCCGGGAAAAAGATCAACTTGCTTCTACGCCGTGTAGAAGCGCCATCCGCTTACTTACGCAGGCCGAGACGGTTGACCAACTCAGCGTAACGGCCTGGATTTGCGCGAGTCAGGTAGTTCAGATGGCGGCGCCGCTTGCCCACGAGCTTGAGCAGACCACGACGTGAATTTTCGTCATGCGAATGCGTCTTGAGATGCTCGACAAGAGCATTGATGCGCTTGGTCAACAGAGCGACCTGAACCTCGGGCGACCCCGTATCTGTCTCGTGCGTGTGGTATTCCCGAATGACCACCGACTTATCTTCTTTTGACAGTGTCACAGTTTTGACTCCTTACTCGATGTACGCAACTCGTGCGTGAAGCCGAAGCGCCGCTGAAATACCAGTGACGAACGCTGCCGCTTCCGCAGGGCAAGATTATAGCACAGGCGACAAGGTGTAGCAAACCCCAGACCAACAACTCAGAATGGCGCTTGAAGACTATTGCCGTATGCCTCGCGTTGCATCACAATTGACATCATCATGATCCGATCGCATCTACTGGCTACGCACTGATCTTGTTCGACGGGAGGCAAGGATTTTCCGATGACAGCATCATCCTTCAATTCGCATCCGATATTGGACAGTCACGAACTTTGGCGACGTTTCGACAACGACGGGGTTTTCATCAACGAACTAACCGATCTATTCTTCGAAACCTCCAGCCTGATGATGGCCCAAATCCACGAAGCGACCCGCGCCGGCGATCGGCAGACGATCCGACAGGTGGCGCACTCGCTCAAAGGCGTGGTGAGCAACTTCGTGGCGCAGCCCGCTTTCGATGCGGCGCGCCGTCTGGAAGAAGCCGCACGCCACGACAACCCCACCCGCCTGGCCGAAGCCAGCCACCGCCTGGAGCACGAAGTGCAGCGGCTGTGTGCGGCGCTCGATCACTTGCGTCGTCATGGCGCTGACGCCCGGCCTACAGCAGGTTGAGCGGGTCAACATCAACACGCCATCCGAGCGGCAAATCGAGCGCACGCACGACTGCGCTGGCATCGTTATCGCGCCCGCGCACCAGAATGTGCCAGCGGTAACGATAGCGCAAACGGACAAAGAAGCAGGGCGCCGGCCCAATCATCCCAACGCCGCTCAACCCCAACCGTTCGATCTCAGCCTCGACCATGTGTGCGACCCGCTGCGCCTCAGCCGCCGCCTGATCTGCATTGCTGTGACT
Source organism: uncultured Anaerolineae bacterium (assembly GCA_964580725.1). Lineage (GTDB taxonomy): Bacteria > Chloroflexota > Anaerolineae > SSC4 > Amarolineaceae > Amarolinea. Next base: position 22,950 of record CAZOLV010000050.1, on the reverse strand, counting down.
GTAGACCAGACGCACCAGGCGCGTCAGCGGTGGGTAGTCCAACTGTCGCCGATAGTCCATTTCCCGTCCAAAGAAACCGAGATAGTCATGTCGGCTGGCCGCCTGCACGGCGTAATGATCGGGCGTGTAGGTCTGAATGATGACGCGCCCCCCCCGTGCACTGCGTCCGGCGCGCCCTGCCACCTGCATCAGCACCTGGAACGTGTTCTCTGCGGCGCGCAAATCGGGCAGATACAGCCCTACATCGGCGCTGATGACTCCCACCAGCGTCACCAGCGGTAGATCGAGGCCCTTGGCGATCATCTGCGTCCCAATCAACACATCGGCCTGGTGGCTGCTGAACTGCTCCAGAATGGCGGCGTGCGCCCCTTTGCGCTGGGTGGTATCGCGATCCCAACGCAGCGTGCGCGCCTGGGGAAAGATCTCCTGCACCGCCTGCTCGATGCGCTGCGTGCCGGCGCCCAGATAGCGGATACGCAGACTGCCGCAGGCCGGGCAGACCGTCGGAATCGGCTGGCGCCGATTGCACTGATGACAGAGCAGAAAGGTGGGCGGCGCAAAGGATTCGGCGGCCGACCCCAACGGCGACGCGCCGGCCCGTTCCCCGCTGCGCACCTGTTCGTCCAGCGGCCCGTGATAGGTCATCGGCAGTTCGCAGCGACTGCAAACGACCACATGCCCGCAATCGCGGCAGATGACCACCGTGGCCTGGCCGCGCCGATTCAGGAAGAGAATGGCCTGTTCGCCGGCGTCGAGCGTTTCTCGCAGCGCCGTTTGCAGCGCACGGCTCAACAAACTGCGGTTGCCGGCGCGCAGTTCCTGGCGCAGATCAATCACCGCCGCCTCGGGCAGATCCATTGTTTGCGGTTGACTGCCCGCCGCGCCTGCGGGCGAGCCGGCGAAGCCCATCACCCGGTTGGGCAGCGCCAGGAGCTGCAGCCGGCCGCGCTGCGCCGCATAGTACGTCTCCAGCGACGGCGTCGCGCTGCCCAGGATGACGGCGGCGCCGGTCAATTGCGCCAGGCGCAGCGCCGCCGCGCGCGCCTGATAGCGCGGCTCGCGCTCATGTTCCTTGTAGCTGCTGTCGTGTTCTTCGTCCATGATGATGACACCGAGCCGGGCCAGCGGCGTAAAGAGCGCCGAACGCGGCCCAATCACCACCGTCAGTTCTCCCTGGCGCAGGCGACGCCAGGCGTCGAAACGCTCACCCGGCGACAGGTCGCTGTGCCAAACGGCGATTCGACCCGGAAAGCGCACGGCAAATCTGTTGATCGTCTGCGGCGTCAGGGCGATTTCGGGCACCAGCACAATGGCCTGCTTGCCCTGCGCCAGCGCATGGGCAATGGCACGCAGGTAGATTTCGGTCTTGCCACTGCCCGTGACGCCGAAGAGCAGGAAAAAGCGGTGCGGGCTGCGCCCATCGAGCGCCGCGGCCACCGCCTGCCAGGCCTGCTCCTGCTCGGCGGTCAGGATGGGCGGCGCCTGCACGGCAAAGGTGCGCCCGGCCAGCGGATCGCGCATCACCTCCACCTGTTCCAGCTCGATCAACCCCGCGCCGACCAATGTGCGCAGCGTCGCCTGATCGGTCTTGACCTGCGCCAACAGCGTATCGCTCCACGGCGGCTCGGCGGCGGCTTGCAGGGCAGCCACGACCCGTGCGTACTTCTCAGCGCCCCGCAGCTCGATCAGGCTCGCCTCGACCTCCTCTGCCGGCGCCAGCAGGCTGACCAGGCGCGCCGCCGGCCTTGCGCCTGATTCGATGCGTACCAGGCCACGTGCCGCCAGGGTTTGCAGCGGGCCAGGCCCACAGTTGGCCAGTTTTTGCAGCGCCTCTTGCGATAACTGCGGCGGCGACTGGCGCACCAGCATCTCCAGCGCATCGGCCTGTTTGCTGGCATGGCCCAACGTGGGCAAGACGTTACGCACGGTTGCCCCGTTGGCCAGCAGCCGCACACGTTGGCGAAATTGCGGCCGGGCGGCGGGTGGAGCTGCCGCCTGACGGCGCACGATCAACCCGCGCTGCACGAGCGGCTGCAGCACGCGGCTGCGACCCCAGGCGGGGTTTTCTTGTTGGAGAATGCGCAGCGGGGCATCCTTGCGCTGCAAACGCTCCAACAGCGCACGCTGTTCAGAGCTGAGGTCATCGGGCAGCGGCCCGCCGCCCTGGCGCGCCAACACCTCGTCGCTGCGCTGTGTGACGCCGGCGGGGAGCATCAGGAAGAGGCAGTCGCGCAGCGGGGCCAGGTAGCGTTGGCTCAGCCAACGGCCCAGTTCAAGGTGTACAGGTGACAGCGCCGGCACCGGATCGGCCAGCGCGGCCAGCGGGCGCAGCGTCACGCCGGACGGCGCTTCGGCGCGCAGCCCCACCACGATGCCCTGCAAGCGGCGGCCACCGAACGGCGCCCACACCAGTTGGCCCGGCTCGATGGCCCCGCGCAATGACGCTGGAACCAGATAGCTGAACACCTCGGCGGCGGCTGTGCGCCCGCCTGCCCGGTTGATCGCCGTGTCAATCACCACTTCTGCCACGCCAAACGATGCGGCCGGCGGATCGTCTTCGGCAACAACGCCGGACATTGCGAAATTTTCCAATGTCGGTTATACTCCTGCTGAATCGTTAGGCGTCGTTACAGGCAATTGCTGTGACGCGATGATCATGGCCATCATCATGGCCACGGTTCTGGAGGAGAACGTGGGCTTGTTGCGATTGTCACTCATTGGCCCCCCACACATTCCTCCGATCAGCCTCCCGCAAACGCAGATCGAAGCCGCGGCGCATTCGCCGCAGTTCGACGAGCATGGCGCGAGGGTGACTGATCAGGCGTTTGCGGCGCGCCATTGCTTCACCTTGCACCCTCAGACCCGGCTATTGTTGGGCTTTCTGGCTCTGGAACCGGGCGTACATGCCGTTCACGAACTCGTTGCGCTCCTTGCACCGTACCCGATCATGAGCAGCAAAGACCAAAAGTTGGCCGGCGTCCATCTGCAATCATGCCTGGACGAACTCAACGACCTGCTGCTAAAGTTCGACGCTGACCAGCGCTATTATGCCCTATCCGAGACACATGCGCAACTCCAGGAAGACTACCCAATTTGGGTTGACCTGCGCGCCATCGAACAACTCGTTCAGCAGAGTCTCAGCCTCCCCGTTGCATCCCAACGCCTGGAAACACTGGCCCAAGCCCTGAACCTGTGCGTCGTTGCGCACAGCGTTCCGCCTATTCGGCGCTCGCTCACCGGCCTGGAACGCTGGCATCACCACCGGCTCGAACGCACCCTGTGCCAGCTTGGTGCGGCCTGCGCAGAGATCCTCGATGCGGCGTCGCAGGCCGACATTGCGCAGCGCCAGGGTTTGATCAGCCGTTGGGTTGACCTGCAACCCTACTGGGAAGAAGGCTACCGGAGCCTGGCGCGTGTCTACTTGCAGCTTGGACAGCGGGCCGCCGCCTACGCCACGCTTCAACAGTGGGAAACCTTGCTCAGACGCGAGTTTGGTGTTCAGATGGATCGTTTCATGGATCACACGACCGGCGAGCGCAGACGGCTGGAATCCATCCTGGCCGCACCCAGTTCCGACCCGGTCAACACTCCCGACCACAGCGAGCCGAGCGAACCCGGTTCGGCTGCCCATGCCGCGCCCTGGCCAACGCTGCCCATGCCGCGCGCCGATGAACTGGCCTGGTTGGACGCCCGCCTGCGCGAAGTCAAAACGGGGGGCAGCGTCCTGGCCCTGATCGAAGGCGACGCTGGCGTTGGCAAAGCCACTCTGGTCGAACAATTCGGCGCTCTGTCAACGGCCCAACGCATCCGTTTTGTGAGCGGGCGCAGCTATGACAGCGGCCTGCATACGCCATATCAGTCGCTGGCCGAGTTGATCGCGGCGCTGTGGCGCCGGTTGGAGAACGATTTTGGCCAACGATTGGGCGCCACGCTCGATTTGTCGGACGCCGTGTGGGCCGAGGTAGGGCGTTTCATCCCCGTCGCCCTCGACTATCAAACGATCCGTGCGCCCGCGCCGCCCATTCAAGCGCGCACCGACTGCAACCGCCTTCATGCCGGCCTGGGCGCCTTTCTGAGCGCCGTCGCACGCCTGCAACCCCTCGTCATGGCGCTGTACGATGTGCATTGGGCCGATCGCTCCACGCTGGCGTTCATTCACTACCTGGCGCACATTGCCAACTCACTGGAACATAGCGCGCTGGGGCCAACCCTCATCATCTTGACCTACCGCCCCGACGAGGTGGATGACGCCCATCCCCTGCGCGAACTGTTGCAAGGAATGCAGAACCGCGGGCGCGGCATCGAGCCGGCCGGCGCCGGCAGCTTCCAGCGACTGACCCTGGCGCCGCTGGCGCAAGATGCCGTTGCGGCATGGCTGGATGATCTGTTGCCCGGCGTTGGGCGCACGGCGCTGGCGCACGAACTGTGGCAGGCCTCCGAAGGCAACCCCACCTACCTCTGGCACATCCTGGCCGATTGGCGGATACGCGGCCTGGCCGTGCCAGACGCAGAGAGGGGCGCTTGGCGCCTGACTTTCGCCGTGCACGATCCCAGCCAATGGCCCGCCCTGCCGCAAAATCCCCGCTCGATCCTGCAACAGCGCATTGCCCGGCTCGATCCTGACAGCCAGCGGCTGCTGTTGGTTCTGGCCGTAGCCGTTTGGCCGCTGCACCCGGAGCTGGCGCGCCGCGTGCTCGATTGGAGCCCAACCACTCTGCGCACCACCTTGACTCGCCTGCTGCCCACCGGCCTGCTCGATGCCAGCGCTGTGGCCGATACGTTCTGCCTGCACGACGCACATCCAGCGCAGCGCCTGACGCTCGGTCACAGCCTGATTCGGCGCATCGTCTACGACGACGCTCGCGTCGACCAGGTGCGTCACCTGCACCGCCGGCTGGCGCGTCAAATGAATATCTGGCGCTATCAGGGCACGCCGCAAGAACTGGCGCGGGTCGTCATGCACGCTCGCCTGGCCGGCGCCCAGGATGACGATGTGCTGCCCGCACTGATGGCGCTGGCCGGCTGGGCCTTGAGCCTGAACGCACTGACCAGCGCACGTGAACTGTACTGGGCCGCCCTGTCGCACGCCACTCAGGCTGGCGACACCAACAGCCAGATGCTCATCCATCGCGCTCTGGGCGACATTCATCATCTGGCAGACGAATACCGGGCCAGTTTGGAGCACTACCAGGCTGCGCTTGGCTGCACCACCCATCAGCCCGATCGCATTGACATCCGCTGCCGCATGGCCCAAGTCAGTATGCAGCACGGCGAATGGCCCCATGCGGCAGCTTATCTGCAGGCCAGTTGTGATGAATGGGGCGCTGTGTCCACCGACGCCCCGCCGGTGGAACTGTTGATCCGGCAGGGGCAGGTGCTGATGGGGCTTGAGCGCAGGCAAGGGGCGCATGAGCGTTTGATGCAGGCTTTGCAGGTGCTGAAAGAGAGCGATCCGCCGGAAGTTCGGTTGGAGCTGGCCTTCACCCTGGCCGATCTGCACCATCGAGAGGGCAACAACCAGCAGACGCTTGCTGTCCTGCAAGATGCGCTGCGCAGTGGAGGCGCCGATCTCTGGCTGGCGCGGGTTCATGAGCGTTTGGGCATGATTCAACTGGCGGCGGATCAACTGGCAGAGGCGCAACAGAACCTCGACATCGCCTTGAAGATCCATCGCCAGTTGGGCGCCTGGAAACAACAGGCCGAACTGCTGACCCTGCTGAGCGACCTACTCGAACGACGAGGAAATTTGGGCGCTGCGCTGGCCGCCTCGCGCGAGGCGCTGGTCATCTATCGCACACTGGAGCGCGTCGCCATTCTCTCTCACTAGCGCGTCGCCATTCTCTCTCACGAGCGCGGCGCCATTCTCTCTCACGAGCGCGTCGCTCAAGATTGGAATTCAAGATGACGACCTATCACCTCAAACTGTATCTGGCAACGCTCATCGCCTTCTTCGCCATTGACATGGTGTGGCTTGGCCTGGCGGCGCGCAGCTTCTATCAGAAACAACTGGGCTTTCTGCTGGCGCCGCAAACCAACTGGCCGGCGGCCATCATCTTCTACCTGCTCTTCGTCGCCGGAATTCTGGTGTTCGTCGTGCTGCCCGGCCTGCGCAGCGGCTCATTGGCTTCCACGTTGTTGCACGGGGCGCTGTTTGGACTGATCACCTACGCCACCTATGACCTGACTAACCTGGCTACCATCAAGAGCTGGCCGCTGACCGTCACGATCGTGGACATGATCTGGGGTGTGGTTCTCAGCGCGCTGGTCAGCCTGGCCGGTTTCTTGGTCGGGCAACGGCTCGGCTAGACGCCACGCCATCTTGCGCCAACCGGCGGGCGAGCAGGCGGCGCATCACCCGCTGGCGGCCAGACGCAGCGCCAGAATTTCCTCATCGGCCAGGGTCTGCACATCGCCGTCCAGACGGGCGGCGCGCGCGGTTTGCAGAATTTGCCGGTAGAGGGGGCCAGGCGGTAGGCCGAGCTTGCGCAAACGATGTCCGTTCAACTCGATGACCACGCGTTTCAGGTTGCGTTCATACAGCTCGATCCGCTGCTGCACCAGCCAGGCGTCTGCCGCCACCCGCACCACCAGGCGCGCCTCTGGGCAGATATGGCGCAAAATCTCATCAATTTGACTGGGACGCAGCGCCGGTTGGCTCAATTCGGTCAGACGGCGCTGCAAGGCCCGCATGTCGCTCAGCAGTCGTATGGTGTCATGGCGCAAACGCAGGCGCACATGCGCCAGTTGATCGCTCTCCGCCGGCTGGCGATACAGGAGCAGCGCCAGGTAGAGGCGCGGCAGATTGCGTGCGCTCACAGCATCTGGGTCATGGCTCGTCTCGCTGTCGGCGCGCACGCGGCGCAGATCGGCAAAACGCTCCGCCGTCCAGCGGTCGTACTGCAGTTGCGCCTCCAGGCGCGGCAGCACTTGCAGCTCGTGCAGGCGCGCCAGCGCCAGTTCTGGCTCGGCCTCCTCCAAAATCAGCTCCAGCTCGTGCCGTATGCGCGCCGGGCTGACCTTGCGCAGCAGTTCGAGCGCATCGGCGATTAGCTGCTCGGTGCGCGGCTCGATGCGAAAGGCAAAACGCTGTTCGAAACGCACCGCCCGCAGGATGCGCGTCGGATCCTCGATGAAGCTCAGGCTGTGCAGCACCCGAATCAGCCCATTTTCCAAATCGGCCAGGCCATCGTAGAAATCGAGCAGTTCGCCCCAGTGATGGGGGTCGAGACGAATTGCCAGCGTATTGATGGTGAAGTCGCGCCGGTGCAGGTCGAGTTTGATCGAGGATCGTTCGACCATCGGCAGCGCCGTGGGGTGTTCGTAGAACTCGGTGCGCGCCGTCACAAAATCGAGGCTGGAAACGTCGGGCGCCGCTTCCAACGCACCGCTCATCGTTCCCTGGCGAAAGTCCTCGTCCTCCTCGCCATCCTCCTCGTCCGGCGCCGCGCCGCTCTCCGGCGCCGCCGCCTTACCGTCCAGAATCCATTTGGCGGTGCCAAAACGCCGGTGCGAGCGCACGCGCCCGCCATAGATGCTGGCCAAACGCCGCGCCAGGGCGATGGCGTCCCCTTCCACCACCAGGTCAATGTCGAGATTGGGCACATTGAGCGACAGATCGCGCACGAAACCGCCCACAGCATAGATTGGAAAGCCCAGGCTGCCCGCCGCTTCGCCGGCATGACGCAGCAGCGCCAGTAGCGGCGGCGGCAGCAGCGTTTCCATGCGGACGGCCATGTCCGGCGCCTGGCGTGTCTGCACCGGCGCGCCCCATAGTTTGATCAGATCGGTGCGCGTGACAATGCCAAGCAGCGCGTCATCCTGCCGGCTGACCACCGGCACCTGACCCCACCCGCTTTCGATCATGCGCCGCTGCAGCACCTCGATTCCATCCTCCGGCGCCACGTGGATGTTGCCCTTGCTCATCACCTGCGCCACCGGCGCGTTGGCCAGGCCGTGGCGCAGGGCGCGGTCAACCTGACCGCGCGTCAACATGCCAACCACCTGGTTCAGGTCGGCCACCGGAAAGCCCTCGAAACCGAACCGCTGCATACGCTCCGCCGCCGCCGCAATCGTCATGTCGGGCGCCAGCGTCTGCACGCCGCGTGACATAATTTCGCTTACTGTGACCGAAGGGCGCACATGCTGCTGCAGCAGTTCCAACAGCGTCGCCCGCAGATCGTGCAGCGATTGGCGGCGCACCAGCGCCGCGGCGGCACGCCGGTGTCCTCCGCCGCCCAACTGCGCCGTGATGGCGCCCACATCCACCGCGTCGCTGCTGCTGCGCGCCACCACCTGGATGCGATCACCCAGGTCAACCAGGAGGAAGATGGCCGCCGGTTCGTAGAAATCGCGCACGCGATGGGCCAGGGTCGAGATTTCGTCGTCGAACTCCGGCAGCGAGGCCCGGGCGATGATGATGGGCTGGCCGCCAAACTCGAACGGTTCGCTATTCGCCACCAGTTGGTCGAGCAGCGCCTGTTGCGACGAACTGAGCGCATGGTGCAGGAAACGGCCGGCCACTTCCAGGCTGGCGCCCTGTTCGGGCTGCAAAAGCCAGGCCACGCAGGCCGCATCGCGCGCCGTCGTAGTGCTGTAGGTCAGCGCGCCGGTATCTTCATAGATGCCAATCAGCAGGCAGGTCGCCTCGACGCTGGTCAGCGTCTTGCCGGCGGCCTGCAGGCGTTCCACCAGCAGCGTCGTCGTCGCTCCCACGCGGTTGCCGCCCTCACGGCCATCGCCCGATGTGCAGCCAAACGCCCAGCCGAGCGGCAGCGTCGCTTGCAGTTCGTGATGGTCAATGACCTCGCCTGTGGTCAACGACGACATGCGCCGCACCGGCGCAAAGCCCTGCGTATCCACGATGATCGCATGGGTCACGCGGCGCGCCGGCGCATCGGCTGCGACGACGAAGGGCAGTGCGCCGCGGTAGAGCGTGAGGAATTCGCGCACATTGCGATTCAACTGGCGCGGCAAAATCGGCACCGCTTCGGGGTGCAGTTTCCAGGCCGCCAACATGGACGCCAGGGCGTCGAAATCGGCGTGCTCGTGCGTCAGAATGACAGTCATGCCGCTGCTCACGTGCTCATCTCCGTTTTCGGGGTAAATCTTAAGGGTTTCTGGAACCTTGAGGGTTTGGGGCTTCCGTCCCAAGTTGTTGAGTAGATGCCATTTTCTGGCCGTTTTCCCGGTCGTTTTGGGATCACGATGCAAGCGCCCGGCGCGCCAGCGCACTTCACACACAGTCCATCACCGGGCCGCTGACCGGGTGCATGCCCGATTATACTTGCGGAGTGTCGTATTGGCGCAATTTGGGATAGCGCCAGGCGACCCAGGCGGTGAGCAGCACCGTGGCCAGGCCGCCGCTGACCACGGCAAAGGGAACGCCCAGGGCGCTGCCCACCAGCCCGGCCTCCAGCTCGCCCAGTTGCGGGCCGCCCATGAAAAAGATCATGTTGACGCTGGTCATACGCCCGCGCAAATGATCGGGCGTCAGCAGTTGGCGGATCGTGCCCCGGATGACGGTTGACACCGTGTCGGCGGCGCCGGTCAGGCTGAAGAGCAGATACGACAGGTAGAAGTTGCTGGCCAGGCCGAAGAGCAGCGTCGCCAGGCCGTAGAGGGCGACGCTGATGAGCAGCACATGCCCCTGCCGTTTGATCTGCCCGCGGTAGGAGACCGCCGCGCCGGCTACGATGGAGCCGACTGCCTGGCCGGTGGAGAGCAGGCCGTAGCCTTCGGCGCCGACGCCTACGATGTTGCTGGCGATGATGGGCAGCATCGTGCGCGCCGAGGAAAAGAAGGTGGCCCAAAAATCAAGCAGCATGGTGCCCCAGATGATACGCTGATTGTAGGTGAAACGCAACCCTTCCACCAGAGACTGCATTCCAAGTCCGGCGCCGTTGGTCGCATCGCGGCCGCGCGAGCGCATCAGCAGCAAGGCGATGATCACGGCGCCGAACGACAGCGCATTGACGACATAGACCCAACCGATGTCGAGCCGCGCCACCATCAGGCCGGCCAGGGCCGGGCCAACCACACTGGCCACTTGCCAGACGAGCGTGTTGAGGCTGATCGCGTTGGTCAGATGTTCGCGCGGGACGAGGTTGGGCGTCAGTGCCTGGCGCGCCGGATTGTCGAAGGCGGCGGCGGCGGTGCCGGCCGCCGTCAGCAGGTAGATCGCCGCTACGCTGATCTCGCCGCGCAGGCTGAAAAAGGCGAGCAGGCCGGCAAACAGCGCAGAAGCGCCCTGTGTCACCAGCAGCAGGCGGCGGCGGTCGAGCGCATCGGCCAATACGCCGCCGATGAGGGCAAAGATGACGATGGGGATCACGCGTGCCAGGCCAAGCCCGCCCAGTCCCAACGCCTCGCCGCCTAGCGTCAGGTCGAAGCCGAAAAGGCGCAGTGTCAGGCTGCTGCCGCGCAACAGGTCGAAGACGTGCCAGTTGACCGCCGTCAACTGCATCTGCGAGCCGGTGATGGAGATTAGCAGGCCCACCCACAGCAGGCGAAAATCACGATGACGCAGCGCCGCCAAGCGCGGCGGTGAACCTTGAGTCAGAGCCATAGAGGCCTAGTAGTTCACCTCGCGGCTCAAGGTGTGCAAGGTCAGCAGAACGACGCGCCCCGTCTGGTTGAGTTTGGGCAGATTGATCGCTTCGACGACGTCCCGCGCCGTGTGCGCCAGTTGATCGGAGCCGCTCCAACTGAGGTACATGGTGAGCGCCGTGCGGCCGCCAAAACCGGGCGCTGCCGCCAGACCGAAATGCGTGTCGCGGCCGCGCGTCGTCGTGGGGACGCCCAAGCGCCCGGCGGCGTCCTGGAAAAGCTGTACCAGGCGGAAGCTGCTCCCCTGTCCCAGGGCCAGTGCATCGTCGCTGCCGCCGCCCACGCCTTGCAGTTCGATCACCGCTTCGATGCGCAGCGAACTGAAGCCGATCTTACCTGCCATGACGTTGATGATGCTCAGACCTTCGTTGCGTTCGCCGCCCGCCCAGGCGACGAAAACCACCGTTTTGTTGGGCGCATAGGGACTTTGCTTGAGGGCACGCGCCAGTTCCAGCATCGTCGCCACGCCGCTGGCGTTGTCGTTGGCGCCAGGGTAGAAGACCCCATCCGGCCCCACGCCCAGGCCGTCGTAGTAGGCGGTGACCATGATGACCTGCGAGTCCAGCCCTTGTTCGGCTGCCTGACCAGGGATGTAGCCGACGACATGGTAGTAGTTTTCGCTCAGGTCTTCCGAAATCGTCGGTTCGATCGCCATGCGCGCCAGCGCGCCGGGCGAGGTGATGGTCACTTCGCCAGCCTTGAGCGTCTCCGCTGCCTCTTCCAACTGCGCCAGAGTGCGCCCCGTCGGCTCCAACAGGCGGTCGGCAGTGGCGCGCGTGATGAACATCATGGGGGTGCGGCCCGAATTGCCGCCGTAGAGCCGCTTGCGCTCCATCACCTGCGGATCGTCCGTTGCGATGAGCAGGGCGGCGGCGGCGCCGGTGTTCATGCGCGTCACATCCTCTGGCCGCACGATGAGGATTTTGTCGCGCAGGTCCTTTTGCGCCAAACCGTAGCGGTCGCTGGCGGTCGTTTCGGGGTCTGGCCCCGTGACCAGGCCAACCACCACGCCCTGGGCGCGGCCAATGCTGCTGCTGCGACTGGCAATGGTGTTGACGTCGCGCACATATTCCACGAAATCGACGCGGTAGCGCAAGGATTGGGCGATATTGCCCTCGTTGTCGAGCAGTTCGAGGATTGGCGTTTTGGTCAGATGGGCGCGGGGCGTCGTGTTGCTAACGATGAACGTCTCCAGGTTGCCCGCTCGCTGCCCGCCGGGGAAAAGGCCGATCTCCTCCATGCGCCTGGCGATGTAGTTGGCCGCCTGTTCGGCGCCGGGCGTGCCGGTCTCGCGCCCGCCAAAGGCCGGGCTGGCGAGCTGTTCGATGTCGGCCAGCGCGCGCGTGGCGTCGAAAGCGTCAGCTTGACTGCGGTAGATGCCCAGCGGCGATGTGGCGCGCAGCAGCAGGAGTAGACCAACGACCGCCGCAACGCCCGCCGTGACGGTGTAGCGGTTGAAGAGCCGGCTGACGTTGGCGCGAGTGTCGTCCAGGAAACGGCGCAGCCCCTGTCCCCACAGGTTGAACGTCAGGATGGCGAGGAAGAAGGCCAGGCCCGGATACCAGCCCAACCAGGGATAGGAGCGCCACCAGTTGCGCACGTTGGCCAACAGTGCGCCCCATTCCGGCACGTCGGAGAAGAAGTAGACGACCGACTGCATGCGGCCCACCTCGGCGATGGCGGCGCGAAAACCGCCGCCCATGAAGACGTTGAGGAAGCCCAGTTCGGCCAGCAGCATCAGCACGCCGCCCATTTCGAGAACCGCCAGGACGAGCAGCGAAGGCAGCAGCACGCTGAGCAGGTGACGCGACAACAGATGCTCTGTACGCGCACCGGTCGCCCGCGCCGCTTCCACGAAGAGCTGCGGTTTGAGGTTGATGACCTGGGCGCGCACATATTGCGCAATCTCTCCCCATCCCACGACCGAGACGCCGATGACGAACACCCCCATGCCCTGCTGGATACCGAGCGCAAAGATGAGGATCATGGCGAAGAGGGTGACGGGGAAGGCCGCCCAAACGGCAATCACGCCGCTGATCAGACGGTCGAACCAGCCGTCGCGCTGCCAGCCGGCCAGCGCGCCGAGCGCCGTTCCCACCAACATGCGCGCCAGGGTGGCAAAGAAGGCCAGTGCCAGCGTGCGGCGCGCTCCGCTCAGCACCAACGCCTGGATGTCGCGTCCCACCGGGTCGGTGCCCCAGGGAAAGACACCGGAAGGGTCGAAGGGGGGTGCGCCGATCTTGCCTTCGACCATCAGCACGCCGTGGGTTTCGTAGGGATTGGCGGTGGTCAGCCGGTCGCCGGCAACGATCAAGACAAGCAGACCAAGCACGAGCAAGCTGCCGATGAGCAAGGAGGGGTTGGCAAAGGCGCGCCAGGGCAGCCGACGCGGCAGCTCAGCCGGCGCCGCCAACGCCGCGCCGGACGTCGCCTCGATCTTGAGCGGCGGCAGGGGATCGTGTTGGCGCGTCAGCGAACGGCGCAGGTCGTCCCACAGCGCGCTGAAGGCCAGCCGCAGTTCTTCCAGGGTTGTGCGCCAGGTGCGCCGCTCGATCACGGTGTGGGTGTCGGGAACGGCGCGCAGGCGCGCATCGAGCCAGGGGAAGATCAGTTCGAGCGCCAGGTTGATGAGCACGAAGAGAACGCCCAAGGTGAGCACCAGGTCGGTAACGAGGGCGCGATTGTCGCTTTCGATGGTTTGCAGCAGCGTGAGACCGACGCCAGGCCAGACGAAGAACGATTCGACCACCGGTAGGCTGGCGAGCGAAAAGCGCAGCGAAGCGCCCAGGGTCGTTAGTACAGGAATCCAGACGTTGCGCAGGGCGTGGCGCAGCAGCACGCTGCGTTCGGTCAGGCCGCGGCTGTGGGCGGCGCGGATGTAATCTTGACCCAACACATCGGCCAGCGTCAGGTAGGTCACCTGGACGATCTGGGCCAGGGGGCGGGCCGCCAGCACCAGGGCGGGCATGATGAGGTGCGCATCCCACCCAAACCCGGTTTGCGGCAGCACGGTGATTTCGAACCGGCGGTGCACGCTGATGTTGAGCACCCAGAAGAGCATCGCCAGGATGAAGCTCGGCGTGGAGACGCCAAGCACCGAGACGAGCAGCACGAGCGAGCGATTGCGCCCGCGGCCGCTGCGCGCCGCACGCACGCCAAGCGGTACGCCGATCAGGGCGGCCAGCAGCAGCGACGCCAGGAGTAGCCCGGCGCTCTGGACAAAGAACGTCCAGACCAGGCCAAAGGCCGGCTGGTACGCTTTCTGCCAGTAGTAGGTGGTGGGGTGATGAACGAGATAGTCGAAGGTGGCGACCAGAGCCTCGCCGGCGGCGCTCCAGAGTGGCGCCGGGATGCCCTGGCGGCCGCGTTCGGCCATTAGAAGGCCCAGTTGCGTCAAATAGGCAATGGCCAACAGAATCGCCAGGGTTGTGAGCAGACGGCGCCCTGGCCCACGCAGGAGGTGTCGAAAGAACATACCGCTCCGATCGGTCAGTGAGAATCACGGGTAGATTCAATGATACGTCAGAGTCGGGTTGGCGTCAAAACACCGGGTCTACTTGTGTTGGCGCTTACCAGCCGAAACGTTCCTCGCGCCAGGGGTCGCCTTCCATGTGATACCCGTTGCGCTCCCAGAAGCCAGGACGATCGCCGGTCACGAATTCCAGGCCGCGCAGCCATTTGGCGCTCTTCCAGAAGTATTTGCTGGGCGCCAACATGCGCAGGGGGTAGCCGTGTTCTGGCGTCAACGGCTGGCCGTCGTACTCGAACGCCAGCATGGCGTCGGGATCGTCAGTCAGCACCTGCAAGCTGATGTTGGTGGTATAACCATGCTCGCCGTGTTCGATCAGGTGCGTTGCCTGCGGCTTGACCTGCGCCAGTTGCAGAATTGTGCGCCAGGAGATGCCTGTCCAGGTTGTGTCGAGCTTGCTCCAACGGGTGACACAGTGAATATCGGCGCTGATCGTCTGGCGCGGCAGGGCCATCAGCTCGTCCCACGTCAGGCGCAGCGGCTGTTCCACCAACCCAAAGATGCGCAGGTCCCACTGTGTCAGGTCTTTGTACACCGGCACCTTGCCGTAGTGCAGCACCGGCAGGTGATCTGTCAAGACCTGGCCCGGCGGCACGCGCTGGTTGGGCGAGGGCGCGGGTTTGTTAGCCTTCTTCAGACGGGCAATCTTTTTCAACGGATCATCGAACCACATCGGCGTTTTCTCTTTTCTAGTTGCTCTCGTTGCTCTCTCCTCTATGACTGTGTGCGGGGCGCGTTGGTCACTGTGGCGGGCAGGCTCTACAGGCGCCAGAGAATGCGCAGGCCGAGCGCGATCACGATCAGGTTGCCGAGCAGGCTGGTCATGCGCTGCAACTGCGGCGACAGCCGGCGGTGCGCCAGCGCGCCGATGACCGCCAGGAGAGATTGCCAGGAAAGCGAGGCCAGACCGGCGCCGGCGACGAAGAGCAGGCGGGCGTTGGCAGTCTGTAGCGCGCCGGCGCCGTTGCCCAGAATCAGCGACCCGAAGTAGACCACCGTCAGCGGGTTGAGCAGTGTCAGGCCGGTGAACTGTACATAAGTGCGCCAGGGGCTGCCGGCTGCCGCCGGCGCCGGCTGTGCGGCGGCGGGCGGGCGGCGGATCGTCTGCCGCAGTCCCCAAGCGCCCAGGGCCAACAGCACACCGGCGCTGAACAGACGTAACGCCGGCGCGGCCGGCGCCAGGCTCGCCGCCAACGAATGTCCGGCGACGGCCGCCAATCCGGCATAGAACAGATCGGCGGAAGCTGCGCCCGCTCCAGCCATGAAACCAAACGCAAAGCCGCGCCGCAGCGCCGCATCCACGATCAAGATCGCAATGGCGCCCACCGGCACGGCAATTCCATAGCCGGCCAGCGCCCCTTCCCAAAACGCTCGCCAATCCATCGCTGTAATCGCCCTCTCTGTGCAGAATGCGGACATCATAGCACGCGGCCAGGCGACGATCAAAGCTCTCGCCCGCCGGTTATCACGACCGCCTCATGATACATTGACACCCAGGGGCCTACCACGGCAAGACGTGGCCAACCACCGGCTGCCGGCCCATCAACCAAGCAACTGCGGAACTACTCCGTCAACAACAGGCCGATCTTTTGTAAAACCTCGCGCATGACCATGTCTGGCAAAGTACAGATGAACTCCGCGTCCCTGGCTTGCCAATCCAGATTCTTGACTTGATCTGCCAAAATGACACCGGCGCGTTCGAGCAAGATCTTGGTTTGTTGCTGACTGGTCAGGATCGCGCCTTGCATGGTGCGAGTGAAATGTGGGGAGACACGGTGTTCGACCGGGTTCCACTTGGAGCAATATGGATCATGCGCCATTCGGATCGTGACTTTCAAGGTGTCGCCCAGGCGCTGCAATTCGGCCTTGAAGACGAGGTGGCGAGCGGAGTGACTACCACCGCCGTCGGCCAAAACCAGGAACGTGGTTGCCGTCGGGTAGCGAGTACGACCGTAGTGGTTGACTCTTGCTGACCGCGCCGAATCGTCTTGGGCATGCAACCCAGCAGGCGGGCAATGTATTGCTGACCACCGTGCGGCAATTTCTGGGCTTCCACCGCCGCATAGAGGCGACGCCCTCGTTCCGACAACTGGCCAAACATACGCTTCATGGCTTGTTCGATGAGCGCAGAATATACAGATCGCATTTGGGTATTCTCCTGGCATGAATGCCAGAAGGATACCCACATCCGGCCCAATTGGCAATTGGGTAAGTTGTTTTTCCGCCGTTCCTAAGCCTCATGACGAGGTCGCCACGGCTCGTGCTCGTGCGCGAGCCAGACCAGTTCGGGGTCGAGCGCACGCACCCGCAGTTGGCCTTCGGTGTGCGGCTCGTCTAGCTCGCCGAACCAAACCGCCACGTCGCCGCCGACGACGACCGGACGCCCAGCAGTCTCGATGACTACCATCTGCATGCCGTCTGTGTGGCCCGGCGCCGGGATGAGCCGGAGCCTGGGAAGCAGTTCGAACTCGCCGTCGACCGGCACGTATTGCACGCCGGGCGCATCTACCCACTCGCGAATTGTGTAATCGTCCTTGCTGCGCGCGTCGTCGAGTTCCCGACGCTGGACGTAGATTGGCTTGCCGGCGAAGAGGTGGTTGCCACCACAGTGGTCGAAGTGCAGGTGTGTGTTGACGACGATGTCAATACTGGCGAGGTCGAAGTCCTGCTTGCTCAGTGGGAGGAGGCGGGGATCCATATCGGCCACCGCCGGATGCAGCTCCGTCATGCCGGTGTCGACCAGTATTCGTCCATCGGGGTGGTCTATAACATGCACATAGACTGGTATCCGCTCGTCCTCGGCGAGCAGGTCGGCAACGCGGACTGGCGTGATGGTGATTTTCTTTTTCATGGCAATTCTCCTTGATCGGAGAACAGAACGCATTTTCTATCTTGTCAAACAAGACGAAATGTGACAATGATTTTGAGACAGGTTGGGGGTGAAGATTAGTGTACGGGTTCGAGGCGTCGCCGGCGGCGGGGAGCAGCCGGCAACGCCTGGCGCCGGTTTGCGTCTGGCGCGTGGTCGAGGATGATTGAATTTTTCGCTTTTACGAAGATGTGGCCTCGTCTGCGACGAACTGACGGGCAGAACTGCCCCGCCTTCGACGGGATCGGTGCTCAGGTTGCTCTCCTGAATTGTACACTCATTTCGCCCCCAGAACTGTCTCATCATATATTGGCACCCAGGGATCCCCCCGCCGCAGGCGTCAGGTGGACGTGGTGTTAGGCCCAACCCCGGCCCCTGCCACCCAAAACGAGACCTGCTGCCCATGATGGCGAGTCGTGCTGACAGCCACCAACCGCTGCCAGGCGTTCATTCCTCTGCCCTGGCCGCCTGCGACTCAATGTTGTGCTTCTCTCGCAGCTTCTCGATGCTGATCCCTCGCCCGTCGCGCAGGCTACTGCGTGCCTGGGCCACGCGTTCCCTAAAGCGCGGGTCACGCAATAGCAACTCCTCCCACCAGGCTTCCGGATCCTCAAATCCGATCAAGATACCGGCCGGAATGCCGTGACGGGTAATGATGATGTCTTCCCTCTCGGCCATTCGCAGATAGCGCGAGAGGTCATCTTTCACTTGGTTCAAAGGAATCTGAATCATTCGGACTTTCTCCCATACTCAGCAAGCCACTTCATAGCCTCATTTTTCTCGCGAATGACAAGCACTTCGACAACACCGCCTTGGGGAAGATGGAACACATCGTAGAACGCTCGAATGTCACCGATGCGGAGCCGATACTGCGGCCATTCTGGCCCTTCCAGGCGTTTGATGCGGCTCTTGCCGATTTTCTCTGGCTCGTAGCGAAGATGGGTCTCGATTGCATCCAAGACTTCGCCGCGCTCGTTTGCGCGCAACGCCAGCAGGTCTTCTTCGGCCTGTGGGGCAAAGATGATTTCGTACCGCAAAGTCCATTCTCCTCCATGGTCAGATGGGCGCTGCCTGACGAGAAATTCTGGCTATATTGTAGCCAGAACTTCTCGCCATGTCAAACCGCCACAGAGAGTTTTGGCACCGCATGATCGTGCGTTAGCCTAACGGCCCGCGTCATCCGAACTCTCAGTCGAGCCGAACTTCGGCGAGGTCAGTCGAGCCGAACTTCGGCGAGGTCAGTCGAGCCGAACTTCGGCGAGGTCAGTCGAGCCGAACTTCGGTGAGCTCAGTCGAGCCGTCGGCCTGCACGCCTGGGCGCTGGCGCCCGGGTTAGGCGGCCCTGGAGCAGAGCCTGATCGAACGAGCCTGGTCGAACCGGCGACCCCTTCCATTCCAGCCGCCTGCTTCGACGCTTCGATGCCCGTGAACGGCCATCAAAGTTCTGCCCAACGCCAACCGCTCTCCGGACGGAACCCTGACGGGCCCCACACCCGCCTTGAACGAGACGCGGCGTTGAACTCTGCGGGTTGGCGCGACGTGTGGCCGGCTTTGCGCTTCCCGCCATTCTTGCGTATAATACCCCCATCCCTCACGTTCGATATTCTCACGTGGTTCTCTGGGTGGCGCCTCATGCACGTTGTCTTCGCCAAACCCTGGCTCGATCCACGGGCCAGCGATACGCTCGACGACACCAAGCGCCTTCGTGATCCAAGCCGTTATGCAGAAGCTGCATAACGGCTTCGTTTTTTTATTGATGGCGCATCGTCGCACCGTGGCGGCGGCGTCTGAGTCCTGACAGGGAGGTTGGTTCTATGGGTATGGGTGGTTACGCAAATCGGGTGGCATGGGTTGACTTGACCGCTGGTACGGTCGAATACAGGCCCATTGCGGAAGAGGACGCGCTGAAGTATATCGGCGGGCGCGGCCTCGGCGTGAAGTATGTCTTCGACAACGGACCGTCCGTCGAGCCGCTGTCTCCGGACAACATTCTCTGCTTCATGAACGGCCCGCTGACCGGCACCGACGCCAACATGAGCGGGCGCATGGCCATCGTGACCAAGTCGCCGCTGACCGGCACAGTCACCGATTCGCATCATGGCGGCTGGTCGGCTGCACGTCTCAAGTGGGCGGGTTTCGACGGTCTCGTGTTCAAGGGCATAGCCGAGACGCCGGTCTACGCCTATGTCGAGAACGGCGAAGTAACGCTGCACGACGCCAGCGATCTCTGGGGCAAGGGCGTCCATGCCGTGGTGCAGACAATGTACGAACGTTATGGCGATCCAAAAACGTTGAGTGTGATCGCCATCGGGCAAGGCGGTGAGAATCTCGTGCGCTTTGCCTGTTGGATCAACGAAAACGACCGCGCCTCGGGCCGCGGTGGCACCGGATGTGTGGGCGGCAGCAAACACCTGAAAGCGATCGTCATTCGCGGCAAGCACGCCGATCGCCCGCGTCCCGGCGACAAGGACGCCTGGAAAGGCGCACATGACCGGGCGCTGGCCACGATCATGGACGAGAAGAACGTCACCAGCCCGCGCAAGGGTGGTTTGTCGGTCTATGGCACCAACGTGCTGATGAACATCACCAATGCCATCGGCGCCCTGCCCACCAACAACAGCATCCTGACCTCCTTCGGCGAGAATGGCGAACTGATCAGCGGTGAGTGGGTCAAGGCCAACATCCTGGTGGACGATCCGACCTGTCACGCCTGCCCGGTGGCCTGCAAGAAAGAGGTGGAGGTTGGAGAAGGCATGTGGGCCGGGCTGCGCATGGAGAGCCTGGAGTATGAACCGGCCTGGTCATTGGGCGCCAACTGCGGCAACAACTCGGCGCCTGGCGTGGCCAAGCTGATTGACCTGTGCAACGACTTCGGTCTGGATGCCATCGAGACGGGGCACCCGCTTTCGATCTATATGGAAGCCTCGCAGCGCGGCTTCACCAACGGCGACGGGACGCTGACCTGGGGCGATGTGGCTGCCATGGCCGATGTCGTTCGGCGCATTGCGTACCGCGAGGGGTTGGGCAATGTCATGGCCGAAGGCTCGAACGCCATTGCCGCCTACTTCGGCCATCCCGAACTGGCGATGACCGTCAAGGGTCAGGGCATTCCGGCCTACGATCCGCGCGGCCTCAAGGGCATGGGCATCGCCTACGCCACCAGCAACCGCGGCGCCTGTCACCTGCGCGGCTACACCCCGGCCGTCGAGCTGGGCCTGATCCCATGGAAGATGGATCCGCTGGTCTGGCAAGGCAAGGGCGACATGTTGCGCATCCTGCAGGATGTGCACGCCTTCTCCGACAGCCTCGATCTGTGCAAATTCTCGGCCTTTGCCGAGGGGGCCGATGAGTATGCGGCGCAGTACAGCGCCATGACCGGTCGCCCCTTCAGCGCCGACGATGTGCTGAAGACCGGCGAGCGCATCTACAACCTGGAACGCCATTTCAACAACCTGAACGGCTTCCGCGAAGGCAGCGACTACCTGCCGGCGCGCTTCACCCATGAAGCGTCCACCATGCCCGGCTCCGAAGGTCACGTCTGCGAGCTGGACTTGATGCTGGAAGAATACTACAAGTCACGCGGTTGGGTCAACGGCGTTGCGCCAGAAGCCAAACTGCAGGAACTGGGCATTCTCTAGCCCGTCGCTCCCCACAGCATCCGCCGGATTGTCCCCGCAATCCGGCGGATCGCGCCAGACCTGACCTCACGTTCTGACAGAACGAGCGCCCCGTCACCCTCCCGCACGGATCAGTTTGCGGTCGAGCTGCAGCCTGAGCGCCGGCAACCGTTCTGTCGCCGCTTCGATCTCCAGCCGCACCTCGCCAACCACCAGCGAGCCGATGCGAAAATCGGGCAGTTGGCTCAGCCGCGCCGTCCAATCGGGACCGGCCACCAGATCGTCTGCCTGCGCCTGCCCGCCCAACTCCACCAGATATTCGCGCATCAGCCACAGGGGAATCCCGCGCACATCGCGTGTCTCCGTCAGCATCATGCGCCGCCTCCCACCGCCGGAAAGATGTCAATCTTCTCGCTCGCCGTGAGGGGCGTGGCCATGCCCTGCGGCAAGAAACGAACATCCCGGCCATTGATCAGGAAGTGCACGTAGCGGTGAAGCTGGCCCTCCTCATCCAACAGCTCTGCCCGCAGCGGCGGAAAACGGGTCACGATCTGCTCGATCAGCGCCCCTACCG
Source organism: uncultured Anaerolineae bacterium (assembly GCA_964580725.1). Classification (GTDB taxonomy): domain Bacteria; phylum Chloroflexota; class Anaerolineae; order SSC4; family Amarolineaceae; genus Amarolinea. The sequence continues at coordinate 1,756 of CAZOLV010000050.1, read as the reverse complement.
TCGTGCCTGCCGGCACGACGAATTCCATCGTCTTTGCGCCGACGATGGCCCGCAGCGTTGCAAAGAAATGAACAGTCATCGCTTGATTCCTCACTGTGCCTTTCGCCTTGTTCTTCTTCCACACCCGCGTTTCAACCGATCACTCCTGTCTCTCGCAGCCAGGCCTCGCTGCGACGCATCCCCTCCGCCACATCCACCGTCGGCGCATAGCCCAGTTCGCGCTGCGCTTTGGCGATGCTGAAGCGGCTAGTGTTCAGCAGGTAGTGCAGCGACCAACGCCCGGCGGACGGGCGCCCAAGCAGGCGGCGCAGCCAGCGTGTGGGCGGCAAAATCGCCAGGCGCCCCGCCCACGCCGGCGCGCTGGGCAGGTGCGTCACGCCGACCATGCGCGCATAGTAGCCGTAGAACTCGCGAAACGGGATGACCTGCCCATCGCACAGGTTGTAGGTGCGGCCGGCGGCGGCTGGAACCGTCAGCGCCAGGAGGGCGCCCGCCGTCACATTTTCGATGTAGCCCAGGTTGACCAGGCCGCGCCCGCCATCCAACAGGCGCAAACGTCCGCGCTTGATCTGCTCCACCGGCCCCACCGTCCAGGCGGTTCCACGCGGGCCATAGGTGCTGGCCGGCCGCAGGATGACGACATCCAGGCCATGCGCGGCCAGGCGCCTGGCCATCGCCTCGGCCTGAATTTTGCTGTCCGGGTACGCCTGGCCCACCAGCGGCGTTGGCGCGTTTTCCTCGATCACCGGACTGCGATTGACTCCGTACACCGCCACGCTGCTGAAGAACAGGGTGCGCGCCACGCCAGCCGCCTGTGCGGCTTGCAGCACGGCAGCCGTGCCATGCACGTTGACCTTGATCCCTACAGCCTCGTCGCCCGGACCGCCGGTCCAGGCGGCGGCGTGAATCACCGCCGCACAGCCGTCCAACGCCCGCGCCAGCGCCGCGCCGTCGGTCAGTTCGCCGGTGATCAGGCGCACGCCCTGATCGGCCAGCCAGCCGGCGCGGTCTGGATTGCGCACGAGGGCGCGCACCTCGGCGCCGGCCCGCAGCAGCGCCTCGCACAGATGCCCCCCGATGAAGCCGCTGGCGCCTGTCACCAGAATGGCGGCGCCCGGCAGGGTAATGGCGCTCATACGCTCCCCTCTCTGCTGTGGGTGAGCCACTGGCGCGCCGCCGCCAGCACATGATGGCCCAACTGACACTCGCACGAAATGCCCTGCAAACGCCGGCGCAGGTCGTTGAGCGCAGGGGCCGGAACTGCTTCCAGCGCGGGCAGCGTCGCCAGGACATAGGCGCTCAAGCACTGGCCACACGGCCCCTGGGCGGCGCGCACCTGCTGCACCAACGGGTGAGACTCGAAACTGCGCAGCGTCTGCACATGCTGGCCCGCGACCTCTTGCGCCAACACCTGGCAGGCGTTGACGGCCAGCCCGTTCAGGAGCACCGTGCAGCGCGAGCAGCCGCCGTCGGCGCACATCTCCTGACCCGACCAGCCTGCGTCGCACGTCTGCAGCAGCTCGTGCAGGGTCAGCGTGCCGCGCCCGTTGATAGACTCAGAGCGCCTAATGGGTGCGGCGAGGTCGGCGCCGTCGAGTTGAAATCTGATTTGCATGGCATGATCGTTTTCTGATGAACTTTATTGCCGCGGGAGAGCGGGGCGATTATAACATTCGGAGCACGTTGCGTCCAGTGGGTGGAGGGGGGACAAGGAGAGGGGGGGACAAGGAGAGGGGGGGACAAGGAGAGGGGGGGA
>CAZOLV010000049.1:20904-38993 GCA_964580725.1 uncultured Anaerolineae bacterium | reverse complement strand
CCTACTTCCTACTTCCTACTTCCTACTTCCTACTTCCTACTTCCTACTTCCTACTTCCTCCTTTCAGCCCGGGCAGGCGCGTGGGGTGAGAATGAGCGGCGGTAGTGGGCGCTGGCCAAAATCGAAATGCTCCATCAGGTCGCTCGCCGCCGCCGAGCGCGGGGTGAGCGGCGGCAAGCTGAAGTTGCGTTCGATGAAGGAGACCAACGAGGTCAACTCGGCCTGGTTGTGGGCAATGTAACCTGGCCGTGCAAAGGGGGAGATGATGAGCAGCGGGACGCGCGGGCCTAAGCCGAACTGATCCACTTGCGGCGGCGGCAGATGGTCGTAGAAACCGCCAAAATGGCTCCAAACGACGAAGATGGCCGTTGTCGCCCACATCTCGCTGCGCATGACGGCGTTGATTTGCTGCACCGTCCAGTTTTCGCCGGCGCAGAGGCTGGCGGTGGGACGGTCGCTGAATTCGCCGGGCGGAATCAGCCAACTGACGCCCGCCAGTTGCTGACGCAGCACATCAATCAGGAACTGGCCGTCGCTGGTCACATTGTCGTTCCAAAGGTAAGAAGTGCGGATGCTCTGAATGGCGTTGACGGCCACGTTCTGATAGCCATCTTGCCCCGGGCGCGGGCCGTAGAAACGCCAGGCGATCGGCCGCGCGCTCAGCGTTTCGGGCACATTGGGGATATTGAAGCAGGGAAAGACCCAGGTCGGGTTGTCGGGATTCGGTTCTGTGCGCACGCGGGCGCCGGCCAGCGCGTCGCAGCCCCAGGTGTCCGAACTCTGTGTCGGGTTGTCGGTGACCTGGGCCGATTGCGCCGCCAACAGGTGGAGCAGGTTGGGAAAGGTCGGCCCGGCCACCGCCGAAAAGGTACGGTCGTTGAGGGTGAAGGCCTGGGCGTAACGCCAGTAGTTGGGGATGTCTTCCGGCCAGGTCTGCGTGAACGGCAGCAGCAAGCCATCGGCCAGGGCGGCATCGGGGATCAGGTCGAACTGGTTCATGCGCCCGCCGCCCATGGCCAGGCGCGCCGAGGCGCTCGACGCATCGGGACTGCCGGCCAAACGGTCGCCGGCGCGCGCCAGGTCAATCAGGGTTCCGTCCGCTTTTTCGCCGCGCACGGCCCCTTCGGCGCCCGGAAAGCGACCAAAGAGAGCGTCGAAACTGCGCCCTTCCTTGATGATGATGACGACGTGCTTGATCGGCGTGCGTGTGATCGGCGTTGGGGTGGGGCCGCGGCTGGAGATGCCGGGAAAGAAGAGCTGGCGCGGTGTGGGGGTGGGCAACGGTTCCGGCGTGGGCGGCGCTGTGGGCGTGGGTGCGGGGGTGTCGGTGAGCGGCTCCACCGTTGGCGTAACGGGCGCCGGCGTTGGGCTAACCCCAACGCCGGGTGATGCGCCCGGTGATGCGCCCGGTGTAAGCGTGAACGGCCCGACTTGCGGCGTGGCCGGCGCCGTCGCAACCGCCGTCGCAGGGGGCAGCGTGGGTAACGGCGGCAGGGTGGCGTCCGGCGTGGCGCTGAGCAGACCTGGCGGCGGGGTGGGGGGGAGTGGCGGCTGTACGCAGCCCGCCAATCCCCAGAGCAGCAGCCAGCCGGCCCACCAACGTGTGGCGCGCCGCACGACAGTTCCACCTGCCCTGAGGCCGGCGGATGTCGCCCAGGTCGTCGTGCGGCCCATGCGTCAAGGCTCCTGTTCGATCTCGTAGCGGTTGCTGATGTTGGCGGCCTTGCGCAGCATCGCCATGGCAGGGCAGTAATGCTCCTCCGACAGTTGAATGGCGCGCGCCAGCGCCACCGCATCGATGTTGCGCCCGCGCACTCTGTAAACGATCTCGATGTCGGTGTAGACTTTGGGATAATCGGCGGCGCGCGCCCCGTTGACTTCGACCTGGAAGGCGGTCACCTCCTGGCGTTTCTTGCGCAGGATCGAAATGACATCCATGCCGGTGCAGCCGGCCAGACCGGCGATCAACAGACGGATCGGCTGCGGGCCGGCGCCGATGCCGCCCACGCTGCGATCCGAATCAACCATGAAATGATGCCCGTCCACCTCCATATCGAAGTGCATGGCATCCACTAACGTTGCTTTGACCGTATCCATTGATTGACTCCCAGTGGTTTTGGCCTGCGCACGCAGGCCCTATTGCTGATCGTGCCGCAATGTCGTTCCCTGTTTTCTATTTTAATCGTTTTTTCGCACTTTGACGAGATTGCGGAAAGGCCGCATGCGTGCATCACCACCAGCACCTATTCAGTACGTCTGCGTGAAAGAGGCCGGGTGACGCTTCCCAGACCTGTACGTACTGTCCTGGCCGCTGAGGGCGGTGATTTTCTTCTCTGCATGCAAATCGGAGATGTCGTCCTGTTCACAACTCGACGGCCGCGCCTGCCATCGCTGACCCAGGAGTTCGCAACGATCATGGAAAAGTCAGGGGTGACCCTTGCGGACCTCTTGGCCGGTTTAGAGGAAGAGCGAGAAGCGGCCTGGCGGGCGCGACAATCCAAGAATGCGTAGAATTTTCGTTGACGCCAACGTTCTGATTGCCGGTGCAGCTTCGCTCAAGGGAGCCAGTCATGCCGTCATGAGATTGGCTGAAATCGGCCTGTTTACCCTCATCGTGTCCCACCAGGTGCTGGACGAGGTTGAGTTGATCGCTTCCTCACTCTGAATCCCAAGGACTTTACGCCCGAGGTAGCCGCTCAAAGCGGCCTGTTTATCCAGGCGCCAGGCGAATTCATCAGCGAGCACCGTGCGCTGATTGATGCGGGGCTGTAACGTCTCGCTGTGTGGGTACGGCCGCAGAGACCACATCAATCATGTGGGCTTTGCTTGCAGCGCCTGCCAGACACGCTCCGGGGTGAACGGCAGTTGGCGGATGCGCACGCCGGTTGCATCGTAGATGGCGTTGGCCAGCGCCGGCGCCACGCCGTCCTTGGGGATCTCCGCCACCGCCTTGGCCCCGTATGGCCCGCTCGGTTCGTGCGTTTGCACCAGAATCACTTCCAATTCCGGCATTTCGTCGGCCTGATAGATGCGATACGGCCCCAGGCGCGGATTCTCCAAGCGCCCATCGTCATCGTACACCATCTCCTCGCAGTGTGCATAGCCAAGCGCCTGCACCATGCCGCCCTCCACCTGACCCGCCGCCGTCGCCGGATTGATCGCTACGCCGCAATCCACAGCCATCAGCAGCCGGCGCGCCGTCACCTGACCCGTTTCGGTGTCCACATCGGCTTCCACGAACTGCGCCGCAAAGGGCGGCGGGCTGACGTAGCTCATATGGCTGGCCGTCGCCATGATTTGATGCTGGTCGGCCTGATGTGTTGCATGCAGCGCCACCTGCTCCAGGCTGACCCTGCGCCCATCCGGCGCACACACCTGCCGATCCTCCAGCCAGACCCGCTCTGGGTCGGCGCCGGGCAACTGATGCTTGACGGCATGTTGAATGATCTGATCCTTGACCTGCTCGGCGGCTTTGAGCACCGCGCCCCCCGAAATGTAGGTAGTGCTCGACGCATAAGCGCCGGTGTCGAACGGCGTAAAGTCGGTGTCGGAAGAATAGACGATGATGTCGCTCAGGGGCACGCCAAGCGTTTCGGCGCAAATCTGCGCCAGCACAGTATCCGAACCGGTGCCCAGGTCGGTCGCGCCGATCAGCAGGTTGAAGCTGCCGTCGTCGTTCAGCTTGAGGCTGGCGGCGCCCATGTCCAGGCCGGCAATGCCGCTGCCGTGCATGCAAGCCGCCATGCCAAGCCCGCGCCGGATGTAGGGCCGGTCAGGATAGGGAGTGTGGAACCCAGGGCTTGACTTGCGTTCCCAACCGATGGCGGCCATGCCCTCGCGCACGCAGGTCTCCAGGCCGCTGCTTGTGATCCACTGGGCAAAGCCTTCGCGTCCTTCGCCCATGGCGCGCGCCATCAGCATTTCGTCGCCCTCGCGCACCCAGTTCTTGCGCTTGAACTCGATGGGGTCCCAACCCATCGCCTGGGCGATCTCTTCCATGTGACATTCCAGGGCGAATAGAGCCTGCGGCGCGCCGTATCCGCGGTATGCGCCGGGCGCCGGCTTGTTCGTGTAGACCACATCGCAATCGAACTCGGCTGCATCCAGGCGGTAAGTGCTTAGCCCGCGGAACCCGCTGACCATCTGCACGGTCAGGCCATGCGTGCCATACGCGCCGGTGTCGGCCACTGTCTTGATGCGCATGGCGGCCAGCGTGCCATCCTGGCGCACTGCCGTTTTGATGCGAATGATCTGCGGATGACGTGAGCGGGCGCTGCTGAATTCCTGGGCGCGGGTGTACTCGAAACGCACCGGCCGACCCGTGGCAATGGTCAGATGGGCGCAGAGGTCTTCCACCAGCACTTCTTGTTTGCCGCCAAAACCGCCACCAATGCGCGGCTTGATGACGCGAATGCGGCGCAGCGGCAGGCCCAACAGGGGTGCAATGATGCGCCGCACATGAAAAGGCACCTGCGTGCTCGTGCGCACCACCAAACGGTCGTCCTCGTCCCAGTAGGTCAGGCAGACGTGCGGCTCGATGGCGGCCTGCTGCACCTGATGCACCCGGTACTCGTGCTCGAACACCCTGTGCGCCCCGTCGAAGGCCGCTTGCAGGTCACCGTGTTTGACATAAATATGATGCGAACGGTTGTGGACGGCTTCATGGATACCGATGGCGTCCGGTTCATCGTGAATTTGGGGGGCGCCGTCCTGCAGCGCGGTCATGGGATCGAGCACGGCGGGCAGGACCTCATAATCAACCTCGATCAGTTCCAGGGCGCGCTGCGCAATTTCGGGCGTTTCGGCGGCCACCACGGCCACCCGGTCACCCACATGCCGCACCTTGTGATCGAGCGAAACCTGATCGTAGGGATGGGGTTGGGGGTAGGTCTGGCCGCCGCTGGCATAGAGAACGCGCGGCACATCGAGGTAAGTCAGGACGGCGTGAACCCCTTCCAGCGCCCGCGCCGCGCTGACTTCGATGCGGCGAATGCGCGCATGGGCGTGTGGGCTGGTCAGCAGAGCGGCGTGGAGCAGGCCGGGCAGGGTCATGTCATCGGTGAAGACGGGGCGCCCTTTGGCCAGCTTGACGGCGTCCACTTTGGTTTCGGCCTTGTTGACCACACGCGTGGCGGGCTGTGCAATCACCATGACCGGCAGCGTGGTGCGGGTCAACGTGTCGCCGGGGCGTGCGCCGAAGGCGTCGGTTGGGAATTCCGGGGTATCGTCATCGTCTGGGCCGGCGGGCGGCGGGGCGAGGCGTTCATCGAAGACGATGGGCGGCAGTTCGGCGGGGGGCGGCGTCTCGCCGCGCAGGTAGGCCGCTGCGCGCAGGATGGCCTGCACGGGGCGCAGGTAGCCGGTGCAGCGACAGAGCACGCCGGCGATGGCGGTACGCGCTTCGGCGGCGGTTGGGTTGAGATTGTGATCGAGGAGGGCTTTGGCGGCCAGCAGTTGGGCGGGGGTGCAGAAACCGCACTGGATGGCGCCTGTTTCGATGAAGGCGCGCTGCAAGGGGTGCAGCGCTGGTGTCTGCCGGTCGGGCTGATCGGGCGCCAGGCCTTCCAGCGTTTCGATGACAGCGCCGTGGGCCTGGGCGGCCAATTTGGTGCAGGTGTTGACCAGGCCGCCATCCATCAGGACTGCGCAGGCCCCGCAATCTCCCGTTTCGCAGCCATGCTTGACGCTCCAGATGCCGGCGCGCCGCAGCGCCGTCAACAGCAGCTCATGCGCCGCCGTGTCCCAAGTCGTCTTTTCGCCATTGAGTTTCAGGTGAATGTGCATCGTCGCCTCTCCGCACGGAAATTTCACCTGAATTCTAACACACCAGAGAGAATCTTGTCTAACGGGTGGTCATCAGTGGGCGCAGCGCGACACAAGTCAGAGGTTGGCGCTCATTATGGCTGCGGCGCAGGGCCGTGATTGGGGGGGATCGTCTCGCCATTGGGAATGCTGCGCAAATCTTCGCACGTCACGAAGCGCACATCATCCCAGGTGTGTCCTTCGGCCTCGAAGGTTGGAATATCCACAATCCAGCGTTTGCGGTCGTTTTCGAGACGATAGATGTGTGGGCTGCTGGCGCACTTCAGGAGCACGTGAATCGGCGCGCCCAGTTCGAAGCCGGCCATGAACCCCGGCTCGACGACGCGCACCTGCTGCCAGCGGTAGCCGTAGTGTGCGAACGCATCGAGGCTGCTGATCCAGTGAAACTGCTCGTTGCGAAAGACATAGATCTCGTCTTTGTCTGCCTCTTTGACCACCAGGCCGTTACGAATGACCAGGGCCGCGCTGCCGGGCAGGGCGCGTGCCAGGCTGGTACCGTGCTGGTTGAGCGGCAGGTTGATCAACACGATGACGGCCAGCAGGCCCAGGGCCAGGCGACGAATCAACCGGCTGGCTCCAGCGCCGCTGACAATCGCTTCTGCGGGAAGTTCGGCTTCGGCGGCTGGCTCCGGCCGCGCAGCGACGGCGGGCAACGCGGCCGCTGGCGCCGCTGGCAAGGCGGCCGGCGCGGCGGCCGTGCGCGCCGCCAAACGCGCAGCGACTTCATCGGCCAGCAGATCGAACAGATCATCGGTACGCGTGCGATCATTCTTGATGCTCATCGTTCACCTCACCGTGAAAAAACCGAGCAGTTCGCCGATGCTGACGAAGATGTTGGCGTAGAAATTGCCGCCGAGCGGTCGTAGAAACTCGAACTTCATGCTGGGCGCGCCTACGAAGGGGCGCAGTGTCCAGGCGGCCTGGCTGCCAACGAACGCATAGATCAGAATCCACAAACGCACCAGGTTGGCGCGTGCCCGGGCGCCTTCGGCGCGGCCGCCTGAGATGGCGCGCATCCCCTGCGCCAGATAGGCGACGCCGACCAGGCCGGCCACGGTAAAGACGCCCACGTTGAGCAGCTTGAAGAACTGATAGCTGCTGCTGGTGAGCAGAAAGAAGATCACGATTGGCGCCAGGCTGAGCAGCACCACCGACGTGATGGTGATTGCCGTCAGCATCAGGGCCATGTTTTGGCTGAGGCTTTGATTGGAGCCGAAAATCAGGTTGAAGAAGTAGAGCGCCGGCGCGCAGACCAGCAGCGTGGTCAGAAAGAGCAGCGGCAGCTTGAGGGCTGAGCTGAGCGCCTGCAGCACGCTGTGGGTTGACCCCATCACGCCGCCGTACAGGGCCAGGAAAACGGCGCTGTAGACGAGCATCGTGCGAATGGATGCCTGTAGATTGGCGCCGCGACGAATGTCAGCAAAAACGGCCTGTCGGTCACGCAGGATTGTTTCGATCAAGCTCAGATTGTTCGTCATGGTTTTCTCCGACAAAAGGCAATAGACAATGGGCAACGGGGATAATGGAGGAATTCTAGACCCATCGGCGGCAAAACGCAAAACGCTCATGATGGCGGGATAAAAGGCCTGTCAGGTTTTCCAAAACCTGGCGGTCTTTACCAAGTGATTGAGTAGACGCAGTTCCCATCCGGGTCGAAGTTGGTCAGCAGGGGTCTTCTATGCTACAATGAGACGGTGTTGTGGAACGATCCCCGCGTTGGTGCGTAGAGATGAACAGATTCCGGCGGCGATCCGATGTCCTGAGTGGTCGCCGCCTGGAATTGGATTGACAGACCAGTCACCAGGAGAGGCTCATGCCTGATCGAATGTTGCGCAGCGACGGAACTTACATGCGCCGGGATGATACCCAGGCCGTCTTGCGCTATCTCAATGCCAATGAGTGCTGTGCGCTGGTGGCTGTCAGCAACATTGGCAAATCGGCCTTCTTGCGTATGCTTTGTCACCCAGACTTCCGCCGGCAGATGACGGCGCAGCCGGGCGAGCACACCTTCGTGTATGTGGACTGTAACCGCATGCTCGGTCTGAACGACCAGGGGTTCTACGAACTGGTCTTGCGCTGTTTGCAGGATACTCTCCGCCAACAATCGGCGCCGGAGCCGCTGCTGCGCACGCTGCGCCAGGCCTACGAGTCCCTCATCAACCCACACAGCGCGTTCCATGTTCCGCTCAGCTTCAATCAAGGCCTGACGGCGACGCTGGATGCGTTGAGCGGCCGGCTGACGCTCGTCTTCGATGAGTTCGACGATGCCCTGACGCGTGTCGAGGGCCGCGTCTTTCTCAATTTGCGGGCGCTGCGCGATCAGTACCGCCGCAAGCTGACTTACGTCACGGCAACCAACGACAGCCTGCCGGCGTTGCGGCGCGACGGCGCGTCCGAAGAATTCATCGAGCTGTTCGATCATCGTACCTACTACCTGCCGCCGCTCTCGGCCGCCGACGCCGCCGATTTCATCCAGCGCCTGGCGCTGGAGCAGAACATCACCTTCAGCGAGCGCGACGTCAATTTTACGCTGGAGTGGGCGGGCGGCCATATTGGCCTGCTGGAAGCGGTCTGCCGCGCCCTGGGCAGCCTGACCGGAGCGCCGGTGCGCGACGCCACCCAGGATTGGATCATCCACCGCGAAGCGGTGCAGCGGCTGCCGCGTGACATTTCGGTGCAGACCGAGTGTCACAAGATTTGGGCCAGCCTCAGCGACCTGGAGCGCGATGCGCTGATGGCGCTGGTCACGCCGGGCGGCGAGGCGCCGATGACGCTGGTCAACATCCTGCGCAGCAAGCACCTGCTGCGCGGCGAAGATGGCGCGGCGGCGGCCTTCTGCCGCTCGTTTGGCCAATTCCTGGTGCAACAGAGCGCCCTGGTGCATCCAGGGGTGCAGGGTGTGCGCGTCGAGGTCGAAACGGGCGAAGTGACCGTGGATGGCCGCCTCACCGAATCGCTGACCAATCTCGAATTCCGGCTCGTCCTGCTGCTCTTTGGACAGCTCGGCAAGATTTGCGACAAGTATCAGGTGGTCGAAGCGGTCTGGGGCCAGGACTACATTGATACGGTGGACGATGCGCGCATCGAAAAGCTGGTCAGCCGGCTGCGCGCCAAGATCGAGCCGGACCCGGCCAACCCCCGCTATTTGCTCACGTTACGCGGACGCGGCTACAAGCTGGTGGGCGCGACCTGAGCAACCGTCAGTCAAGCGTCAGCGCCCGGTCTAGCGTAAATTGGACGTTGCGAGTACAATCAGCCCCGCACAAGATGGGGCGCGGCGACATAGATCGCAGCGTAAACCCCTTTGGTTCGTCGAATTCGTGCGCAGGCACATCAAATCAGGAGGTAACTCACGCATGGCATCGTTGTTGGAAAAGATCGGAACCCTCATCTCGGCCAGTATGCACTCGATGGTGGATGAGGCGTTGAAGTCGAACTCGCTGGCCGTCTTCGATCAGTACATTCGGCAGGTGGACAACAATCTGGATGAACTGGAAGACGCCGCGGCTACCGTAGGCGGCGAGGCCCGTATGCTGCGTCGCAAGTATGATGAGTTTGCGGCCAAAGCGGCCGACCTGGACAAGAACATTGACATGTTCCTGGCTGAAGGGCGCGAGGAACTGGCCGTGGCCGCGCAGACCAAGTACAACTCCACCAAGCGGCTGGCCGATTCCTACAAGCAGCAGGCCGATCGCCAACAGAGCGAATACCAGAAGCTGCTCGATGCACGCCTGAAGCTGGAAGCCAAGCTGACCACCGTCAAACAGGAGCGCGAGGAACTGAGCGCCCTGCTGACCCTGGCCAAGTCCAAGGAAGTCAGCGTCAAGGCGATCAAGTCGCTCGATGACCTGGTTGGCTCCGGCGACGCCGACATTGCGCGCGTGGCCGATTCGATCCGCGCCCGTCTGGACAAGGCGCAGGCCGAAAGCGACATGGTCGCTTCTCGCCTCGACCGGCAGATGGACGAAGTGCTCGAACGTGAAACGCTCAACCGCCAACTCGAAGAACGCAAGCGCCGCCTCGGTCTGGCAGCCGGCGCGTAGGCCGCGATCAGCCTCGCGCAAGGACAAGGGGAACAAGGGAGAGGGAGCAAGAGGGAGCAAGAGGGAGCAAGAGGGAACAGATGAAAGACGTGATGGTGTTCGAACCGCGCAGCATGAACAGCAAGTTGTCAACTGGCTTTGCCCTGGTCCTGGGGTGTTTTCTGGCCTGGACCAGCGGGCTGATTACAGAGGCCCTGGGCATTACCGTTCTGGCCGTGGCCGGATTTCTGGGCCTCTTTGCGATCTGGGACGCCTTCTATGTCGCCAATCGCAAGGTCGTCCTGACCGCACAGGGGCTGACGATCAACAACCCGCTACGCTTCTGGGGGCCGCGCCAGGCGTTCGATTGGGCCGACATCAAACAGCTCGAACTGAGCGTGAACGACGAGCAGCGCGGTCTGCGCCTCAAGGCGGACAAACTGCCGTTGTACTACTATGAAGACCTCGCCTACGATCCAGAACTGGCCAGCGCCATCGTCACCCAGGCGCAGCTCAAGGCGGTCAAGGGTGAGGAAGCGCCAGCGCTGACCGCGTTGCCGGTCGAGGGTAAGGCGCTCTATCGCTGGGCCAAGAAGTAGCGGTTCGTCAGGGAGACGCGGCCCAATCCAGCCGGATCGTGGCCGTGCAACTCCCTGAGCGAACCCGTTTCGCAGCAGACAAGAGACAAACGATATGAACCGCACTCGCATCATCTTCATTGCCATCGTCCTGTTGGCCCTGGCAGTCATCGGTGTGTCCTGGGGTCTGGGATACCTGCAGACTCGTCCACAGCGCCCCCTGGTTGTGACGCCCACCGGGCCGATCCAGGTGCGCGTCCTGACGGCCCTGCCGGTGGAGCCGTGGGTGCGTGACGCCGCCAAGGCCTTCAACGAGGAAAACCGCAAACTGTCCGGCGCCAACGCGATCATCCAGGTTGAAGTGATTGCCATGGATGGCTTGACGGCGCTCGGCAAGTGGGATCGCGACGATTTTGGCGTCCTGGGCGATCGCACCCTTGAGAGTCTTTCGGACGCCGAGAAGGCAAAACTGGCGCAGTTCCCCACCGTCTGGATTCCCGACAGTCGCTATCTGGTGGAACTGGCCAATGTCACCTACAAGGAACGCCTGGGGCGTGACGTCTTCCTGACCGACGGCGAATACCGGGCGCGCCCGGTCGCCATCTCGCTCTTTGCCTGGGGCATCTATCAGACCCGCGCCCAGGTGCTGGAGCAGAAGTTCGGTGACATCAACTGGAAGACGATCCATGACGCCGCCATCACGGCGGGCGGCTGGCCCGAACTGGGCGGCGACGCCGGTTGGGGCTTCTTCAAACTGGTAGTGCCCAACCCACGTAAGAACGTGGGCGGACTGGCGGCCATGATTGCCGCCGCCGGCGAATACTACGGTCGCACCGACATCAGCGTGGCCGATGTGACCAACCCCGATTTCCAGAAATGGCTCAAAGAACTGATGGGCGCCTTGACCGATGTCAGCGGGTCGAGCGCCTATACCGCCGAGGACTTTGCGCTCTTCGGCTACTCTGTGGGCGACGGCGGACAGTTGCTGGAAAGCGATCTGCTCACCAACATGGCCGGCATCCAGACGCGCTGGGCCGACCCGTTGCTCATCCGCTATCCAAACTACGTCAGTTGGTTCGATTTCCCCTTCACCGTGTGGGTTGGGCCGGAGACGACGGCATTCGAGAAGAACGCTGCCCTGGAATTCCAGAAATACCTCTTGTCGCCCGATGTGCAAAAACTGGCCGTGGCGCGTGGTTTGCGCCCCGCCAATCCTGACGTTCCGGTCATGGAAGGCGACAGCCTCTTTGCACGTTGGGAGAAGCAAGGCGCTCAGGCCATCGTCCCGCGCACCACCGCCATGCGCGCACCCAATCGTGACGTGCTGCTGGCGCTGCTGCGCTGGTTCGATCTCAACGTGGCCCAACGCTAAAGGCGACGGCTGCAGGCGCCTCCCGCGACAGGCGCCTGCAAGGCGCGACTCGCCGGCTCGAATTCTTTGGAGAGGCCAACATGACGAAACGACAAAAACAGGGCAAGGTCTCGCCCGCAACCACGGTCATGATCGTGGGCGGGGCGATGGCGCTGCTGATTTGCTGCATCATCGCCGTGATCATCTGGAACGGTGTGCGCGGCTCCTTGCCGCCGGCTGTGCAGCAGGCCGATAACACCATTGCCTTGCGCAACGCCACCCTGACGCTGGCCCATTCGCCAGAAAAAGGGCAGATGCTGCAAACCCTGATCGGGCAGTTCAACCGCCAGAACCTGCGCACCCCGGATGGCCAGGCGATGCAGGTTGAGTTGATCGAGATGAACCCCGAAGAGATGGTCAGCGCGGCGCTGGAGTCTCCCGACTTTCAGGCGCTGACGCCCGATTCGACCCTCTGGCTCGATCAACTCGACCGGCAGTGGGCGCTGCGCCAACAGGTGGAGCCGGGGCAAATCGCCCCGCGCCGCGTGGGCGAAGCGACGCGCTACGCCGTCAGTCCCATCGTCATTGCGGCCTGGGAAAGCGTCGCCCGTGACCTGGGCTGGCCGCAGCCGGTCGGTTGGAGTGATCTGCAGCAGCGCGCCACCAGCGATCCCAACTTCAAATGGAACCACGCGTCCACCAGTCACGCCAGTGGGTTGCTGGCCACCCTGGCCGAGTTCTACGCCGGCGCAGGCAAAACCCGCGGCTTGACCGCCGACGATGCCACGGCTCCGGCCACACTGGAGTACGTGCGCAACATCGAGCGTACGGTCAAATACTACGGCGAAGGCGAACTGACGATCATCGCGCGAGCTGCCAATGAAGGCCGCGCTTTTCTGGACGCCTTCGTCTTGCAGGAACAGTTGGTGGTGCGTTTCAACCGGGATCGGCGTAGCGAAAAGCTGATTGCGCTCTATCCGGCCGAAGGCACCCTGTGGGCCGACCATCCCCTGGCGCTGCTGGAACTGCCCGATCTGGCCGCCAACCAGCGCCGCACCTACCAGGCCCTGCGCGAGTTTCTGCTCAGCGCCGAGGTGCAGAAGCAAGTCCTGGAAAACGGCTATCGCCCTGCCGATTTGACCCTGGCCCTGGATGGGGCGCAGTCTCCGCTCACCGCCGCCAACGGCGTGGACGCCAAGCAGCCGCAAACCACGCTGCAAATGCCGCCCGCCGCCGTCGTCGAGGTGGTGCAGAACGTCTGGTACTACACCAAGCGTCTGACCAATGTCTACCTCGTCGTTGACACCTCCGGCTCGATGCGCGGCGCCAAACTCGATGCGACCAAGACGGCGCTCGGCGCCTTTCTGGCGCAGATCAAGGGCAGCCAGGAGCGCGTGGGGTTGGTCGAGTTCAGCGGCCAGGTGAACAACGTTATTGATGTGGATGAACTGGAACGCAGCCGCAGCCGCTTGAACCAGGCCGTGGCCGCGCTGAGCGCCAGCGGCGACACCGCGCTGTTGGACGGCATACGCACCGCTTACCGGCGTTTGCAGGAGTTGGGAGACCGCGAGCGCATCAACGCCATCGTGGCTATGACCGACGGGCGCGAGAATGCTTCGAGCATCAACTTGAACACGCTGGTGCGGGAGATTCAGCGCGGCAATCAGCAGGGCGTGCCGGTCGTCATCTTCTGCATTGCCTATGGCAGCGACGCCGATTATGACACCCTGCGCGCCATCGCCGAGGCGTCTGGCGGGCAGGTGCGTGAAGGCAACGAAGAGACCATCCGCGAGCTGTACAAGCTCTTGTCGAGTTACTTCTGAGTCTACGATCTATGCCGGATGATTCGATCAGCCAGAAAGTCGAGCGCCAGGCGCGCCGCGCCATCCTGGAACATGCGCTGTTGCGCGTGGAAAACGCCCTGATCATTGCCGGCGCCCTGCTGGCCACCTACTTCATCCCGCAGCCGTTCCCCTGGTGGCCGGCGTGGGGATGGGCGGCGTTGGGCGGCCTGGGCGTCATGGGCATGGTGGCCGGCAGCCTGTCTGATCCTGAACACAACCGCCAGGTTGTCTCCAACCTGTTCCTGCAGGAATTCTCCACCGCCAGCCTGAGCGATCGTACGATCAAGACAAAGATGGAACAGGCGCTCGATTATTATCGGCGCATCCAGGCGGCGGTGGAGAAACAAAAGAGCGGCCTGATGCAGGACCGCCTGACCGACACCGTGCGCCAGATCAACGAGTGGCTGGTCAACATGTTCGAACTGGCCCATCATCTCGACGCCTATCGTCGCGATGCGGTAATCAAGCGTGACCTGCAGGCGGTGCCCAGGGAAATTTCGTCTTACCGCCAGCGGCTCAATCTGGAACGCGACGCCTCGGTGCGGCAACAGATGGAAGCCGCCATCGAGGCGCGCGCGGCGCAGTTTGCGGCGCTCGACCGGCTGGAAAACATGATGGAAAAGGCCGAATTCCAACTGGAACAGTCGCTGGCGGCGCTCGGCACCGTCTACCCGCAGGTGCAGTTGATCGGCGCCCGCGATGTGGACAGCAGCCGCACGCAGCGGCTGCAGGCCGACATCTCGAATCAGGTCAGCACGCTGAACGACCTGATCACTTCGATCAACGAAGTCTATACCTATGACGCCGAGCACGACATTGGCGCGCTGCGCGCGGCACCGCCCGCCCGCCAGAGCGCCGCGTCGGTTGGCAAGGCCTTGTAGTGACAAAAGGAGTTCTTTTTACCGTGCGCAACATCGTTTTGATGCTCATCATTGTGGCTGCGCTCCTGGCCGGCTGCAACACCGGCGGCCAGCCGACGCGCGGCGAGGTGACCGTCTTCGTGGCGGTTCCTCTGTCGGGATTCCAAGCCAATGGCGGGCAAACCGTTTTGGGCGGTGTGCGGCTGGCCGCCGAGGAGATCAACCGCCAGGGTGGGCTGCTTGGCTACAAGGTCAACGTCGTCGGTTTGGACGATGAATCCGATTCGGACGTGGCTGTGAGCGGCGCCGAGAAGGTCAAGGAGGCGCTCGACGCCGGGCAGAAGGTGATCGGCGTCGTGGGGCACCTGAACAGCGGGCAGACGCTGGCCGCGATGGACGTCTACAAAGACCTGCCGCTGATCGTCATCACGCCGACTTCTTCGGAGACCTCGATCACGCAGCAGGGCTATCGCAACTTCTTCCGCGTCAACGCCAACGATGAAGTGCAGGCGCGCGTGGCGGCCGGGTTCCTGGTCAACACCCTCAAGGCCCGGCGCATTGCGCTGGTGCACAACGACACCCCCTACGGCGTCGGCCTGCGCGACGAGATGCAGAAGGCGCTGACCAGCGTCGGCGCTGAAACCATCCTGGCCCTGCAGGTGACCGAAGGCCAGAGCCGCTACCTGAGCGAGGTGGAGAAGATCAAGGCGGCCAATCCCGACGCCATCTTCTACGCCGGCTACGAGATCGAAGCGCCCTACCTGCGCGCCGACCTGATCGAGAACGGCGTCACGACGCCCATGCTGGCCAGCGATGGCGCTTTCCTGGCCGCCACCATTGACGAGGCGAACGGAACGGCGGAAGGCATGTACGTCAGCGCCTTTGCGCCCAGCCCGCAGATCGCCGGCGAATCGTGGATTCAGGCCTATCAGGCGGTCGAGTTCCGCAACCCGGACACCTACTCGGTCAACGGTTACAGCGCGATGTCCGTCCTGGCCGAAGGGGTCAAGAGGGCCAACTCGCTCGACGCCAACAAGGTGGCCGATGCGATGCGCCAGCTCGACTTCCGCGGTCTGATCGGCGAATTGCAGTTCGACGCCAACGGCGATGTCAAAAGCCCGCGCGTCTACATTTTTCAGGTCAAAGATGGCCAATTCGTACAGGTGGCGCCCTAGATGAACGATGCAGACCAGGAACAGACCGAACCGATCGCAGGACTGACGCCAATTCAGAGAAGCCTGATCGCCAATCTGCGCCAGCGCCGCACGATCCTTGCCGTTTGCGAACACTATCAGCGCAGCCAAAACGAGGATGACGCGCCGCTGCTGCCGTGGCTGGACGAACTGATCGAAGGCTTGCGTACCGAATTGGGCGATCTGTCACGGCTGCTGCGTCTTTATGACCTGGCGCCCGCTCAAATCTACGCCATGCGCAGTCAGGTGGACGAAGGTCGCTACCAGAAGGGCCGCGCAGCGCGTCTCGGCTTCCTGCTCGGACGCGCCCGCAGCGCCGTGCGCTGGTATGAACAACAGCTTGCCGCACAACCGCCAGCCGACGCCGCCGAACTCTGGGGCCAACTGCTGGCCGCCGAACAACTGCGCATGCAGGAGATCGAAACGCTGTTGGCCTGATCCACACCACCCATCAGGAGCGCACCGTCGAACTGCCATGAACAAACTCGGATTCTACATCGAAAACAGCACCGTGCCGTTCATGCGCGAGGCATTGGCGCTCGTCAAGCCGCCGGTCATCCTCTTTCATGCTGGCGACCGTGGGTTGTTGCGCGAAATTCGCACCAGCCTCTCGCCCGACTCGCTCATCATTGGCCGCCTGTTCGTCCCCCTGGACGAGCAGGTGCGCTGGCTTGATTCGAGCGACCCGGCGGGCGCGGGCGTCGCCTACGCCAACCGCATCCTGGAATACGATTTTGGCTACGCCCGCGAACAGATCAATGGGCGCTTGTTGGTTGACGCCTGGATGGGACTCAACGAGACGCTGCCCGGCCCGGCATCGTTCAAGAATTATCAGCTCGGCACACCGCTGGATCGCTACCCGGAGTTTGCCGAGTTCTTTCAGCGGCGCAGCCGGGCGCTCGATCTGTTTCAGGCGGCCATGCACACACGCCTGCAGACGGCCGGCATCGAAGCGGTGGCGTTCAACTTTGGCGCTGGCAACTACATCGCCGCCGAGCACTATCTCGACTGGTTCCCGCGCACTCTCGAAACGCATCGCTATCTCGGTTTTCACGAATATGGCTGGCCGGCACTGAAACCGGGGCCTGGCGTCTCTTCCGCCGCCCTGCTCTACCGCGCCGTCATGCGTGATGTTTGCCCGCGCTACAACAACCGCCATCGCGTCATCGTCACCGAAGCGGGCCTGGCGCGCATGTACAAAATTCTGGAGGGCGGCGATGTCGGCTGGCTCTATCCGCCCGACAGCGTCAGTGAACAGTCGTATTGGGAATCGCTCGACTGGTACAACGATCAGCTCTGCCGCGATCCCCACGTTCTGGGCGCTTGCCTGTTTCAGGTAGGACACGCCGGACGTTGGGAGACATTTCGCCATCTGGGCGTGGACAACCAGCAGCGTGCGATTGGCGTCACCAATCGCATTGCCAGCCTGGCGAGCCGTCCTGCCCCGCCGCTCAACGCCGACTGCACGACGCCGGTCGAATACCCGCCCGACGAATGGCGGACGACACCCGGCCCGACGCTGCGGCCCGCCTGGAACGATGTCCATCTGCTCCTGCTGCGCAGCCCCACCGTGCGCTACCCCGTGCGCCCCTGGAGCGCCATCAAGCGCCTGATCGTGCATCACACCGTCACGGCAGGCGACATGACGCCCGATTTGATCGCACGCGCCCAGGTGCAGCAGGGCAAGCCGGGCATCACCTACCATTTCTTGATCCAGGCCAACGGCGCCATCTTCCAAACCAACACCCTGCGCACGCAAGCGACGCACACGGGCGTCGAGGCGGTCAACGCCGAGAGCATCGGGGTGGCATTGGCGGGCGATTTTACGCACGCGCCGCCGCCCATTGCACAGATGCAAAGCGCCATCGGCTTGTGCCAGTTCTTGCTGCAGGAATTCGGCCTCTCGACCGATGTACTGGCCGGACGTAACGAGGTCGAACCGGGCAACGCATCGCCCGGCGCGCAGTGGCTGCAAGGCGCCGTCTGGAAACAGACCCTGTTGGATGGTATTCGCGGCCAGCCGCCAGATGTCGAACCGACGTGCGAAGAAAAGCTGGCGCAGGCGCAGCTCGATCTGCAGGCCGCTCTCGAACGCGCCCAACGCGCCGAGGCGCTGGCGACACAACTGCCCGCCTTGACGGCCGAGGTCAACCGTCTACAAACCGACAATCAGTCGCTGCGCACACACCTGGCAGACTCCGAGCTGTCGCTGATTCAATACCAAACGCAAACCGAAGAGCTGCAAACGCTGACAACCGGCCTGCGACGGCAGGTTGCTGAACTGCAGGCGCAAGTTGCCGACTTGCAGCACCAACTGGCCGACTGCCGCGGCGGCGAACCGCCAGGCGGCGGCGAACCGCCAGGCGGCGGCGAACCGCCAGGCGGCGGCGAACCGCCAGGCGGCGGCGAACCGCCAGG
>CAZOLV010000049.1:13071-20804 GCA_964580725.1 uncultured Anaerolineae bacterium | reverse complement strand
GCGGCGGCGAACCGCCAGGCGGCGGCGAACCGCCAGGCGGCGGCGAACCGCCAGGGCGCCAGCAGCCTGCGCTGACCGATGTTTCAGCGCAGTTGCCGCATCACGCCACGGTCCGGTATGGCGTGCGCAGCCTGGATGCTATTCGCCGCATCGTCATTCACCATACGGTCACGCGCGACGATGTGACGCCTGAGCGCATCGCCCAGGTGCAGGTCAGCCAGGGACGCGCCGGCATCACGTATCACTTCTTGATCACCGGCGCCGGGGTGATCTATCGAACCAACGCCCTGGAGACGGTGAGCGATCAGACGGTGACGCCGGCGATCAATGCGGAGGGTGTGGGTGTGGCTTTTGCGGGCAACTTCACCGAAGTACCGCCGCCGGCCGCCCAAATTGCCAGCGGCGCTCGCCTGCTGGCGTGGCTGCTGGACGAGTTGCAGCTTACGCCGGCGGCGATCAGCGGGCGCAGCGAGTTGGAAAATGTCGCTTCGCCTGGCCGACAATGGCTTCAAGGAGCGCGTTGGAAGGAAATCTTACTGCAAGCTCTGTCGCAAGTCTGATACAATCGGCCCGCAGGATCATGATTCATGATCTTGCCTTGCGTGACTGCCCCGCCCCGCCGGGCGGCCGTCAGCGCCGAACAACGATCAGGAGCTTGTGGTATGCAACCAACCCTCGACGGGGTCATCGAAATCCGTCCGATGGGCAACGACCTGGTGACGACAGCCTGTTTGCATCGAGGGCCGCTCGATGCTGGCGTGTTGTTGTACCAGTCTGCCGATGAGGCTGTTGATGAACGCCTCTACCAGCACCCCTGGCCCGACAGTCTGCTCGACGAACTGGCGCCGCGTCTCGGCCAGAACATCGTATGTCCGCCCGGCGCCTCGGCCGAGCGGCGTGAGTTCTTGCGCGAGGTCGTACACCGGTATGGCACGTGCGCGATCCAGGCCTGGCACGACGACCAGATCGTCGGCATCATCCGTTTCTTTCCCAGTGCATTGATGATGCGCCTGGGGCGCCATTCGCCCTCTTTACGCGATAGCTGGTTCTGGCCCGCCGTGCAAGCGGACGATCCGGCCAATACCCTCTTCATTCAGTGCATCGAAATGGGCGCGCCGACATTCCAGCGCGGCCTGCTGGCCATGCCCGATGACAGCAGCAAGAACGCCACCTACTTCCAGCGGCGCGGCATCGGATCGGCGCTGGTGCGGGCGCTGATTGCCTGGGCCGCCGAGCGCGGTTGGGCGCGCCTGCAGACGGGCGCAGGGCGCGATTTGGAAATTGTCTACGGTTTGGCCGGAACAGGCGGGCGCACGTTTTGGGAGAAGTTGGGCTTTCACGCCCACACGGAACTGCCGTCGCTGCCGTGGGTCTCGACGCAGTTGGCGGTGCTTTCGTATCAAGCCAGCAAGGCGCGCATCAGCCTGGAGGAGGCGCAGCGCCAATGGCTGATGGTGTACGATCTGCCCTGAGGCCTGGCGCGCCGTCCCAACGCATCGTGCGAATGGGGACGCCGGTCATCCAGCGCAAGACGGTGTTGCCCACCAGCCATTTGACGCGCAGAATCCAGGGAATTTCCCAGAAACTGGCCAGTCGAAAACCAAACTGTTCGTAGAAACTGACGCGGTGAATGGGACATTCGAGGAAGAGCGGGGGCGATTGTTGCGCCAGCAGCGTTTGCATCAACGCTCGACCGACGCCGCGTGTGCGAAAGTTCGACTTCACCACCATGCTGCCCAGTTCGCGCAGGCCGGGATAGCGCCGCACCTGGATGCAGCCAACGGCCTGGCCGTCCACCTCAGCCAGCAGAAAGTTTTGCCAACGCAGATTGGTCGGATCGAGCCGGGCGCTGTTGACCAACGCCCGGACCAATCTCTGTTCAGCGGCGCGGGCTGGACGAATCTGCACGGCTGCGGTGAACGGTTCGACGGCAGAAGTCATCGGTGTGGGTTACTTGTTCTTCTGCTTGTACTCATCTACCAGACTGCGCCGCAGGACCTTGCCCACCATCGTCTTGGGCAGCGTCTCGCGGAATTCGATGCGCGACGGGACCTTGTAGGCAGCCATGCGATCCTTGCAAAACGCACGAATCTCATCCACGGTGGCGGCCATGCCCGGCTTCAACACGATCCAGGCCGCAACCGCTTCGCCCTTGTATGCGTCGGGAATACCGGCCACAGCCACTTCCTGCACCGACGGGAACTGGCTAAGCACCTCTTCCACCTCACGCGGCCACACCTGATAGCCGCCCGGCTTGATCAGGTCTTTCTTGCGATCCACGATGAAGACGTAGCCGTCCTCGTCCAGATAGCCCAGGTCGCCGGTATGCAGCCAGCGTTCGCCGTCGTGCATCTGCACCATTTCGGCGGTGGCGTCAGGGCGTCCCCAATAGCCCTTCATGATCTGCGGGGCGTTGATGATGATCTCGCCCACTTCGCCCGCCGGCATACTGCCCTCGCCCGTCACGGCATCGGCAATCCGCACGCTGATGTCGGGCAGCGGCATGCCGACCGAACCGAGCTTGAAATCGCCCTTGTACGGGTTGACGCAGCAGGCCATCATCGCTTCGGTCAGGCTGTAACCCTCGACGATGCGCCCGCCGGTCAGGCGCTCGAAAGCGGTCTTGGTTTCGGCCAGCAGCGGCGCTGCGCCAGAGATGCACGCCTTCATCGAACGGAAGTCAATCTTGCCTTCCTTGACGTCGGGATTGTTGAGCAGCGCGATGTAGAGCGTGGGGACGCCGATGAAAAAGGCCGGTTTGGTCTTGCCGATCGTCGCCGCCAGGTCTTTGATGTCGCGTGGGTCGGGCACCAGCGCCAGCGGGAAATGTCCGTACAGGCTGGTGCTCAGTGCGCCGACATTGCCGAATACGTGGAACAGCGGCAGCGGCAGGCAGAAGTAGCTCTGCCAGTCGTCCAACGCGTCCTTGAACCATGTGCGAATCTGTTTGGCGGCTGCCAGCAGACCGCCGTGCGTGCCGATGGCCACTTTGGGAATGCCGGTCGTGCCGCCGGTGCCGAGCAGCAGCGCGTCATCGTCGGGCGAGATCTTCACCTGCGGCCGCGGCTTGTTCGCCTGCGCTGCCAGCACATCGGGCAGGTATTGATCGCCAGCCGCCGGCGTGATGCGATGGCCGCCCTTCTTCTCACGAGCGAGAATGAAGAGCAGACGCAGGACGAAGGGCAGATGCTCTCGAATACGCGTGGGGATGACGTACTGCAGATTCGTCTTGGATTGCAGCGCCTTGATGCGCTCGTAGAACGGAGTCAACACCACCATGACGCGCGCACCACTCGTCTTGAGCAGTTCTTCGAGTTCGCGCTCGGTGTAGAGTGGGTTGAGCGGCGCATAGACCGCTCCAATCTTCCAACAGCCCAACTGGGCAATGACCGCCTGCGGCGAATTGACTACCAGTGATGAAACCGGTTCTCCCTTCTTCACGCCCATGGCGATCAGCGCGTTGGCAAATTGCGTGCTCAACTCGTCAATCTGCTGCCACGACAGCGTTTCGCCCTTGAACCAGACCGCCGCCGCGCCAGGCCGTTCCTTGACCGCCTCATCCAGCTTCTCCAATAGGGTGCCGGAATAGGGGGCGACCGTTGCCGGGATGCCCTTATCATAATGCGCCAACCAGGGTTTCTCGTTCACGTTGCCTCCTACAAACAAGATCTGTACAATCTCTCCAAGCCCCTGCCGGTCACGGGTCGCAAGGGCAGCGATCGGGGAGCGAAAGACGTCCTTCCCGGCGCACAGGCGCCCCGGTCAGGCGAATGCAGACACAAAACGACACGCTTGTCAGATCCAAGTTTTTGCTGTTTTGCCTCCTGCCTGGCCGTTCGTCAGTTGCCTGATCAGCGCGGCCGGCTGTTCTTGCCATTGGCCTGGCTGCAGATGGCTGATGGTGAACGGCCCCAACCCCGTGCGCACCAGGCGCAGCGTGGGAAAACCAACGGCGGCGGTCATCTTGCGCACCTGCCGGTTGCGCCCCTCGCACAGCACCAGGTGCAACCAGGCTGTCGGTATCGTCAGGCGACGGCGAATGGGAACGCTGCGTTCCCACAGGTCAGGCGGAGCGAGCAGTAGTTCTGCCTGGGCGGGGAGCGTGCGTTTGCCTTCGATGACGACGCCGCTGCGCAGGCGAGCCAGTGCGGACTGGTCGGGAATGCCCTCCACCTGCGCCAGGTAAGTCTTCGGTTGATGAAAGGACGGCTGCGAAAGGCGATGGATCAAGTCTCCATCGTTCGTCAGCAGCAGCAGCCCTTCGCTGTCCATATCGAGCCGGCCGGCCGCATACATGCCGGTGATAGGAAAGTAATCGGCGAGCGTCGGGCGCCCGCCCTGGTCTGTAAACTGGCAGAGCACGCCATACGGCTTGTTCAGAATGAAGTAACGCGCCGTGTCGGTAGCTTCGCGACCGGATGTCACTTCTGGCGCAGCTTGGGCGAATCGAACCACAGGCCGCTGACCAGGTGAATCGGCTCGCCGGCGCCGCCGGCCGGCTTCGAACCGAAGACCACGCGCACCGTCACGCCATCTTCGTTGGCAAAGCGGGCCTTGTAGGTCACTCGGATGTAGCTGCCGGTATTTTCCACCAACGACACCTGGCGTGACTGATAAACGCCCAGCTTGCCGCCAATGCTGACCAGTATGTCTTGAAACGCTTTTTCCGAGATGGACTTCAGCATCGCTTCGTCGAAATCGCGTGAAAAGCGTGCATAGTCCGCCTCGTTCATGCCGGCCAGCAGGTTGTCGGTCGCCGGTTCGCTGTAGACCAGCACAGCCTCCCTTTCGGCGCCGCTCAGCGTCACGATTTGGGGGCCACCACAGGCGCCGAGCATCAGAAGCAGCCCCAATAGTGCCGCCAGCGCCAGACCGCCTCTACGCTTTCGATTGTTCCGCATAACGATAAAACCCTTCGCCGCTCTTTCGTCCCAACTGTCCGGCCTGCACCATTTTGCGCAGCAGAATGGGCGCCCGGTAGCGCGCATCGTGATAGTTCTCGAACAGTGCATCGAGCACATCGAGCATCACGTCGAGGCCGACCAGATCGGCCAGTTCGAACGGCCCCATGGGGAAGTTGTACCCCAAACGCATCGCCTTGTCAATCGCATCACGTTCGGCGACGCCCTCCTGCAGAGCGAATATCGCCTCGACGACATACATCAGCCCCACCCGGGTGGTGATGAAGCCGGGAAAGTCCTTGACGATGATCGGCTCTTTGCCCACCTGTCGCGTAAACGCCTGCACGGCGGTGATCGTCTGGGCGTTGGTGTGCAGGCCGGGGATGATTTCGATCAGCGGCATGGCCGGGGGTGGGTTGAAGAAATGCAGGCCAATCGCCCGCTCACGGTATCCCAGGACGCTGGCCAACTCGGTGATGGGCAACGAGCTGGTGTTGCTGCCGATGATCGTCGCCGGTTCGACCAGCATTTCGATCTGCCGCCAGAGGTCTTGCTTCAGTACAATCTGCTCCGGCGCTGCTTCGATGACCAAATCGGCGCCGGGGAGGGCGTTGGCCAGTTGATCGTGATACGTGAGGCGGGCGGCGGTCGCTGCGGCGGCTTCCTGGCTCAACCGCTGTTTGGTCACGGCACGGCCCATCGTCTGGGTGTGATAGGCTTGCGCCTTCTGCAGAGCGGACATGAAAGGATCATATTGGCGGGTGGTGAAACCGGCCAACGCACAGACATATGCGATACCGCTGCCCATCGTTCCGGCGCCCACTACGCTGACCGACTCGATCATCGAAGCATTTCCTTTCCCTAACAGTGCGGGTCGAACGTCTGCCCGGCGTCTGACATCTCTCGTTGCTCTTGTGCACTTTCGACTTCGTACTTCGTACTTCGTACTTTGCACTTTGTACTTCGTATTTTGTACTCCTATTGTACACAGTTTTTGTCAATCAAGCAACCTCTCGCGTCGCGCTGCGTCATGGGGAAAACTTGTCGGCGCTGGCGGGAAACTGCATCTGCTTGCCATGTGCACGGCCAGGTGTTATACTTGGCGGCGGCGCTGCCCGGCGGCGCCCGGCGACCTCCCAGGCCGAAAATGCCTTCAAGCAAGGTCTCAACGCATGATTTCTGGACAATCGCTGTGGCAGCGACACATTGCCATCACGCAGGAGCACGGCTCCTGGGTCTTCTTGCTCAGCCCCCTGTTGATCGGCCTGTTTGCCGGCGGTCGTTGGACGGCTGCGGCGGGCTGGCTGGTGTTGGCGGCGCTGGCGGTCTTTCTGCTGCGCCAACCGTTGACAGTGCTGGTCAAAGTGTGGAGTGGGCGCCGCGGGGCGCAGGACCGGGCGCCCGCCTTTTTCTGGGCCGGTGTCTACAGCCTGCTGGCGCTGTTTGGATTTTGGGGACTCTGGCGCAATGGGCAGGCGCACCTGGCGGTGCTGGCGCTGCCGGGCGCACCGGTCTTTGCCTGGTATCTGTACCTGGTGGCGCGCCGCGCCGAACGGCGCCAATTGGGCGTCGAGATCGTCGCCAGCGGTGTATTGGCGCTGGCAGCGCCCGCAGCCTTTTGGATCGGCCGCGGCGAACATGATGTCATGGGCTGGTGGCTGTGGGGTCTGAACTGGTTCCAGTCGGCCGCTTCCATTGTGCATGCGGCGCTGCGTTTGAGTCAGCGTTCATGGCCCAAAATTCCACCGTCGGCAGACCGCTGGCGGGCGGGCGCACGGGCGCTTGGCTACACCGGTTTCAATCTGGCGGCTGTCGCGGCGCTGTCACTGGCTGACGTGCTGCCAGCCTGGCTCTTCGTACCCTATCTGCTGCAACTGGGCGAGACCGTCTACGCAACGCTGCGCCCGGCCATCGGCGTCAAACCGACGCGCATCGGCGTGCGCCAACTGCTGGTCAGCACCATTTTCACGATCCTCTTCATCGTGACCTGGGCGCTCTGACGCGCCGCTCCCGTGGAGCGAGCCAATCGCAACCCACGGGAGCGTCCTCCGCCGGCTGAACCTGTCGAAGCCGAGTCTGCCCAAGCCGAGCGGCGCATTGCCTACTGCCGGGGCAGGTGGCGCTGATGGCCCTCGCCCAGGGCTTCGGTCGTCTCGATCCGACTGCTGTGCGCCGCAAACTGACTGGACTGTGCGTTCAACTGATTGGCGTGACCCTGCAAGGCGCCAAAAACATACTCCAGGCTTTGCGCTGCCATGGCCGGCTCCATGCCGGTGCGCTGCGCCAGCTCCGTCGCCAGACCTGACTTCTGAATGTGCTTCTGCTCGATCTGCGCACCCTGCTCGAACATCTCACGCAGCGGCGCGCTGCCGGGCCGCTGCGTTTTGCGCGTGCGGCTGGTCGTCGCCGGTTTGGCCGCAGCCTGACCCTTGCGCGCCGTCGAGGCTGTCTTGGCCGGCGCCGTCAGCAGTTTTTCCAACACAAAACCAACCACCGCCTGGGCGATTGCCGGCGGCAGGCCGAGCTTAGCGGCCAGCCCTTCGACGATGCCAGAAAACTCACGCCGCCCGCCCAACGCCTGAATCAGCATCTGCACGACAGACCCCAAACCGCCCGTACTGCCGGCGCTGGCGCCGCCCGCTGCCCCGCCGCCCAACAGGCCGCCCAGAATGTCAACCAGCGGATCGCCGCTGCTGGCGGAAGGCCGTGTACCGGCACTGGCGCCGCCCGCTGTCCCGCCGCCCAACAGGCCGCCCAGAATGTCAACCAGCGGATCACCGCTGCTGGCGGAAGGCCGTGTACCGGCGCGGGCGCCGCCCGCTGCCCCGCCGC
>CAZOLV010000049.1:6398-12971 GCA_964580725.1 uncultured Anaerolineae bacterium | reverse complement strand
CCCGCCGCCCAACAGGCCGCCCAGAATGTCAACCAGCGGATCGCCGCCGCTGGCCGCCGGCTGCGAGGCGCTGCCACCTGACGCCGGCTGCGCCAGCATCGCTTGCAAAAGGTCTTCGATCTTCATGTTCTCTCCTTCTTACCCGCCTTGCCCGCCAATCGGTGACCCGAATCGCCGGCGATCAAGCCAGTTTGCAGGCCGCTCGGTGCAGGCACGCGGCGGAAGTATAGCAGGGGTTGGTGACGGCTACAATTACAAAGCGCCCTTTGGATCGAGACTTCTGCCGGCGGCATGTTTAGCGTTTTTCTAACACTCGTCTTACGCCGGTTTAACACTCGGCGCACATACTGAAAACGTGCCAGTCGGCCCGCTTGACGATCATCAAGAAGTCGTAAGCGGCCCCTCGTTGGGGGTGTTGTCCATGCGACGTGCGTCGAACGCCGTCGCGTAAGAGTGATTCAAGAATTGCAAACAGTGATAAAGGTTTTGGAGGTACAAAAATGGCAAGGGTGATTGCACGTTGGGATCCAGTGCGTGAGATGGTCACGCTGCGCGATGCGATGGATCGTCTGTTCGATGAGAGTTTCGTCCGGCCCATGTGGGGCGGCAACAGCGAACGCGAACAGTTGGCGCGGCTGCCGGTGGATGCTTACGCCACGGAGAGCGATGTCGTCATCATGGCGTCGGTGCCGGGCATCAAGCCAGAAGAGGTCGAGATCACGATCGAAGGAGAGACCCTGACGATTCGCGGTGAAATTGCAGCGCCGCCTGAGAACGTCAACTACGTCATGCAGGAGCGCGCCTTTGGCCGCTTTGGCCGCACTTTGACGCTCAATGTGCCGGTGCAGGCCGACAAGGCCAGCGCCGAGTTCGAGAACGGCGTCCTGACGCTGACGATCCCCAAGGCGGAAGCTGTGCGACCGCGCAGCATCAAGGTCGTTGCCAAGTAACGTCAGGTCAGCGCCAGCGGCCTGCCGGCCAGACCTGGCCCCCCTCTGAACGTCAACGGACGGAGAGCGCCCAAACGCTCTCCGTCCTTCTTTTGCGATTGGCGGGCGGGCCGTCCAGAAATACCGCCAACGCAGGTCAGTGGTCACTGCTCAGCCCTGGGCGCCCGGCGCCTGAGTCATGATGGGAAGTGACAGAATTGACACCTCGCCAGCCTGCCAAGTTCATGCGTCTTTAATGTTGACCTGCTATCGTCAGCCGGATTGGACGGACATGAACCTACCATGCTCAACATACCAGCACGCACGCTCACATTTGGCCTGGGCGCCATCCTGTTGATTCTAACCGCCGCTCTGTCGAGCGCATCGCCATCCCCCCGCCTGGCTCCGCCTGGTCCGGCGCCGGCCGCCAACGCGCCATCTCCCGGCATCTACGCCTTCGAGGATTTCAGCCATCTCGATCCGCGGCGCTTCCCAATCAAGGGCAGCAACATCATCTTCGAGTGGAAATACCTCAACCCCGCGCCTGGCGTCTATGACTGGAGCCAGATCGAAAACTGGCTGCAGACCGAGGCCGGTTGGGGGCTGCCAGGCGGCCTGGGCATCACCACCTATTCCGGCATCTGCTGCGGCGGCAACATGGTTCCGCACTGGGTTTTCACCGAATATCCGGGCGCACGTCTGACATGCGACCAGGGTTGGGTCATTCCAAAAACCTGGGACGCCGGCTATCAGGCCGCTTATGCGCAGTTCATCCAGGCGCTGGCGGCGCGCTATGACGGCGACCCGCGCCTGGCCTGGGTGGAAATGGGCGTTGGCACCTTTGGCGAGACGCACCCCACCGACGCCGACTTTCAGGCCTGTGCCGTGGCCGCCGGCTTAACCTCCGACCTGTGGGTGCACGCCGTCGAAGCGATCACCGACATTTACGCCGACGCATTCCAACGCACCCCGTTGCTGCTGCAAATGGCTTCGGTCTTCCAACACGATACCGAACGACGGCAGTTTGCCGACTACGCCGCCAGCCGCGGCATTGGCCTCAAGCACAACGGCCTGTTGCCCGACAACGACGGCGTCGTCTATGACAATCCGGCCTACAGCTTCTACCAGGCAGGCGCCTTCGATCTGATGAAAAAGTGGGGCGACCGTGTACCGATCGGGTGGGAAAGCTACGACTACCTCATCACCGGGCTGACCGGGACGACCTGGGGCATCTTCAACGGGCTGGACAAGCACGCCGACTACATGGTGCTGGCCAGCGACATCACCACCGACCCCGACCGGCGCGCCATTCTTGACTTCGCCAATGACCACCTGGGGCGCAGTTTGCTCGACACGCCCAGCGTCTGGGTGGCGCTGCGCGAGACGGAGCGCACCTGGTATCCTGACCGCGGCAACTACGAGTTTTGGCTCTGGCAGAACGATCAAGCGCCTGGCGGACGTAGCGTGCCGCTCTGGAACAGCGGCCCCTCGCCGCAGGGGCGCTACACCCGTCGCACCAACGCGCCTTCCGATCCCTATCTCTATTTCGACATCGCCGACGGCTTTGTGACCCTCTATCGCGACGCCACCCTCGATGTCAGCGTGACCTATCTCGACAGCGGCGCCGACACCTGGGAGTTGGAGTATCCGACCGCCGCGACACTCTATCAGAGCGCCGGCGTTGTGCAGAAAACCAACACCTCGACCTGGAAAACGGTCACTTTCACGCTGACCGATGCCCGTTTCGACAATCAGCAGCCGGGCGGCGGTGATCACGCCGGCAGCGATTTTCGGTTGGACAGCCGCAGCGACAACAGTCAGGGCAACGAAACGATTCACTTCGTCCAGGTCAAGCCGCACAACGCCGCGGCGCCGCCGCTCACAGCGACGCTGATCTTGCAGCAAGGCCGTGCGCTCGACAACGGTCAGAGTTACGCCGGCGTGCGTGATACGGCGCTCAACGCCGCGTTCCCCACGCACAACTTTGGCGGCAACGAGGTTCTGGGCGTTGGCGGCAGCGCCGCCGGGGCGACGCTGCTGGCGTTCGATCTGACGCCCCTGCCGCCCGACGGCCCTGTCGTCGTCGCCACGCTGCGGCTTTACGTCGCCGGCCGCACGGCGCCAGCCGAACAGACGTTGAGCGCCGCCCGGCTCCTGCGCCCCTGGTCTGATCGCTACGCCACCTGGCAGCAGGCCGCGGCCAGTTCACCCTGGGCCGAGCCAGGCGCCGCCGGTCTGGGCAGCGACCGCCGCGCGACGGCGGAGGACAGCGCCCCGGTGACCGGCGCCGGCGGATGGGTCGAGCTGGATGTGACCGGCGCGCTGCGCGCCTGGCAGGCCGACGCGCTGACCAATCGTGGCCTGCTGCTCTTCTCGAACGACGACAGCGCCGCCCACATCAGCTTTGCCAGCGCCGAATGGCCCCAGGCCGACCAGCGCCCGCAACTGGTCATCCGCTATCTCCTGCCCACTGGCGCAGCAACGCCCACCCCCACGCCAACGCCCACGGCCAGCGCCACCGGCGCGCCTGTCACTCCGACGCCGACCGCCACGCCCACCCCACGCGTGCGCACCCTGCAACAGGGACTCAGCGGCTACACTGGCGTCATTGACACCTACATCAGCAACTGGAGTCCCAACGGCATTTTCGAGGGCCAAACGAAACTGTCGGTGCGCCATCCCGACGAATTCGCCGCGTTGATCTACTTCGATCTGGCGGGCCAACTGCCGGCCAACGCCCAGGTGCGCAAGGCTGAGCTGAAGCTCTTCTCGACGGCGGCCACCGTGGACACCGGCTTCTACCTGCGCGCCCATGAGCTTTACCGTGACTGGAACACCTGGCAGGTTACCTGGCTGCAGGCGCGCAATGGGACGGCCTGGGGCCTACCGGGCGCCAATGACACCGGCAGCGATCGCTCGCCCGACGCCGAGGATTGGGGGCATGTTTTCGGCGCCAACGCCTGGGTGCGTCTGGAGCTGGCCGAAATCGTCCAGCGTTGGGTGCAAAATCCAGGCAGCAACCGCGGCCTGGTGCTCAAGTCGTTCGCCAATCGCAACGTGCAGTACGACTTTGCCAGCAGCGAATGGCCCGACATCACCTATCGCCCGTCGCTGCGCATCGAATACCTGCTACCGGGCGATGCGCCGACGCCAACGGCAACTCCGACCGCCTGCGCCGCCTGCACGCCGACTCCCACCATCACCAGAACGCCGACGCGCACCCCCACGCGCACCCCCACGCCCACGCCCACCGCCGGCCCGACATCAACCCCCACGCGCACGCCCACCGCCGGCCCGACCAACACGCCGACGCCAACACTCACTGTCACCCCCACCCCCACCCGTACACCCACGCCGACGCCAACGCCGACGAGCTCACCCACCGCCACCCCCACGACCGTCGTGTTGCAGCAAGGGGTGGAAGGCTACGCCGGGGCCAGCGACGCCACGTTGCATAGCTGGTATCCCGGCAGCAACGACGGCGCGGCGCCGGTGTTTGCCTTGCGCACGGGCAATGGCGCACATGCGGTTCTGCGCTTCGATGTGAGCGGCGTCGCCGACCTGAACGCCGCTACCGAAGTGATTGCGGCGCAGTTGGAGATTTTCGCCGTCAGTCAGAGCAACAGCGCGGCGCAGACGCTGACGGCCTACTCACTGTTGCGCGCCTGGGACGAGGGCGCCGCCACCTGGCAGGCGGCGCGTGCGGGTGAATCCTGGCAGGCGCCAGGCGCCAGCGGCGCGGCAGATCGCGCCAGCGTGCCCCTGGCGACGGCGCCAACGGCGGGTGTGGGCGCCTGGGTCGCCTTCGACGTGACGGCGCAGATGGCGCAATGGGTGACCAGCCCGGCGCAGAATCATGGCCTGCTGCTCACAGCCAGCGGCGGTACGCAGGTCGAATGGGAATTTGCCAGCGCCCAGGCGACGACGGCCACACTGCGCCCCCGGCTGACCATCACCTATCGGCCGCGGCAGGCGGCGCCGCAAACCTTGACGTTGCAGGGCGGCAGCGCGTCCAGCCTCAACCAGTGGTTTCCAGACTCCAACTTCGCCAATGATGCGCTGTTGAGCCTGCGTGCGCCTGGCGTGGCCAGCGTTCTGCTGCGGTTCGAGCTGGAGAATGCACTACCCGCCGGCAGCACGGTGGTCAGCGCCAGTCTGGCGCTTTACGCCGACAGCAGCACGAACCCCTATCCGCTGACTGCCAGCCTGTACCGTCTGACGCGGGCGTGGACGGCCGCCGAAGCGACCTGGAACCAGGCTGCGGTTGGCAATCCCTGGCAGGCGCCGGGTGCGCAGGGGGCCAACGACCGCGCCGCGCCCGCCGTCGCCAGCGCGGAGATGAGCGGCGTCGGGCGCTGGTTCACATGGGATGTCACAGCGCCGGTCAGCGCCTGGCTGCCAACGCCAGCCGCCAACCAGGGGCTGCTGATCGAAGCGAGCGGTCAGGCGCAGGTGCAGTACAACCTGGCCGGCCCCCTCTGGGGCGTCGCCGCCCAACGCCCCAAGCTCACCATTGTCTATCTAGCGCCGTAGCCCCTCTGCGCATCGGGAGCGCAGCGAGACGCGATGGCCTCTACATCCAACAGCGACAGTGGATCGTCGTTGGATGTAGAGGTTTTTTGTTGGTCAGCGGCAACTGCGGGCGGGAAGGTCGGCGGCGGGGAAGTTGGTGCGCACGTCGGCGCCGTAGACCCAGACGTTGCTGAAGGTGGGGACGCCCGGCACGTCGGCCCAGAGGTAGAGCTTGTTGGCAGGATTGCGCGCCAGGCTGAGATCGAAGTCGCTGAAGTCCCAGGCGGTGAAGACGACGCCGCCCGCGACGATGGTGCGGGCGAGGCCGGTCAGGCCGGCGGGGGCTTGATCCACGTCGTTGTTGACGGCCCAGTGCAGGCGCACGTCGGGCTGCCAGTTGTGATCGGGCGTTGCTGCTTGTAGGCTGTTGGCGGCGAAGAGATACACGGTCACGACGCCGCGTGCCGCTTGCGAGATGGGTAGGTTGCCGGCCGGCTGCAAGGAGACGATGCGCGCATCGAGGGCCAATGGCCGTCCGGCGCTGGCCCCGACCGGCTGCGGCAGCGCCGGCGGTTTGGTGATGGCGCTGACGCCGTGCGACCAGATGTTGTGCGCCGCGTTTTGACCATCGAGGGTGACGAAGAAGTGCAGCGCGTTGTTGGGATTGTGCGCGGCGCTGACCTCGACATCGTTGAAATCCCACACCGGGAAAGTGCGCCCGCTGATGGTCGTCAGGCGTTTTTGGCCAAATCCCATGAAGACCGCCGGCTCGCTGTTTTCGGCTGCCCAGAGCCGCACGACCGGGGCGGCGTTGCAGGCGACGGGGTTGAGCCGGCTGTCTTCGAACAGGTAGGCGGTGATGTTGGCCAGGTCGGCCTGACTGACCGGTGCGCCGTCGTGCGGCCAGACGATCTGGATCTTGGCCTGCGGTCCGGACGGCGGCGGCGTGGCCGTCGTGATCGCTTCCACCGGCGGCGTGGCCGTCGAGAGTTCGCGCACCGTTGGCGTTGGCGTCACCGTTGGGGTATTCGTTGCCGTCGCCGTTGGCGTTGCTGTCGGCGTGTCGGTTGGCGTCGCCGTTGGCGTGTCGGTTGGCGTCGGCGTTGGCGTGTCGGTTGGCGTTGCCGTTGGC
>CAZOLV010000049.1:5105-6298 GCA_964580725.1 uncultured Anaerolineae bacterium | reverse complement strand
GGCGTGTCGGTCGGCGTCGCCGTTGGCGTGTCGGTTGCCGTGGGTGTATTCGTGGGCGTGGGCGTCGTTGGCCGGAAGTTGACCACCAGGCGCGGTTGCAGAGCGCCGGCGCTGATTTCGTTGCTGGCCAGATCGAAACGCACCGGCGCATCGCTGGTGGCCCGAATCAACAGACCATAGTTCGGCGCCTCGCCGCTGACCCAACGGCGGATGAGCGTGGTGATGTCCAATCGGTACCAGATGTGATCGGAGAGCAGAACGGCGCTGGCGGCGGGGCTGCTGCGCCGGTCGCCGCCGGGGGTTTGCCACGGCACGCCCGGGCGCGCTTCTTGCCAGGTCACTGTGGCCGGATCCCAGGCCTGCGTCACTTCGTAGACGGCGACGAAGAGACGGGTGTTGGCGCTGCGCTGGCGGGCGTGAATTTCGAGCGTTCCCTTGCTGATGTCAATCAGGCTGCCGATGCTGGACAGATCGAACTGCATGAGTGCGGCCGATTTGCCGCCCGCTTCGACTTGCAACAACCCTTCCTTGCCAAAGTTGGTGGTGGGTTGGGACTGCATGATGAAGGCGTCGCCGCCGCCCTCGTAACCGGCGCGCCCCTGTTGCAGGATGACGACGCTGGTGGGAACGGGCGTCGGCGTGTCGGTCGGGGTGGCCGTGGGCGTGTCGGTTGGCGTCGGCGTATCCGTCGCCGTCGGCGTATCTGTCGGCGTTGGTGTATCTGTCGGCGTTGGTGTATCCGTCGCCGTCGGCGTATCGGTCGGCGTACTTGTCGGCGTCGGCGTGTCCGTTGGGGTCGGCGTAACGGTGGGCGTTGGCGTGTCCGTCGGGGTGCTTGTCGGTGTTGGTGTGACAGTCACCGTCGGCGTAGCGGTGGGCGTTGGCGTGCTCGTTGGGGTTGGCGTATGCGTCGGCGTATCTGTCGCCGTCGGCGTGATGGTCGCCGTCGGCGTGTCTGTCGGGGTTGGCGTATCCGTCGGTGTGCTTGTTGGCGTCGGCGTGATCGTAGCCGTTGGCGTCGGCGTAATGGTCGCCGTCGGCGTGGGTGTGCGTGTCGGCGTGTGCGTGTTCGTTGGCGTCGGTGTGATCGTGGCCGTTGACGTCGGTGTGATGGTCGCCGTTGGCGTGGGTGTACGTGTCGGCGTGTGCGTGTTCGTTGACGTCGGTGTGATGGTCGCCGTTGGCGTGGGTGT
>CAZOLV010000049.1:1881-5005 GCA_964580725.1 uncultured Anaerolineae bacterium | reverse complement strand
CGTGTCGGCGTGTGCGTGTTCGTTGACGTCGGTGTGATGGTCGCCGTCGGCGTGGGTGTGCGTGTCGGCGTGATGGTCGCCGTTGGCGTTGGCGTGCGCGTTGGTGTGTGCGTCTTGGTCGGTGTGACCGTGCGCGTCGGCGTGTGCGTGATGGTCGGCGTCGGTGTGCGCGTGGGCGTGATGGTCGGCGTGGGCGTGCGCGTGGGCGTGTGCGTCTTCGTCGGCGTGGGCGTGCGCGTGGGCGTCGAGGTGCTGGTGGGCAGGGGAGGAATGACCGTTGGTGTGACGCTGCCCGCGCTAACGTCACGCAGATCGAGCCACAGCATGTGCAGGATCGGTTTGACGCCTGTCCCGTTGTACTCGACCAGGATGTCGGCGCCGTTGTCGAGCTGATTGCCGGCGAACATGGTCAGGCCGCTGAACTCCGCCCAACGCCAGGCGCCGGTATTCTGCCGGTCAATGGTCACACTGCGGCGGGTGCCGGCGGCGTCGGAGGCGTAGACGATGTTGAAATCGCTGCTGTCTTTGTCCACATAGGCCACACGCAGAATCACGTTGCTGAGCTGGCGCCCGGCGTAGATGGTATCCACGATATCGAAACCGAGACGCGCCGATCTCATCTGTTTGGCGTGACGTGAATAGATGGATGCAGGCGTCGGTTCCGGGGCCAGGGGGAGCGGCAGGTTCGTGGTGGTGCAGGAATTGTAGCCGCAGTAGGGGCTGAGATGCAGCGGGGGCGTCGCGCTCGGTATGATCTGCATGTAGTGTTCGAAGTCGCCGGGCCAGCCGCTGCAGAAACGTTGGCAGGCAGGACCGTCGAGGGGATACTCGGTGTTGCGCAGCGCCACCCAGAGTTGATCGCTTGTTGCGGCGGTCTTGCCGAGCTGGCGCTCGATCCAGTCGCCGAAGCCGACCGGGAATCCGGCGTCGCCCGTGGCCGGGTTGGGGGTTTGCACGGCGTTGAGCGTGTTGGCGCTGCTGGTGCAGGCGCCGCTGTTGCGATCGGCGGGGCAGAACCAGGCGTCCTGCACGTCAATGAAATCAACCCGGGCGGTGAGGGAGGCCAGCCATGACCAGTAACGCCACTGGAGTTCGGAATTGTTGCCGCTTGGGAAGGGCAAAACCGGCTCGAACTTGGCGGGCAGAATTTCGGCGTTCCTTTCGATCAGCTCTAGCGAGCCGCAATCTACCCCGCTGCGGCCTGGATCGGGGTTTTCGACGAAGGCCGGGACGTCTGGACTCATGCCGTTGAAACCGACGCCGATGTGGCGTGGGTTGTAGGACATCATCAGATCAACCCAGTCGCAGCGGCTTTGATCGGTGGGCGCGGGGGCAAAGTTGAGGTAGACCGGTTTGTTGGGAAAGGCGTCGTGAAAGGCGCGAATCGCCTCCAGGACGAAATCGCGCATCTCGCTTTTGGTCACCGGGAAGCCATCGGCGTCGCCGTTCACATAGCACCAGTTGGCGCCGATCTGGGTTTCGTTGTCGTAGCCCCCGGCGATGATGACGCCGGCGATGCGCGGGTCGTTGTTCCACTTGCGCCCGGCGTCGAGTACCAGTTGGCGGTAGGCGGCGATCAGATCGGAATCGTCGAAGGCGGGCACCTCTTGCGTGTAGGATGCGACGCCCGGCGGCGTGACGGTGATGATGTGGTCGGGCGCCAGGGCCTTGACCGACTGCGGTACGTTGTTGTTGCAAAACCGCTGACCCCTGGCATTGGCGGTTCCTTGCGTCCAGAAAACGGGCAGCGTCAGCCAGGTTGGACGAGCGATGCGACGGCCGTCGGCCAGGGTGATTTGCTGCGCGGCAATTTGGGCGACTTTGGCTTCGATGCTGGACCAATCGAAAGTGCTACCGGTCGCGGCAATGCGATCCCAGAGGACGTCGAGATGCGAGGCGAGGGCGGGAAACGAGGTGGGAAGGGGGGTGGCTGGTTGGTAGTCGTCGCGGCGCACCAGAATGTAGTTGCCCGGTCCCCAGACCGGCTTGGGCACGATGGTCGGCGTGGGCGTCGGCAGTTCACGGATACGCGTGGGGGTGGGCGTGCGGGTTGGAATCCCGGGGATGATGGGGATCTGTGGGCGCAAGAGCAGATAGAGCAGCAAGCAGACAACGATCAGCAGAAGAATCAGGATTGGTAGCCAGCGGCGTTGATCTTGCATTGAGCGCTCTCCCGAAACATGCGAGAATCGTTGCCGTATCCCGCCTCACACGACAAATACCGCGTCTCACCCCGTCACGACCGAGACTCCCGCGCCGTCACACACTCACGCATCCTTGTGTCCCACCGCCATCACAGTTCCCATGATGTTGCGCAGCGGCGTGTCACGCAGGAACGGCTCGATCTGCGCAAAGAAGGTATCGGCGAACCAGCGGGGAAAGAGCGGGACGGAGATTTCGCTGTTGAGCCACAGACGGGCGTTGGCCTGAAAAAGCCCCTGGCCGTGCAGTTGGGTGATGTGCAGCCCGGCCTGGGTGATGAAGTGAGTAAACTGCGGAACCGAGTAATGCCACATGTAGCGCGGAACGGCGGCTGACCGAGCCAGCCCAAGCCAACGATAGAGCGCGCCGGGCGCTTCGCCCAGGGCATTGAGCCGCCAGCGGTTGGTCATGCTGAGGATGACAACGCCGCCAGGGCGCACCGTGCGCGCCATTTCGTGCAGCAACCGCTGCGGATGCGGCACGTGCATGATGGCTTCCATGCAGAGGACGACGTCGAAACTGGCCGTGGGAAAGGGCAGATGTTCGGCGTCGGCCTGCAGGAACTGGACGGCGACGCCCTGCTCGTCGGCAGAACGCTGCGCCAGGGCGAGCATCTGCGGCGCGATGTCGAGCGCGGTCACATCGGCGCCATGTGCGGCCAGGTTGACGGCAAAACGCCCCTTGCCGGTGCTGATGTCAAGGATGCGCTGGCCTTGCCACGGCTGCTGCGCTATCACCCAATGCAATTGCTCGCTGAAATGGGCGTAGAGGGGGTGGGAAGCATTTTCTGGATACCACCAACGGGCGACGGTGTCTGGTTGGCGGAAGTAGGTTTTGGTTGCGTGAGTCATGGTAGGAAATAGGCGGTAGGAAATAGGCGGTAGGAAATAGGCGGTAGAAAATAGGCGATAGAAAATAGGCG
>CAZOLV010000049.1:0-1781 GCA_964580725.1 uncultured Anaerolineae bacterium | reverse complement strand
TAGGAAATAGGCGGTAGGAAATAGGCGGTAGAAAATAGGCGATAGAAAATAGGCGATAGAAAATAGACGATAGAAAATAACAACGGGTGCATTATACGCGAAGCAGGGGAGAATTGCAAGGAATCTGCGGTTCTTGTAGCAGTTCCAAATGTAGCACATGTTCAACCACAGAGAGCACAGAGATCACAAAGAGTCGTTTAGCTCAACCGTGATGTTAGGAGCGAGTTCGACACTCCCGGCTTCTGGTTCATCCGAAATCAGACCTGTCAGGTTTTCCAACGCCGCCCCAAAGACATGGGCGCACAAGAGATCGCGACCTTCCCGACCCGTCTGGCCGGCGCAGACCATGTCGCCGCTTCCGCCCCAAGTCACGCCAGCGGCGGTATTCAATCGAGGCGCAGGTGGATGTTGCGGGCGGCAAGATGGGCGAGTATCTGATCGAAGCAGTGACCGTCGGCGCTGATGAGTTCGGGCGGGCAGATGCCAGGGCGGCTGTAGACGCCGTTCAGCAGCAGACGGGCGACGCCGGTGCAGGTGTAGCCGGTGGTGCGCGCCATCGAGGAAAAACCGGTCACAGGATCGGTCTGATCGTAGAGGTGATAGGTGTATGTGCGCTTCTGCCCCATCTCAGTCCCGCTGATGCGGACGCGCATGATGGTGAATTCTGGCTCGGCCGCTTGCAGGCGCCACTGCTCGAAAAGTAACGCCACGGTGACGTCGAGCGGACGCACGCACACGGGCTGACCATCAGGACCGGCCACGGTGCGCGGGGCTTCATCGAAAAAGCCGCTCTCTTGCAGCACGCGGATCAACTCGATGTGACCAGGGTAGCGCAGTGTCCTTTCGCACATGTTGGGCGCGGGGACGGTGCGCATCAGGGTGCGTAAGCCGTCGGTATCGAACGCCTCGAGCACGCCGACCGGCGCCAGCGTCACCAATTCGGGGTTGGACAGCGCCGGCCGCACCTCGACTTCGCCGTTGACCACCAGACGCACCGGACGCGTGTATTCCTCGATCACATCCACGGGCGAGAAGGGAGCCTTGTACCGCCAGGGCCAGGCGGGAGCCGCCGGCAGCCCGCCCACCAGGCACTCGAATGAGTGCACTGTCATGCGCGGATGATGGAAGCCGAGCAGCAGGTTGCCCAGGCCCGGCGCCACGCCGCAGTCTACCACGGCTGTGACGCCCCGCTGCTGCGCCAGTTCGTCGAGGTCGAACGGGTCTTCGGGAAAGAACGAAATGTCCACCACATCTTTGCCAGCCTCGATGACCTGGCTCAGCGTCTCAAAGCCCAGAAAGCCCGGCACAGCGCCGATGACCAGATCGGCGGAGGCGACGACGCTGGCCACGACGCCGGGTTGTGTCAGGTCGGCCTGACGGAAGGTGAGTGGGTAGCGTTGGGCCAAGGCCTGGCCGCGCGCCGGCTGAAAATCGGCCACCGTCACCTGATATTCACGGCACAGGTCGGCGGCGATAGCGCCTCCGACCATGCCTGCGCCCAAAACGACGACTTGTTTCATCTTCCCCTCCTCCACCTGCCCTCTCCCACTTCCCACTCCCCACTCCCTACTCCCTACTTCCTACTCCCCACTCCCTACTCCCTACTCCCTACTTCCCACTCCCCACTCCCTACTCCCCACTCCCTACTCCCTACTTCCCACTCCCCACTCCCTACTTCCCACTCCCTACTTCCCACTCCCTACTCCCTACTTCCTACTTCCTACTCCCTACTCCCTACTCCCTACTTCCTACTTCCTACTCCCTACTTCCTACTTCCTACT
>CAZOLV010000048.1:0-38993 GCA_964580725.1 uncultured Anaerolineae bacterium | reverse complement strand
AATATCATTGTACATAGATTTGACAAACCATGAATATCATAGTATCATACTTCCAGTTCTTGCAGAACGTCGTTCATCAATCACTTGAGGAGTCTCGACATGACGAACAAACGTCTTTCGACGATCTTTGCCATTGTGTTCACTGATCTACTCGGTTTCAGTTTGATCTTGCCGCTATTGCCCTACTATGCGGAAAAATTCGGCGCATCGGCGACGGTGGTTGGGCTACTGGTCGCCTCGTATGCGTTGGCGCAACTGATCGGCGCGCCGCTGTTGGGGCGTCTGTCGGATCGCCTGGGTCGCCGGCCGGTGTTGCTGGTCAGCATCGCCGGGACGGTCTTGGGCTTTCTGCTGATGGCCCTGGCGGAGCCTGCGGGCCGTCTGCTCGCCGGTTCCGGCGCCGCGGTGATTGCGATGCTGTTCGTCAGCCGCCTGCTCGATGGTTTGACGGGCGGCAACCTGACGGTGGCGCAGGCCTACATCACCGACGTCACCGATGAGAAGGGCCGTGCCAAAGCGTTGGGCATGATCGGCGCCGCATTCGGCCTGGGATTCATCATTGGACCGGTGGTGGGCGGATTCCTGAGCCGTTGGGGCTACGCCGTACCCGCCTTTGCGGCGGCCGCACTGGCAACGATCAACCTGCTGGCCGTCTTCTTCTTTCTGCCGGAGTCGCTGACCAAAGAGATGCGACTGGAGATGTCCAGGCGGCCGCGCAGCGCTTTCACGGCGAAGGCGCTTTGGGCTGCCCTCGACCGGCCGCGCGTCGGGCCGCTGTTGCACATTCGGCTGCTGTTCGGGCTGGCCAGTGGAATGTTCCAGAGCATCTTTGCGCTGTATGCCCAATATCGCCTCGGTCTCGACGCACAGGCGACGGGGTATGTGTTGGGCTATGTCGGTCTGCTGGTGGTGATCGTGCAGGCCGGGCTGATCGGCCGGCTGACCACACGCTTCGACGAAAAGCAGTTGATCCTGGCCTCCACCGTTCTGCTGACTTTCTCGTTTGTGGCCTGGGCGCTGACGCCGAATTTGCCGATTCTGCTGGTGGTGCTCATCCCGATGTCGTTGGGCACCGGCATCATGAACACCGTGATCAACAGCGCGCTCACCAAGTCGGTTTATCCGGAGGAGATCGGCGGTACGCTTGGGCTGTCAGCGTCGCTGGAGAGCTTTGCGCGTGTGATTGCGCCCACCCTGGGCGGGGCGCTGTTGGGTCAGGCGGGGGCGTGGGCGCCAGGCGTGTTGGGCGCACTGCTGATGGGTTGGCTGGTGTCGTATGCTTACCGGCGCCTCATCGCTAATCCCGATCCGCCGCTGCCGGTGCGCACAACCGCCGTCATGGGGCCGCGCCCGCAGTTGGCGCCGGTCGAGGCGTGAGGGCAGATGACGAACCGTCAAGCAATCCAGGTGTCGCCCACGGGCGATGCCCAAGCGGCGCCGATGTGGGCGCGCCTGGCATGAACAGGCGCGCTGCGCTCGGCGCCGTTCTTTGTTTGGGCGGCAGGTCTGGACTGCCGCGGCCGCGCCGCACGGTTCAGGATGGCGCCATCTGCCCATCGCTCGCCAGAGCGTTCGCCAGGCGCTATCAGGCAGCCTGGCTCTGGCCTGGCTGGCAGGGCTAGAGCGGTCAGGCTGTCGCTTTGGAAATGCGCAGCGCCCGCAGCGTCACCCAGGGATTGGGCTGCTTGCTGGCTCCGCAGTCAATCCACGTCTTGCCGGTATAGTCGTATTCCAGCGGCCACCGGCCGCTGGCGTCTTGCTTGTTTTGGATGAGGTCGAGTGCATGGGCCAGGCGGGGATCGCGGCCGTAGCCCAGGCTAACCAGCGCCTCGACGTTCTGCAGCAGGTCGGTGACGTAGAAGACGGGAAAGCCGAACTTCCACCAGTTGCCGCTTGGTTTGCTGGCGTAGCCGTTGGGGTATGCGGCCAGTGCGGGATCGCTGCCCAACAGGAAGGCAACGCCCTGCTCGATGGCCCGCTGCATGGCCGGGGTGCGCTGCGCGGCGGGCCAGCGGCCCAGGGCCAGCATCACTTTGACGGCGCCCCAGGCGCATGGCAGCTTGTTGTTGGCTCCACAGGCGAAGCCTGGCCCGCATTTGCCGGCGTAGTAGCGCACGGGGGCGTCGCGCGCCGTCATGGGTGCAATGCCTTCGCCGGTCACGCTGCGCGCCAGCCAGTCGAACGCCTGCTCCAGCCGCGGGCCGGCGCAGCCCAGTTCGACCAGCGCCCAACAGAGATTGCCCTGCAGACAGTCGGCCGTGCCGGAGGCGGTGTTGGTGGTCGAAAACTGGCCGCCTGGCGTCAGGGTGTGCGCCAGCACGTAGGCGCAGGCGCGGCCGATGCGCTCATCCTCTGGCAGCGCAGCGCCCAGTTGCGCCAGCATGATAACCGACCAGACGGTGGCGCGGTATTTGGGGTTGTAGCCGGGGCCGGGCTGTTCCCAGAAGCCGGCCGGGTCCATGTGATCGAGGATCGCGGCGATGGGGCCGCGGCGGTGCGCCTCGCGGCGCGCCGTCGCCAGTTGGGGATCGTCCGGCGCCAGGTCGAGCAGGTCACGCAGCGCCAGGTAGCGCACGCCCGGTCCGTTGTCGTCGAGCAGCCAGGGGAGGGGATCGTCTTGCGGTTGCATTGGCCAGGACATTCGTTGCTCCTTTCCACTCGCAGTCAGCCTAAGGGTGATTGTACCACAGGATGGCGTGCGAGGGGAAGCGGTTGGGGATGGGGTCGCGGCGGGTTCCTCACGTGCTGCCGTCTCAGCATGGGTGTCGAGGCCGCCCTGGGAGGCGCAATCGGTCTCCGGTTTGGGCGCAGGCGGATTCACTTGGGCGGGCAGTTCATGGCTTTTGACATCAATCGGGTATTCGAATAATATCAAACCGCCGGCCAGCAGTTCGACAGCCGGCGGCGATCCACCAGATGGCTTCGTTGGGGTCGGCGTCCGATTCTCATTCTGCACCTTTCGCCGTCGTAGAAGTCTTTGGACTTCACACCAAACCTGGCCTCGAAGCGCCCAAGTTCCGCTTCCAACCGTCCCATGTCCTTGAGTTAATCATTCAGTGCCATGTCACCATTCTCCTCACTATTACGAGCTTGACCGGACTGGCGTCACGAAGCACATCCCCTGATCAGGAACGCATCTCACGCACGCATAATACGCAGCCAGGCCAATTGTTCAAGGCCAGTCCTGTCGCGCACTTGCTCTCCATCCGCATCGACGCGTTGTCATAGTACATCAGCAGATCGGAGTCCTCCTGCACCACTCGCTCCGGCAGACGCTGGGCCACGGCGACGATCAACCGAGTCAATCCTGTGTGGCGCTGCGACTAGGGTTGGTTTGCTCAAGGAACCGCTCGA
This sequence comes from uncultured Anaerolineae bacterium, assembly GCA_964580725.1. Lineage (GTDB taxonomy): Bacteria > Chloroflexota > Anaerolineae > SSC4 > Amarolineaceae > Amarolinea. The sequence continues at coordinate 35,639 of CAZOLV010000048.1, read as the reverse complement.
TCTCCGCCAGCACCCTGGGAAGATCGGTGACTGGATCGCCGGTCAAGGAGGAGGCCGCCATCTGGCCGAATTCGTCGTGGAAGTGGTGAGGAAAGTTAGTCCCCTGTTCCGGGTGATGTGGCGCGTTATCCCAGCGTAAAACCGGCTCACCTTGCCGGAACAGTTGATACGCATAACGGGTGTGACGGCTGTTGTGGTTGATCCAAACCTAAAGCGTCAGATCTGAGGTCACCCCGGCGCGGAGCTTGGCTCGAAACGCATCACTGCCGTACGGGATCAGTTCGATGACCTGCATCTGATGAACGATCGCGGACTCCGCCAGGATACGTTGGATCTCATCGTACATCACTGCGCTGGACCTCTGTTTTCACCTGGCGCCAACTCTCCAGCATGTCCAATAGTGATTCCCACTCCATCCACTCATCCTCGTCGGCAATGGTCGCCTGCCCGGCCAGGGATTGGCTGTACAGGGCAAAGGACTGGCCGTGCTTCTTCTCGAAGCGACGCACCTGCGTCTGCGCCCAGGAAATACGACGGTCAATGTAGTCAAGCACGATGTGTTTGAGCGCCAGATCAGACGATGGATAGAAGCCGGCGCGCACCAAGGGCTCGGTAATCAAGGGGATAGTCTGGGCAATCTGATATGTAGACATCGGTCACCTCAACACTGAACGCTGCATGTTCGAGTTCATGCAGTACTGCTTCTGCATTTTAGCCGATCTGGGGCAGCTTGTCCACTGGCTGCCACCCCTCGTCAGGTTAGGACCGCCCGACACAACGGTTCACGCTTACTGTGCAAAGACCTCCTGCCTGCCGGCACGACCTCCAAGAACGGATCCGCCCAGCGCCACAGCATGGCGTCCCAGCGGCCCTGCCCCAGCGGCCGGTAGACCTCACCGCCGAAGCCCGCCCGGCCGGCCGGCCCGAGAGTGGCCGGCCGCGGCAGCGCCTCGGCGAAGGCCGTCAGGATCAGACTCGGCAGGTTCGTGCCGGGCGCTGCGACTGCCAGCGCGCACTGGCCGTTGCACCGATAGCCAATTGCTGCGCCCTCGCCGTCCCCCAGCGGGTACAGGCTGTGGTTGTGGATGCAGATGTTGGTGTTCAGCCCCAGCGGATCGCCGCCGAAGTCCACCAGCGCCGTCGTCCCGTAGCCACGCGCCGCGCACTGGGCGTTGGGATGCGGCGCCCAGTCCACCAGGTAGATCCGGAACACCCCGTCTGGGGTGAAGCTGAAGAAGCTGGGCCGGTGATAGCGCGTCACCCGCTCGGCGTCGAGCTGGTGCGCCAGCATCCCGAAGACGTCCCGGTGCACCACGAAGTCGTAGTTGGTCGAAGCGTCTACCAGCTCGTAGTCCCACCCACGCACAACCCGGGCGCGCACCGGATACTGAGTCTCCGGCCCGAGGACCACCAGGTCGGCCTGTGCGACGGGTTGCGGCGAGGGCGCGGCCGGCGACTCCGGCGTGACCGTGGCGGCTGGCGTGGAGGTCAAGGTGGGTGTCCGCGTGGATGTCGGCGCCGGCGGCGTCGGGCTCCCCGAGGCGGTCGCGCTTGGCGTCGCCGTCGGCTGAATGGATGCTGTCGAAGACATGGTGTACGTCGGTGACGCAGTGAGCGTCGAGGTAGCCGAAGCTACGCGTGTCGGAGTGATCATCACCTCGGTCGCCGGAGCGTTGCCGGCAATGGCCGCGCTCGATGTGTTCTCCCCTGTGAACTGAGAACCGGCCATCCTGGGCGCAAGCGACATGCAGCCGGTCAGCGTGAATGCGGCGACCAGGATCAGAAGCTGGTTACGTGTGCAACGAATCATCGTGTGTGCCCCCTGGTATGTGTTGTGTGGTGGCGATGGCCCTCATTCTCCTGTGACGGAACGCCTCGGCGCGGCAATCAGTACAGGCGCGTTTCCGCGCCAAATTGCGCGAACGGCGTTATCCCGGTATAATAGACGCAATTAAGCAGTGAAGCCGACCAGGTATGATCTGGTCGGCTTCACGCCCGCATCCTGTTGGTCCCAGGACGAGGCATCGCTGCCGCCATCTTAGCACTGTCGTTCGTGGTGAGCAAATGAAGCCGCGGCCCGTCTTTCCTGGGCTGCGGCACTTTGCTTTCTCATCACCCTCAATGCCAGGCATGCGTTCGGCTGGGAGCGAATCGCCCATGAGCCAGGTAATTATCGAGAACCCGGTCATCAACTCACCATTCGAAGAACCGACGCGTCATTTTCGCTTCGGCGACGAGGGTATCACCAACGACATCGTGGACGGCCGGCGTTCCAGCTCTTACTTCGTGCCTATTGCGCGCCCCAGAAAGAAAGACGGACAACTCGCCTTCGAGACCGAGTGGATCCAGGAGCGCATCCAGGAAAACCAGCTCATCAACGACATCCGCGGCCGTGTCGCGCAGTGGCGCCAGGGCGGCTACCTGGGCGTCACCCCCACCACCGCCCGCCTGCTGGCATATTGGACCAACCCTGACCGCGAAAAGAAGCTCTTCTTCTGCCAGATCGAGGCGCTGGAAACCATCATCTATCTCACCGAGGTTGCGCACAAGTACGGCGATGCCTGGATCGCGAACGCCTTACGCGAAGGCAACGATCAATCCAACCCTGGACTGCCACGCCTGGCGCTGAAAATGGCGACCGGTTCCGGCAAGACCGTGGTGATGGCGATGCTCATCGCCTGGCATACGCTGAACAAAGCCGCGTATCCACAGGATGCCCGCTTCGGTAATTCCTTTCTCGTTGTGACCCCCGGCATCACCATTCGCGACCGCTTGCGGGTGCTGCTCCCCAATGACCCGCAGAACTACTACCGCCAGCGCGACGTTCTCCCCGCCCAAGAGATGGAGCAACTGGGCCAGGCCAAAATCATCATCACCAACTTTCACGCCTTCGCCCTGCACGAAAAGATGGCCGCCGGCAAGCTAACCAAGTCCATCCTGGCTGAGGGCGCGACCAGCCCCTTCACCGAAACCCCCGACCAGATGGTGCGCCGCGTGTGCCGCGAGTTGGGCACGAAGAAGAACGTCATCGTGATTAACGACGAGGCGCATCACTGTTATCGCCGCAAGCCGGACGGCGAAGAGGTTAGGCTAACCGGGGAAGAACGCCAGGAGGCGCAGCGCCGCGACGAGGAAGCGCGCGTCTGGATTTCTGGTCTGGAGGCGGTGAAAGCCAAACTCGGCGCAAAAGTCATTTACGACCTCTCGGCCACGCCGTTCTTCCTGCGCGGCTCCGGCTACGCCGAAGGCACGCTTTTCCCCTGGGTAGTCTCCGACTTCTCGCTGATTGACGCCATCGAGGCCGGCATCGTGAAGGTGCCGCGCGTGCCCGTAGCCGACGATTCGATGATGGGCGCGCAACCCACGTATCGCGACCTGTGGCTGCGCATCCGCGAGGATCTGCCCAAAAAGGGGCGCAAGACCGAGGCGGTCGCCGGCGAGCCGAAGCTGCCGTTGGAGCTCCAGGGCGCGCTGCACAGCCTCTACAGCAACTACGAGAAGTACTATCGGCTGTGGGAGGAAGCGACTAAAGTCGCTACTACCAACGACCGGGCGACTGAAGTCGCCACTACCAACGTGGGAAACGTTCGTAGTGACGACTTCAGTCGTCTTACCCCGCCCGTCTTCATCGTGGTCTGCAACAATACCAACGTCTCGAAACTGGTCTTCGACTACATCGCCGGGTGGGAGAAGCCCATCGGCGACCGCACCGTCGTCCAGATCGGACAACTGCCCATCTTCCGCAACGATGACGGGAGCGGCGGCTGGCTCCAGCGGCCCAACACGATCCTGGTGGACAGCCAGCAGCTCGAATCGGGCGAGGCGATGAGCGACGATTTCAAGAAGATCGCCGCGAGAGAGATCGAAGAATTCAAGGCCGAGTACCGAGTGCGCTTCCCAGGCCGCGACGCCGAAGCGCTGACCGACGAAGACCTGCTGCGCGAGGTAATGAACACCGTTGGCAAGCCGGGCCGGCTGGGCGAACAGGTGAAGTGCGTGGTGAGCGTTTCGATGCTGACCGAGGGCTGGGATGCCCAAACCGTCACCCATATCCTGGGCGTGCGCGCCTTCGGCACCCAACTGCTGTGCGAACAGGTGGTGGGCCGCGCGTTGCGCCGCATGAGCTACGCCACCAACACCGAGGGCCGGTTCGACCCCGAATACGCCGAGATCTACGGCGTGCCCTTTTCGTTTATCCCCACCTCGGGCAGCAATCCGAACCCCAAGCCCGGCCCCATGCCCACCCGCGTGCGGGCGCTGGAAAGCCGGGCCGCCTGTGAGATCACCTTCCCGCGGCTGGTGGGTTACCGCTACGACATCGCGGGCGAGCGGCTAACCGCAACCTTCACGCCGGAGTCGCGCCTGGCGCTCAGCACCCACGACATCCCGACCCGCACCGAGAACGCGCCCATCGTCGGCGAATCCAGTATCCACACGCTGGACGACCTGCGGCGCCGCCGGCCCAACGAGATCGCCTTCCTGCTGGCAAAGCTGGTGCTGGAGAAGTACTTCCGCGACGACGAGGGCAACGACAAGCCGTGGCTCTTCCCCCAGGTGTTGGCGATCACCAAACGGTGGTTGGCCGAATGCGTCACGCTCAAGGATCACACCTTCCCACAACTGCTCCTGCTGATCGAGCCGGCGCACGACGCGGCCGACCGCATCTACAAAGCCATCGTCACCGCCACCGACGGCACAGCCCGGTTGAAGCCGATCCTGCGGCCTTACGACACGGTCGGCTCCACGCGCTTCGTGGATTTCGACACGACCCGGCCGGTTTACGCCACATGGCCTGACAAATGCCACATCTCCCACGTCGTCGCCGACACCGGCTCGTGGGAACAGAAGGTGGCCCAGGTGCTGGAAGACATGTCCGAGGTCGTGCGCTACGTCAAGAACCACAACCTGGGCTTCACCATCCCCTACACGCTGAACGGCGAGGAACACCAGTACACGCCGGACTTCATCGCCTGCCTGGACGACGGCCGCGGCCCCGATGACCTCCTGAACCTGTTGATCGAGGTCAGCGGTGAGGCGAAGAAGGACAAGGCGGCCAAAGTGGCGACGGCGCGCACGCTCTGGGTGCCGGCGGTCAACAACCAGGGAGGCTTCGGGCGCTGGGATTTCGTTGAGATCAGCGATCCGTGGGATGCGGAGAATATGATTCGGGGGCACTCGCGATGTGAACACCCGGAGCGCGGCCCCTTGTTCCAGCGTGATCGGAGTCTCTCATGACGATCACTGATCCCAATTACGCCGGCCACTCCGAAGCCGCCGCGACCGTCTTCACTTGGCTGTCCGACGAAGTCCTGGGTGCCGCCGTGTTAAGGAGCTAAAAGATGCTGACGCAAATCCGAATTCGCAATTTCAAAAAGCTGGACGACGTGAGTTTCGAGCTGGGCAAATCTGTGGTTCTGATTGGGCCGAATAACTCGGGAAAGACAACCGCCCTGCAAGCGCTCGCCCTGTGGGACATCGGCGTGCGGCGCTGGAACGAGAAACGCGGCAGCAAAGTCTCGCCTGAGGAGCGTCCAGGCGTCACGATAAACCGACGTGATTTGATCGCCATCCCGATCCCGGATGCCAATCTCTTATGGCGTGATCTGCACGTGCGCAGCATCGCCGGGCGAGGAACCGGCCAGCAGAAAACCCAGAACATCCGCATAGACATCGTGGTGGACGGCGTGACTGATGGCCGGAGCTGGTCGTGTGGCCTGGAGTTCGACTATGCCAACGATGAATCGTTCTACTGTCGCCCGCTGCGGATCAGCGAAGACGACCCGCCGAGACGTATGCCGGTGCCGCCGGAAGCGGCGTTGACCAGGGTCGCGTTTCTGCCGCCTATGTCGGGCCTGGCCGATCGCGAGTTCATCAAACAGGCCGGCGAGGTCGGCGTCCTGGTTGGGCAAGGCCAGACCGCGCAGGTATTGCGCAACCTGTGCTATCAGGTGTATGGTGAACTGGATGCTGTGGCGAAGGAGACGCTGCAACTGAAAGAGATCAGGCCTCAGTATGGTGAGCGGAAGTCGGTGTTTGATGGTTCACCGGAGTGGCAAGAACTGATCCAGCATATCCGACGACTCTTCGGTGTGAAGTTGTTGCCGCCGACGTATATCAAGGAGCGCAGCGAGCTTACGATGGCGTATGAGGAGCCGGGCGGCACGAAGCTGGATTTGTCTTCTGCCGGCCGCGGCCTGCATCAGACGCTCCTGCTGCTGGCCTATCTCTACGCCAACCCGCAGACGGTCTTACTGCTGGACGAACCGGATGCCCATCTGGAAGTTCTGCGCCAACGACAGACTTATCAACTGCTGACCGAACTGGCTGAGCGACAGGGTTCTCAGGTCATCGCCGCCAGCCACTCCGAGGTTGTGCTGAACGAGGCAGCCGACCGTGACATCGTTATCGCGTTCGTGGGCAAGCCCCATCGCATCAACGATCGCGGGAGCCAAGTGTTGAAGGCGCTGACAGAACTCGGATTCGATCAGTTCTACCAGGCCGAGCAGACCGGTTGGGTCTTGTATGTTGAAGGGGCGACCGACCTGGCGATTCTGAAGGCCTTTGCCAAAACTCTGGCGCATCCTGCGGCAGAGGTTCTTGACAGGGTATTTGTGTCTTACGTCAGCACCAATCTTCCGCAACGCGCCCGCGACCATTTCTGGGGTCTGCACGAGGCGAAAAAAGACTTGGTGGGCCTGGCGCTCTTTGACCGGTTGGAGAAGAAACTCCAGGAGGGCGGACCGCTGGTCGAGCTGGCCTGGCAGCGCCGCGAGATCGAAAACTACCTGTGCCAGGAGCCGGTGCTGCTGCGTTACGCCCGGCATGAGCTTGCGGATGACCTGTTCGGCGCGGCCGAGGCCGATCGCCGAGAAACCGCGATGCGTGAGGCGATCAGTGAGGTTTCGTCAGCTCTCAAGACCCTGCGCAATCTCGACCCCTGGTCACCCGACATCAAAGCGACGGATGGGTTCCTCAATCCGCTATTTCGGACTTACTTTGCCAAACTCGGCTTGCCGAACCTCTTGCTGAAGAGCGACTACCATGTTCTTGCGGGCCTGGTACCCAAAGAAGAGATGGACAACGAGATTATCGAAAAACTGGATGCGATCGTAGATGTGGCCGCGCGGGCCAAGCCGCGGACTGCGTGAAAGGCCTGACCCATGCCCAAACCCACTTCCATCACCGCCCACAAACACACCGACCGCCGCGCCAACATCCCCACCGAGGAGCTGCGCGACTTCGTCGCTGAAGATGAGAACGCGCCGGTGACGCTGCGCTATCTGCGCGATCCGTCGCTCGACCCGCAGCTCGTGTGGCAGGGCAAGGACGCGCAGGACGGCGAGGACCTGGCCGTGCCGGCGGTGCCGATCTATATCCAGGAGAAGATCCACCCGCAGGCGATCATCAACGACTTGGTGGCGCAGGCCGCGAAGCCGGGCTCCAGCCTGCGCGAGGAGGCCGCAGCCTATCAGTTGAACATGTTCGCCGATTTCAACGGCGGGCCGGAAGAGTTCGACCAGAAGGTGGAGTTCTACGCACACGAGCAGAACTGGGCCAACCGGCTGATCCTGGGCGACTCGCTGTTGGTGATGGGGAGCCTGGCCGAGAAGGAGGGGCTGCGGGGCAGGATACAGATGATCTACCTTGACCCGCCCTACGGGATCAAGTTCGGCTCCAACTGGCAGGTGAGCACGCGCAAGCGCGATGTGAAGGACGGCAAGGCCGAGGACGCCACCCGCCAGCCGGAGCAGATCCGGGCGTTCCGCGACACCTGGAAGCTGGGCATCCACTCCTACCTGGCCTACCTGCGCGACCGGCTGGTGATCGCGCGCGAGCTGCTGACCGAGACCGGCAGCGTGTTCGTGCAGATCAACTCCGAAAACTCACATCTGCTGCGAAACATACTTGACGAGGTATTTGGGAGCGAGAACTTCGTTGCTGACATATACTTCCGCAAAAAGAGCATTCCTTTGGGGGCAAAGTACCTCGAAACGATGCACGATCAGATTTTGTTTTACGCAAAGGACATTGAGCACCTGAAATTCCATCACTTGTACGAGCCGATGGATTCGTTAATGTTAGCATCACACGGCCCATACGCGCTCTATCCCGATGGGCGCAGCGAAAAGATCAGAATCGAAGAGGTCTTCAGCTCAGCTCATCCGGTTGGGACAAGGTATTATCGCTTGTTCTCACTACTCGCGCCGTCGTTTTCTGCGTCCACGGTCTATCAATTCGATTTCGATGGACGAACGTTCTCATCTCCTAATCGTGGTTCCTGGGTTGTAGATAAGGCGAAACTAGAAATCCTCGCGCAGATTGATCGGCTTCAGCCGGAAGGAAGCAACCTCAGCTATCGCCTATTCTATGACGACTTCCCTTTTCGCAAGCGAACCAACACGTGGACAGATGCTGCTGTATCCTATGAAAAAAGTTACGTTGTCCAAACCTCGCCAGATGTGATTGCCCGTTGCCTCCTCATGACTACCGACCCCGGCGATCTTTGCCTCGACCCGACTTGTGGCAGCGGCACCACCGCTTACGTCGCGGAGCAGTGGGGCCGGCGCTGGATCACGTGCGACACCTCGCGCGTGGCCCTCGCCCTGGCGCGCACGCGGCTCATGGCTGCCAGGTATCCTTACTACCTGCTGGCCGATTCGCCGGAGGGCGTGAAGAAGGAGATGGAACTTAGCGGCGCCGGCTCGTTCGGCGAGACGACAAAAGCCGCCGCGCTGATGACGATGGGGGACCTCCGCAAGGGCTTCGTCTACAAGCGCGTGCCGCACGTCACCTTGAAGTCCATCGCCAACAACGAGGAGATAGACGCCATCCATGCGCGCTGGCAGGAGACGCTCGAACCGCTGCGCGCTAAGATCAACCGGCTGGTCGGCAAGGATTGGACGGAGTGGCAGGTGCCGCGGGAGCTGCCCCCAGACCTGACAGGTCTCGCAGACCTGACAGGTCTCCACGCCCAATGGTGGCAGGCCCGCCGTAAGCGCCAGGCCGAGATTGATGCATCCATCACGCGCCGCGCCGAGACCGAGGCCCTCTATGACCAGCCTTACGAGCACAACAAACGCGTGCGCGTGGCCGGACCGTTCACAGTGGAAAGCCTGTCGCCGCATCGGGTGCTCGCCACGGAGGAGGGAGAAGGTCAACCGGGCGTTCCGGCGGACGCGGCAGCGGACTTCACTACGATGATCCTGGACAACCTGCGGAAGGCCGGCGTGCAGAATACGCGCAAGGCGGAACGGCTCACCTTCAACCGGCTCGATCCCTATGCCGGGACGTGGCTCCATGCGGCCGGTGAGTACGCCGATGCCGCGGGCAAACCTCGCCGCGTCGCGGTCTCCATCGGCCCGGAGCACGGCACGGTCGGCCCGCAGCAGGTCAAAGAGGCGGCCAAGGAAGCGGTGCAGGGGATCGGCTTCGACCTGCTGGTGGTCTGCGGCTTCGCCTTCGATCCGCACGTCTCCGAGGAGGTCAGGCGCTACGGCGCGCTCACGGTGCTGCCGACGAAGATGAACCCTGACCTGGCGATGGGCGACGAGCTGCTCAAGAAGACCGGCGCCGGCAATCTGTTCATGGTCTTCGGCGAGCCGGACGTGGAGATTCGCGCCGCTCGTAGTAACGACTTCAGTCGTTCCAGTGCGACTGAAGTCGCTACTACGAACCAGATTGTCGTGGAAATCAAAGGCGTGGACGTCTACGACCCGACCACGGGCCAGATTCGCAACTCCTCCACCGACGACATCGCGTGCTGGTTCATAGACACCGACTACGATGGCGAGAGCTTCTTCGTGCGGCATGCCTACTTCACCGGCGCGGAGGAGCCTTACGACAAACTCAAGCGGGCGCTGCGGGCGGAGGTTGACGAGGCAGCGTGGGCCGCGCTCTATCGGACGGTCAGCCGGCCTTTCGCGCGTCCCGCATCCGGCAAGGTCGCGGTGAAGGTGATCAATCACTACGGGGATGAGGTCTTGAAGGTCTATGACGTTGCGAGCCATTGACCTGTTCTGCGGCATCGGCGGCAACTCCTGGGGCGCCCAGCAGGTTGGGTGAGGTGGACGGGTTTGTCAAGACAGGATCACGACGTGGCTGGAGAGCGCTTTGGTCAGAGGCGTGGCGGTGCGCATGATCCTCAATCGGAGTGAGGAGCAGCCTGCCGCCGTGATCGGCAGTCTCAAGCGTCTGGCTGCCAGCTATCCGCACTTCTCGCTGTACCGTTTTGCCGGTCCGGAGAATAGCGAGTTGCATGCCAAGGTTGTCGTCGCTGATCGGCGACTGGCGCTGGTGGGGTCATCCAATCTCTCGTGGCATGGGATGGTTGCCAACCATGAACTGGCTTTGCTGGTGGAGGGGGAAGCCGCTGCAGGGGTTGCCGGTGCGCTGGACAGGTTGTTTCACAGCGCGTGTTGTGTAAGATTGTGAGGGGCGCATCGTATTCTCCGGGCCCCAATTCATCGTAAGATTCCCTGATCATTCCAGGGCGTGGCAGAAGTTCTGAGGATCGGTCTGATCGATCAGGAAAGTCACCTGACCGGTCTACTGACGGCCACGATACCAGCCAGCAGATCTGGCCGGAAGTCCTGTTGCTGCAGGGGATCGGCGGCGGGACGGTGATCGCGACGCTGAAGGCGTTTATGGATCAGGCGCCGTCGGCGGTCGCGCGGGAGGAGGCGGAGAAACTGTTGGGGAAGTTGATGAAGCCAAACAGATGATCTTGACTCAGGTTATACCATATGGTATAGTAACCACATGGTATAATCAAGCAATAATCCGCTGCCCCCGGAAACCTCCGCGTTACGGGGCAGCACTCGTGTCGGAAGGCCTGCCATGCTAGACTATCTCTACCCCATTGATGAACGCGCGCTCTTCACTGATCGCGAGCACTTCCTGGGGCTGCTCGAACTGAGCGCCGGCGAGCTGCAGCAACAGCGGCGCAAGCATCTGGCGCTCCTGGGCCTGCGCCGCATCGGCAAAACCCTCATCCTCAAGGAGTTCATCCTCCGCTGGCTGCCGCGCCCTACTCCGCCCGGTGTGCCTCCGGTCATCCCAGTCTACCTGGACCTCAAACGCCTGGGACTTTCACCGGAGTCGTTCGCCATCGAGTATATCGGCGCGATCCTGTACTGGTTCCTGGAGAAGGGCGCAGGTCGCGCGGATGACTATGCGCGCCTGCCGGCCCTGTTACGGGCTGCGAGCACGTTGGGCAACACGCGGGTCCTGGATGCAGTCTTGGAGCTGGATGCCGATCTGCGGCAACAGCCCATCCCGCAGCGCCGCCTGCTGGAACTGGCGTTCGACTTCCCGGAGACCCTGGCGCGCGAGCAGGGGGTCTGCTTCCTGATCTGTATTGACGAGTTCCAGGATCTCAGTTTGCTCTCGAATTTCCCACAGGTCGGCGACGCCCTGGACGTCTTTCGCTCCGTGCTGCAAACCCAATCGGCTGTCACTTATGTCGCGGCCGGCTCGGCGATCAGCCTCATGGAGGGCATCTTCCACCAGGCCCGCTCGCCGCTCTTTGTGCATTTTCGCAGCGAGCGCGTGGGGCCGTTCGGCCGCGCCGAAAGTGAGGAGTTGGCGCGCAAGGCGTTGGTCGGCGAAGACCTGCCCCCCGCCGCGGCGCAGACCCTTTACGAGTGGACCCGCGGCCATCCGTTTTACATCTACGCCGTCGCCGAGCGCATGCGCGAGCTGATCCTCCTCTCTGGCCGGGTGGCGGACCCGGAGTTGGTGCGCGAGGCCTTTGTCCTGGAGACCCTCTCCAGCGCCGGGCGCATCTACAACCTCTGTCGCTACGTCGTCGAGGAATCCATGGGGCAGGCGCGCGGCCAGGCGTTGCTGCGGCTGCTGCTGCAGATCCTCGCCGAGGCGGAAAGTCCACTCACCTTGACGGAGGTCGCCCACCGACTGCGGCGCCCGGCCGGCGCCACGCGCGCCCTTTTGAATCGGTTAGGTGCGGTGGATCTGGTGGCCCAGGCCGACGGCGCCTACAATCTGCCTGATCCGGTGCTCAAAATCTGGCTGGCCTACTTCCATGCCGGGGTCGAGCTGCTGACCGTGCCGCGGCGCGAGATCCTGGAGCAGTTGGTGGCTGACATGACGCAACGGTACCAGCGCGTCAGCAGCGAATTGGGGCTGGCCAGGGAAAGCCAGGTGCGCGAGCTGATCCTGGCTTTTGCTGGTCGCCAGGCGCCAGGACGCCTTTTCGGCCAGCCGGCGCGCGGCGCGGGGACCATGCGTCTGCCGTCCTTCACCCGTGTCGCGGCCTATCAGAGCGCTGACGGCCAGGTTGAGATCGATGCGGTTGGGGAAGGGCCTGAGCCCTGGCTGGTCGAGGTCAAATGGCGCAACCGGCCGATGAGCCGGGCAGACATCGCGGCCTTTGCGACCAAGGCGCGCACCCTGGCTGGTCTGACCGCTGCGGCCATCTCATTTGAACGCCCGCCAACGCTGTGGATGATCTCCAGGGGCGGCTTCAAGCCATCAGCGCTGGACTTTGCTGCCAGCGAAGGCATCCTGGTCAGCGGCCCGTCGGAAATGCAGGAGTTGGCAGAGTTGTCAGGGGTGCGGTTCGGCAAGTAGTCCGGTGGGACGTCACCCCATCTACTCGCTTTTTCTCTTTAACTGCGGCTGCATGGTCGCGGCTAGGGATCGGCGGCGGGACGGTGATCGCGACGCTGAAGGCGTTTATGGATCAGGCGCCGTCGGCGGTCCCACAGGGATGCTACGCGATCGCGCGGAAGGAAGCGGCGAAGGTGTTGGGGAAGCTGATAGCGAAGGAATGAGGAGGAGACCTATTCACAGGCATTAAGCCACAAGCGGGTTTCCCCCCGATGCCAGACCAGAAGACCTTCACCGACCCTGCGAAATATGTGCAGGCGGTGGCGGACTATAACCGGAACGCAGGTCTCATCGTCGCCAGGACACCTCCGGATGAATTCACGCCGCGGCTCGCCGACATCGACGCGATGATCGCCACGCTGACCACCCGGGCGAAAGGTGTTGATCAGCCACAGCAGAGCGCCGGTGGACAGATCGCCTTCCTGGAGGGCGCGGACGGCAGCTATGAGGTCGCAGTCCATGACATGCGCACGCAAGCCACCACCGTCATCGGCTCATCGGTTGACACTGTCTATGAAGCAGGCAGATTGGTGGGTTTCTCCCTTGAAGGCGCGTGGCTTGTTGTGACTAGTTTTGGGCAGGCGCATTCCGGGAATCGGTATGATCTCGCGCGCGTGTCGCCGGACAGCAGACGGCTTGAGGAATTGTCTTTTTGGGGACCAGGACGCGCTTGGCGTCACCGTCGGCTAAATGGATGCCATGGGGAGACCAAAAACTGGAGGCCCGACATCCAGCCAACATCAACTTGACCACGACCCCACGTCTCGTGGGGTCATTCATTCTCATCGAGGCCCGTCCAGGCCCAGCGAGGGGCTGGCTGGCCACACCAAACAGAGGAGCGATTCATGAAGGACAAGCTCGCCAAACTCCAAGAAATGCACGCCACCGCCAAACTTGGCGGCGGCCAGGCGCGCATCGCCGAACAGCACGCCAAAGGCAAGCTGACCGCACGCCAGCGCATCGAGCTGCTTGTGGACAGCGGCACATTTCAGGAATTGGGCCGTCTGGCCACGCACAACGTCAGCGACTTTGGCATGGCCGACAAGAAATTTGCCGGCGATGGCGTCGTGACCGGTTTTGGCAAGGTTGACGGCCGCCGGATCGCTCTCTATGCGCAAGATTTCACGGTGTTGGGCGGCTCCTTCTCCGAAGTGCAGTCGCACAAGGTCTGCAAGATCATGGAACTGGCGCAGGAAAGCGGCATCCCCGTCATCGGGCTGCTCGACTCCGGCGGCGCTCGCATCCAGGAAGGGGTACGTTCGCTGGCGGCTTACGGCGAACTGTTCGTGCGCAACGTCATGGCGTCGGGCGTCATCCCGCAGATTTCGGTGCAGATGGGGCCATGCGCGGGGGGCGCGGTCTATTCGCCGGCGCTGACCGATTTCATCATCATGGTGCGCAAGACCAGCTTCATGTTCATCACCGGCCCCGACGTCATCAAGTCGGTGACGGGCGAAGAGGTAGACTTCACCACGCTGGGCGGCACGGTGACGCACAATGTGCGCAGCGGCGTTGCGCACTTCGCCGCCGACGATGAACAGGCCGCGTTCCGCCTGGTCAAGGCGCTGCTCAGCTATCTGCCCCAAAACAACAGCGAGGACCCGCCGCGCGTCGCTCCCTACGATGACCCAACCCGCCGCGACCTGGCCCTCGATCGCCTGGTGCCCGACGACAGCAGCGAGCCTTACGACATGCGTCAGGTCATCAGCAGTGTGTTCGATCTGGGCAGTTTCCTGGAAGTGCACGCCCACTACGCCAAGAACGCGCTGGTGGGGCTGGCCCGGCTGGACGGTTTTCCTATCGGCGTCGTCGCCAATCAACCGATGTACCTGGCCGGCGTGCTCGATATTGACTCCAGCGACAAGATCGCACGTTTCGTGCGCTTTTGCGACGCCTTCAACCTGCCCGTCATCACCCTGGTGGACACACCCGGCTACATGCCCGGCGTCGCCCAGGAACACGGGGGCATCATTCGCCACGGCGCCAAAGTGATCTACGCCTACTGCGAGGCCACCGTGCCCAAGATCAGCGTGGTGATCCGCAAAGCCATGGGCGGCGCTTACATCGCCATGAGCAGCAAGCAGATGCGCACCGACCTGGCCTATGCCTGGCCGACCGCCGAAATTGCGGTGATGGGGCCGGAAGGGGCCATCAACATCCTCTATCGCGACGAGATCAAGAAAGCCGCAGATCCTGCCGCTCGCCGCCAGGAGCTGCTGGCCGAATACACGGACAAGTTCCACAACCCCTACGCCGCCGCAGACATGGGTCAGATTGACGAAGTGATCGAGCCGAGCTTCACGCGCAAGCGGCTGATCAATGCGTTGGAAATCTTGCGCTCCAAAGTGACCAGCAACCCGCCCAAGAAACATGGGCTGATGCCGGTGTAGGCCAACGATCTTGCACGTCGTGCGCCTGGATGACCATGTGCGCGGCGATAGGAGGAGGAGGAGGGGTGAACTTCGATGGATCAAAACGTGGGTGAATTGCTGCGCCAGGGTCTCATCATGACCGGAATCGGCATGGGGCTGGTGTTTGCGGCGCTGGCGCTGTTGTGGGGCGTGATGCGGCTGCTGGCTGTGGCCTTGCGCGATCAGCCCCAGGCTGTGGCAGAGCCAGTGCAAATGGCGCCAGCCGCGCCCTCATCTGGCGAAGCCCAGGCCGCCGATGTCCTGACCGCCGAACGTGCACGAGTCGCTGCGGTCGTCGCTGGCGCACTGCTGGCCAATGCCCTGCCGTTGTTGTTGGAACCGCCGGCCGGCCCGGCTTTCGAACATGGCCGGACGGCGCCCTCATGGGTCACGGCCAATCGGGCGCGCGTGATGGCGGCCTGGACGCCGCCGCATGCGGTCGCCAGTCATCAGGCCACCAGGCACGCCGCGCCGCCTCACCGCGATCTGTATCTGCACCAAGAAAGGTAAATCCTGTGCCCAGTTTCGATATTCTCGTTGACGGCAAGCCCTACCACATCGAAATCCCCGATCCCGCCGTATCGCCGCTGGAAGTCATCGTGGACGGGCAGTCGTTTCTGGTCAATCTGAGCGGCGGCCCGGTCCCGGCGGCTGTGCCTGCCCAAGCGGCCTCGGCGCCAGCGCCGACCCCGGCGCCAGCGCCAGCCGTGCTGCCGATTCCGGCCGCGGTGGCGATCAGGCGGCCGGTCGCCCCGGCGGGCGCCGACGGCGGGCACGACATCACCGCTCCCATGCCGGGCGTCATCCTCTCGCTGGATGTGCGCGTGGGGCAGCCGGTGGAGGCGGGTCAGGTGGTGTGTGTACTGGAAGCGATGAAGATGAAGAACCCCATCCGCGCCAGCCAGAGTGGGATCGTGGCTCAGACAGCGGCACAGGCCGGGCAGTCGGTGGCCTATGGCGACCTGCTGGTCAGACTGGCATAGGGGGCGCTATGCAAATTGGTTGGGACAACCTGCTCTCCATTGTGGCAGGTTTGGTGGGCGCCACACAGTTGACCTGGGCCAATGTGATGATGATCGCCGTGGGCGGCGTGCTGATCTATCTGGCCATTGCCCGGGAATACGAGCCGGTGCTGCTGATTCCGATCGGCGCGGGCGCCATCCTGGCGAACATCCCCGGCGCGGGCATGGGTCTCGATCTGCGCGCCATCATGACAGGTCAACAGGTCGAGGGGGTCTTCTATGCGCTCTACAAGGCCGGCATCGAGACAGAGTTGTTTCCGCTGCTGCTCTTCATCGGCATCGGCGCGCTGACCGACTTTGGACCGCTGCTCTCGAACCCGCGCATGGTGTTGGTGGGAGCGGCGGGCCAGTTTGGCATCTTTGGCGTGTTGCTGCTGGCGCTGGCCAGTGGCCAGTTCAGCCTGAACGAGGCTGCCTCCATCGGCATCATCGGCGCCATAGATGGCCCCACCAGTATTTTTGTGGCGTCCAAACTGGCGCCGCATCTGCTGGCCCCCATCGCCGTGGCGGCTTACACCTACATGAGTCTGGTGCCCATCATCCAGCCGCCGGTGATGCGCCTGCTGACCACCAGGGCCGAGCGTCGCATTCGCATGCCCTACACCGAGCGTCCAATCAGCCAGCGCACACGGGTCGTCTTCCCCATCGTCGTCACTCTGCTGACCGGGTTTCTGGCGCCGCAGGCCAGCCCGCTGATCGGCACCTTGATGTTTGGCAACCTGATGCGCGAATCGGGAGTGGTGGATCGTTTGGTCAAGACCGCCGGCAACGAATTGGCCAACATCACCACCATTTTTCTAGGCATCACCATTGGCGCGACGATGGTTGGTGAATCGTTCGCCAATTTGCAGACCCTCATCATCCTGGCGTTGGGTATTCTGGCCTTCGTGCTCGACACCGCGGCGGGCGTGCTGTTTGGCAAGCTGCTCAACTTGCTGACCGGCGGCCGTTTCAACCCCCTGATCGGCGCCGCCGGCATCAGCGCCTTCCCCATGTCGGCCCGCGTCGTCAATCGTGTCGGTTTGGAAGAGGACTACGACAACTTTCTGCTCATGCACGCCATGGGCGCCAACACCGCCGGCCAAATCGCCTCAGTGCTGGCCGGCGGCATCGTGCTGGCGCTGATGGCGGGGTATGGGGGGTGATGGCGGTGAGCGCCAAAAGCCCCAATCTCAGCGCCGCTCGCACTCATCGTGTGCGGCGGCGCGGCAGCTTGAGCGGCGCTGACGGGAACGTCGCGCCGCTCGCTGTGTTTCATCGAATCAAGCCGCCCAGAGTCGGGCGCGTGGTTGCGACGGTCTGGCCAGTTTGGGCGCCGGGGCGGCCGGCGGCCGGTTGGGGCGGGCGGGCTGTTGGCGGGGGCGCTCAGGCGAGCGTCCCATGTCCTGCTGATTGGCTGGCTGCCGGTCGTGTGGAGATTGGCTGCGCTGCGGTCTGGCAGCAGGCGTGCGCGGCGACTGCGCCGGCTGAGATCGGACGGGCTGTGCGTCGGGCGCGTAGCCGCCGTAGTCGAAATCGAGCACGCGCCGGCGCTCGATGCGGGCGCCCAACAGCCGTTCGATGTCGCGCACCAGGGTTTCATCGGCCTGGGTGGCCAGGGTGAACGCCTCGCCGGTGCGATGGATGCGGCCGGTGCGGCCAATGCGATGGGTGTAAGCCTCGACGGTGTCCGGCATGTCGAAATTGATCACATGCGAGATGCCGGAGACATCTATGCCGCGAGCGGCAATGTCGGTCGCCACCAGCATGTCGTACTTGCCATTGCGAAAGCCCTCGATGGCCTCTTGCCGCCGGTTCTGCGTCATGTTGCCCTGCAGTGCGGCGACATTGTAGCGACATTTGGCCAGGTCGTCGGCCAGACGACGGGCGCGGTGCTTGGTGCGGGTGAAAATGAGCACACGCCCGGTGGGCGTTCGCTCCAACAGGGCCAACAGCAGGCTGGTTTTCTGGCGATCGGGCACGGGATAGAGGGCGTGCGACACGGTTTCCACCGGCGCCATCACGCCGATCTGCACGGTGGCCGGGTTGCGCAGAATGCCGTCGGCCAGCGCCCGAATGTCGGAAGGCATGGTGGCCGAGAAGAAGAGCGTCTGGCGCTGCGCCGGCAAGTGGCCGAGGATGCGGCGAATGTCGGGCAAGAAGCCCATGTCGCACATACGGTCGGCCTCGTCCAGCACCAGCACTTCGATGTGCGAAAGGTCCGCAACGCCATCGCCGAGATGATCGAGCAGACGGCCAGGGCAGGCGACGATGATCTCGACCCCGCGGCGCAGCCCGTCTACCTGCGGCCCCTTGCCAACGCCACCATAAACGGTCATGCTGCGGATTTTGGTGTCGCGTCCCAGGACGAGGATCGTCTGGTGGATCTGCTCGGCCAGCTCACGCGTGGGGGCGACGATGAGGGCGCGCGTCTGGCGCAGCGGACCTTTGGTCAGCCGCTGCAGGATGGGCAGCACAAAGGCCGCGGTCTTGCCGGTGCCGGTCTGGGCCAGGCCCAGGACGTCACGACCGGTCAACGCCGGCGGCATGGCCTGCTCTTGGATGGGTGTGGGTGTGGTATAACCCGCGGCTTCGATGCCCGCGAGCAGTCGCGGGTCGAGCGAAAACTGTTGAAAATTCATGAAGGAGTACTCCCTGACTCCGGTGAGCCAAGTCGCACTCTCAGCCCAAACATACGTACTGAATCTTGCTGAACTGGCGGCGCATCGTGCACACGGGGCGCCGCCCAAATTAGCAGGAGGGAGAGTGTACCAGGGAATGGCGAAAAAGGGAAATTGGCGCAAGACGGCGATCCGGCTCGGCGCTTCTGAAGGCGCACGACGTATCATCTCAATCATTCGGGGCAAAGACCTGTCAGGTTTTCCAAGATGTGTTCTAGCGCCGTACCAGTGGCAGATAGCTGATGGCTGCCGCCGCCTCGGTCCCAATCAGCAACACGCCGCCGCTGTCGGCCCGCTGACCGCCGCCCGCCTGCAGCGTGACCCGAATACCGCCGGCTACGTTCGCCATCTGCACGGTGTAGCCTGCGCCGGGAGTCAGACCGGTGATCAGGTGGCGGGTGATGCCGGCCGGGACCACATAGGCGAGCGACGCCGGCGCCGCGCCCAGGTTGACCGGGAAAAGCGCCGCGGTGTTTTCCACGACCGCACCCTCGAACGCGCTATCCTCGCTGCGAATCACCGTCGCCTCATGGGCGGTTGCACCGCCGCCGGCGCCCTGCAACACGTGCAGGAAGCGCACGGCCCGAGGATTGCCCGGCGCATCGGTGCGCAGCCGCACCTTCATCGGATCGTTGGCCGCGGCGGTGTCCTCGATGTGCTGTTCGTTGCTGTTGACGGCGGTCAGTGTTGCGTTTGCCGGCAGCAGCGCGGTGACGAACAACTGCTGGCCGCCCGCGGTCTGGGCAGTCGCCCGTTTGCCGCTCACCGCAGCCGGCCGCGCCAGTTGCAGCCACCAACGCTTGAAACGATCCGCTTTTCCCGTCTCGGCGCGATCGTAGACGATGATGTGATCCGGCTTGAGCCAGAGCAGCGAACGGCTGGCGTGCCGCACATCGGCCGCGCCCTCGTTGGTGGCGTTGTAGAGCCTGGTCGCGTCGCCCAGGGTGTAGAGGTAGGTCGCCGTTGCGCTGTGGGCCAGCAGGGTCGGGTCGCCGTCGTTGACGTAGTTCCACTGCGAGCCGCGGCGCCAGAGATCCATGCGCCAGTCGTCATCGTCGCGATCCACGGGCCGATCGTTCTCGATGGCAACGGCGTTGTAGAACTCGGAGCTGGCGATTCCCTCGGCGATGTCGGCGTAGCCCACCCGCCCTTTGGTCAGCCACTCGCCCCCGCGGTAGAAGGCGAAGCTGTTGCCGTCGGCCATCTGGTGGTCAATCGAGTTCCAGCTCAGGCCGAAGGTGAGCCAGGCGGCGTCTGTGCTCCAATCGGTGCGGCTGAAGAGGCGATTCAGGCCAGGGGCCAGCAAGTTGGGCGCAAGGGCCGGCCGCGGATCGCTTGCGGCCGCGGCGGCCGCGTCGAAGAGCATGAAGTAGAGGATCGCCTCGCGGAAGTCGTTGGGGTTGCGCACCCGCTCGGCCAGCAGATCGGCGCCGCCAGGCGCGGTATGGGTCTGGAGCCACCGGATGATGTTTAGCCGGGCGGCGTTTGCAGTGACGAGATCATACAGGCCGATCGGCGCAAAGGCGCTGATGAAATCGGGCAGGTGGTAAGTCTGGCCGTCGCCGTAGAACGCCGGCTGGTAGATCGTTCCCCCTTCGTCACTGCTGACCGGGGCCGGGCTGAGCGAATGCAGGTAGGCGGTCAGGCTCTCGCCCCAAAACGGGTTGGCGGCCAGGGTTGCCGTTGGCGGATAGGGCGCGCCGGCGGTGTGCAGCGCCAGCAGGAACTGGGTGACATAGCCGATGGTCTGCGGGCTGTACTCCAGCCCTTCCGGCAGCAGCCCGCCGCGGCTGTCATGGCGGGTCAGGTGCTCGAAGATGTAGAGATAGGCGCCCACGGCGTTGTCCAGATAGGCGCGCAGCGCGCCGTCCGGGTCATCGGCCGGGTCGAGCGCCAGCGCCATCAGCCCCAGATTGCGCATGTGTGCGGCGTAGTAGTTGTTGCCGCTGAAGCGCACCTGCTGCGAATCGGCCAGCAGCGCCGGATCGTTGACCAGCCCCACCGGCTCCGGGTGATGATAGCCGCGGCTGATCACCTCCCCTGACCAGCGCAGGAAGACCCTGCGGATGGTGGCCTTGTCCTGGTCGGTCAGCACGGGGTAGATCCAGTCTACGGTCAGCGGAAAGGCCTCGCCGTGGTAGCGGATGCGGTCGCGATCCTCGGTGGCGAAGTCGGGATGGCGGAAGGGTGGATACTGCCGCGAGCCGTTGCAGGTGTAGTTTTCAGACGTGGCCGGTCCCAATGCTGCCGCGTTCATGATGTGCATCAGCAGGGTGCGAGCGCGGGCCGCATCGTCGGCGCGGGCGGCGGCGTCGTTTTCGACCAACGAGAGGAAGGCGAATAGCTCGGCGTACATCTCGGTTGGATATTCCTCGTAGCCAACGTTGCCGCAGTCCTGATCGGGTACGCGCCCCTCGTCCATCTCTTGCCTGGCGCGCTCGGCCAACAGCGCCAGGCCGTCGCGATAGAGCGGGTTGCTCTCACTGGCCCAGGCGCGCAGACGGGGCAGATCGGCCGCGGTGAGCCAGAGCCGCGGGTGGCCGGCCACCGACGCCGGGGTGCGCGGCGGCGCAGTCAGCGCCGGCGCGCCGATCGCAGTGGGCGCTGCCACGGATGCCTGGGGCGGCTGGGGCGGCTGATCGCCGTTGCAGGCGGTCAGCAGGACGGTGATGAGGATGATGAGGGTGGCAAAGAAATGCAGTAAAATTCTGGTAAAATTCACTTTTTCCCCTGGCATGTCCATTGCATGGTGAAGTCGAGGCGGGCGTTGGCGTCGGGCGTGGCGCCCTGCATGGCATCCATTTCGACCAGGTTGTTGGCCGTCAGTGTGCCGGAGCCGTCGGCGAGAATCGTCACGCTGGCGGTGGTCTCTGTGCCGTTGTTGAACGCACGGCTGCCGATGCCCACTGCGGGGAACATGTCGGGCATGGCGCCGCCGGTGGCCGTGGCTGCCAGCGTGTAGGCGCCCGGCCCGGTGTACGCGCCGATGCGCGCCAGCGCCACAGTGATCTGTTGCTCGCCCGCGGCCAGCAGGTTGGGCAGTTCCAGGATGCGCGCCTCGCCGGCTGCGGTCAACATGGCGCAGTCGGTGTTGGCGCTGCTGGCCCAACCGCCTGCGCCGGTCGCGTTCACCGCGCCGGTGGCTTGGGCGGTCACGCAGAAGCCGAAGTAGTCTTCGCAGGCAGATGCGGGAGCATCTGTCGCTTGGGCGGGTGCGTCAGTCGCGGCCGGGGCCGGCTGCGCTGTCGCCTGGGGAGGGGTGGTTGGGGCGGGCGCTGCTCCGCCGCCGCACCCGGCGACGACGAACGCGCTCAACAACAGGGTTGTCAACAAGGTCAATCGTAGTTTCATCGGTCCACTCTCCTGATTGGCTGATACTGATGGTCGTTGTCTCGATCACTGTGACTGTCAATGTCAAGCGGTGGATGGTCATTTTTCGCACATCCTCCATGTATGGGGTATGATAGCATTCGCAATGTGACCGGTGGTGACATTTTGTGACACGCCCCCGCAATAATCAATCAGACTGAATCGGGAACAGATCGTAAGGCCCAGGACAAACCCGCGCAAAACGTCCCTTGTTCCCGAGATGACCCATTCATCAGCAACCGATGCCGACGTTGAGCAAGCTACCCGATTCCTTTCCCGAGGCCTTGCGCTTCTTGCGCAAGCGCGCCCGACTGACCCAGGATGAACTGGGGCGGGCGGTGGGCTACAGCCGTGAGCAGATTGCCCGACTGGAAAACGGCTCGCGCCTGCCCGACCTGGTCGTGATTGCCGCGCTTTTCGTGCCCGCGCTGTGCGAGCGTCAAGAACGCGGCCTGGCCGAACAGTTGTTGGCGCTGGCCGGGCGCACGCGTCGCGACCAGCAGGTGACGATCACGCACACGCGCCAGACCCGGCTGGAAATTAGCGGCCAGGCGATCGGCCCCGCTGCGCTGGCGGCGCCGCTGCACCGGCCGCCGGCGCCGCTGCTGCCCCTCATCGGCCGCGAGCGCGAAGTGGCCGATCTACTGGCGCTGCTGGCGGCAGCCCGTCTGGTCACACTGGTGGGCGCCCCAGGGATCGGCAAGAGTCGGCTGGCGCTGGAAGTTGCCAACTACGCCATGCCGCAGTTCGCCGATGGCGTTGTGTTCGTCCCGTTGGCTGACGTGGCCGCCGCGGCCGATGTGCCCTATGCTTTCCTGCGCGCCCTCAGCATCACCCCTGCGCCGCAGCAAACGGTCGAGACCGCCATTGCGGCCTACCTGGCTCCGCGCCGGCTGTTACTGGTGGCCGATAACTGCGAACACATCCTGGAGACTGCGCCGCTTTTTACCGACTGGCTGGCTGGCGCGCCCGGCCTGAAGTTGCTTTGCACCAGCCGCGTGCCGCTGGACCTCTACGGTGAGCAGGAGTGGCCGCTGGCCCCATTGGCCGTGCCCGACCTGGCCGCGCCGGCCGACCTTCGGCATTGGGGCCAATCGCCTGCCATGCAGTTGTTGGTCGCCCGTGGCCGGGCCATGGATCCAGACTTCGGCCTGACCGCCGACAATCTGCTGCCGCTGGCGACGCTGTGTGTGGCTCTGGATGGGCTGCCGCTGGCGCTGGAGCTGGCTGCGGTGCGGCTGCGCCAGTTGCCGCCGGCCGAACTGGCGCAGCAGATGCTGGCGGCACGCGGCCGCGGCCAGCTCTCTTCCACCTGGCTGCAGCAGACCCGGCGCAACATCAGCGAGCGCCACCGCACCCTGCAGGCGGCGATTGACTGGAGCGTGCGCATGTTGCCACCCGCCCAGGCCGATGCCTTCTGCCGCCTGGGGACCTTTACGGGCGGCTGCTCCGAGGCGGCGGCGCAGGCGGTGGCCGATGCAGGGCCAGAGGTGCTGGCAGCGCTGACCCGCGCCAACCTGACGGTGCGCGCCGGCGGTCGTGTGACGCTATTGGAAACGTTGCGCGCCGATGCGGTCGAACGGTTGGCGGCCGCCGGCGCGCTGGCCGCGGGCCAACGCCGCCACGCGGTCTACTTCATGGCGTTCGGAGAGCAGGTGTATAGCGGCCTGCTGGGGGACGATCAGGCCGCCTGGATGGGGGCCGCGCAGGCCGATCACGACAACTTGCTGGCCGCGCTGCGTTGGGCGTTGGCCGCGGGGGACGGCAAGAGCGCCATTGCGCTGGCCGGCAACCTGTGGTGGTTTTGGTATCGGCGAGGGCTGTTTGCGCTCGGACAAGAACTGCTGGATGCTGCCCTGCGGCTGACCACGCCCGACCGCTCGGCGCGGGCGCGGGCGCTCAACGGCCTGGCTTCGATCCACCTGGCGCTGGACGATCCCGCGGCCAGCCTGGCGTGTCACCAGGAAGGGCTGGCGCTGCGCCATGAACTGGCCGATCCGTTTGGCATCGCCACAGTGTTGCACAACATGGGGCTGACCGCTTATGTGTTGGGCGATTTTCAACAGGCCATCGCCTGGCTGCACGAGAGCATTGCGGCCGATCCGACCGCCGATCCGACGCATGCCTGGGCGCACATCGGCATCATCGCGCTGGACATGCTCGACCTGGCCGAGTCCCGCCGCTGGCTGGAGCGCGCCCATCAGGCCACGCAGCAGACCCCTACCGGTTGGCTGCATGCGTTCGTGGCGTTCAACCTGGCCGACACGCTATGGGAATGCGGAGAGCGCGGCGCGGCGCGGCAGTTGGCCGAAGCCAGCCTGCGCCTGTTTCAGGAATTGGGGGACACGCACTACGTGACCGACCCGCTCCTGTTGTTGGCGCAGGTCGCTGCGGCCGAGGGGGATTTGGCGGGGGCGCACACACTGGCGGCACGCGCCCTGGCCGAGTACGAAACCCGGCCTGACCTGGTAGCTGCGGCCGGCGCACAGTTGCTCCAGGCCGAGTTGGCTCTGGCGCGGGGGGACGCCGTGCAATCGGCGGCGCTTGCGACCGCCGCCCTGGTCCGGCGCCGCAGCGTGGCGCGGCCGCTGACACCGCGCGAGGAGGCGCGCTATGCCGCGGTGATGCGACGAGCGATCATAGACGGTCGCAGCGGCGACGGCGGCTGACCGATTGGCGCATCACCGCGCAGGGGTTGGGCCGAACGCTTGAGAGATTCAGGCCAGATCGCGAACACGGTTTGCCGGCAGTCGCCCATGCCCTTTTTGGGGCGCAATCGCGGATGACAATGGCAGGCTCGTTCAGGGCTGCTGTTGTCAGACAATCGGTTTTCATCGCCGGCGCTGCCGCCAATTGATGAAGTGCGGCGGAAGAGCGATGGACGAAGAGCCGTCGAACGTACCCAAGATGGTGCATGATTGACAAAGCCCAGGCTCGACGCCTGGGCTTTGTCGCGCCAATGGGGCTGTCTGCTGCGTTTTAGCCGTGCTGGCGCATGAAGTGGTGCATCTTTTCTAGCGCCGCTTCGATCTTCTCGTAGGCGGTGGCGTAACAGCAGCGGACGTAGCCTTCGCCGCCGGCGCCAAAGGCGTTGCCGGGGACGACGGCGACGTGTTCTTCGTGCAGCAGGGCGTTGGCGAACTCTTCGTCGCTCATGCCGCTCTTGGCCACCGAGGGGAAGGCGTAGAAGGCCCCCTGCGGTTCGAAGCAGTCCAGCCCGATCTCGTTCAGCCCTTGCACGATCAGGCGACGACGGCGGTCGTAGCTGGCAACCATGTCCTGCACCGCTTCTTCGGCGGCCGGATCGGTCAACGCGACGACGCCGGCGACCTGGCCGGTGGTCGGCGCTGACATGATGGTGAACTGGTGCACTTTGCGCATGGCTGCCAGCAGATCGGCCGGCGCGGCGGCGTAACCGATGCGCCAACCGGTCATGGCGTAGTTCTTGGACAACCCGCCCAAGAGGATCGTGCGATCCTTCATGCCTGGCAGCGCCGAGACGCAGGTGTGCTCGACGCCATACACCAGCCGATCGTAGATTTCGTCCGAAAGAACGATCAGGTCATGCTTTTGCGCAACGGCGGCAATTTCAGCCATGCGCGCATGACTCATGACGGCGCCCGTGGGGTTGTTGGGATAGCCGATCAACAGCGCCCTGGTGCGCGGGGTGATGGCGGCCTCGATCTGCGCCGCGGTGACCTGGAAGTTGGTCTCGACAAAGGTGGGGATGGGGACAGGCACGCCGCCGGCAAATGTCACTTCGGCGGTGTAGGCGACGAAACAGGGTTGCGGGACGATGACCTCGTCGCCAGGGTTCAGGATGGCGGTCATCGCCAGGTAGAGCGCCTCCGATACGCCCACGGTGATGAGCACCTCAGCTTCGGAGTCGTAGTGAACGCCGTAGAGGGCCGCCAGCTTGGCGGCGACGGCGGCGCGCATCTCCAATGTGCCCGAATTAGAAGTGTAGCGCGTTTCGCCCCGCGTCAACGAGGCGATGCCTGCACTGCGGATGACGTCGGGCGTGACGAAGTCGGGTTCGCCGATGCCGAGCGAAATCACATCGGGCATGGTGGCGGCAATGTCGAAGAAGCGCCGAATGCCAGAGGGGGGGACGCTGGCCACGCGCTGTGAAATCCGGTTTGACATGATGAACGGGTCCTCCTGGTCTCAGACCTGGGCAATGCGTCAGGCGGTTCTGAAATCAATTTGCGACGAATCGCCGACGTTGAGGCGACGATAGAAGCCGCGCACCAGCGCGTTCTTGCCAATCAGCGATTCGCACAGCATGGTGTCTTCGATCACGGCGTCCTCGTCCACAATCGAGTCTTTGATGAGCGAGTTTTTGATGCAGGCGCCGGGGGCGATGGTGGCGAAGGGGCCGATGATCGAGCCTTCGATGCGGGCGTTGTCGGCAATGTAGACCGGCTGGATGATCGTGCTGTTGGCGATCTGCGCCTGGCCCACGTAGGGGCCGTTGCGTTCCAACAGGTAACGGTTGGTGTGCAGCACGGTTTCCGGTTTGCCGCAGTCTTCCCAAACCTCCACCGAGCGGGTGACGAAACGGGCGCCCTGTTCGATCATCACCTGGAAGGCGTCGGCCAGGTAGAATTCGCCCTTGGTCTGGCGATTTTCGGCCATCAACTGCTCGATGGCGCGATTGAGCCAGGCGCCATCGCGGATGTGATAGACGCCGACGACGGCCATGCGCTGGTCGAAGCCGGCCGGCTTTTCGATCAACTGCGTGATCTGGCCGCTGTCGTTGGTCACAGCAACACCGAAACGGCGCGGGTCGGCCACTTCCTTGACGTACAAGATGCCGTCTGCATCCACCTCTGGGATTTCCAACAGGTCGGCCTCGAAGATCGTGTCAACGAAGATGATGAGGACGGGGCCGCTGATGGCCTCACGCGCCAGCCAGATGGCGTGCGCCTGGCCGAGCAGTTCCTTTTGCTCGAAGTAACGTGAGGGAAACTGATAGTGGGTTTCCACATAGTCGCGTATCTGATCGCCCAGATAGCCGACGATGAAAATCACTTCGTCGAGTTCGATGCCTTTGAGTTGATCGAGAATGTGACCCAAGACCGGCTTGCCGGCCACGTTCAGCAGCGGTTTCGGCTTGGTGTAGGTGTGTGGTCGCAGACGGGTGCCAAAACCCGCCAGCGGAATGACGACTTTCATGCAGTGCAAATTCCTTTCTTCTACCACGCCGGCGGGTGACGTAAATGCCAGGTGGTGGCCTGTTCGTAGGCGTGTGCGGCGCGCAGGATTGTCTCTTCGCCGAAGGCGGGGCCGAGCAGTTGCAGACCGATCGGTAGGCCGTTTTCGTCGAAACCGCACGGCAGCGACAGGCCGCAGTTGCCCGCCAGGTTGAGCGACAACGTGAAAATGTCCGCCAGATACATCTGCAGCGGATCGTCCGCCTTCTCGCCGATTTGAAAAGCGGTGGAGGGCGAGGTGGGGCAGGCGATCACATCTACCTGGGCGAAGGCGCGCTCGAAATCGCGCCGGATCAACGTGCGCACCTTTTGGGCGCGCAGGTAGTAGGCGTCGTAATAGCCCGCGCTGAGCGCATAGGCGCCGATCATGATGCGCCGTTTGACTTCGGGGCCAAAGCCGGCGCCGCGCGTCTGACGGTAGTTTTCCCAAATGTCGCTGACGCCCGCCGATAGGCCGTAACGCACGCCGTCGAAGCGCGCCAGATTGGCCGACGCCTCGGCGGGAGCGATCAGATAGTAGACCGGCAGCGCCTCCGGCGTCATCGGCATACTGACCTCGATGATCTCAGCGCCCAATTGTGCCAGTTGTGCGATGGCGGTGCGCACGGCCTGTTCGGTCGCCGGCTGCATGCCTTCGATGAAATACTCTTTGGGAACCCCGATGCGCATTCCGCGCACGTCGCCGGTCAACGCCTGGCGGTAGGGGGGCGTTGGCAGCGGCATACTCGTCGAGTCGAGCGGATCGTGCCCGGCGATCGTCTCGAGCAGGATGGCGGCGTCGGTCACATCCTTGCCAAAAACGCCAATCTGATCGAGCGATGAGGCGAAGGCGACCAGGCCGTAGCGGCTGACGCGGCCATAGCTCGGTTTGACGCCGACGACGCCGCACAAGGAGGCCGGCTGGCGCACGCTACCGCCGGTGTCGGTGCCAAGCGCCCCCAGACACAGATCGGCGGCGACGGCCGCGGCGCTGCCGCCGCTCGACCCGCCTGGCACACGGCTGAGATCCCAGGGGTTGTGCGTGGTGCAGAAGGCGGAGTTCTCGGTGGAAGACCCCATGGCAAATTCGTCGGTGTTGGTCTTGCCCAGGAAAACGGCGCCTGCCGTTTCCAACCTGGCGACGGCGGTGGCGGTGAAGGGCGGGATGAAGTTCTCCAGGATGCGCGAGCCGCAGGTGGTGCGCACCCCTTCCAGGCACAGCACATCCTTGATGGCCAGGGGGATGCCGAGCAGTGGGTGATCTTCGCCCTGGCCGCGACGCTGATCGGCCGCTTGAGCCATCTCCAGCGCAATCTCCGGCAGGATGGTCAGGTAGGCCTGCAGATCGTTGTCCAGCGCCAGGATGCGGTCGAGCAGCGCCTGGCACAGCGCCACGGCGTTGATCTGGCCGCTGCGCAGCAGGTCGTGCGCTTCATGAATGGTGAGTCGAAATAGATCCACGGCGATCAATTCTCCTCCAGCACGGCGCGTACGCGGAAGTGATCATCTTCGACATCGGGTGCGTTGGCCAGCACATCTTCGATGGGCAGACAGGGGTGCGTTTCATCGGCGCGCCAGACGTTGCTGAGAGGCAGCACCGTGGCGGTCGCTTCGATGTCATCGGTCGGCAGCCGCTGCAGGCGTTGGGCGTAGTCGAGGATGGCGGAGAGTTGGGTGCGATAGCGTTCTTTTTCGGCGGCGGTCAGACCCAATTTGGCCAATTCCGCAATGTGTTCTGTATCTTGCAGAGTCAGGGTTAGAGACATGGTTTGTGCTCGTTGATCAGGATGGGCCAGCGCGGCCTGTACGCGCATTATAACATTGCCAGGGATTGCCAGCAAGATCACGCCAGCGGGCGACGCACGAGCGTGGAGGCGGCGCGAGTAGGCCAACCCCAACGATGAGCGTCGCGGGGCAGGTGGGCGGCGCGCTCAGTAGGCGTTGTTGTCGCGGCGCAGGGCGTTGAGCACGGTCTGGATGATGATCTTGAAATCGAGCGCCAGCGACCAGTTTTCGATGTACCAGACATCGTACTTGGTGCGTTCGGCGACGGAGGTGTCGCCGCGCAGCCCGTTGACTTGAGCCCAACCGGTCAGCCCGGCCTTTTCGCGGTGACGGTCCATGTAGCGCGGGATGTGCTGGCGGAACTGTTCGACGTACACCGGCCGTTCTGGGCGGGGCCCGACCAGGCTCATGTCGCCGAGGAGGACGTTGATGAACTGCGGCAGTTCGTCGAAGGAGATGCGCCGGATGAGAGCGCCAAAGCGGGTGCGGCGCGGGTCGTTTTGCACCGTCCAGCCGGGGCCGTTCCGCTCGGCATCGGTGCGCATGGAGCGGAATTTGAGCATGGGGAACGGTTTGGCGTCGAGGCCCATGCGCTCTTGCACGTAGAAGACGGGACCAGGCGATTCGAGCTTGATGACGAGGGCGGTCAGCATCATGATGGGGGCGGCGATGAAGAGGGCGACGCAAGCGCCGACGATGTCAACGCCGCGCTTGAGGGCCAGTTTCCAGCCGCGCAGCGCCACGTCGCGCATGGTCAGCAGGGGTAGGCCGCCAAAGTCGCTGATGCTGACCTCGTTGGCCATGATCTGGAAAACGTCGGGAAAGACCCGGATGCCGACTTTTTCGCGCTCGCACATCGAGATGATGTCGAGGATTTCGCGATGACTGGCTTCGGGCAGGGCGACGATCACCTCGTCTACGCCGTATCGTTCGATGATGTGCGGGATGTCGTCGGGTGCGCCGAGCAGCGGTGCTTCCGGCAGGCCTTCCGCCTGTGGGTTGGAGCCAACGACGCCGACGACGTGATAGCCGAGGTGAGGGGTTTGCATGATGCGTTGCAGGATCATGCGCCCCACGTCGCCGGCGCCGATCAGCAGCACGCGCTCCTGGCCGATCCCGCGCGCTTGCAGCATACGCATGATGCGCATGATCAGTGCCCGGCCGAGGGTGATGAGCAGCAGGGTCAAGGCCCACAGGTAGATCATCATCCAGCGGTGATAGTCAATCTGGTCGCGGAAGAGGAGCGAGGTGAAGGCAACGCTCATCAAGGTGGCGATGGAAACGGCGCCGAAGAGGGTGTAGAATTCGTCCAGATAGAGTTTGTTGTGTCGCCGGTAGTAGAGACGCTGCAGCATGAAGACGATCAGGACGCCGCCGATTTGTAGGGGCAGGATGGGCAGGAAGTTGATCAGCGGGCCGACGCTGTCGCCGGCGGTGAGGACGCGCAGGCGGTAGGCCAGCAAGAAGGCGATCGTCGTCATGATGATGTCGGCGGCGACAAAGGCCAGGATGAGCAGCGAGTGCGAGCGTTTCATGGTGTCCTTGAGGCGGCGGCCGGCGGCAGGCGCAAGCGACGCCAGGCTTTCAGCTTACGTCCGGTCATGGCCAGCGCGCCGCGCAGGGTGATTCCGCCGAGCACCAGGATGTGCAGCGGCCAGGGGGTGTGAGCGGCGTAGTGCTTGCGGTAGAAGATGGCCATGGCTCGATAGAACTCGTAGCGCGCCTTGTCGCTGTGCTGACTCGATGCCTCTTTGTAGTGCAGCACGGTCACCGCCGGGTTGTACCAGACTTTCCAGCCGGCGGCTTTGATGCGAAAGGCCCAGTCCAGGTCTTCGCCGTACATGAAGAAGGTTTCGTCCAGCAGGCCGACCTGACGAATGGCGGCGCCGCGCACCAGCATGAAAGCGCCAACGACCGAATCTACTTCGGTCAACTGATCGGGGCTGAGAAAGGTCATGTTGTAGCGGCCAAAGATGGGACTGTGCGCAAAGAGTTTGCTGAGACCGACCATGCGGAAGAAGGAGATGGCGGGCGTGGGAAACGAGCGCCGGCAGGCCAGGTCGAGGCTGCCATCGGGCCGCAACAGTTTGGGGCCGGCCACGCCGCAATCGGGGCGGGCGTCGGCAAAGGCCAGCATGTCGCGCAGGGCGGTGGGGGGCAGAATGGTGTCCGGGTTGAGCAGCAGGACGTAGCGCGGCGCATCGGCGTCAGCGGCGCCGGGCGTGTCTTGAAAACCGAAGCGGCGCAGGCCGACGTTGTTGCCGTAGGGATAACCGCCGTTGACGGTGCTGGCGATCAGTTCGACTTGGGGGAATTCGTCGCGTATCATGGCGACGCTGCCGTCTCTGGAGGCGTTGTCAACCACGCAGACCCGATAGGAGAAATCGCCCGTGCCGGCAAAGACCGATTTCAGGCAGTCGCGCAACAGGGCGCAGGTGTTGTAATTGACGATGATGATCGCAAGATCGAGCATGGTTCCTCGCTTGCCAGCGATTCTAGCACGGCCGCCGCGGACGGTCAAAATAATCCGAATGAATTCGGGGTTGCTACTACTTGGATTGGCGCCAATCGGGGGGACGGCGGCGCCAGCGCCAGAGCAGGCCGGCGGGATAGCCGATCATCTTGGCAATGTCGCCGGCGATGCGAATACAGGGTGCCAGCCCGATGGCCAGCAGACGCTGCCTGGCGCTGAACGGTTCCCAGGCGTCACGCAGACGTTGCCAGGGGCGGCGGTTGTAGAGGATGAAGCCGAGCAGCAGTCCGACCCAGCCGAGGCCACGCGCAAACTGGCCCCACAGCGCATGGCCAAGTAGCGCGGGAAACGCCGCCAGATAGACGGCGTAACGGATGGCGTGACGCACGCGCCAGAGGTCGGCCTTGCCATCACCGCGCGCATAGCGGTAATACTGTTTGAAGAAACTGCGCAGCGTGGGGCGCGGCCGAAAGTGCGCAACGGCGGTGGGCGCCCAGGCAAACGGTCCGGCCACCGCGCGCAGACGAAAATCGAAGATCAGGTCTTCGCAGTAGTCGAGCCATTCGGGATAGCCGCCGGCCGCTTGCCAGGCGGCGCGCGTGAAGGCGACAGAGCGGCTGGAAGGCAGGAAGGTCGCCGGTTCGATGTCGGCCAGCGCCGGCAGAGTGACGGCGCCGAGCGTGGCTTCGAACAGGTTGGCCGGGTCGGGCAGGAAAAAGCCGGCGACGACCTGCGGCGCAGTGGCGTGGGGTTGTTCGAAAGGGGCCAGCAGCGCGGCCAGCCAGCCTGGCTCCAGCCGCACGCCAGCGTCGGTGGCGGCGATCACATCATGGCGGGCCGCGGCGACGGCACGGTTACGCCCCTGGCTGATGTTGCAGCCAGGCTCGACCAGCACGCGCATGGGCAGCCGGTCGCTGTAGCTCTGCAGGATGGCCAGGGTGCCGTCGGTCGAACCGCCATCGGCGATGACGATTTCGTCAGGCGGGCGGGTTTGCGCCAACAGGCTATCGAGCAGGCGACGAATCGCCTCGCCTTCGTTGAGTACCGTGGCAATGACGCTGACTGGTTGACGTGTCACAAAAAAACAGACCTGTAGAGCCGTGGCCCTACAGGTCATTCCTTCCAAACTAAAGTCTTAGCGCAGCGCCTTCTCGGACTTGGGATCGAAGAAGTGCACGTTGTCCATGTTGACGACCATCTCGATGTTGTCGCCAGCGACGGCGTGGGTGCGCGGATCGACGCGCGCGACGAACGACTTCTTACCGGTGAGCAGGTAGAGGAAGATTTCGTTGCCCATCAACTCGGTGACATCCACATTGGCCTGCAGGGGGGCCGGGCTGATGCCGGGCGGCGCAAAGTTGCGGGCGTGAATGTCTTCGGGACGCACGCCGAAGATCACCTGTTGACCCTTGTGCTTGCGCGTCGCTTCGGCGCGCTTGCCGGCGATCTCCAGGCGGAAGCTACCGCCATCCGCAAACATCTTGCCGTCGGCTTCGACCAGCGTTGCATCGAAGAAGTTCATGGAAGGGCTGCCGATGAAGCCGGCCACGAAGACGTTGGCGGGCTGATCGTAGAGGTTCTGCGGCGAATCAATCTGCTGCAGCAGGCCGTCCTTCATGACGGCGATGCGGCTGGCCATCGTCATCGCTTCGACCTGGTCGTGGGTCACATAGATGAAGGTGGTGCCCAGGCGGCGATGCAGCTTGCTGATTTCGGCGCGGGTCTGCACACGCAGCTTGGCGTCCAGGTTGGAGAGCGGCTCGTCGAACAGGAAGACCTTTGGTTCGCGCACGATGGCGCGGCCGACGGCGACGCGCTGGCGCTGACCGCCGGACAACTGCTTGGGCTTGCGGTCGAGCAGTTGCATGATGCCCAGGATGTCGGCCGCTTCCTTGACGCGCTTGTCAATTTCAGACTTGGGCGTCTTGCGCAGCTTGAGGCCAAAGGCCATGTTGTCGTAGACGCTCATGTGCGGGTAGAGCGCATAGCTCTGGAAGACCATGGCGATGTCGCGGTCTTTGGGCGGTACATCGTTGACGACGCGATCGCCGATCAGAATACGGCCATCGCTGATGTCTTCCAGGCCGGCCAGCAGACGCAGTGATGTCGTCTTGCCGCAGCCGGAGGGGCCGACGAAGACCAGAAATTCCTTGTCTTCGATGTGGATGTTCAGATCGTTGACGGCGGTCACATCGCCCCAACGCTTGAAAACGTGTTCGTACGTTACACTAGCCATGAAAAAGCAGCTCCTTGTCGAAAGTTGAATCGAGTTGCGTTGAATGGCCAAGACGCCAGACAGAACTGTGCGGTCGCCGCCGTCAGAGGCGTCTGCTGCCTGATCGAGGCAGACGCCCGGCTGAAAAAGCGCCGGAGCGACAAGTCAGAGGGTGAAGGCTAGTCGAAATCACCGTGAACTTGCGTCCCCTGACGGGGCGGGGCAAAAAGCCGAAACCGTTCCAACATCTTGGGCCGTGCGA
Organism: uncultured Anaerolineae bacterium; assembly: GCA_964580725.1. Lineage (GTDB taxonomy): Bacteria > Chloroflexota > Anaerolineae > SSC4 > Amarolineaceae > Amarolinea. The sequence continues at coordinate 1,620 of CAZOLV010000048.1, read as the reverse complement.
AACATGCAAAAAAGTCTGGACTGCGAGTGAAAAAGTTGTCGTCTGGAAGCGATCCGACGATCTCCCGCCCGGCCGGAGAGCCGGTTGGCGAGATGCGATCATGCGACCTGTGCGTCGAATCTGTTGCGTCACCTCCTGCGGGGTCGTGGGGGAATCTACTGTCACACGCGGCGAGATTATACCACTGACTTTGACATCTTGTCCAAATCTGGGATAATGACAGCCGTCAATTGATCGTTGGCGCCCAAGAGAGGGCTTTCGTTGCGAGAGGATTGCTATGTCAAGTCGTCATTCCGGCCCTGAGCAGAACAGAGCCGCACCGCCGCCGCCGGCCCTGCCGCCGCCGGTGGTCATACGCACCACGGCGCAGTTGGAAACACTGCTACCAAAACTCAACGCGGCGTCCGCGCTGGCGGTGGACACCGAAGCGAACAGCCTGTACGCCTATTTTCACAAGGTCTGTTTGATCCAAATCTCGACGTGCGAATCGGACGCGGCCGACGACCAGGGGAACTGCGACTACATCCTCGATCCACTGGCCATCGAGCTTGACCTGCGCCCGCTCGGCGCACTGTTCGCCGATCAACGCATCACCAAGGTCTTCCATGCCGCCGAAAACGACATCCTGCTGCTGAAACGCGACTATGCGTTTCAGTTCGCCAACATCTTCGACACCCTCTGGGCGGCGCGCATCCTGGGTTGGCCAGATGTGGGGCTGGCCGCCATTCTGGAGAAGCATTTTGGCGTGACGATGGACAAACGCCTGCAGCGGGCAAACTGGGGCGCTCGCCCGCTGACCCGCGCCCATCTGGCCTACGCCCGGCTCGACACCCACTATCTGCTGCCGCTGCGGGTGCGCCTGCAACAAGAACTGGCGGCGCGTGGGCGTCTCGCAGAGGCGATGGAAGTGTTCGACGGCATGGCCGCGCTGACCCATGTGCCCAGGCCGTTCGATCCCGATGGATTCTGGCGTTTGCGCGGCGCACGTGAACTGAATGGCGTACAGTTGGCGGTTCTGCAGGCCGCCTACCTCTGGCGTGAGGAAAAAGCGCGCACGATGGATCAGCCGCCCTTCAAGGTGCTGGCCGACCAAACGCTGATTAACCTGGCGGAGCACATGCCAGCCACGCTGCCCGATCTGCTCAAGATGCGCGGCATCAACGAAAATCTGCTGCGTCGCAGCGGGGCCGATCTGCTGCAGGCGCTGCACAAAGGAGCAGCCAACCCGCCGCCATCGGCCCCCAAGCGCAATCATCAGCAGACGACGCGCCCGGACGAGGGCGCTAACGGCCGCTATGATGCCCTGCGCGCCTGGCGCACCGCGCGCGCCGCCGAGCGCGGCGTTGACCCAGACGTCGTCATGACCAACGACGTGCTCATGGTCATCGCACGGCAGGCGCCTCGCACCCTGGCGGAGCTGGCCATCTGCGGCGGCTTTGGTCCTGTCAAACAGGCGCTGTACGGCCAGGAAATCCTGCGTGCGCTCGGCCGCGATGTTTGACCCCGCATCCATCCTGAAGACTTCCGAGGAATTTTACATCCCATGAAGTTGATATTGGAATTTCACATCCCATGAAGTTGATATTGGAATTTCACATCCCATGAAGTTGATATTGGAAT
>CAZOLV010000047.1:0-39463 GCA_964580725.1 uncultured Anaerolineae bacterium | reverse complement strand
TGCCACAGATGATGGAGCTTTTCAAATCTCAGATGACTTGTGGGTAATCACCAGAATGCGTGACTTGACATGCAGCGCGCCATTGTTTACAATTTTACAAGCCTGTTTACAATTTTACAAGCCTGTTTACAAGCCTGTTTACAAGCCTGTTTACAAGCCTGTTTACAATCTTGTTTGCAATCTTGTTTGCAATCTTGTTTGCAATCTTGTTTGCAATCTTCTTTACAAGCTTGTTTACAAGCTTGTTTACAAGCTTGTTTACAAGCTTGTTTACAATCTTGTTTACAATCTTGCCCTTTCCCCCATGAAAACGACGCCCATACAGCGCACGTGAAAAGAGGACAATGTCGCTTGATCTGGAGAGCCTGAGCGCCCAAATCGAGGCCATGACTCGAAACCTGAGTCTGAACGCTTCGGGCGACCGTTTGCAGGCGGCGCGCCAGCAGTTCCTGCAACAGGATGCAGCCTGGGTGCGCAGTCGCCTGGACGACGGGCAGGCCCATCCCGCTTGGCTGGTCGGCTATCCGCTCGAACCGTTGACCGCCCGCTATCCTCTTCCCTCGCACGCTGGCGATTTCAACGTCATTGCCTCCGATGGTTCCGCCATCTACCCTGACCGCCATAGCCCCGTGCGCTATTACCTGATCAACACCGGTTTTGCCCTGCTGGCCTATGGCGCACGTCCCGACGCCGAGCTGGGCAGCCAGTGTCGCCTCTTCTACGCCGATGAGGATGTCTACGTTTCGCCCGGTTTCCAAACCCTGCCCGTCGAAGGCGCCCTGCTCGCCGTCAAGATGGCGGTTTCCGAAATGGAAGCCCTTTTGCTGGCCGCCGAGGCGGCGACCGAGCGCGAGGTGATGCTGCTGCGCGATGGTACGCTCATCCTCTGGGGCCTGGACAGCCCAAGCCTGAGCCAGGAGGTGCGCGACCGCTTTCTGGGGCCCTACCTGGCCACTCTGGAGACGCTGCGCCAGCGCCGCATCCCGATCGCCAGCTACATCAGCTTTCCCGCCAGCGACGAGATCATCAACGCCCTACGCGTCGGCATCTGCCCCGATCCACACGTTGTCTGTGCGCGCTGCCAAACCCTGCGCGACAAGGGCCTGCCCGCCTGCGCCTTTCTGGTTCCGCTCGAAGATCGCCGCCTGCTGCACACCTGGCTTGGCGACGGCGAACGCACCGGCCTCTGGCGTTCGCTGCAGCCCGTCGTGCGCAAGTTCTATCCCTCTCCCGCCCAGGACATTCTTTTCTTCTACGTCAATGTGGGCGACGAGATCGGGCGCATCGAAGCGCCGCGCTGGGTAGCGGAAGACCCGGCGCTGCTTGATCGCATCCATGCCCTGGTCGTTGACCAATGCCGCCGCGGCGACGGCTTCCCGCCCGCACTGGTCGAAGCGCACGAACAGGCCGTCATCAGTATGGGCGACCGCCAACTGGTCGAACGAATGTTGGAAGAGGCGCTGGCCCAACAGCAGGTCCTGGTCACGCGTTCGCGCAAGGATCACAGCAAGCGGCAGCGGGGCGTTTGAGCAGCAGAAACCCCAAAACCCTCAAGTTTCCTGAAACCTTCAAGGTTTTTCCCCGGATGATCGAACACATAGAAGCGGCGCCCATTTTCAGCGAGGAAAGAGAAAAACAGACGATGGACCGTTGCGGCGAAATCATAGCAACCAACAGCCTCGGCTTCACGGCGGAGAGCTTCACCCTGCACCAACCGCCGGCGCTCGGCAGTCTGGTCGAAGTGCAGCCCGACGAACGACAGACGATCTATGCGGTCGTCAACTTCGGCAGCACCGGCGGCCTCGATCCTGGGCGCCGGGTCGTGCGTCGCAGTACCGAGGAGACGTTCGACAGCGCGATCTACCAGAATCACCCGCAACTGGCCAAGACGCTACGCACCGAGTTTGGCGCTCTGCTCGTCGGCTGGCGTGACGGCAGTGGGCGCATGCGCCAGCACCTGCCCGCCCAACCGCCGCCCCTGCACTTCTCCGTCGTTCCGGCTCCGCTCTCGGCGGTCGTTGCCTTCAGCGAACAGCTCGGCTACTTTCGCCTGCTGTTGGCCACGCAGGGCGAACTGCCAGCCGAACAACTGTTGGCGGCGCACATCCGCCAGGTTTTCACGGCGCGCGGCAACGACCTGCCCTGGTTGACCAGCGCCGCACGCACCGTTTCCATCCTCCTGCAGTCGCAGTACGACCGGTTGCTCACCGTGTTGTACGGCATCGAACCCTAAACGCCATTTCAGAGGTCTTGCATGTTGACAGCCGAGCGTCTAATCGAGTTGCTTCAACTCGAACCCCTCCCCATCGAAGGGGGTTTCTACCGTCGCACCTACGTCGCCCCGCGTTTCAACGGAACCCCGTCCGGCGGCCTGCCTCTGCCTGGCCCGCATCCGCGTTCGTATGGCAGCGCCATCTACTTCCTGCTCTACGACGAACACGTTTCCTTGATCCATCGCCTCGTCACCGATGAGGTCTATCATTTCTACCTGGGCGACCCGGTTGATCTGCTGCTGCTCTTCCCGGACGGGCGCAGCCAGGTGATCGTTCTCGGCCATGATCTGGAAGCGGGCCAGCATGTGCAGGTCGTGGTGCCGGCCGGCGTCTGGCAGGGGTCGCGAGTGCGGCCCGGCGGGCGCTTCGGGCTGATGGGCACCACCATGGCCCCGGCCTATGCGCCAGAAGACTGTGAACTGGCCGAACGGAACGTTTTACGGGTGCGCTACCCGGCCGTCGCGGCGCTCATCGAAGCCCTGACGCCGGCCAGCGAGGCGATCAATGACTGAAACATCGGTACCCAATGTCGCGTCGTTGCTCGATTTTCGCGGCCGCGCCGTCATCGTCACCGGCAGCGGCAGCGGGTTGGGACAGGGCATCGCCTGGCGTTTTGCGCAGGCGGGCGCCGGCGTCGTCGTGCACTATCGAGCCAGCGCCGCCGGCGCGCACGACCTGGTGGAACGCATTGGCGCCGAGGGTGGTCATGCCGCTGCGCTGCAGGCCGATCTTTCGCAGCCCGGCCGCGCTGCTGAACTGGTCGAGGCGGCTGTGGGGCGCTTTGGGCGCATTGATGTGCTGGTCAACAACGCCGGCGCCCAACCCCTGACCGAATTACTCACCATGACCGCCGATCAGTGGGACACCGTGCTCGACGCCAACCTGCGCAGCGTCTTTCTCATGACGCAGGCGGTCGCCGGCGTGATGAGGCAACAGGGCGAGGGCGGCGCGATTATCAACATCACCTCCATCGAGGCGCACAACCCGGCGCCGCGGCACAGCCACTACTGCGCCTCCAAAGCCGGCCTGGAGATGTTCACCCGCGCCGCCGCCGCCGAACTGGGCCGTGATGGGATTCGCGTCAACGCCGTGGCGCCCGGCTTGATCTGGCGTCCCGGTTTGGAGGAAGATTGGCCCGATGGCGTCGCTCGCTATCGGCGCGCCGCGCCGTTGGGGCGGCTCGGGCTGCCCGCAGACGTGGCCGACGCCTGCCTCTTCCTGGCCTCTCCCGCCGCCCGCTGGATCACCGGCGCCAGTCTCACCGTGGACGGCGGCATTCTCACCCATCAGGTCTACTGAGGAATCGCGGCGCCGCCGGCGCTCGCTGCCTGCCAGAAAGGTCATGTCACCGGTGATTCAAGTTCTGTTCGTCTGCCTGGGCAACATCTGCCGCTCGCCCATGGCTGAGGCCATCTTTCGGCGCCTTGTCGAGGAAGCCGGTTTGCAAAAGCAGATCGAAGTGCTGTCGGCCGGCACTGGCCGCTGGCACGTCGGCGAAGAGGTGCATCCGGGCACGCAGGCCGTCTTGCGGCGCGCCGGCATCATCCACCGCGGACGCGCCCGGCTCGTCACGCCGGAAGACCTGCGGGCGGCCGATTACGTCATTGCCATGGACCAGGACAACATCTTCGATTTGGAACGTATCGAAGTACAGGGCCGCCTGGCCGGCAAGCTCTATCGCCTGCTCGACTTTGCCCCGCCCGGCTACCCGCGTGACGTGCCCGATCCCTACTACGACAACAAGTTCAGCCATGTCTACAACCTGGTCGAGGCAGGCTGCCGCGGCCTATTGACTTTCGTGCAGCAGAGGATGAATGGCGACGACCCAGAGCGGCCCTGACCGACCCGCACGGCGCCGGGCCGTATCCCGACGGCGCTCAGCAATCTGAGGAGACAAGATGGACCCACAAAATCCGCACCGCCAGCGCCTGGGCGTCATTACCGACGGCGCATTCAACGCCACGCTGACGGCCCGCCTCGACGCCGGCGTTTCGACCGAAGGCCTGAGCATCGGCAGTTTCGTCATCGTCGAAGGCGAGGATCACCTCTACTTCAGTACGATCAGCGATCTGCAACTGCGCGTGACCGATCCCAACCTGCTCAGCGCACCGCCCGATGTCAATTCGACCTTCGTGCGCAGCGCGCTGGCCGGTTCCGCCACCTACGCCGTTGTGCAAGTCAAGCCGATGCTCATGCTGCGCAAACCGTCCGCCGACCCGCTGGCGTTCATTGACACGGCGGCGCGCCCCGAACCGGTGCGTACGATCCCGATGCACTTCGCCACACTGCGCCATGCCGACGCCGGCGATTTCGAACTGGTCTTTGGCCGCGAGGGTGGGCAGCTCTTTGCCATGGGCACGCCGTTGGTCGGCGCCGACTTGCCCATCAGCCTCGATTTGGAGCGTCTCATGGAACGCTCGAACGGTGTCTTTGGCCAGTCTGGTACCGGCAAATCGTTCCTGACCCGCCTGCTCGTCTGCGGCATCGTGCATCGCAAGGTGGGCGTCAACCTGATCTTCGACATGCACGATGAGTATGCCTTTGGCGCAACTTCTGAGGAGAAGGTCACCGTCAAGGGCCTCAAAGAGTTGTTCGGCACCCGCATCCAGGTCTGGTCGTTGAGCGAGCAGGCCGCCCGCCGCCCCGGTCGCCGCGTCGACGCCACGCTCAAGATCGGCCTGAACCAGATCGAGGCGGACGACATCCTCCTGCTGCGTGAAGAGCTTGACCTGCCCGAGACCACCGAAACGACGATCGCCCTGCTAGAGCGCGATTTTCACAGCGATTGGCTGACGCGCCTGCTGGCGATGGAGGGGGAGGCACTGGAAGATTGGGTGAAACGCGCCAATGCCAGCGCCAGCGCCCTGGGCGCGCTCAAGCGCAGGCTGCACCTGGTGGAACGCCGCCCCTATATCGTCAAGCAGGCCGACACGCGGGCCATCGACGAGATCACGGCCTTGCTCGACCGGGGCATCCACATCATTTTGCATTTTGGCAACGACTCGAGCAGTCTCGATCACATGCTGGTGGCCAACATCGTCACCCGTCGCGTGCGCGAACTCTATGTGCAGAAAGTCGAGAAGGCGCTGGAGACGCAGCGTCCGAGCGACGCGCCCAAACCGCTGATGATCACCCTGGAGGAAGCGCACAAGTTCCTCAACCCGCGTGCTGCCCGCCAGACGATCTTTGGCACCATCGCGCGCGAACTGCGCAAGTATCGCGTCACCCTGATGGTGGTGGACCAACGGCCAAGCGGCATTGATCCCGAAGTGCTGTCGCAGTTGGGCACGCGCGTCACCGGTAAGCTGACCGAGGAGCGCGACATCGAAGCGGTTCTGACCGGCGTCGCCAGCCGGTCAGCCGTGCGCGCCATGCTCGAAAGCCTCGACACGCGCCAGCAGATTCTGATGGTGGGACATGCCGTACCGATGCCGATCGTGCTGCGCACCCGCCGATACGATGAGAATTTCTACCGAGCCGTTACCGGCGCCGAAACCCCGGGCCGCGACGACCGCCCGCTGCCCAGTTTCAGCCAGGATTTGGACGATCTCTTTGGCGCTTGAGCGCGAAAATCTCCCCGTTGTCGCCGTTAAGCTCGCCAAGCAGGCTGTTTGCTGATGGAGTCCGGGCCGCCCAATCAACTCGTAACAGCCGCTCCGATCACTGCGCTGCAACGCTCAGCGCGACAACGAGAAAGGAGACAGATTCTCATCATGGCGGGTCTCAACCGCGTACAGTTGATTGGGCGCCTGGGGCGTGATCCAGACGTGCGTTACACTCCTAGCGGCGCACAGGTCGCTTCATTTTCGATGGCCGTTGACCGTTTCTGGAAAGGGCCGGACGGCGAACGCAAACAGGCGACAGAGTGGTTTCAGATCGAAGCCTGGGGACGCCTGGGCGAGATCGCACAGCAGTATCTCAAGAAGGGACACCTGACCTACATCGAGGGAGAACTGCGCACCGACCAGTGGCTCGATGAAAAAGGCGAGAAACGCTGGCGCACGAAGGTTCACATGACAGGTTTGCAGATGTTGGAGCCGCGCCGGCAGGACGAGCCGCCGCCCCCGCTCGACGAGCCGCCGGCCGAAGAGCCGTTCTGAATTGATTCCACGCCAGGTCGCCGGCAAAGACGCCGCGATCTTGAGGAAACTGAGGAGGCAGGCATGTTGGCGTCGCACGCCGAGAGATCGGCGGAGGCGCCAACATCGTTTTTTGCTCAGGGCGGGGCAGCCCACACCGTCAGGTTGTCGAAATCGGTGCGCACATTGCCCTGTTCGAAACTGGCCGTAAAGAGCGCCGCACTGCCGCTCGCAAAAGTCCCATCTTCGACAACGGCCAACACCTCGCCATTTGCCCACAACGTGAAACGATTGCCCCGCGCTTCGACGCGCAGCCGGTTCAGATAGCCGACTCCCAGAACCGCCGGGGATGGCGTCCAGGGGATGATCTCCTGCCATTGCCCGCCGACCAGCCGTGCGAAGCTGTAGGAGCCTTGCGAACTCAGGCCGGCGTAGTAAAAGTTGCTATTGTCGCGCTGGCGCAGCATCAAACCGTATGCGCCCCCCGCCGGGCCGTCGGTCTGTCCCGCTTCCACCTCGACCACCACGTTGTCATAACGCCCCGGAATCACCTGGCTGACGAGGGCCTGCGGCTGGCGCGCAATCAGGTAATAGCGCCCTTCGGCCACGCCGCGCAGATCGGCGGCGCTTTCGGCGGTGGGCCAGGCGGCGTCGCCGGCGCTGAAATCTTGACGCAGCAGCACATTCAAGCTGACGGTGGGCGTGGCTGCCCTGGTTTCAAGCGCCCACAGGGCGCTGTCCAGCCCGCCAAGCACGATCGCCAGCGAACAGAGGCAGACGAGCAGGACGCTGAAGGCCAGACTGGCCCAGATGATGCCCTGCCGCATGGATCGGCGTCGCCCCATGTGCGGCGCCGCGACCGCCGGCCGCGGCCGGCCGACGTCAGGCCATTCAGGCGCAGATGACCAGGCGCCGGCGTCAGGCCAGCCAGGCGTAGATGACCAGGTGTTGGCGTCGGACGGGGGCGGCGTCGTGCGCTGGATGGCGCGCAGCGCCGCATAGACATCGCCGCGCCCGGCGCCTTGCATCTGCGGGTTGCGCCCCAAATCTTTGGCGCCGGCCAGCAGCGCCGCCTTGATCTCGGCGGGCGTCAGCTCTGGGTTGGCTTCCAACAGGAGCGCCGCCGCGCCGCTGGCGTGTGCAGTCGCCATGCTGGCGCCGGAGGCCTCGGTGTACAATTCCCCCTGGCTGGCGCCCATGTGTGCGCCGCGGGCGCGCGTGGAGACGATCAGCGCGCCGGGGAAGAGAATGTCTGGCTTGATGCGCGCATCGGCGGTGGGACCGCAGCCCGTGAACTCGGCGATGCCGTCGGCGTCGGTGCTGGCGCCTACGGTGATCACGTGCCGGGCGCAGCCTGGCGCACCGATCGTCTGGGCAGTGGGGCCTTGATTGCCCGCCGCCACGCAAATCACCAGACCCTGCTGCACGGCGGCGTCGCACACGAGTGAGAGAGCGTCGCTGCCGTCGCCGAAATGGTCGCTGCTGAGGGAGAGATTGGCCACTCGCGCCCCTTGCAGCACGGCCCAATCGAGTCCGGCCATCACATCGCTCGACCAGCCGTTGCCGTGATCGTCCAGCACTTTGGCAATCAACAGTGAGGCGCCGGGCGCAACCCCTGTGAAACGGCCGTCGCTGGCGCTGCCGCTGCCGGCCACGATGCCGGCCACGTGTGTGCCGTGCCCATTGCGGTCGAGCAGCCCTTCACCGCAGAAAACCGCCGATCCGGCCACCCGCCCGCGCAAATCGGGGTGTGCGGCGTCGAGACCGGTGTCGAGCAGCGCCACGCGCACCCCGCGCCCGCTCAGCCCCACGCTCCAGAGGCGCGACGCCTGTATCAAATTGATGGAGAAATCGAGGCAGGCGTGCACCGGCAGGTCGTACCAGAGCTGTTCGACGGTTGGATCGTCGAGCAAGGAGTAGATCTGGCCCGGCGTCGCCAGCAACGAAACCATCGGTAGCAGCCGGTATTGGTAACGCACGGCAGCGACGGCGCCGCCGCTCAGGAGCGACGGCTGCAGGCCGCGACTCATGTCGAGGCGTGCGATGGCGGGAATGGTCTGATCGCTTTCAGCCTGTTCGAGCTGCGAACGAAGCAATGGGTGAATTTTTCGCCGATTCATCGGATTCCTTGAGCAAACGCTTGCCAGCGGCGGCGTGCGGCGCACAGCGCTGGCGGCAGATTATACCATTGCCCCCTGACATTTCCAACTAACCGGCCAACTTTGGTGCGACTTTCCGCCTTGTGGTATAATGCCAACGCTACAGCAGATCGGGTGAGGAGGCCATGCATGATCGAAGTCACGATTGACAGCGTTCGGGTCAGCTTGATGTCGCAGCACCGCGTCGTTGTACTGAAGGAAATCAACGGCGAACGCTACCTGCCGATTTGGATCGGCCCTTTCGAGGCAGACGCCATTACAATCCAGCTACAGGGCGTTGAGGTCGCCCGGCCGATGACGCACGACCTTCTGCTGCGCATCATCCACACGCTGGAGGCGCAGGTTCTGCGCGTCGTCATCAGCAACCTTCATGATCAAACCTTCTTTGCCACCATCGTCATGGATGTCGGCGGCGATCTGACGGATATTGACGCCCGGCCCAGCGACGCCGTAGCCCTGGCGGTGCGGGCGCGTATTCCGATCTATGTGGAGGATAAGGTAATGGAACAGGCGGCGATTCTGTCCGAAAACGATGTGCAAGACCAGCCGTCGGACGAGGCGCGCCGCCGCGCCAGGGGCGAACGAAGCACCGCTGGCGGTGAAGGCCCTGAAGAAGGCCTCGACATCTTTCGCGACTTCGTCGAAGGCCTTGATCTGGGCGGTTTGGGCGATTGAGCCGTCCCGACGCCTGGCGCAGAAAGCTGGGCTAACGAGTCGTCAGCGCGGCGAGGCCATGGCCTCGCCGCTCTTTTCTCAGTCGAAACGCCCGCGAGCACGGTGCAGCCGGTAATGCGATGACCACACCAGACAAACTGATCCCCTCCAGCCGCGAAGCCGAACAGGCTGTGCTTGGCTCGGTTTTGATTGACCCTGACGCCGTCATCAAGGTGGCGTCCTTCTTGCGCGCCGACGATTTCTACAGCGAGAAGAACGGTTGGGTCTACCAGGCGATCCTCGATCTGCACGAACACCGTCAGCCGGCCGATTTTGTCACCCTGTGCGAGGAACTGGAAAAGCGCAATCAACTGCAAGAGGTGGGCGGCGACGCTTACATCACCGACCTCATCAACGCTGTTCCAACCGCCATCCATGTCGAATACTACGCCCACATCGTCGAGCAAAAGGCGGTGCTGCGCCGCCTGATTACGGCGGCCGGCCAGATTGCGCAGATGGCGTATGACGAGTCGCGCGACGTGGGCGAGGTGGTGGACAACGCCGAACAGGTCATCTTCCAGGTCTCCGAGCGACGCGTGCGCCGCGATCTGGCGCCCATTCAAGAGCTGATGGGCGGGGTCATTGATCGCATTGACTATCTGGCGCGCAACCGGGGCGAGGTTTTGGGCGTGCCCACCGGTTTCAGGCTGTTGGACAAGATTTTGGGCGGCCTGCAGAAGTCCGATCTGATCATCCTGGCCGCCCGGCCAAGCGCCGGCAAGACCAGCCTGGCGCTCAATCTGGCCGCCAACGCCGCCAAACGCTACGGCCAGCGCGTCGCCTTCTTCAGCCTTGAAATGTCGGCCGAACAGTTGGTGCAGCGCCTGCTGGCCTCCGAAACCGGCATTGACCAGCAGCGCCTGCGCCTGGGCGATGTGCCCAACGAGGAATGGCCCATCCTCATGGAAGCGGCTGGCGTGCTGGCCAACACGCACCTCTTCATTGACGACACCCCGGCCATGAGCGCCCTGGAGATGCGCACCAAGTCCCGCCGCCTGCACGCCGAACATGGCCTGGACTTGATCATCGTTGACTACCTGCAACTGATGCGCGGGCAGGGTGGGCGCAACGAAAACCGCGTGCAGGAGATTTCCTACATCTCACGCTCGCTCAAGGAACTGGCCCGTGAAATGAAGGTGCCGGTACTGGCCCTCTCGCAACTCTCACGCGCCGTGGAGCAGCGCGCCGACAAGAAACCGATCCTCAGCGACCTGCGCGAAAGCGGCTCCATCGAACAGGACGCCGACATTGTGATGTTCGTTCATCGCGAAGACATGTACGACGACAGCACCGAGCGCAAGAACATTGCCGACATCATGGTCGCCAAACATCGCAACGGCCCGGTGGGCACGGTGTCGCTCTACTTCCACAAAGAACTGACCCAGTTCCGTGATCTGGAGATCGTGCGCGCCCCGCTCGAACCGGATGCCCAGGAGCCAGCATGAAAGGATTTGCCGGATTCCCTGCGGGCGATCTGCCGGCGATTACGCTGCCAGAGTTCGCCTTTAGCGACCTGCTGCCGCTCATTGACCACCTGGGCGAAATGCAGGTGACGCTGACCTCTCTGTGGCGCCTGTTCAGCAAGCCGGGCAGCCTGCGTTTCATCACCCGCGCCGAACTGCTCACCGATGCGCGCCTGCGCGACACCCTGCCCGATGGCGCCGCGGTGCTGGATGGCCTGGAACGGGCGACGGCGCGCGGCTCGCTGCTGCATCTCGTTGTCGAGCGGTTTGGCGAAAGCGAAGACTGGTACTTCCTCAACGACGAAATGGGGCGCACCCTGCTCGCACGTGTGCGCAGCGGCGTCATGCCGGAGTTCGACGATCCGCTCATCGAGGGCCGCACGCTGCGCGCCGACCGCCCCAACATCTTCACCATTTACGAGCAGAACATCGGCCTGCTGCAGCCGCTCCTGGCCGATGAGCTGCGCCAGGCCGAGCGGCTCTATCCCATCGAATGGATCGAGGCCGCTTTTCGCGAGGCAGTCGTGCGCAACAAGCGCACCTGGCGCTATGTGCGCGCCATTCTGGAGCGATGGGCGCTCGAAGGCCGCGAGGCGCCCGCCCCCGCACGCACATCGGCCCGCTCGACCGCCCCCAAGACCGCTGCGGTCGCGCCGGGCGGTCGTGGCAGGAAATCGAAAGCGCAGGGCAAACGCTATGACCCATTCGACTATTGAATCGAAAAGGTCTCCCGACCTATGAAAAGCCTGGCCGATGTGCTGGCGCGCATCGCCCAAGCGCGCGCGCTGGCGTCCGATGCTCCTTCTCGCCCGGCCAGCAGTCCGGTCTGCCCCATTTGTCACGGCATCGGCTATGTCATGCTCGACCTGCCGGTGGGCGATCCTGAGTTTGGCAAGGCGCAGCCCTGCACCTGCACCCTGCGCACTCTGGCCTGGGAACGCGTCGTCCACCTGCGCCAGATCAGCAATCTTGGGCAACTCGAACGCTTCACCTTCGATCAGTTCATGCCGGAAGGCATCAAGCTGCCGGCGGAGAAGCGGAAGGTCCTGCGCGACGCCTTTCAGATGGCGCGCGATTTTGCCGAAGACCCCTCCGGCTGGCTGCTCTTGCACGGCGGCTGCGGCGTCGGCAAGACGCACCTGGCCGCCGCCATTGCCAATCGCCGCCTGGCTCTGCAACAACCGGTCATGTTCGTCGTCACCCCCGACCTGCTCGACTATCTGCGCGCTGCTTTTTCCCCACAGTCGGACGTCACCTTCGATGAGCGGTTCGAACAGGTGCGCAACGCGCCGCTGCTGATTCTGGACGACCTGGGCGCACACAGCGCCACCTCGTGGGCAGAGGAAAAGCTCTATCAGATCATCAACCATCGCTACAACGCCCGCCTGCCCACTGTTGTCACCACCAACCACCGGCTGGAAGACCTGGATGAACGCATCGTCTCGCGCCTGGCGGACAGCCTTCTGAGCAGGGTCGTTCACATCACCGCGCCCGATTTTCGCCAGGGGGACAAAGAGCTCGACAAGATGGAACTGAGCACGCTCCACCTGCACAGCGACGAACGCTTCGACACCTTCGATCTGACGGGGCACGCCTTGAACGGAGACCAGCGCGCCAGCCTGCGTGCAGCGTTCTATGCGGCGCAGGAATACGCCCAATCGCCCGAAAACTGGTTGGTCTTCACCGGCGGCGAGCACTGCGGCAAGACACACCTGGCCGCAGCGATCGCCAATGAACGCCGCACCCGCTTCAGCGCCGCACCGATGTTCGTCTTCACCCCCGATCTGCTCGACTATCTGCGCGCCGCCTTCAACCCGACCAGCACCATGCCGCTCGACGAACGCTTCGATCGTGTCAAGAAGGCCGACCTACTGGTGCTCGACGACCTGGGGGCGCAAGGCTCCACCATCTGGGCCGACGAGAAACTCTTCCAACTCGTCAACTATCGCTACGTCGCCCGCCTGCCCACCGTCGCCACCGTCAGGGCCGAAAACTATCCTCTGGAAGGGCGATTCCACGCCCGCGTCTTCGATCCTGGCCGCAGCCAGCACATCAAGATCGAGGCCCCAGCCTATCGCCCAGTGCTGCGCGATCAGCCGCCTTCCAAAATGCCGGCATCTTCCCGCCGTCGCCACTGATGATGACCGAGTCAGGCCGGCGTCTGCCGGTCATCCCGGAACCGCATCCCCGCGCCCATCGTTTCACGCTGTATGGCAGCTTCCTCCGCCCGGTTTTGCCCGTCTGCCCGTCTGATGGTAGAATCTGGCCCCGGCAACTTACAGGCGGCCGCTGTGCACTGCCAGCGTCGTGCGCCGATCATCTGGTCAAGAGGTTAATTGGATGAAACGTCTTTCGAGAATGACCTGGCTGGTCTTGCTGGCCACTCTCGTGCTGAACGGCTGCGGCGGCGCGCCGACTCCCGCCGTAATCCCCACTCGCACACCGCAACCGACCTTCACGCCCACACCGGACTGGACGCCAACGCCGGCCCTGGCGCCGACGAAGACCCCCACACCGGAACCGACCGCCACCCCGACCCCGGCCGAGCCGCCCACGGCTGCTCCAACCAACACCCCGGACGCCAAACCGGCGGCGATCGTCACGTCGGCCTCGGCCAACGTGCGCAGCGGTCCAGGCACCGGCTATCCGCTCGTCGGCCGCGTCAACCGCGGCGATCGCCTGGAAATCAACGGTAAGAACGACGCCGGGACATGGTGGCAGGTCTGCTGCGTGGCAAGCAAACAGGGTTGGATCATCGGCGACTTGGTGCGCGTCGAAGGTGATGCGGCCAGCGTGCCCATCGTCAGCGGTATCGCGCCGCCGCCCCCTGCGCCGACGCGACGGCCAACAGCCACCCCACTCCCCACGCAGCCGCCCGCGCCCCCCCCGACAGCCGCGCCGGCCTATCCCTTCTTCCTGCTCAAGGGCGTGGAGCGCTGCGACCCGAACCCAGGCACCACCTACTTCAGCGGATTCGTGCGCTACAAGAACAACAACCCGCGTAACGGTGTTTGTGTGCACATCGCCTTTTACGGCCCGCGCCAGACCAAGTGCTCCGGCTGCAGCGGCGTCGGCGATGGCGTCTGGGGCTTCTCGCCGTTTGGCCCTGGCGCCCCGCCCATCGGCACCACCGTCGAACTCTTCGTCGTCTCCTGCCCTGCCAACTTCCCCGCCGGCGGTCAGGATGAAAACACCGGCTTTGGCGACCTGACGCCGCGTTCGGACAAATGGGTCTACACCATCAAAGAAGGCGTTCAGTGCACCGGCGTCACCTTTGTCGGCGACTAAACCCTGACTTCACGCCGCGCCGCGCTCTCGTGAGCGCGGCGCTCATCTCCCTGCTTGGCCTGGCGCTCATTCTGTGGCTCCGCCAGGCCAACGTGCGCGCCCGGCTCTTCGATGTGAGCGGCGAAACCGACTTCTTCCCACAACTCAAAGCCCTCAGCGACCTGGCCGCTGACCGCCTGCGCCCGGCCGTGCAAACCGCCGACCTCACCCCCATGCAGTACGCCGGCGTCAACCCGTTTGGCGTCAACGTCTTTCTCGAACAGGAAGTCGAACCATCCAAACGTGAACTGGCTGTCCAGATGGCCGCTGCGGCCGGCTTTCATTGGCTGCGCCAGGAATTTCCCTGGGAAGATATCGAAATCAGCGCCAAAGGGGACTTCTGGGATCACAAGTTCGATCACTCGGCCTGGGACAAGTACGATCACATCGTCGCCCTGGCCGAGAAATACGACCTGGAACTGATCGTGCGCCTCAGCAATCCGCCGGCCTGGACACGCCGTGAGGGCAACGCCGCCGGCTCGTATGCCCCGCCGGACGATTACGACGATTACGGCGATTTTGTGACCGCCGTTGTCGAACGTTACCAGGGGCGCATTCGTTTCTACCAACTCTGGAACGAACCGAACATCTACCCCGAATGGGGCGAACGTCCCGTCAACCCGGAGGAGTACGTCGAGCTGCTCAAAATCGGCGCCACGCGTGCCCGCGCCGCCGATCCCAACGTCGTCATCATCCTGGGCGCGCTCGCATCCACCATCGAACTGACACCCACGCCGCCCTATGGCCTGAACGACCTGGTTTTCTTGCAGCGCCTCTACGACGCTGGCGCTGCACCCTACTTCGACGTCCTGGCCATGCAGGGCTACGGCCTCTGGTCAGGCCCGACCGACCGGCGCATGCACCCACGCGTCATGAACTTCAGCCGCCCCCAGTTCGTGCGCGACATGATGGTGCGCAACGGCGACGCCCACAAACCAATCTGGATCAGCGAGATGAACTGGAACGCCGTGCCCGACGACATCCCGGACAAGCGCTTTGGCCAGACGACCGAGGCCGAGCAGGCGCGCAACCTGACGCTGGCCTATCAACGCATCGAAGCCGAATGGCCCTGGCTGGGCGTCGCCAACGTCTGGTTCCTCAAGCGCGCCAGCGATCAATGGGAGCAGGAGCGCAAGCCCGAAGCCTATTTCCGCCTGCTTGCGCCCGATTTCCGCCCCTTACCGGTCTACGACGCCCTGGCCGCCTTGACCGCCCAACCGCCGGCGCTTGGGCGCGGCTTCCATCAGGAAGACCACTGGGCATTGACCTTTACGGGCGACTGGCAGACGCTGCTGGACGAGCGGGCCGTGTTGGGCGCATACCGCCGCAGCCTCGACAGCCGCAGCAGCCTGCGCTTCGAAACGACCAGCCGCGCCGTGACCCTTGTCCTGCCGCCCGGCCAGCCGCCCCCACCGCTGGTCAACGTGAACGGTCAGGCCGTTGCCCTGCGCCCGCTCCCCGCCGACCCCAACCGCCTGCGGCTCGACCTGCGGGCGGGCGCGGGCAGGCGCCAGATCGAGCTGACGGGCGCCTTTGCCATAGACGGCCTGATTGTCGAATAGTTCGAGTGACGGCCTGATCATCGAATCGTTCGAGTAACAATCGCCATGACCCTTCTCTCACCTTCGATCCTTTCACTGCGCCGCCTCGATCGCTGGTTGGTGCCGTGGCTGCCCTGGCTCATCGTGGCCCTGGCGCTGGGCATGCGCCTCTGGCGGTTGGATAGCCAGAGCCTGTGGGCCGATGAAGGCAACAGCGCCAGCCTGGCTTTGCGCAGTTGGGCAGACATCAGCCTGGCCGCGGCCGCAGACATCCATCCGCCGCTCTACTACTGGCTGCTGAATCTATGGGTCGAACTGTTTGGATCGTCTGAGAACGGGTTGCGCAGCCTCTCGGTCATCGCCTCTGTGGCCACGGTTGGTCTGACCTACGACCTGGGCCGGCGCCTGTTTGGCCGCGTGGCCGGACTGTTGGCCGCCTTCCTGCTGGCGCTGGCGCCGTTTCATATCTATTACGCCCAGGAAGCGCGCATGTACGCGCTGCTCACGCTGTGGGCAACCCTGCTGGCGGCCTCGTTCGTCGTGTTCTTGCAGCGGGAAATGGTCGAGGTGGCGCCGGGCCGGCGCGAACCGCCATTGATTGGCGCCATGCCCGGTTTCGTTTTCGCAGTCGCCGCCATCCTGGGCCTCTACACCCACTATTTGTTTCCACTCATGCTGCTGGTGGTCAACCTGGTCTACGCCGCCTGGCTCCTCGACACCTGGGCGCGGCCATTTCGCCGTCTGCGCATCGTGCGCTGGCTCTTCTTGCACCTGGTCATCGTGTTTGGCTACTGGACCTGGGCCGGCATTGCCCTGGAACGGTTGCGCGCCTGGCCCGCGCCGGCGGTCAGCCAACAGGGGATGAACGCCATTCTCAGCGCGCTGCGTCTGTTGGTCTTTGGCCCCACCGCCGACGCCATCTCCCCGCTGTGGCTGTGGCCGGCGCTGGCCGTTTTGCTGCTCGGCCTGCTGCCGCTGGCAGTTGACGCCGCTGCTCGACCCGCCGCTGCGCCGGCGTCAACACCGCCGGCTGCCGCGTCGGCGCGCAAGACCCGGTCCATCTCCACGCGGCGCCAAGCAAGTGCATCCCCGCACTCCGCCACCCCGCTGCCCGCGGCCGTGGCTGCGCCTGCGCCGGGCGCTTGGGTCGCCTGGGCTTTGCCTGTGCTCTGGCTGCTGGCGCCTCTCGCGCTGATGCTGGCGTTTGGCCTGTTCAAAGAGGCCTACCTCAAATTCCTGCTGCTGGCCAGCCCTGCGCTGGCTCTGCTGCTGGCGCGCGGGCTGCTGTTGCCCCTGGCGCTCCTGCGCCGCGCGCCCGCGCCCGGTCGCAACGCCTGGTTGGCGCTGATTTGGCTGACGGTGGGCCTGGTTGGCGTCAGCGCGGGCGCAGCCCAGGCGCTCGACGTCTACTACACCGATCCGGCCTTTGCCCGCGACGATTACCGCGGCATCAGCCGTACCATCACCGCGCTGGCATCGCCCCAGGACGCCATTCTGCTCGATGCGCCCGGCCAGCGCGACGTTTTCAACTTCTACTACGGGGGCGATCTCCCTGTCCTGGCGTTGCCGGCGCAGCGCCCGCCGCTGCCCGCAGAAACCATCGCAGACCTGGCAGCCAACCTGGCCGGCAAGCGCCGCGTCTACGCGCTCTTTTGGGCCACCGACGAGAGCGATCCGCAGCGCATCGTCGAGACCTGGCTCGATCGCAACGCGTACAAGGTGCAAGACGTTTGGCGGGGCCATGTGCGCTTCGTCATCTACAGCCTGCCGCAGGCCGCAGCGCCCATGCAGCCGCTGACCGCGACCTTTGCCCCTCTGACCGATCTGACCGGGCTGGCGCTGAGCGCCCCCGCGCTGCCTTCTGGCGAGGTGCTGGAGATCACTCTGCGCTGGCAAACGCTGGGCGTTTCGACGCAGCGTTACAAGGTCTTCATTCAACTGTTGGACGGGGCCAATCAGGTGTGGGCGCAGCGTGACGCCGAACCCGCCGGCGAGAGCCGGCCAACCTCCACCTGGCAGCCCGGCGAGGTGATCGAGGACCGCCACGGCCTGTTGATTCCGCCAGGCACCCCACTCGGTCGCTACCGCCTGATCGCCGGCCTGTACGACGCCGCAACCGGCGTTCGCCTGCGCACCTCAGAAGCCGACTTCGTTGACCTGGGCTTCATCGAGGTCACCCGGCCGGATGCGCCCTGGCCGCGGGCAGCTTTCACCATGCAAACCGTCGTAGATCGGCAGTTTCACGATGTCATCCTTCTCGGTTACAACCGCTATCCGCGTGGATTCAGCCATGCGCCGGAAACCCCGCTGCGCCGCGGCGACATTCTGCACCTCGACCTTTTCTGGCAAGCTGTGGCTGCGCCCATGCAGGGCCAGCAGATGACGGTCAGCCTCGATGGCCCGGCCGGCGCCCAGGTGGTGAGTCAAACGGGGCCGTTGGCGAGCGCCGCCTACCCCTCATCGCAGTGGCAGCCAGGCGAAATCGTGCGCGGCCAGCTCGACCTCCCCCTGCCGGCCGATCTTCCGGCCGGAACCTACCGGGTGGTCATGCACGTGCCGGGTACCATCCCGATTGCCGGCGCGGATATCGGGATGGTGAAAACCGAGTAGGGCGAAGACGCTCAGGTGGATCAGAAATCCCAAGAACTGAAGCCAGAAGCATTGCCAATCATCCGCTCGGGTTTGGACATGAAGCGCAAGTCGCTGGAGATTGGCATCAAGAGGTACCGTTCGCGCCTCACAGATTTTGAGGCGCGTTTTGCCGTGACGTCCCATGATTTCAACCGTCGTTTCAACAACGGCGAACTGGGCGATGACGCTGCGTGGCCCGAAGGAGTTCGATACGATTTCGAAATCGGAATGATTTGAGATAACTCAGGCATCCTATGCAGACGCGCCGGGCGTTCATTTGCGTGAACGCCCGGCGGGACATCCATCAGCCGCCATTTCAATTGCTCGCCTATGCCAGCACGCGCCTGAGCAGTTACGGATTCTCACACAAGGCCACAAAGGACTGAGTGAGCTTCCGGCCAACGAGCCGGGTTACGCCAGCAAGCGGGCCGTCAACTCGATTTCGACGCTGGCCAGCGCTTTCGAGATGGGGCAGCCGGCCTTGGCCTCGCTGGCTTTGGCCTGGAACGTCTCTGCATCCAGGCCGGGCGCCTCGACGTCGGTCTTCAGCTCGATCTTGGTGATGGCCGGCCCTGCGCCAAGATGGACGCTGGCCGTGGTCTGAATGCGCACAGGCGTGAAGCCTGCCCTGGTCAGCAGCGCCGAGAGGAACATGGAGTAGCAGCCAGCATGGGCGGCGCCAATCAGCTCCTCAGGGTTGGTTCCTTTGCCTTCCTCGAAGCGCGAAGCAAACGTGAAAGGGCCTTCGAAAAAGCCACTGCCAACCTTCATCGTTCCGTTGCCCTCGCGTAACGTGCCGTTCCATACGGCTTCTGCACTACGAACTGCCATCGGATAGAATCTCCTTGTAATCAGCGTAATCAACGAAAGTCATCGAGGGGACGCACAGCAGCCACGGTGTCCGCAGGCGTTTTGCTCCCTCGCGCTTTGGACGCAGCCGGGGCGTTGCGCGTCACAACGATTAGCGGCCGCGCTTGGGCGCATAGGGGAAGTAAACTGACTGCGTCACGAGCGGTGTGGCCGTTGACGTGGGCGATGGCGTCCAGGTGACCGTCGCCGTTGGCGTGACGGTCGGCGTCTCGGTGGCGGTTGGCGTGGAGGTGTGGGTGCGCGTCGGCGTGGGAGTAGGAGTGCGCGTGCGCGTCGGTGTGACCGTCGCCGTCGGGGTGATGGTTGGTGTGTTGGTGGGCGTGGGGGTGGGCGGCTCGGTGCGTTTCAACACGAACAGCCCGGCTTCCTGGTTGGCCAGATAGATCATGTCGCCGGCGACCGCTACGCCGTTGGCGTAACCGGTTGGAATCGCCAGGCCATCGTGCAGTTGCGGGGCATTGGGATTGACCACAGTGACGACTTGCACGCCGCCGCCGCGCCCATCGGCGACATAGGCCAGATTGTTGCTGACCGTCACGCCCACGGCCCACATGGGCGTGTTATAGCTTCCCCTCAGGATGGGGTTGGACGGGTTGCTGGCATCCACGATGCGCAGATTGCCGCCCTCGGCCACGTAGGCCATGCTGCCCGCCGTTGCCACGGCATAGGCGTTGAAGAAGCCGCTGAGCTGGCTGCGAAAGAGCGGCAGGACAGGATTGGTCACATCAATGATCTGCAGCGCGCCGTTGCTCCCGTCAGCCACGAAGGCCAGGTTGCCCGACACAGAGACGTCAACTGCATAACCGGGGGTGTTGTAGCTGCCGCGCAAGACCGGGTTGGCGGGGTTGGTCACGTCCAGGATCAACAGCCCGTCGTTGTAGCCGTCGGCCAGATAGACCAGGTTGCCGGCCGCGACCAGATTATTCGCATAGCCAAGTGAATCATACGTGCCAAGCAGTTGCGGATTGACGGGGTTGCTCACATCGAGGACTTGCAGGCCCGCATAGCCGTCGGCCATGTAGACCCGATTGCCGCTGACAGCGACGCCGAGCGCCGCGCCGGTGGTGTCGTAGCCGCCCAGACGCGTCACCGCCGCCGGGTTGCTGACATCGAAGACATGCAGCCCGCCCGCATTGGCCGCCGCATAGACCCGGTTGTCGGAAACGGCCACGCGGGCGACGGCGCCAGCGGTGCGCCAGCGTCCGAGCGCCGTGGGATTGCCGGGATTAGCCGTGTTGACGGTGGTCAGCCCGCCGTCGTGATTGGCCAACAGGGCCATGCTGCCCGTCAGCGCCAGATCCATGGCGGCGCTGGCGCTGGAATAGACCCCCAGGCGCGTCGCGGCGGCTGGATTGGCAACGTTGGCGATCTCCAGCCCGCCCGCCGGCAGCCCGGCGGCGATCGTGGCCGTCACGCCGTCCACCTTGACCGCATTGGCCGAGCCGTAGGTGTCGTAACTGCCCAGCAGGATGGGGGCGGCCGGATTGGCCACATTGACAATCTGCACGCCGCGCTCACCGTCGGCGACATAGGCCAGGCCGTTGGCGACGAACACGTGGGCGGCGGCGCCCGGTGTGTCGAGCACACTGCGCAGAACCGGCGCCAGCGGATTCGTCACGTCAATGATCTGCAGGCCGCCGCTGTAGCCCGCGGCCAGAAAAACCAGTGGATCGGCGACTGCGATGTGGCGCGGGTCGCCGCTGATGTCGAAGCTGCTGCGCAGAATCGGCTGTGCCGGATTGCTGACCTCGATGATGCGCAGCGCCGGCGCCGTGAGGCTGTCGGCCACATAGGCCGTTCCGCCGGCGACCGTCACGCCGTAGGCGGCGCCGGGGGTGTTGTAGGCGCCGATGACGACCGGCGCCGCTGGGTTGCTCACATCGAGGATTTGCAGGCCGCCCTGCAGATCGTCGGCGACGTAGGCGGTCGAACCGATCACCTGAATGGCGCGCACGATGTCGGGCAGCAGCGGGCTGCGTCCCACCTGCACAGGGTTGGCGGGGTCGAGCATATCGAGAACGATCAGTCGCGGGCCGACGCCCACGTAGGCGTAGCGGCCCGCACTGGCGACGGCGTAACCGGCCCCGCCGATCTGATCGAGCACCTCGACAGAGTGCGGCGCCAGGGCAGCAGAGCGCAAAGTGGGCTGCGGCGGCAATGCAGCGGAATAGGCGGCCCATCCGCCGCTGAGCAGGGCGGCAAGCAGCAGCGCCAGGATGGTGGGCAGGCGAGGATTCAGTGAAGTCATGTCGGATCCTTTCAGCTCGGTATTCATGGCTGTCGGCTGCGCCAGCGCAAGCAGGTCGGCCATGCGGGGGCTTTGTCACTGTCATGCGAAAAGCGAACGCCGCAAGTCTAAGCATGGACGGCCGGTTTGGCAAATCACACCGCCGGGCTGAAGAAACAGCAAAGCGCCGGACGCTGTTCAGCGTCCGGCGCTTTATGTCATTCACGCTGGCCTGTTGCCCAGGTGCTATTCCTTCGATTCGGCGGCCGGCGCACCGGCGGCTTCGGCGTCGAGCGCCTCGTGCAGCCAGGTGGGCGGCGTTGCGACCACCTCAGGTTCGGCGGCGGCTTCGGTCGTCTCGGCGGCAGCCGGGGAGCTGTCCGTCTTGGCCGACATGCGCGTCATCAGCTTGTCGAGCTGTGTGTTGACTTGCTTCAGGCCCATCAGCAACCCGTCGCGAATCTCATCCACGACCTTGCTCTGGCGCACTTCTTCGATCACCTTCTCGGCGGTCTCGCGCACATCTTCGCCCAGCTTGCTCTCGCGCGCCGTCTTGATGGCGGCCTCGACCTGTTTGCCAAATTCCTGCAAGCCCTCTTGCACTTCATCGGTCAGGTCCTTGCGCTTGGGGTTCTCCCAGGCGGTCTGAATGGCCGCGCCGAGCTTCTGGCCCATCTGGTTCAGTTCGGCGAAAATGTCGCCGCGTGGCGGCGTGCTGCCGCTCTGCGTCTGTTCGGTTGTCTTGCTTTCGTCGCTCATTTTCTGTACTCCTGTATTGACGATCCTTGTAAATTGACTTGATCTGCGTTGATCGAGCGTTCGCTGTAACAATACGCTCGAACGGGCCGCAAAGTTGCATCGTTACAGGTCTAGTTTACCATGATTTTGGTCTGCAGCACAAGCGCATGATCGGGGGAACCATCGGCCAATGGCAAGCGTGCGCCATCCTCGAAGTAGAAGCCGATCTCGATGCGATACGAGCCTTGTGGCAGATCAGGAGGGATGGACAGGACGTGCGTATCGCTCAGGAATTCGCCGGCCAACCAGCCGGTGGTGGGCAGCAGCCCGGCGCCTGGCTCGCCATCGGCCTGGGCCACGGTCTGCCCGGCCGCATCGAGCAAGTGCACGAAGACGGCGGCGCGCCGTTCCCATGGCTCACCCGATTGCCAATGCAGGGTCAGGGTGACGGCGGCGCCGGGCCGCACCTGAGCCGGCGTCAGATCAAAGCCGAGCAAGCGGGCCTGGCCGCCAAATTGCGCCGCTTGTGACGTCTGCGGCGCCGGCGCTTCAGCGAAGCGATGGGGCCGGCCCTGCACCGTCGCTTGCGCCAGGGTGAGGAAATCGGCGCGCTGGCCGTGCGGCGCCAGCCGCTGGCCGGTTGCGGGATCGAACAGCCCGGCAATCAGGCGATAGCGCCCATCGGGCAGGGAGGCGGGCAGACGCAGGGCGAACGGCGTACGCAGCAGATCGCCGGCGCGCCACTCGATCGTGGGCAAGTTGGGCAGCGGCGGGCCTTCCCATCCGGCGGCCACGCGCCCGTCGCCGTCCAGGATCTGCACGAAGGCGCGCCATGTGCGCATGGGCGTCTGTTGCACCTGCCAACCCAGGCTGACGGTCAGATCATCGCCCGGCTGCCAGGGCCGATCGGCCAGATCGAAACCGAGCCAGCGCAGCGCCTCGCCCACCTGCTGCTGACGCGGGTGAGTCAGCGCCAGGCGCAGCGGCGCCAGCGGCGCCGCTGGCCGCGTCACTTCCACCTCTGCCAGCGTCCATTCACTGCCCCGGCGTTGACCCTGTTCGTCGGTTACGTCAAGGGGACGGGGAGACTGGCCGTCGTCGCTGGCGGCCTGATAGACCTGGATGCGCAGGGCATAACGGCCCGGCGGCGTGCCGGCGGGAATCCAGAGGGCATGGCGATCCTCGCCGCTCTCGCCGGGCGCCCATTGGTCGAAGGGCCGCAGTCCGTTGGCGGGGGCGCTGTCCCGCTGCGCCCAACCTTGCTTGTTGGCGTCCATCAGGCGCAGGCGCACCTGCCACTCGCCGGTCGGTGGCTGCGTCACGCGCCAGGTCAGGCGCACTGGCAGCGCGTCCTGCCCGCTGGCGACGGGCGTTTGTCCCACTTCAGCCCCGGTCAGCGTGAGCCAATCGCCGAAACGGCCACCAGGCGCCGTCTGCCAGACTGTGGGCGCCGGCTCGAAGAGGGTCAGGCGGGTGCTTGGGCTGATCCAGCGGTTGAGTACCGGGAACCCCTGCTGGATCAGACTGGCTTCGATCTCGTTTTCGAGGATGCCGCCCAGGCTGAGATGGGCCGGAAACCAGATGCGCCGGCCACCCACCAGGATTTCGTGTAGCCAACGCAAGGTATCATTTGCTGAATTGGACGAAGACGCCAGGATGGGCTGCGGTCCGCCGGGGAGGTAGCTGCGCAGATAACCGACTTGCCAGGGATAGACACAAAGGGCAGCATCCTGCGGCCCGCCGATATGCGCCATCGTTTGCATGACCGGGCGGTAATCCTCTTTCGCATAGCGATTTACTACAAATAATTGCCAAACACTCAGTCCTGTTACAAGCAAAAGGCTGGCCGCAAGGGTGAACGTCACGATCGAGATGGTTTGGCCCGTGGGAATTGGCCTGGAGTGCGACGACGACCGCCAAACTGCCGCAGGCCCAACCCGTTTCGCAGCAACAGTGAGGCCGGGCAGCAGCAACAGTTGGAGACGCGCAGCCAACCAGAGCCAGAAGAGCGGGGCGATTGCCATGAGCAACCGCTCGCCGCGCAGGGGGGCGAAGGGAAACCGCTGGTTGAGCAGGAAGCCGGCGGTCAATACCGAGCCGAGCAGCCACCAGCAGGACGTTTCGAACGATCTCTTGGCAGTGACACGCGTCGGGGCGACCAGCAGCGGCAAGATGGCCAGAACTGCCAGCAGGATCAGGGCGGCGATGGCCAGCGAATTCAGCCCGTCAGGCGCGGCGTGGCCGATGAGAAAGGCGCTCAGATGGCGCGCCAGGTAGTCGAGCGGGGCCAGGGGTAGATCTGCGTCCTGCGTGACTTTGTAGGCGACGTAGGAGCTGAGCTTGGGGAGGGCATAGGCCAGCCAGGGCAGGTAGAGCAGCGCCGCCCCCACGTGCGCGGTCAACAGACTGCGCAGCGCGGGGCGGCCTGTCGCCTGCCCGCGGCGGGCGCGCGCCAGAACGAGAATTACGACGCTCAGGGGGAGAAGGAGTGCATAGTATTGCGTGTAGGCCAGGGCGGTCGTCGCCAGAAGGAGTGCCAGCGGCCTGGCCTGCTGGCCGGGGCGCGGTTGCAGCCAGGGTGCGACGGCGATCAGGTAGCTGAGCGCCAGAGAGGCGACCAGGCCGTACATCCTAATCTCCTGGCTGTAGTAGAGGTGATATGGGTTGAATGCGACGACGCCCAGGGCGCTAAGCGTTGCCAGGCGGTTGTTGGTCGGCCAGAGGCGGCGGGCGGCGGGGATCACCAAGGCCAGGGTCGGCAGGCTGACCACGACCGAGAAGATGCGCAGACTGACCGGCGCGGGGCCAAACAGGGCGATCCAGCCATGCAGCAGGGCGTAGTAGAGCGGAGGGTGGATGTCGCGCGCGGTCAAGGCCAGCATTTCGCCCAGGGAATGGGTGGCAAACCAGACGCTGTAGCCCTCGTCCCACCAGAGGGGCTGAAAGTCGAGCCTGAACAGGCGCAAACCCCACCCGATCAGGAGCAGGAGCGCCGGAATGGCGAGGCGGATGCGCCAGTCAGCCGGCCGGCGGCGAACATCCGGCGGGGGAAGATGTTCGCCGCGGCGGCTGGCCGGATCGAGAAACGTTACTTGCGCCACCACATGACCAACACGTCGTGCGTCGTGGCCTTCAGTTCGCCAGAGATGACGTCGGAGACCTCTTTGCCGCTGCCATCTACGACGACCGCACGGAAGGCGCCTGCGGAGCGGGGCAGTTCGAGCTTGGCGTTGTAGCGGAACTCGCTGGCCTGGCCGGGATAGGCGTTTTCCCACCGCTCGCCAAAGATCACCTCTGTCGTGCCGGAGGGAGCGCTGACGCGCAACTTGTAGCCGCCGCTGATCGGCGCGGCCTCACCCGTCTTGCCCAGGCGGCCCCAGAAGGTGACGAGGGGGAAACTGGCGTCATCGGCGTTGCGAATTTCGGTCCCGGCCTGGCCGAAGATCGTGGCGGCTGGCGGGGCCGTGGGCGGCGCCGGCGGTGTGGTGGGACGCGCGGTTGGGCGCGGCGGCTGCGTTGGCGGCGGGCTGACATCCTTGACCACTTCGACGCCGCTCGCGTCGCCCTCTGTGCGCACATACTGCGCCGAAACCCAGGCGTTCTTGCCGCTGACGCAGCAGATCTGCCACCAACTGCTGTCAGCGTTGCGGCCGGTGATATCGAACCGCTGGCCAGCCGCGGCGCGTCCGATGCTCGGATAGCTGGTGGATGGCCCACTGCGCATGTTGAGGTTGTTCAGGGTGATGACGACCTGTGGTTTGGGCTGCGGCGTCGGCGTGGCGGGCGGTGGGGTGTTGGTTGGCGGTTCGGCGGGCGTCGGCGTTGCCGGGATGGGGGTGGGAGGCAGGGGCGTGTCGGTTGGCGCAAGAACGGTCGGCGTGAAGGTGGGGACGAGCGTGCGCTGCGGGGTGGCCGGACCGGGATTGACGCCTGGCGCGGCGCAGCCGGCGACCAGAAGCAGAGCGAGGGCGAGCAAGATCGGTACACGACATCTCGACAAGAACATGTTTGACACTCTCCTCTCGTTGGCGCAAAGGGGGCTGGCAGCCCCCGCTTTAGAAGCGGCGCTTGAAGCGAATGTGATACCATTTGGGCTGGCTGCCGCTGGTGTAGAGACGCACGATGGACGACTCGCGGCGCATCCCGCTGCCATCCACGACGTAGACCTGCCAGACGTTATCGCCCATTTCGGCGAAGCCGTTGGTATCGAATTGAAGGTTGACCAGGCGCGCATCGGGCAGGGGCGTTTGCCGGTTGGGGGCGGAGTAGCCCCAACTGCTGTCGGAGACCTGCGGGCTGACCCACGATTGCCCCTTGCCCTCGATGACGAACATCAGGCGATAGCCCCACAGCGGGGCGCCGTTACTGGCCTTGACCTGCGCGCCGACTTTCAGCCAGTTGTTGCCCCAGTTGGGGAACTCTTCGACGCCTTCGACATCGAACATGACGGCTTCGGTGGCGGTTGGTGTGATGGTGGGGGTCGAGGTTGGCGGCGCGGGTGTGAAGGTGGGGGTCGGCGGCGGTTCGGGGTTGATGACCTGCACGTCTGTGGCGTCGCCGATGACCTGCACCAGGCTGGCGGTGACCCAGCCCAGGCTGGCATCGGGCAGACAGCAGATGCGCCACCAGGCGAAGTCTTCGGTGCGACCGACAATGTCGTAGGTTTCGCCCTGGCGAATCACCCCGGCCAGGGGGTAGCTGACGCCTGGCCCCTGGCGCACGTTCAGCTCGCCCACGGGTACGAGGATCATGGGGCCTGGCGTGGAGGTGGCGGTGGGCAGCCCGGTGACGGTGGGGGTGGCGGTGGGGCCAGGCGTGGGCGTGTCGGTGGCCGTTGGGGTGATGGTCGGGGTCGGCGGAAAGGGGGTATCGGTGGGCGCTGGCACGGTGGGCGTGAAGGTTGGCTGTGCAACGGGGGTCAGAAAGACGATGGGGGTGGGAGCAGGAGTCAGTGCAGGGAAAAGCCGGATGAAGCTGGCCATGCTGCAGCCCATCGTACTGAGCAGGACGAGCAGGGCGCTCATGAAAACGGCGACACCGTGGGCGTGCAGGATCATGGGGCGCACCGGCGGCAACCTCTGTGCGGAAGGCGCGGCCGCCGTTGGCTCTTTAGCGGATGTGGCGGAAGCCAATGTACACCTCGCGATATGGATTCGCCGGGTCGGTGGTGAATGTGATTTGCTCCGAGACGGGGTGACCGCCCGCATCGGCCAGATAAACGATGTACACGGCCTTGCCTGGATCGTAAACGGTGAAATCGAGATTGAAGGCCTGGCGGTTGCCAAATCCGGGCGGTTGCGACCAGAGGAAGACGTCGCTGGAGAGGCTGCCGGAACTGATGTCTTGCCAGGGTGACTGGCGCACGTCGGGAGTACCGGTGGGCGTTGCGGTGGGAACGGGCGTCCAGACGCCGGTGGGTGTCGGCGTCCAGGTGGCGGTCCAAACCGGGGTAGGGGTGTCGGTCGGTTGACCGGCGCCGGCGCGGCGGAAGACTTTGAGCTGATAGCCCGGCATGGGGTCGCCGTTGGCAAAGAAGACTTTGACCCAAACCTTGAGAAAGCTGTTGTTGGTCAGGTAGAACTGCGGGCCGATGGCGCGATAGAAGAGCGGGACTGGCGTCTGGGTAACGGTGGGGGTGAAGGTGGGGGTGCGCGTCCAGGTTGGCGTGGGGGCTGGTCCTTCCTGGCGAATGGGCGCGGCGGAAGCGTCCCCTTCGACAGCCACGAGATTGGCCTTGACCCAGACGCGCCGCCCTTTCACGCAGCAGATGTACCACCAGCGGTCATTGGGGTCGGCGCTGTCGTTGCGACCGAAAATGTCGTAGGATACGCCAGGCTCGATGCTGTCCACCACGGGGTAGTCGGTGCCAGGGCCGGTGCGCACCTGGGTTTCATTGGACTGCGCCTGCGCCCTGGCGATGGGGGTCGGGGTGGGAGTGGGAGGTTCGGGCGTGGCGGTAGGGGTGTCCGAGGCGGTGGGCGTCGGGGTGGCGGTGGGCGCCGTGGGGGTGGGCGTCAGCGTCGGCGGGATGTAGGGGGTGGGGGTGAAGGTCGAAACCAGGATGCGCGTGGGGCCGCCGCCGCTGCTTGTGGGGGTGAGGGTGGCGGTGGGGGCGCTGCGCGGCGCCAGCGAGAGGGCGCTGCCCATCGAGCAGTTGAGGGAGCCGAGCGCCAACAGGCACAGGACGAGCAGGTGGGCGGCAGGCGCGCGACGCGACGCTGACCGGGTGGGAGTTCTGGTCGGCGTGACAGTGGGCGTGGCGTCTGCCGGCGGGCAAAACGGCTGCTGAGCAGGTTTCTTGGGGTTCATGTCTTGTCTTGGCTGGCCCTTTCGGCCGATGGTAGGGCGCAGTATAGCACAGGTGAGAAGGGATGACAATTCATGGCCAGGCTTGGACTGCAACGATTCCCCTGACTTCGCGCCAAATTTGGACGCCGGGCCGATTTCGGGTAAGATGGGAAAGTAGTTTCGGCTTGCGGTCGTTTCGTTTCGTTTCGTTTCGTTTCGTTACATTTTATTCGCAAAAGGAGATTCGAGTCAAGACCTATGGAAGTGTTGCTTCTGAAGGATGTGCCGGCCCTGGGCCATGCTGGGGATATCAAGAAGGTGACGGGCGGCTATGCGATGAATTATTTGATCCCGCGCGGGCTGGCGACGTTGGCGACGGGCGGGGTGCGCCAGCAGGTGAAGGAGATCAAGGATGCGACGATGCGCCGGCAGTCACGCGAGCGCGAGCTGGCGCAGTCTTTGGCCGAACGGGTGGCGGCGGTGACGCTGCACTTCAGCGCCCGCGCCGGCGAATCGGGCCGGCTTTACGGTTCGATCACCACTGCCGACATTGCCACGGCCCTGGAGCAGACGCTCGGTCGTTCGGTGGACAAGCGCGACGTGTTGTTGGAGCATCCGCTGCGCGAGATCGGTGAGCACGCCGTGGCAATCAAGCTGCTCGGCGACATTCGGCCAGAGTTCAAGGTGGTGGTCAGCGCGGAATAGGCAAACGACAATCAAAACGCCCCAATTTCGATGCTGTACAGATTCTCGAAGCGGCCATCGGGCAAGGAACGGTAGATGACGATTTGGGCACTGTCGGGGTGTGGGCCGGGGGGCAGCGGCAGGCGGTAGATGTCCTGGATCTGTTCGCCCGGCGTCCAGGCGCTGGTGGGGTAGAATCCGGCGACGGGGTGACGCATGTCGAGCTGAAGCAGGCGGTCGCCTTCGTACAGAAACTGCCCGGCGCGCAAGGGGCGCAGCGAGATTGACCAATCGTGCTGCGGCTGCGCCTGCGCCAGCCAGACCAAGCTGACCTGCAAGGCCACGGCATCGGGAACGACCGGCGCCCAGGCGGGCCAGCCGGCCGGCCGTGCGGGCGCCTGCAGCCGTGCGGTGACTTGCTGAAGCGCCAGGCCGTCTCCTATGAATGTCGAGGCGACGCTAGAATTGGGAGGGGCAAGCTGCGGCGCAGGAAGCGCCTGCAGCAGCGTCGGGCTGACGGCTTGCCAACGCGGCTGCGCCAGCACCTCCTGGGCGATGAGCGGCGCAGCGCTCACCGAAACGAGCAGAGGTTCGTTGCGCGCCAGCAGGGCGCGGGCGCCGGCGCTGTCCACGCTATGCACATCGGGGCGCACACCGCCAATGATGGTGAGGTAGCGCAGGGCGTCGGCTTCGGCGGCGAGACCAAGAATCTGGGCGCCAGGCGGAGAGCCATCCAACAGCGCCCAGCCAGGAGCCAGCCCGGTATCGCCGGCTCGATTGGCCTGGTTGGCGCGAGGAAAGTTGACGAGCAGGCGATTGGCGCCAAGCAGCAGCAAAGCGATCAACAGCAGGGCGGGCAGGGGGCGCTTCCAGCCGGTGGGGTGTGCGCTGGCCCATTGTGCGCTGCGCTGCACAGCCACGCCCAAACCAAGCGCCAGTAGGGCGTAGACCGGCATGACGACTTGATACCAGTTGCCCAGGCGGTCAATGAAGCTGAAAATGCCGTAGATCAGGGCGGTCACGGCCAGGAGGCTGCCCAGGCGCCGGTTTAGCCAGGCCCAACCGGCCAGACCGGCGAGCGTGGCGGGCAAGGTCAGCTCACGCCAGAAGAGGGCGGGCCATTCGGACGTCCAGAGCGGGCGTAAGGTCCAGGTCAACTCGCTGCGTCCCTGGCCGGTGCTGATGAAGCTCCAAAACCAGGCCCAGGTGGTGGGCCAGGCGCCGGCGCCGCGCCATTCCGGGTGTTGGGCGCCGCGCACGTAGATGAAAATGTAGCCGAGGAGCGGCAGCAGTCCAACAGCCAGCAAGGCGGCCAGGCGAGTGGCCGAGAGCCTCTGCCAACCTGGCGGACGCTGACGCCAGAT
Organism: uncultured Anaerolineae bacterium; assembly: GCA_964580725.1. Taxonomy (GTDB): domain Bacteria; phylum Chloroflexota; class Anaerolineae; order SSC4; family Amarolineaceae; genus Amarolinea. The sequence goes on along the minus strand of CAZOLV010000047.1, from coordinate 9,105 downwards.
CAGCCAGGCGAGCGGGGGGGCGATGGCAAGCACTGTGATGAGATGCGCCAGCGCCAGCCCGCAGAGAAGGGCGAGCAGCACGAGCCACCGATCGGCATGTGCAGAGGCGAGGCGAGCATCGTCCCAACGGCAGAAGGCCCAGACGATGAGCAGGGTGTGCAGGACCGCCGAGGTGTATTGCTCGGTGGCGACGGCGTAGTACCAGAAAAAATAGGTGACGGCGTAGAGGGCGCTGACCAGCCAGGCGATGGGCCAGTGACCCGCCGTCAAGCGTAGGAGCAGGCGGTAGAGCAGCGCCAGCGCCAGTAGCGCCCAGAGTGTGGAATAGGCAGCCAGCAGATGCAGTGGGCTGATCTGCGGCGCCAGCAGGCGACCGGCGTGAAACCAGAGCCAGCCGCCCAACGTGTAGAGCGGGTAGCCGGGCGCGTTGCTTGGGCGAGCCTGCACCTGGGCGTATTGATGGGTGATCAGATCGCCGCCGGCCAGTTCGCCAGGACGCAAACCATTGTCCAATGTGAACAGGTAGAGTAGCGTGGCGCCGGCGAGCAGAGCGATCAGCCCCAGACGGCTGGCGACGAAAGCGCTGGATTTGGGCAGGAGGCGATGATGTGGCCAACTCATGGGCGCACTGTAGCATCGGTCATCGGCTTTGTCAACCGGTCAATGGCCGTTTTTGCGCATTGCCCAAAAGCGCCGTTTTGTGCTATACTGGCCTGCAAGAGCGAGGCAGCCTGAGATCGAGCAGAAGTTCGGGAGAGAGCAAGCAGACTATGGGAGTCAATGGGACTGGCAATAGCAATGGCAATGGGGCGGGGCCGCGCAAACCCCTGATTGGAATTCCAAGCGCGCGTGACCGCTCGCAGCGCTATTTTGGCCTTTCGATTTATATCCAGAACCGCATGTACGTGCAGGGCATCACCCTGGCGGGCGGCGCGCCCATTACGATCCCGCTGGAGCTGGATGAGCCGACGCTGCGCACGATCTATGACAACCTGGATGCGGTCTTTCTGCCGGGCGGCGAGGACATCAACCCGGTGCTCTACCGGGAACAGGCGCACGAGCTGTTGGGCGCGGTGGACCAGGAGCGTGATCGCACCGAGTCGCTGTTGACGCGTTGGGCGCTGATGGAACACAAGCCGATCATGGCCATCTGTCGCGGCGCGCAGATGCTCAATGTGGTAGCCGGCGGTACGCTGTTTCAGGACATCACGGCGCTGCGTCCCAATTCCGAAAAGCACGACTATTTCCCGCCTCAGTTCGAGCGTTTTCGCATCAGCCACGACATCATCGTTGACCGCAGCAGCCGCTTGCACGAGATCATTGGCAGCGAACACGCCGTCAACTCGATGCACCATCAGTCTGTCAAGGAGCTTGGTCACGACTTGCGTGCGGCCGCCTGGGCGCCCGATGGGGTGATCGAAGCGGTGGAGGCGGTTCACCATCCATTCGCCATTGGTTTGCAGTGGCATCCGGAGGAACTGGCCCCGCGCGATGACGCCGCCATGCTGCGCCTGTTCCAGACATTCGTGCGGACGGCCGCCGATCAGGTGCGCCGGGGGTAGCAGTGAGGCGTGACGACCATTGGCGTTTTCGATTCGGGTGTGGGCGGTCTTTCCGTGTGGCGGGAGATCGCCCTTTTGCTGCCCGATGCCGATCTCCTCTATCTGGCCGACCAGGCCTACTGCCCATACGGCCCGCGCAGCCTGCCCGATATTCGCCAGCGCGTCGAGCGCATTGCGCGTTTTCTGCTGGCTCAGGGCGCTGACCTGCTGGTGGTGGCCTGTAACACGGCATCGGCGGCGGCGTTGGCTCATCTGCGCACCGTGTTGGCAACGCCGATCGTCGGCATGGAGCCTGCGCTGAAGCCGGCGGTGGAAAAGACGAATAGCGGCAAGGTGGCGGTGATGGCGACGCCGGCGACTTTTCAGGGTGAGCCGTTTGGCCGCTTGATGGCGCGCTATGCGCAAGGAGTGCAGGTCTTTGTCCAGCCCTGCCCCGGTCTGGTGGAACAGGTCGAAAAAGGCGATCTGGACGGACCAGAGACGCAGGCGTTGCTCGGACGCTATATCGCCGACTTGCCGGCGCGCGGCGTCGACGAGTTGGTGCTCGGCTGCACTCACTATCCGTTCCTGCGCGCCGCCATCGAGACGGTGGTGGGGCCAGGGGTGCAGGTGATTGATCCCGCGCCGGCGGTGGCGCGTCAGGTGCAGCGCGTGGCGGCGCAACTGGGCGCCGCCGCTGACGTCAGGCCGGCGGCGCAGCGCCGCTTCTTCAGCACTGGCGATGCGACTCGCCTGAGTCAACAGCTACAGCAGTTGCTTAGCCTCACGGCCGCGGTTTGCCCGGTGCCGCCAATCTGGAACGGCGCGCCGACCGTCACCACTGTGAGTCTTGCAATCGAGGAGGAATTCGCATGTCTTCGCAACGTCCATTCATCGGGCGTGTCCTGGCCCGTGGCCTGACCTGGCTTGGCCGGCGCCGACTGGCCCATGCTGACGGAACGCTCAGCCTGCCCGGTCTCAGCGCCCCGGTCGAAATCATTCGCGACCGCTGGGGTGTGCCTCACATCTACGCGGCCAACGATCATGATGTCTTCTTTGCCCAAGGGTTCGTTCATGCCCAGGACCGCCTGTGGCAAATGGAACTGAACCGCCGGCTGGCGACCGGCCGCCTGAGCGAGATGCTCGGCGATCTGGCGCTCGACACCGACCGCGCCACTCGCACCTTTGGCTTCGAGCGGCTGGGCCGTGCGGACTGGGCGCTCCTGCCCGCCGAAGATCAGCAGCGCATCGAAGCCTATTGTGCGGGCATCAATGCCTGGCTGGACAGCCCGGCTGGTCGGCGCAGCCGTCCCATCGAATTCACCCTGTTGCGCCATCACCCGCAGCCGTGGCGCGTGGAGGATGTTCTGGCCTTCAGCCGCGTGATGGATTGGCAGATGTCGCACGCCTGGTACGGCGAGGTGATCCGCAGCCAGTTGATCGCTGCGTTGGGGCTGGCGCGCGCCGCTGAGCTGGAGATTTCTGACGCGGCGGACAATCCGCCCGTGTTGCCGGCCGGCATCGAATTCAATACCCTGGCCGGCGGTGTGTTGACCGCCGCGGACGGGCCTTTCCTCAAACGGCGCATGGGCAGCAACGCCTGGGCCATCGCCGGCAGTCGCAGCGCCTCTGGCCATCCCATCCTGTGCAACGACATGCACCTGCAGCTCACCGTGCCCGGCATCTGGTATCAGGTGCATCTGGAGGCTGGCGATTTGCGCGTCACCGGCGTTTCCGTGCCAGGGCTGCCAGGAGTCGTGGCCGGACACAATGACCGCATCGCCTGGGGCATCACCCTGGCCTTCACCGACTGCGAAGACCTTTTCGTGGAAAAATTCGATCCAGACCAGCCTCGGCGTTACGAGTTCGAGGGCCAATGGCTGGACGCGGAGATGATTCGAGAGACGATTCGGGTGAAGAACCGCACGGCGCCGCACGTCGAGGAAATTCTCGTCACACGCCACGGTCCGGTCATCTCGGATGTGATCGGGCAGTCGGGTCAGCGGCTGGCGGTCAGTTCGATGGCGCTGCGCCCCTGTCCGGCGCTGCACGGCTGGTTTGCGCTAAACCGGGCGCGCGATTGGGATGAATTCGTGGAGGCCATGCGTCCGATCGAGGCGCCGCAGCTCAACATCGCTTACGCCGATGTGGATGGCAACATCGGCTATTGGGTAACCGGCAAGGTGCCGGTGCGTGCCAGGGGCCAGGGGACGGTGCCCATGCCCGGTTGGACCGGCGCAGACGAGTGGGTGGGCGAGGTGCCGTTCGAGGAGATGCCGCATGCATTCAATCCGGCGGCCGGTTTCCTGGTGCACTGCAACAACCGCATTACGCCTGACGACTATCCACACTACCTGGGCAACGCCTGGATGAACGGCTTTCGGGCGCGGCGCCTGACCGATCTCCTGGCAGGCAATGACCGGGTGACGACGGCCGACTGCCGCGCCATGCAGATGGATGTCGTCTGCCTGCCGGGGCTGGAGTTCGTGCGCCTGTTGAGCGAGGTTTTTCCGTCGGCGCAGCGTGCCAGCGAAGCGCCCGCGGTGGCGCAGGCGCTCACTCTGCTGACCACCTGGGATGGCCGGCTGAGCGCCGACTCGATCGGCGGCAGCTTGTACGAGGTGATGCGCGCCAGCCTGGTGCGCGCCCTGTTTGCGCCCATCCTGGGCGAAACGCTGACCACACGCTGGCGTGGCCAGGGTTTCCATCCGGTTTTGATGTTTGCGCACGAATTCTACGGACACGACACCGTGACGTTGCTACGCCTGTTGCGCGATCCAGACTCCTGGTGGGTGGCGCAGGCCGGTGGACGTGAGGCGCTGTTGCGGCGCTGCCTGGCCGAGGCGATGGCGCGGCTGACCGCAGAGCTTGGCCCGGAATCGCAGGGCTGGCAGTGGGGGCGTCTCCATCGCATTTCTTTCCCACATGCGCTGGGGGTGCAAAAACCCCTCGACCTGGTTTTCAATCGCGGCCCACTGCCGATTGGCGGCGACACCGACACCCCATTACAGACTGCCACCCTGCCCGGCGAGTCCTTCGCCAACGATGCGTGGGCGCCCTCCATGCGTCACATCATTGACATGGGCGATCTGGATGGCGCTCTGACGGTGCTGCCGGTGGGTCAGTCGGGCCAGCTCGGCAGCCCGCATTACGACGATCTGGTAGATCTGTGGAGTCGGGGCGCATATCACCCCATGCTGTGGTCGCGCGCTCAAGTGGAAAAACACGCCGAGGCCAGGCTGATGCTGGCGCCCGTGAACCCCAAAAACCCCTAAAGGTTCCAGAAACCTTTAGGAGTTGGGGCTTGCTCCCCAAGTTATCGAGCAGATACCCCATCATCGTCGCGTCATGGCAAAATATCCCAAAATGATTTGGGATATTATTTGGGATATCGCGGGGCGGCGCTATCGTTTGAGGACGTAGTAGGTGCCCTTCTTGTCGCCGACTTTGAGTAGGACGCCTTTGTCCACCATATCGGCCAGATCGAGACGCAGAGTCTCGGCGGAAACGTCCGGGCACAGGTCACGGTAGTCGCGATTGGTGATGCGGCCACTCTCTTGAATGAACTGAATAGCACGCAGTTGGCGTTCGCTCATGCTCTGATGCCAGATCGGCGCCGGGCGCGCCGACAGGTTGTTCTTCAGGGTGACCGTGAAAGCGTAGGGTGTCGCTTTGAACTCGGGCTGCTGATGGCCAGCCTTGACCATGTCCTCGATCATGCGATCAATGCCCAGCCCAAGCTCCTCAATGTAGCCCCACTGGAACAGGCCATTGACCAGCCGCGGGTTACGGCTGAAGTGTTCTTCCACGATGTTATCGAGCGTGATGTAGCCGGGCAGCCCGCCTGGGCTGCTCATCTCCAGGCGATCATCGAACATGCGCGCTTCGATGCGACGCCCACGCAACCGATAGTCACGGTGACAGACCGCATTGACCAGCGCTTCGCGCACGGCAAAGTGTGGATACTCCGGTCGTTCTTCGCGCTGCAGGCCGCGCACCACCGCCTGCACCCGCATCTCGCTCCAGATGATCTGCCAGAGCCGCTCGATCACCCGCGCCGTCGGCCCGTTGATCTCCTCGCGACGGCCATAGCCGGGCAAGCCCTGCGGCCCACGCGGTTCGACGCCGCTGAAACGCACGAACACCGCGCCGCTGTGCGGCAGGAAGACCTGCGGCTGCCGGCCGAACAGCAGGATGCCAACCGTGGTCGGAACCAGGTCGGGCGTCAGTGCGCCGATCTGCACCAACAACTCCTCGCGTGACCTGGTCCAGGGATGGCGTTGACGTTCGGATCGCTTGGCCATGTACTCGGCAATGATCGCATCGTCCAGATCGGCCAGGGTTGCGCCCGGCATTGCTTCCGCCTCGAAATCGCTGCTCGATTTAGTCGCCGCCAGATGGCGGATCTGCTCGCCGCCCAACGGGCTGTTGTCCACGCCCGTGCGCACGAGCACGCGCCCATCGGCCAGACTGTGCAGTTCGGTGCTGCGCGGCGCAAAGATCGCGACGATGTCGCCCTGATTGGTGGAGACCACCTGCCACTCGGTCTTGACCGGTGGCCGGCACTGGACGAGCGCCAGCCGCAGTGCGCTTTCGATCTCCTCTTCCTGCACAAAACCGGTCACCTGGCCGGTTGGGGTCATGCCTACCAGGATGTGGCCGCCGTCGGTGTTGGCAAATGCTGCCAGCGTTGCGGCCAGGCGCTCAGGATCGAGAACGGGCAGATATTCGAGCTGTGGGCCGGGGCGCCGGCCAATCAGATTCATCGGCGACATGGTCTTTCTCGCTGACCCGATCAGGCCTCGGTAACCGCTGCCGGGGCGGCAGCAAGTTGGCTGTCTTGCACATCTTTCCTGGCCTCGACGGCTTCGGGCTTGTCCCCCAGGGCGGTCGGCAGGCGCACCATGACGGCCACTGCATCCCCCTTCTTCAACTGCACCAGCCGCACGCCGCTGGTGGAACGGCTGTGGCGGGGAATCTCTTTGACCCGCAGGCGCAGGGCAATGCCGCCGGCGCTGAAAAAGGTCACCTGATCGTCCTCCTGGACGACCCGCGCCGAGATGATGCGGCCATCCCGCTCCAGGCGCGATTGGGACAGTGTCATGACGCCGCGCGTATAGCGGCTTCTGGTCGGATATTCGTCCAACGCCGAACGTTTGCCGAAGCCCTGCTCGGTGACGATCAGCAGATCGCCCCCTGGTTCCACCACATCGAGCGATGTGACCCGATCGCCCTCTTCCAGGCGCATGCCCATGACGCCGCTGGCAATGCGCCCCATGGCACGCACCTCATTTTCGTCGAAACGTAGCGCCTGCCCCTGCTCCGTTACCAGGATGAGATCCTGCCGGCCCGTGGTGACGCGTGCCCAGCCCAACTCATCGCCCTCGTCGAGCGGCATGGCGATGATGCCGCTTGGGCGCACCGAGCTGAATTCGCTCAACTCGACGCGCTTGATGCGTCCGCCGATCGTCGCCATGCAGACGTAGGTGGCGTGTTCGAAATCGGGCACGGCGGCCAGCGCGGTGACCCGTTCGTCGGGCGCCAGGCTGATGAAATTGGCGATGGCCAGCCCCTTGCCGGTGCGGCTGGCGTCCGGCAGGTTGAAGGCGCGTTCCGAGTAGATGCGTCCCTTGTTGGTGAAGAAGAGCACGTAATCGAGCGTCGAGGCGCTGAGCGCCTGCACGACCTGATCCTCATCGCGCGTATTCATGCCAACGACACCGCGCCCGCCGCGTCCCTGGGCGCGATAGGAGCGGGTCAGGGTGCGCTTGACGTAATTATCCTGCGTCAGGGTGACGAGCACATGTTCCTGCGGGATGACTTCCTCTTCGTCGCCGGCGCTGGCGTCTGGCAGGATCTGGGTGCGACGCCGATCGCCGAATTTCTCCTTCAAGGCGGTCAGATCGCTCTGGATGATGCGCAAAATCTTCTCAGGATGCTCCAGCAGGTCGCGCAGTTCGGCGATGCGGGCCATCACCTCCTGGTATTCCGCTTCGATGCGGGCGCGTTCGAGAGCCGCCAGACGGCGCAACTGTAGATCGAGAATTGCCTGCGCCTGCAGCTCGCTCAACTGGAAGCGGGTCATCAGTCCGCTGCGGGCCTCGTCGGCACTCTTGGAGGCGCGGATGAGGGCAATCACCTCGTCCAGGAATTGCAGGGCAATGCGCAAACCTTCCAGGATGTGAGCGCGTTCTTCGGCCTTGCGCAGTTCGAAGCGGCTGCGCCGGGTGATGACCACCTGGCGGTGCTCGACATAGATCTGCAGAGCGCGGCGCAGTGAGAGCAGGCGTGGCTCGCCATCTACCAGCGCCAGCAGATTGACGCCAAATGTGCTTTGCAGCGGCGTCCACTTGTAGAGCTGATTGAGCACCTTACGCGGCGTCGCTCCGCGCTTGAGTTCGATGACGATGCGCATTCCCTCACGGTCGGACTCGTCGCGCAAATCGCTGATCTGGTCGAGCCGTTCCTCGCGCACCAGTTGGGCGATGCGTTCGAGCAGGGTGGTCTTGTTGAGCTGAAAGGGAATTTCGCTGACGATGATACGCAGACGTCCGCCCTTCGGTTCTTCGACGGTCGCCACGCCGCGCATGATGATGCGGCCTTTGCCAGAGCCATAGGCCGTGCGGATGCCTTCGGTGCCCACAATCATGCCACCGGTGGGAAAGTCGGGGCCGTGGATGAACTGCATCAGGTCTTCGACGGTGACTTCGTCGCGGCGTTCCCAGTGTTCGATCAGATAGCAGATGGCGTCGGCCAGTTCGCCCAGGTTGTGCGGCGGGATGTTGGTGGCCATGCCGACGGCGATGCCGGCCGAGCCGTTGAGCAGCAGGTTGGGCAGTTCGGCGGGCAGGATGAGCGGTTCGACGAGAGAATCGTCAAAGTTTGGCCCCCAATCCACCGTCTCTTTTTCGATGTCGGCCAGGATGAAGTCGGAAAGGCGGGCCAGGCGGGCTTCGGTGTAGCGCATGGCGGCCGGGCTGTCGCCGTCAATGGAGCCGAAGTTGCCCTGGCCGTCAATCAAGGGGTAGCGCATCGAAAAATTCTGGGCCAGGCGCACCATCGCATCGTAGACGGCGGCGTCGCCGTGCGGATGGTACTTGCCAAGCACCTCGCCGACGATACGGGCGCTTTTCTTGTAGGCCGAGCCGGGACGAATGCCCATGTCGTGCATGGCGTAGAGGATGCGACGATGCACCGGTTTCAGGCCGTCGCGCGCATCGGGCAGCGCACGGGCGACGATGACGCTCATGGCATAGTCCAGGTAGGCGTTGCGCATTTCGCTGTCAATGTCAATGGGCCGGATGCGTCCCAGCCGAAGATCGGCCCCGTCGGCGCCATTAGCGCCGTTGGAACCGTTCGAGTCGAATGTGGTCGGCAGCGCTGCAAGTTGATCTGTCAAAGCAGTTTCCCCTTACACGAAAAACCGCACTCGGCGGGGAACCGAGGCGGCTTGGCATTCCTCAGCGGGCTATTATAGCAGATTTGGCGTTGATTCGCAATTGGTTCGTCGTGCGCCGTTCGTAGTGCGCACTTCAGTGCGCCGTTCGTAGTGCGCACTTCAGTG
>CAZOLV010000046.1:0-39938 GCA_964580725.1 uncultured Anaerolineae bacterium | reverse complement strand
TGGGGATCAATGGGGATCAATGGGGATCAATGGGGATCAATGGGGATCAATGGGGGAGACCTGTCAGGTCTTTGCCCCAAGTGATCGAGCAGATACCCGGCGGAGGGTGTTGGACGATCCATCATGTTGGCGTCATCCCTGGCAACGGCCGGCGTCAGTGTGGGAAAGCGCCGGTGTAGGCGGCGATGATCCGATCCCACATCTGGTTGGCCTCTTGATCGAGCGTTTGACGGGCGGAGTCGGCCAGAAACCAGGCGATGGCGCGTCGCACCCCTTCTTGCCAGGGTGTCACGGCGACGAAATCGGGGACGAAGCGTTTGATCTTGCTGTTGTCGAAGACGACACTGCGCGCCTTGTCGCCAAGCAGGCTGCCGTGGGCGTGGGGCCAGTAGGCCGCGATCAACTCCGAGGGGATGTGCACGATGTGCGGTTCGACGCCGAGCGCATGGGCCGCCTGTTCGGTGAGTTGATCCCAGGTCAGCACTTCGTCCGAGGTGATGTGGAAGGCGTGACCGAGCGCCTGTTCGCGGCCGAGCAGGGGCACGAAACCTTTGGCAAAATCGCCGTTCCATGTCACAACCCACAGCGATGTGCCGTCGCCAGGCACGATGATTTGCTGGCCGCGCAACATGCGATCAACCAACGTCCAGGGATGGCGCCAACTGCCGGTGCAGAGCGGAATCTGCGACGGGCCGTAGGTGAGCGAGGGGCGCACGATGGTGACCGGGAAACCCTCGTCCCGATAAGCGCGCAGCAGGCGCTCCTCGCAGGCGATCTTGTGGCGTGAGTAGTCCCAAAAGGGATTGGCCAGCGGCGTGTCTTCAGTGATGAGGTAGCTGCCGGGGGGTTTTTGATAGGCGCTGGCCGAACTGATGAAGACGAATTGGCGGGTCTTGCCGCGCAGCAGGGCGATGTCCTGCTCGATGTCGGCGACGGTGAAGGCGACCCAATCCACCACGGCGTCGAAGGAATGGCCGGCGAGCAGACGCGCCACAACGTCCGGCTGCTGGCGCACATCGGCCTGCCAGTGGACGGCGCCGGCGGGCAGCGGGTAGGTGGACGATACGCCGCGGTTGACGATGAAGAGCTCGCTGCCGCGCGCCGCGGCCAGCTCTGCGCAGGCCGAGCTAATCAGCCCTGGCCCTCCGATGAAGAGAACTTTCATCTCCCTCTCCTCTGTGTGATTCTTGCACTGTCAGCGCCAAGGTATCATCTCGATAATTCGGGGCAAAGACCAGTCAGGCTTTCGCTACCTATTGAGATGATACGCGCCAAGTGTATCACCGCCGCGCCGATTTGCCAACTGGCCTGGCTGTCGGCGCCCGTTTTGGTGGCCTTTTTGGCGGACGCGCCGTCCTAACCCCAGTTCGAGAGACGGAAAGAAAGGCAAGGTAAAAATAGATCGCATGGGCGCATATTTGGCCACCAAAGAGATGCTGCGCAACCGCGGGCGCTTCTTACTGTTCAGTCTGGTCATTGCGTTGATCACGGTGCTGGTGCTGTTCATCGCCGGCCTGGGCGAAGGCCTCGGTTCGGGCAACAAACAGTATCTCGAAAAGCTCGACGCTGATCTGCTCGTTTACAAAGACAAGGTAGATTTTTCCATCGCCACCAGCCGCGTGGACCGTTCGCAACTGGGCGCCATCCGGCGCGTGTCAGGCGTGGCAGCGGTCGGACCGATCAGTTTTTCGTCCGCGTCGCTCGTGTTCGACGATGGCCGCAAGCCGCTCAACATCGCCCTGATCGGCGTGGAGCCGGGTCTGCCGGGTGAAATCCCCGCCCTGCAGGGGCGCCAGCTCAGCAGCCGCCGCGCCAACGAGGCGGTGATTGATCGCAACGTCGCCCTGCGCGCCAAAGTTGGAGTGGGCGACGCCCTGCGCGTCAAGTCCATCCAGGGGTCGCAGGAAGAGTTCTACGACCTGACCGTGGTCGGCGTGAGCGACGGGCGCCAATACTCGATCCAGCCGTCCATCGTGGTGCCGGTGCTGACCTTCGAGAAGATCAAGCCGCAAGCTGCCCCCGGCGCAGCCAACGCCGAACTGATCTCCAACGTGGCCGCGGTGCAGTTGAGCCAACCCGCCGAGCGCGTCGCGATGATCGAGCGCCTGCAGAGAGAAGTCAGTGGCATCCAGGCGACCGACCTGGTGACGGCCTATCAGAACACCCCCGGCTATTCGGCGCAGCAGAGTACGCTGAACACACAGCGCGGCTTCGTCCTCCTGATCGGCGTGCTTGTGATTGGCGGCTTCTTCCAGATTCAGGTTCTACAGAAAGTGGCGCAGATCGGCATGTTGAAGGCGATCGGCGCTCCCAACCGCGTCATCGCCGAGGCCTCGATCATTCAGATCATTCTGGTCACCGCCATCGGCGTCGCCATCGGCAGCCTGGTGACGATCAGCCTCTCCCTGGTTTTTCCCCCCACCGTTCCCATCGTCTTTACCGGCCCCAACGTCATCGCCGGCGTCGTCTCGCTGCTGCTGATTGGCCCCGTTGGCGGTTTGCTTTCCATCCGACAGGCGCTGCGCGTCGAACCGCTGACGGCGCTCGGTCTCGCTTCTTGACGAAAGGCAACAGCGCACATGACAATTGCACTCGAAACACAACAAGTGACCAAAACCTATCAGGGCGGCAGCGGCGTCATCAAGGCGGTAGATTCCGTTTCGATCCGCGTGGCCGAGGGCGAATTCGTGGCCCTGGTTGGCCCCAGCGGCTCTGGTAAGACGACGATGCTGGCCATGCTGGCGGCGCTGCTCAAGCCAACCAGCGGCGCGCTGCTGATCGGTGGCCAGGACCTGAGCACAATGAGCGACGCCCAACGCACCGCCTTCCGGCGTGAGAAGATCGGCTTCACCTTTCAGGCCAACAACCTGGTGCCCTACCTGACCGCCCTGGAAAACCTGGAGTTGATGCTGCGCCTCAACGGTCAGCTCGACAAGGCCGGCCGGCAGCGGGCGCAGGCGTTGCTCGAAAGGCTTGGCCTGGGCGACCGCCTGCACAATCTGCCGCGCCAGCTATCGGGCGGCCAACAGCAGCGCGTCGCCATCGCCCGCGCCCTGATCCACAACCCCCGCCTGGTGCTGGCCGATGAACCAACCGCCTCGCTCGACACCGAGCGCGCCTTCCAGGCAGTCGAGACCTTCGCCGCCCTCATTCACGAACAGCAGCGCGCCGGCATCATGGTCACGCATGACCTGCGCATGGTGGCCTACGCCGATACAGTCATCCAGATGCAGGATGGCAAGCTGGCCAATATCATCACCGAGCGCAGCCAGATCATGGCGCTGGCCAACGGCAATCGCAGCGAACCGCCGCCGCAGCGTGATCTGACCAGCGAGCCGCGCCGCGCCCCGGTCATGCGCACGCCGGCGCTGGTTGCCGCCTGACAGCGCCCGCACACAAAGAAACGCCCTGCGCCGCTCTCGCCGCGCACCTGACAACCAGGAACGAGTGTCGAGAGCCGTGCAGGGCGTTGACGCGTGCGCCGCGCCAGCAGGACGACAAGGCTACAAGGCGCTTTCCAGAATCAACCAAAGTTCATCATCGAGCAACGGTAGCGGGTTGCCCTTCATGCTGCTGGCGCCGCGCGCCTTTTCAATCAATTCTGAGAAATGCGCTCGCGTCAGCCCCAGGGCGGCCAGCGGCGGAACGGCCAGTTCGGCGGCCAGATCACGCAGCCAGGCCACGCCATCCGCCGCTTTGGCGCCGGCGCGCCCGGTCAGCAGGCGGGCTACGTCATCGAACCGCGCCAGGGCCGGCCCATCCGGCTGCCGCTGGCGCAGCGCCGCCAGATTGACCGCCATCACGTGCGGCAATAGCGCCGCGCAGATCGCCCCGTGCGGCGCGTTGGACAGCATCCCGCCCAACGGCCCTGCAAATCCATGCACGGCACCGAGCGCTGCATTGGCCAGCGCCAGGCCGCCGTAGAGCGCGGCCAGAGCCATCTCAGCGCGCGCCGCCGCATCCTGCCCATTGTGAAATGCGTGCGGCAAGGCCTGCGCCGCACGCGGAATGCCGTCGCGACAGATGGCGTCGGTCAGCGGGTTGGCCTTGACCGAAACGAACGGCTCGATCAACTGCGTCAGCGCATCCAGCCCGGTGCTGGCGGTGACGCCCGGCGGCAGGTTGTAGGTGAGGGTGGGGTCAACCAGCGCCAGGCGCGGCAGCATCGAAGGGCTGCGCAGGCTGGCCTTGAGGCCATGTGACGGGGAGCCGAGCACGGCGTTGCGCGTTGTCTCGCTGCCGGTGCCGGCGGTGGTGGGGATGGCGATGAACGGCAGTGAAGGTTTCGTCAGTGGGCGGCCGGCGCCGATCACTTCGAGATAGTCGAGCGGATCGCCGCCGTTGCTGACCAGCGCCGCAATCGCCTTGCCGGCGTCGAGCGCACTGCCGCCGCCGATCGCCGCCACCAAATCGGCGTCGAAGTCACGCGCCGCCTGCACGCCCTGGCGGGCCAGGTCGGTGGTCGGCTCGCCGCGCACGACGAAGGCGCTGAACTCCACGCCGGCCGCGGTCAGCAGGGCATCCACGCCGCTGGTCTGCTGCGCATGGGCGCCGCTGACGAGCAGCGCACGCCGACCCAGTTGCCTCGCCAGCGGGCCAAGCTGCCGCAGACTCCCCGCGCCAAAGACAATACGCGTCGCCGCAGCAAACTCGAAGTTCACGTTGTTGACCCCCTTTCCAAAGGTCTCACCCCACTTCGTGACCAGCACCCCGCCAGGCGTGAATCATCTCCAGATGTTCCGCATAGTGATGGAACGTCACCGCCGCAATCCAGTTGCGCATGTGCTTGTAGTTCTCCAGCCATTCAGGCGGGATGCGCCCAATCATCGCCAACAGCGCCTCGCGTGTCGCCAAGAGTTTCTGCTTCACCACATCCAGCGACTCAGCGCGCCGCTGCGCATACTGATCGGCGTTGTAAGCCTCGATGTCATAGCGCCGCGGCTCCTTGACGCCAGCCACGATCTGGCGCGCCATGTCGGGCAGCACCGTCAGCGATTCTTCCTGCCAGGAACAGAGATGCGCCGCCACGTTCTTGAGCGTCCATTCACCCGCTGCGCCTGGCTGCAGCCACTCCTCATCGCTCAACCCCTCCACAGCCGCCATCAGCGCCTGCCAGGCGGCCGCCTCTTCCTGCAGGATTTGCTGCAAGACATTCTCGTGTGCCATACCTCTCCCCCCAAATCAAATGAAAAGTCGCCGCCGATCGAAATCGGCGGCTGGTACTCGTCTCTGCGTCGAACGGCGCCAGCGCGCCTTACCCGTCGCTCCGCAGCGCCACTGCCAGCGCCTCATCTATGCGATCCACCGGCACGAACGTCATCGCCTGACGCACATCGTCGGGCAGTTCGTCCAGATCGCCCTCGTTGCGCTTGGGCAGGATGACGGTGGTCAGCCCGGCGCGATGCGCCGCCAGCACCTTCATCTTGACCCCGCCAATCGGCAGGACGCGCCCGCGCAGCGTCACCTCGCCGGTCATCCCAACGTCGCAGCGCACCGGCCGTCCGCTGAACAGGCTGGCCATCGCCGTCACCATCGTGATGCCCGCCGAAGGCCCATCCTTGGGCACCGCTCCCGCCGGCACGTGGATGTGCACATCGGTCTGCTCGAACTTCTCCGTCTCCACGCCGAGGCTGCCCGCTTTCGAACGCACGTAGCTGTGGGCAATCTGGGCGCTTTCGCGCATCACCTCGCCTAGCTGACCGGTCAGCGTCAGGTTGCCCTTGCCGCGCATCCCCGTCGCCTCGATGAACAGAATATCGCCGCCCACCGGCGTCACCGCCAGGCCGGTCGCAATCCCCGGGATCTCGATGGACTCGCTCGTCTCCGCCTCGAACTTCTCACGCTTCAGATAAGCGCGCACTACCTCCGGCGTCACCAGCAGCGTTTGCACCTCACCGGCGGCAATCTTCACTGCGCTCTTGCGGCAGACCGTGCCAATCTGACGTTCCAGGCTGCGCACACCCGCCTCGCGCGTGTAATCCTGAATCATCTTGCGCAGCGCATCTTCGCCGAACGTCACCTCGCCTTCGTTCAGCCCGTTCGCCTTGATCTGGCGCGGCGCCAGATAGCCCTGCGCAATCTTGATCTTCTCGTACTCCGTATAGCCGTCCAACGCGATGATCTCCATGCGGTCGCGCAGCGGCGGCGGGATCGTCTCCAGGTTGTTCGCCGTCGTGATGAAGATCACATCGCTCAGATCGAAGTCCACATCCAGGTAATGATCGCGGAAGGCATGATTTTGCGCCGGGTCGAGCACCTCCAACAACGCGCTGCTCGGATCGCCGCGCCAATCGCTGCCGATCTTGTCCACCTCATCCAGCATGAAAACCGGGTTGCGCGTCCCCGCCCGCTTGATCGCCTGGATGATGCGCCCTGGCAGCGCCCCGATGTAAGTGCGGCGGTGTCCACGAATCTCCGCCTCGTCGCGCATCCCCCCCAGGCTCATGCGGGTAAACTTACGTCCCAACGCCCGCGCAATGCTCTGTCCCAGGCTCGTCTTGCCCACGCCCGGCGGCCCCACGAAACAGAGAATCGCCCCCATCGCCTCGCTGACCTTTTCCTCCTCGCCCGGCTCGGCCCGCACCCCGCGCTCCTGCACCAGCTTGCGCACCGCCAGGAACTCCAGAATGCGATCCTTGACCTCTTGCAGGTCGTAGTGATCCTCGTCCAGCACCTGGCGCGCATGAGGAATATCGAGCTGATCTTCGCTCAGCTTGTTCCAGGGCAGTTCGACCAGCCAGTCCAGGTAAGTCTTGATGACCGAATACTCGGCCACCTGCTGCGGCATCCCCTCCAGCCGCTTCAGTTCGCGCAGCGCCTCTTTCTTCGCTTCTTCGGGCAGCCCGGCATCTTCGATCTTCTTGCGATAGTCGTCGGTCGTCGCCGGGCCTTCTTCCGTCTCGCCCAACTCCTTCTGAATCGCACGAAGCTGCTGGCGCAGGTAATACTCCCGCTGCGCCTTGTCCATCTCCTCGCGCGCCTCGCTCTGGATCTTCTGTCCAAGCGTCAGCACTTCTCTTTCACGCGACAGATGCACCATCAGCGCCCGCAGCTTGTCCTTGACCTGATCCATCTCCAGGATTTTTTGCCCATCGGCCACTTCCAGCCGGGCATTGGCGGCAATCAGATAGGCCAGGTAGCGCGGGTCTTGCACCTGATCGAGGAACTTGCCCGCTTCCTCCGGCATATTGGGCGAAAGCGCAATCACCTGCTGCGCCAGTTCACGTAGACTGCGCTCCAACGCTTCCATCTCCAGGTCTTGCGGCGCCAAATCCGGCGCCAGCGCCACGTGGGCGCGCAGGTATGGCTCGGCGCCCAGCCAGTATTCCACCCGGATGCGCTCCAACCCCTGCACCACCACCTGTAGCGTATTGTCCGGGGCGCGCACCACACGGTGAATCATCGCCGCCGTGCCAATCTCGAAGACCTGCCCCGGCTGCGGCTCCTCGATCGAGCCGTCCTTCATCGCCACCAGGCCGATCAGCCGGTTGCCTTGCAGCGCATCTTCGATCAACTTCACCGAACGCGGAATGCCCACCACCAACGGTAAAACTGAAAACGGATAGGCGACCGTATTGCGCAAAGGCAAAATGGGAAGATCGCGCGGCAAACTGTTTGCGCGGTCTTCGCTCTCTTCGGGCTGCATGAAACTTGCCATGATACTATCTCCATCCAATTCGCTTTCTAATTTACTTCCCGATTCACTTCTCGATTCACTTCCCGATCCACTCGTCAACTCGCCCGCTCCTGCCGCACCCATCGCCAGCGCGACCGGTTTCAGCTCGACCGGCTGCTGCGACTCGTTCCAGATTTGGCGCGCCAACCACTGACGAATTCGTTGCCAGTTTGTTTTCATCTTGTTTCTCGACGCGCCGTCTTGCGCAAACCGGCCAACTGCTGGAACAGATCAATCTCCTGTGCGCTGAGCTGGCGCGGCAGCGTCACCTGCACCGTCACGAACAGGTCGCCGCGTTGGCTATTGTCCTTCATCGTGGGCATCCCCTGCCCGCGCAGACGGATCGTCTGCCCATTGGCCGTCTCGGCCGGAATTGTCAACGACACCGGCCCCGTCAGCGTCGGCGCTTGCACCGATCCGCCCAACAGCGCCGTGTACAGCTCGACCGGCGCCGTCGCATACAGATCATCGCCGCGACGCTCGAACACCGCATGCGGCCTGACCGTGATCTTCAGGAAAAGATCGCCGGCGCTGCCGCTGCTGGCGCCGGCGCCACCCATCCCGCTGACGCGCACCCGTGAGCCGGTTTGGACACCTTTCGGAATGCGCACCTCGCCCGTGGTATTATCGCCGCGCTGCAGCAGGCGCGTCGTCCCGTTGAACGCCTCTTCCAGCGTCAACTCGACCTCTTGTTCGATGTCCTGGCCGCGCGCGCCGCGGCCTTGCGTGCGCCCGCCAGCCCCAAACGGATTGGCGCCGCTGCGCCCGCGTCCCATCTGGCCAAACAACAGCTCGAAGAAATCGGAAAAACCACCCGCGCCGCCGGCCCCGCCCAGGATACGCTCCAAATCTTCCTGGCTCATCTGCTGCGTGTAGACGTTGCCCGGCCCGCCGCCCGACCACTGCGACCAGTCGAACCCGCCGGGTCGCCCGCCTCCCTGCTCGTACTGCTGCCATTGCGCGCCAAAGCGATCATACTTGGCGCGCTTTTCGGCGTCCGACAGCACCTCGTGCGCCTCGTTGATGTCCTTAAAACGGGCTTCGGCGCGCTTGTCCCCCGGTTTCATGTCCGGGTGATTCTCGCGCGCCAGCTTGCGATACGCCTTCTTGATCTCGGCCGGGGTGGCGGTTCGTTCGACCCCCAGAATTCGATAGTAGTCCTTCGGCTGCATGGCGCACCTCGCTTTCTCTAACGACTCTTCTTACTGGCTGACGCGTACCCGCGCCGGGCGCAGCAGGGCGTTCTGATAACGATAGCCAGGAGTCACGACGTCGAGTACGACGCCTGGTTCCGCATCCGCTGCGGCTGTCACGCTCACCGCCTCGTGCACGGCCGGATCGAACGGCTGGCCCTGCGCTTCGATGTGACTGACCCCCTCCAGGGTCAGGGTGTGCAGCAGATCGTTCAAGATCGTTTGCAGCGCCGCCGGCGATGTGTCGCCGTGCTCAACCGCCCATTGCAGATGATCGGCAAAGGGCAGAAAAGCGCGCAGCAACCGCTGCTTCTCGCGCTCCGCCTCGTCGGCATAGCGCCGCTGCCAGCGAGTGCGCAGTTGCTGCATTTCGGCCTGCAACGCCAGGAACCGTTCTTCCCACGCATCGCCGCCTGTCTGCTTCTGCTGCAACGCCTCCTGCAGGCGAGCCGCTTCGGCTTGCACCTGCGCCAGCGCCTGTTGCCGGCGCGTCGTCTCATCTTGCGCCTGCGTCAATGCGGCGCGCAAGGCGCGGTTTTCGACCAGCAGTTCTGCCGCCGCCGCCGGCTGCGCCATGCGCCCATCAGCAACATGACGCCCATTGGACGCCAATCCTGGCGGGGGCGTCACGGCGCCCGCCCGCTGATCGCTCAGCGGCGGCGCGCCGTCGCTCACGGCCGGCTCCTCCCACGGCTGCGGGCCTGGCGCAGGCGGCCACACGCGCACCCGTCGCGGCGCCGCCGGCGCAAACCGGCGATATGGATTATACTCGAACATGACATGACCTCCTATTGGTATCGTACCAGCGTCACTGTAGACTCCGTGCATAAGAATCGTATTGGAAAGTTCGCTAAGTTCGCAAAGTCGCCGGCCCTTTGCAGCGCCGCCGCCCATCATGCACAAAAGGACGCATCACCGAGACACCTGCCCGAAGTTTGGACGGCCCCGATCAGCACACGTAACCGGTGACTGCCGGCGAGCCTTCTGCGTCCAAAGCGCAGTAAGTTCGATCGAGAGCGATGTGTACAGAGAGGATCGGTCATGCAACGAATCATCATCACGGGGGGCACCGGGTTCATCGGCGCTCCGTTGGCCCGAGAGTTGGCCAAGAAATACGAAGTCGTCGTGCTCTCGCGCAATCCGACGCGCGCGGGCGGCCTGGACAGCAACATTCAAACGGTCGCCTGGGATGGCCGCACGGCGCAAGGTTGGGGCCATCTGGCCGACGGCGCTTTTGCCATCATCAATCTGGCGGGCGAAAACCTCAGCGCCGGGCGGTGGACGCCGGCGCGCAAACAGGCCATCATCGCCAGCCGTCAAGATGCCGCCCAAGCCGTGCTGGAAGCGATCCGCCAGGCGCAGGTCAAGCCGGCGGTTCTGGTGCAATCGTCTGCCGTGGGCTACTACGGCCCGCGCGGCGATGAGAAGATTGACGAAACGGCCCCGGCAGGCGCCAGCTTCGACGCCAACGTCTGCGTGGCCTGGGAAAAGGCAAGCGACGCAGCGCCCGCGCTCGGCGTGCGCCGCGTCATCATCCGCACCGGCCTGGTCATCGAAAAAAACGGCGGAGCGTTGGCGCGCATGGCTCTGCCCTTCCAGTTCTTCATCGGCGGCCCCGTCGGCAACGGCCGGCAGTACATCTCCTGGATTCATCTGGCCGACGAGATCGGCGCCATTCAGTACCTGATGGAAAATCCACAGGCGGAGGGCATCTTCAACCTGACGGCGCCCAATCCGGTGACGATGAAAGAGTTCGCCGGCGCGCTGGGGCGAGCGTTGCGACGGCCCGCCTTCATGCCGGTTCCCGCCTTTGCCCTGCAACTGCTCTTTGGCGAGATGGCCAGCATCTTGCTCAACGGCCAGCGCGCCTTGCCCACGCGCCTGCAGCAGGCCGGTTACAAATTTCAGTTCAGCACCGCCGACGCCGCCCTAGGCGCCATCTACCGCCGCTGAGCGGCAGCGCTCATTACGCCGCAGGCCGTTTCCTGGCGTGCTCTGGCAGCGTCTTGATCTTCGACGGCCCCATCCGAAGCGCCAAACCCTAAAGGTTTCAGAAGCCTTTGGGGTTTTCCGGGTTTTCGAGTACACACCCCCTACTTCTGCGTTATGGCGTCTGACACGTCTCTGTGCTATCATTGCTGGCGAACCAGACACCCGCAACTGGCCGCAACGATGTGCGATGGTGAACGAACATGCGGCAAGACAAGAATATCAAACTCTGGCGCTGGCTGGGAACGATCTCGGCCGCCCTGATTCTCATCGGCCTGAGCCTGAACGGCGCCGAAACGACGCAACCGCGCCCACCCGATCCAAACCTCATTCCCGTCATTGTGCGCGCCTGGGGCAATCCTTCCGCCGCCGTGACCGAACTGCGGCAGGATGGAGAATGGGCCTACGGCGCGTTGGTCAACATGCGCGAAGGAGCGTTCGTCACCGGCGAAGGGACGCAGTTCGTCGCACGTTGGCAGGACAGCGCCTGGGAAGTCGCTTTCGAGGGCAGCGCCGCCCTGCGTGCGCTGCTGCCGCACGTCCCTACAACCCTTCTGCCCGCCGCACGCAAGACCGAACTCGACTATGCCAGCCTCGATCCTATCGCGCCGCTGCGTCCACGCAGCCAGGCGCCCGCACAATCGGACTACAAACTGCCCTGGCCCGCCGGCGTAACCTACTTCATCACCCGCGCCTGGGCCAGCGGCGAATGTAACCACGGCTCTCATGCGGTAGACGTGGCGATGCCCATCGGCAGCCCCATCGTAGCCATGCGCAGCGGCATCGTCATGGTGGCGCAGGAGACCAGCAGCGACTGCGGCTGCACGGCGGGCAACGCCGGCAACAAACTGATCATTCGTCACGTTCCCGACGACGGCTTGTACGATTGGTACGCCCATTTTGGCCGCTACACCATGACCGTGCGCGCCGGCGATTCTGTCGAACAGGGGCAAGTGCTGGCGCTGAGCGATCAGATCGGCTATACCTGCGGCAGCAGCGTCTGCGCCCCTGGCACCTGCCATCTGGGCAACTGCAATCCTGGCGCCCATCTTCACTTTCACGTCGAAGATGATTACGGCCAGCGCGTGTTCGTCAACTTCGCAGATGTCAGCGAGGTGCGCGGCTGCACCTGGGTCACGTCGGGCAACGAAGATCAAACGCTGCCGCAAATCCGCATCGTCAGCGGCCCGGCGGCGCAGGGCTGGTACAGCACAACGCAGACGCTTGCCTGGCGCATCGAAAGCATTGCGGGCGTTTGGGGCTTCAGCGCCGCCTGGGACGCCTTTCCCCCCGGCCCGCCGCCCGCCGTGCTGGCGACAGAGGGTCAGGCCAGCTTCGACGGCCTGGAGCCTGGACAGCACACCCTCTTCGTGCGCGCCTGGGACCTGGCGCCGACGCCGCATGAACGCCTGACCGAATTCGGCTGGTTCGGTTTCGACCCCATTGCGCCGACTGCACCCGAGATCAGCGTGAGTTGCGAAGGCCAGGGGCGGTCAGCGCCAGACGCCGGCTGCCGCACGCCCACCTTCTTCTGGCGCAGCATCGAGGAGCATTCCGGGCTGAGCGGGCCGCAGGCCGGTTATCGCATGGCCTGGCGCCCACAGGGCGAGCCGGCGCAGTTCGGCCCCTGGCAGAACAAACAGACCTTGCCCATCACGCTCTCTGCGCCCGGCCTGTTTCAACTCGATGTGCAAGCGCGCGATCTGGCCGGCAACGAGTCGCCCATCAGCGGTTTGACCTTCCGCCTGGGCGATTACGTGTGGGACGACGCCAACGCAAACGGCTTGCGTGAGACCGGCGAACCAGGGCTGGCAGGGGTTTTCGTCAGCTTGTTCGCCAACGCCACCTGCAGCGGTGATCCGCAAGCCGGCGCCGTCACCAACGATGATGGCCTCTTCCTCTTCGCCGATCTGACGCCTGGCGACTACTGCGTGCAGATCAACGATGCCAATTTTGGCCCGGAGGGCGCCCTGGTGGGATTTCAGGCCAGCCCGCAGGATCAGGGTGACGATGAGACGATTGACTCCGACGGCGACGTTGTCACGCATCGGGCCAGCGTCACGCTGCTGGCGGGCAGCGGCACGCCCGATCTCGATTTTGGCTTCTGGCGCAGCGCCTGCCTGGGTGATTTCGTCTTCCTCGACTTCAACACCAACGGCATGCAGGACGGCTGCACCGATCCCAACGATCCGTTGAGTTGTCTGGAGAGCGCGGGCGTGCCCAATGTGCCCATCTACATCAGCAACACCGACGGCCTGACCCTCACCCTGACCACCAGCGCCAATCCGCCGGGCCTCTATCGGGCAAACGACCTACCGCCCGGCCTCTACACCGTGGCGGCGCCCGAACACCCCGAAGGCCATCTCTGGCTCACCACGCCGGCGCAACGCACAATCGTGCTGACCAGCGGCGCCTGCGAATTGGGATTCGATTTTGGCTTCGTCAGCCCCACCGGGCTGGCGCTGCACGATTTTCAGATCGTCTGGCAGGATCATCACCCCTGGTTGATGTGGGACACCCTGCACGAAGATGGCATCAGCGGTTTCGACCTCTACCGGGCTGCTGACCCGGACGCGCTGCGCACACGGATCAACGCGGCGCCGATTCCGGCGCACGGCCCCGGTCAGACCTACACCTTTGCCGACGCAAACGCCTGGGCCAGCGACAGCGCCTGGTACTGGCTGGTGATCCAACCAAACCAGGAGTGGCTCGGTCCCTGGAACGCCCCGCTCATCGTGCAGCGCCGCGGCTTCCTGCCCTTGCTGGCGCAACGCTGAACACCCCCCTCGGCGCCTGCCCGTCGTCCCGGCATCGTCGTGCGCAGCGCCGGCGCAAATCTTGGCAACGAACGTGCGCTGGCTGACGCAATGCCCGGCAACGAACGTGCGCTCGCTGGCGCTCTGTCGCCATTTTGTAGGCCATCCGTCCTTGACAATTCCCCTGCTCTCGCATATACTGCCTTCATCGTCCGCTCGCACGGGCGAGAAACTTACGAACAGAAAATCTGAAAGGCGCTGAACGGTAGCAGTAGGTCAACGTCCAGAGAGCAGGCGGTTGCTGCAAGCCTGCACGATGCCAGACGTGCATCTTCGACCGAACTCGACCGGGAGCCGCCCAGGCAAACAGAGCATTGGCCCTCTCTAGCCTGAGCCGATTTGCCATCGTTACCTGGCCCTCGAGTGAGCGTCCTGCCCCGTACAGCACGCTAACCAGGGTGGCACCGCGGAGCGTCGCTTCGTCCCTGACAAGGACAAGCGACGTTTTTTGTTTGCTACTTTCTATTTTCTATTTTCTATTTTCTATTTGCTATTTTCTATTTGCTATTTTCTATTTGCTATTTTCTATTTTCTATTTTCTATCGGAGGCCCATCATGAATGATCGCTACATGCCGCAAGAGATCGAACCAAAATGGCAGGCGCGCTGGCAGGAGAGCGGCGCCAACCGCACGCGCATGTTGACCGGCGCCGAAGCCGCGGCGCATCCCAAGTGGTATTTCCTGACCATGCTGCCCTATCCTTCGGGCGATCTGCACATCGGTCACTGGTACGCGATGTCCCCATCGGACGCCGCCGCCCGTTTCAAGCGCATGCAGGGATACAACGTCTTCTTCCCGATCGGTTTCGACGCCTTTGGCCTGCCTGCCGAAAACGCCGCGATCAAGCGTAACATCCATCCCGCCAAATGGACGATGGCCAACATCGAGCGGATGCGCCGGCAGCTACGTTCGATGGGCGCGATGTTCGCTTGGGACCACGAAGCGGTGACCTGCGACCCGGAGTATTACAAATGGACGCAGTGGTTCTTCCTGCGTCTGTACGAGGCCGGGCTGGCCTATCGTCAGTTTGCGGCGGTTGACTTTTGTCCCCGCTGCAACACCACCCTGGCGCGCGAGCAGGTGTGGGGCGAAGACCGTCACTGCGAACGCTGCCAGACGCCGGTCATCAAGAAAGAACTGAACCAGTGGTTCTTCAAGATCAGCAGCTACGCCGAAGAACTGCTGGATTTTGACCGCATGGACTGGCCGGAGCGGGTGCGCGTTCTGCAAACCAACTGGATTGGTCGCAGTGAAGGCGCCCGCGTCGTCTTTCACACCGAAGACGGCGCGCCGATCGAGGTCTTCACCACCCGGCCCGATACGCTGTGGGGCGCAACGTTCATGGTGCTGGCGCCCGAACATCCGCTGGTGGCACAGATCACCGCGCCAGAGCAGGCCGAACTGGTTGGGGACTATCAGTTGCGCGCCGCCCGCCAGAGCGAAATCGAGCGCCTGACCGCCACGAAGGAGAAGACCGGCGTTTTCACCGGCGGTTTCGCCATCAACCCCGTCAATCAGGAGCGCATCCCGATCTGGATTGCCGACTACGTGCTGATGAGCTACGGCACCGGCGCGATCATGGCCGTGCCTGCCCATGATGTGCGCGACTTCGACTTTGCCGGTAAATTCGACCTGCCGATCATCCCGGTCATCGCCCGGCCCGACGGTGTAACCAGGAGCGTGGTGTGGAAGGATCATGTGCAGCCCGGCTTCGAGCAAGCGCTGGCCGCCGCCGGCATAGCGTATGATGAAACGGACGACGCTTTTCAGGTGACGCTGGCGCCGGCGCAGACCGGCGACTTTGTGGCGCTGGCGCGTGCGGTCAAGCGGCCGGGCACATGGCTGGACATGGCCGGCCAGCGCATGGCCTTCATCTTCGACGATGCGGTGATCGAACTGGACAGCATCGCGCATGACCAGGAGATCGTGCGCCGCTGCCGGGCCATCACCCCAGCGCGCGCCGGGCAGGCTGCCATCGCCATGCACCTGCTGCAAGATAAGGCGTTCTATCAGGGCGTTCTGTATCATGACAGCTACGGCGTCATGATGAACTCCGGCGCGTTCGATGGCGTACCCGGCGCGACCGCCCGCACGCAGGTGGCCGATTGGCTGGCGCAGCAAGGCCTGGGGCAGGCGGCGGTCAACTATCGCCTGCGCGACTGGCTGATCAGCCGCCAGCGTATGTGGGGCGCGCCCATTCCCATGATTCACTGCCCGCAGTGTGACGTTGTGCCTGTGCCCTACGACGACCTGCCGGTGCGCCTGCCCGATGACGCCGAATTCCTGCCGACCGGTGAGAGTCCGCTGAAGTTCCATCAAGGTTTCCGGTATGTCGCTTGTCCCAAGTGCGGCGGCCCCGCCGAGCGTGAAACCGATACGATGGACACCTTCATGTGCTCATCCTGGTATCAGTACGCCTACATCTCGCCCTATCACAAGCGCGGCGAGAAGATCGGCCGCAACGATCTGCCCTGGGACGCCGAGGCGGGCGCATACTGGCTGCCGGTGGATCAGTACACCGGCGGCATCGAACATGCCAACATGCACCTGATGTACACGCGCTTCTTCACCAAGGCGCTGCGCGACATTGGCGTGGTCTCCTTCGACGAACCGATGCTGCGCCTGTTCAACCAGGGCATGATCCTGGGCGAAGACAACGAAAAGATGTCCAAGAGCCGGGGCAACGTCATATCGCCCGACGAGTTGGTGGAAAAGTACGGCGCCGACGTCGTGCGCGCCTATTTGATGTTCATCGGCCCGTGGGACATGGGCGGCCCCTGGAACAGCCGCGGCATCGAGGGCATTCAACGTTTTGCGCAGCGCGTCTGGAGCGTGATCGCCAACCCACCGGACGCCAGCGCCGCCGCGGCGCCTGGCGCCAGCGCCGAACTGCGCCGCAAGACGCATCGAACGATCCAGAAGGTCACCGAAGACATCACGGCCTTCAAGTTCAACACGATGCTGGCCGCGCTGATGGAGTTCAACAACTACCTGATCAAAGTCAAGGAAACCGCCGTCTACGGCAGTGAAGCATGGCAGGAAGCGACGCACAGCCTGATCTTGCTGCTGGCGCCGGTGATGCCGTTCATCAGCGAGGAACTGTGGGAGCAAATGGGCGGAACGACAAGCGTCCACACGCAGCGCTGGCCCACCTTCGATCCGGCCATTGCCCGCGCCGAAACGATCACCCTGGCGGTGCAGGTCAACGGTAAGGTGCGCGAACGCATCGAAGTTGCGGCCGATGTGGACGAGGCGGGTGCGCGCGAGGCGGCGCTGGCCAACGAGAAGGTGTGCAAATGGCTGGAAGGTAAGCCGGTGCGCAAGGTGATCTACGCCCCGCAAAGGCTGATCAACATTCTGGTTTGATTGCAGAGGACGGTCAGGCGACCAACGCCGCTTCGATCGCCTCGCTAACGGTGCGCACGCCGGTCACTGTGATGCCGGCGGGCGCACCGTCCAGCTTGCGTTGGGCGTTGCGCGGCACGATGGCGCGCTTGAAACCGAGTTTGGCCGCTTCGTTGAGGCGCTTGCTCAGATGGCTGATGGCGCGCAGCTCGCCCGATAGCCCCACCTCGCCCATCAGCGCCACATCGGCCGCCACCGGCACGTTGCGATAGCCGGAAGCAATGGCCAGCGCCACCGGCAAATCTGCCGCCGGCTCTTCCACCGTGAGACCGCCCACCACGTTGACAAAAACGTCCTGATCCGACAGGCGCAGCCCTACGCGCTTGCTCAAAACGGCGACCAGCAGGAGCAGCCGGTTGAAGTCAATGCCATTGGCGGTGCGGCGCGGCATCGAGAAAGTGGTCGCGCTGGCCAGCGCCTGCACTTCTACTAGCAGCGGGCGCGTCCCTTCGACGGTCACGGCGATGGCGGAGCCGGCGGCGTTGGGCAGCCGCTCGGCCAGGAAGACTTCGGATGGATTGATGACTTCGTTCAAGCCCTGCGCCCCCATCTCGAACACCCCCACTTCATCGGTCGCGCCGAAGCGATTCTTCACCCCGCGCAAGAGGCGATAGGCGTGAAAGCGTTCGCCTTCGAGATAGAGCACCACATCCACCATGTGCTCCAACACGCGCGGGCCGGCAATCGCACCCTCTTTGGTCACATGACCCACCAGAAAGATCGGGACGTTCTGCGCTTTGGCCAGCCGCACCAGGACGGCGGCGCTCTCACGCACCTGGCTGACGCTGCCCGCTCCCGACGAAACGCCGTCGCTGAAGATCGCCTGCACCGAATCCACCACCACCAGCGCCGGTTGCAGCGCCTGGATGTGCCCCACGATGCTCTCAACATGCGTATCGGCCAGGACATAGAGGCTTGGATCGGCAATGCCCAGGCGCTCGGCGCGCAGCTTGACCTGCGCAGCAGACTCCTCGCCGCTGACATACAGCGCCTTTTGTCCCTGCGCCAGCGCCGGTGTCACTGCGGCGCTGCACATTTGCAGGAGCAGAGTGCTCTTGCCGATGCCAGGATCGCCGCCCACCAGCACCACCGAACCGGGCACGATGCCGCCGCCCAAGACGCGGCCCAGTTCGCTCATCTTGACGGGAATGCGCGCAAAGCCATCGGCGGCGATATCGGGCAGCGACTGCGGCTGCGTATTGGAAGGCGCCAGCCCTCCGCGCCGCCCGGCGGCCGGTTCAGGCTCCAGCGTCGTCTCGACCAGCGAGTTCCACTCGCCGCAGTCTGGGCAGCGCCCCATCCACTTCGGCGCCACGTTGCCGCACTGCTGGCAGACGAAAGTGACTTTGGCTTTGGTTTGTTTCGACACGGGCATCCCCTTTGTATGACAAACAAGGCGGTCTGCGCCCACGCCCCGGTTTGCGCCGCTGCCTGCACATCACAACAGCGGCGCAGACTCAGAGGGTCAAGTTGGGCCGGGATTCTTTGTGAGCAGGGTCGGCGATAACAGGACGGCGACTTCGCAGCACGCCGGCGTCGCGCATACGTGCGGGGCGGTGCGGTTCGACCAGGTCGAGCAGTGCCTGGACGATCTCACGCGTGGCCTGTGGGCGCGCCAGCGCACGTGCGCGCGCCGCCATCTGGGGCATTTGCGGGTTGCCTGGCGCCAGCCAACCGGCCACGGTACGACCGATCTCTTCCGGTTCACGGCTGAAGGCGCCAAATCCGCCTTGCACCACGTAGGTTACGTTGCCGGTCTCTTGCCCCTCGACGTAATCGCTCAGCATCACGGGGCGCCCAACGATGCACGCCTCGATGATCGTGCCGGGACCGGCTTTGGTCACCACGCAGTCGCTGGCGGTCATCCAGGCAGCCATGTTGCGCACGAAGCCCTGCACAGAAACGGGGATAGGCCAATCGGCGGCGGCCAGTTCGGCGCGCAATTTTTCGTTGCGCCCACAGATGACCACCACCTGCCCTTGCACAGCCAACAACTGATGCGCCAGGGCGTGCGTCGTTTCGGCCAGGGGGCCCATGCCTTCGCCGCCGCCAATCACCAACGCGGTGGGGCGATCGGCTGCCAAACCAAGCTCGCGGCGCAGGCTGGCCTGATCCTGCCCTGGGGCGCTGAAGCGTGGGTTGACCGGCAACCCCAACAGGCGCAGATGATTGCGCGGCACGCCGCGCGCCAGTCCCAAATCGTACAGCGCCTGGCTGCCAACCGTCACCAGGTCCATATCGGGGCAGAACCAGGTTGGATGCCCGCCGCCCAGATCGGTGACAACGGTCGCCACGGGGCAGTGATTGCCGTGTTGGCGCAACAGGCGTAGCGCCACGTGATTGAGCAGCGGATGCACCGAGATGTATAGATCGGGACGTTGCATGCCCAGATAGCCGCCCAACGGGCCGCGCAAGAGGGGCAGGACGGAGTCCTGCAGCAATCGCCAGCGCCAGGGCGCTTCTGGCAACCACCAGGTGAATCGCCAGAGCGACCGCGCCCTGGCCACCATCGGCGCATAAGTGTGACGCGCCAGGTTGAGCGGCCAGAAGGTGTGATTGGACAACAAATCGGCCACGACGACTTGCACGGCATCGCCGCGCATCTCCTGAATGACGGCGGCCAGGGCCTCGGCTGCGCTGCGGTGACCGCCCCCCGTGTCTGACATACCAATGAGAATTTTGAGCACGTTTAGAATGCACCTCTACCAAAAATCACATGGGGAACCGTTTTCAACAAGATCTTGAGATCAAGGCCAAACGACCAATTCTCGCAGTAGAACGTATCGAGCAGCATCATCTCTTCGAAGCCGATCAGACTGCGCCCGGAAACCTGCCATAGGCCGGTGATGCCGGGGGCGGCCTCCAAACGGCGCATGTGCCACTCCTCGTACTGCGCCACTTCTTCGGGCAGCGCCGGCCGCGGCCCCACCAGGCTCATGTCGCCCTTGAGCACATTGAAAAATTGGGGCAATTCGTCCAGGCTGGTGCGACGTAGCAGCCGTCCCACACGCGTCATGCGTGGGTCATCCTTGATCTTGAAGAGCGGGCCGTCGGCTTCGTTCAACGCCGCCAGGCTCGCCTTCTGTTCTTCAGCGTTCGCCACCATCGAGCGAAACTTGTGCACGATGAAACGCTGTCCATTGCGCCCCACGCGCACCTGGTTGAAGAGAATCGGGCCGGGGGTATCGAGCTTGATGAGGATGGGGACGACGAGCCAGATCGGCAACGCCAGCGTGATAGCCAGCAGGCTGACCACAACATCCACCAGGCGTTTGAGCGCCCGGTTGACACCCGTGATGGCGACCGGCTGCATCCCGATGAGCGGAATGCCGTTGATCTGATCGAGCTTGACGCGTCCGAGCATCAGCGCAAAGAGATCGGGCACGATGCGCGGGCGCACATTGGCTTGCTGCGCCTCCTGCACCACCTGAACGATCTTGCGGTGTGCGTGCCAGGGCAGCGCCACGATCACTTCATCGATGGGCAGGCTTTTCAGCACTTCGGGCAGCATCTCGATCGTTCCAAGCCCGCGCAGGCGCCCAAGCGCCGTGTTACTCTTGCCTGGGTTGTCGTCCAGATACCCCACGATTTCGTATCCCAACTCCGGCTGCGCCACGACGTTGCGCATCACCATGCGCCCCACTTCGCCCGCGCCCACGATCAGCAGCCGGTCCACGCCGATGCCGCGCAGACGCAGGCGCCCAAGCCAGGCGCGCACCACGATGCGCGCAATGGTCAGGAAGGCGGGGATCAAGATGCCGCAGTAAATGAAGATCAAGCGCGAGTTGAGCAGCGGCCGCGCAAAGAAGGCGAAAGCAACCATGATGATGATGGCGGTCGCCGTGCCGGCGGTGATGCGGTATGCCTCCTCGACCAAACTGCTGTCGCGCCGGATCTCATAAGCGCCATCCATGCGGTAGACCAGGATGAGGAGGCCGGTCAACAGCAGGGCAAAGGGCGCATAGGCGTCGAAGCTGCGATAGGCGCCGGGATCGAGATCACGGAACCATTGCAGGTCGTAGCGCAAATAGTACGCAACCGCGAACGCCACATTGATCAGGATGATGTCGGAGATCAACAGGATCAGGGCAAGACGACGACGAAAAGCAGGTGTCATAGTGTGCGTTCCAG
Organism: uncultured Anaerolineae bacterium; assembly: GCA_964580725.1. Classification (GTDB taxonomy): domain Bacteria; phylum Chloroflexota; class Anaerolineae; order SSC4; family Amarolineaceae; genus Amarolinea. Next base: position 18,729 of record CAZOLV010000046.1, on the reverse strand, counting down.
CGCGCCGCGTCAGAGCGAGCGGTTCAGCGCCTCCCGATAGACGGCGACGGTCTCTTCGGCGCAGCGTTGCCAGGAAAAACGCGCCGCCTGACGCACGCCGGCCTCCCCTAAACGGGCGCGCAGGGCGTCGTCGTTTATGACGAGCGCCAGGGCCTCTGCCAATGCCGCCACGTCGGTGGGGTCCACCAGGATGGCGGCGTCTCCTGCCACTTCGGGCAGCGACGATGTGTTCGATGTGATGACTGCTGTTCCGCTGGCCATAGCTTCCAAGACCGGTAGTCCAAATCCTTCATAGAACGAGGGATAGACAAAAACGCTGGCGGCTCGATACCACCAGGGCAACTCTGCCGCCGGAACGAAGCCGGGCAGCAAGATGCGCACCCCCGCATCTGCGGCCATCAGGCGTGCGGCTTCGGCAAAGACCTGTTCGTAGTACCAACCTTTGCTGCCCGCAATCACCAGGCAGACATCGGCTGGCAGATGCCCCCCGCGGCGGCTGCGTTCGAAGGCCTGCAGCAGGCGCAGCACATTCTTGCGCGGTTCAAGCGTGCCGACGAACAGGATGAAACGTTCGGGCAGGCCGTGTTGGAGACGAAACGCCGCGACGGACGCCGGGGGCGCCGGGCAGAACTCTGCGCCCACGCCATTTGCAATGGCAACCACCCGCTCTGGCGGCAGCGAGAGCCAGTCCAACAACTGGCGCCGCGTGAACTCCGACACCGTCACGATCCTGCGCGCCCGTTGCGCTGACCAGCGCGTGATCAGGCGCAGGTAGATGCGGTTGAAGCGTTTGAGCGCCTCCGCCTGCTGAACGAAGGTCAGATCGTGCACCGTGATGACGGTGGGGCAGGCTGCCAACAATGGCGCGGCGTAAACAGCGCCGTGCAGCAGGTCAAGGCGGTGCGAGGCGACGGCCAGGGCGCTTTGTTCCCAGGCGATACGCGCCAGCGCCGTACGTGTGGGCCAGGCCGGCTGCCGGACACGGACGCCGGCCTGCGGCGCAAACCGCCCATCACCCGCAAACGCTGTCCATTCGATATCGGAGGCCGCCTGCGGCAGATGATGCAGCAGTTGCGCCGTGTAGTTGGAAACCCCCGCGCTGCGATAATTGGCATCCAGCGACAGGAGAAGCGCGTCGAGGCCAATCACAGGCATGGGCACACATCCTGACCGGTCATGATACGGCGCCCAGGGCCAGGCCGGCGGCCGGCGGCGCGGCCAGATTCATCATCTGCAAATAGACCTGATGCGTCACAGCCGCTACGTGCGCTTGGGTAAAATTGTCCAGCACACGCATGCGGCCGCGTTGCGCCAGCTCACGTCGCAGCGCGACATCCTCGGCCAGCCGCTGGATGTGAGAACGCAGGGCGCCGGCGTCACCCTCCGGGAAGATCAGGCCGGCGTCGCCGATCACCTGCGGGATTTCGCCGCTCTGTGCGCCGATGACCGGCACGCCGCACGCCATCGCTTCGATCAACACCCGGCCAAACTGCTCTTTCCAGTTCGGTGTGGTGCGGGAGGGCAAAACCAACACGTCGAGCTGGCGGTAGAAATCGGGCATGGCAGTGGACGGCAGGCGAGGGATGAACTGAACCCGATCCTGCAGCCCCAAATGCTGCGCCAGGCCGCTCAGCGCCGCCTCCTGATGACCGCTGCCGGCCAGGCGCACCTCGACTTGCGGCAGTCCTGCTGCCGCCTGCAGCAGCAGGTCAACCCCTTTTTCTGGCAGTAACCCCCCTGCGTAGCCCACGACCAGGCGCGGCGCGGCAGAATGGGCGGCGGGCGCAAAGATCGTGGGGTCAACGCCAAACTGCGGGACGATGGTGATGGGACCGCGGAAGCCCTTGCGCCGCAAAACAGCCGCTGCCTCGACATTACCGGCCAGCGCATGCCCCGCGCTACGGTAGACGATCTGCTCGAACCAGAAAAACGGCGGCGGGTAGCGTCGGTACAGATTTTGCCAGGTGAAGAAGCAGACCGGCTTACGCTGGCGCCGCGCCAGCCAAACCCCTTGCACCGTTGCCAGGTTGCACGGCTCTTCGTCCACATGCACCAGATCGGGGCGCAACGCGGCCAGATCGCGCGCCAGGCGGGGGTAAAAGTGAACGTGAAAATGCCCATCGAGGGCGATCGGCGTTTGCAGCAACTGATAGCCCTGGACATGCGCACGTTCCAACTGGGTGTAGCCCCGACTGTCGCGCCAGCCGGGCGGCGCCAGCACGGTCAAACGGACTCCTGGTAGTTGGGCTAATTCCTCCAGCTTGCGCTGATAAGCTCCCACTACCACGGCTTTCGAGATCATGACGACATGCATGGTCGTTCCACAGACTGCGCAAGTCTCCCAGTTGCGATTATAGCCGAAGCGGCCAGAAACCTCAAACTGTTGGGGCCGAGCATCGCCTACAGGCCGGTCGGATGATCGAGCCAGACAGTCTGCAATCCGAAGTTGCCGGCCAGATGGCGCGCCAGCGCCTGCAGGCCCACCGTTTCGCTGGCGTAATGGCCGGCGTAGATCAGGTTTATGCCCAGTTCCTGGGCGGCGTAGAAATTGCTATGGGATGTTTCACCGGTCAGGAAGGTGTCGGCGCCCAGCGCACGGGCTTCGGCGGCCATGGGCGCGCCAAAGCCGGAGACGACGGCGATGCGCTGCACTTGCGCCGGGCCATGCGCCTGCACGAGTGGGGCGGCGCCAAGCTGCGCCGTGATCTGGTTCACCAGGCCGGCCAGGGTCAGACCCGGCGGCGCTTCGCCAATCACGCCGATCAGCGTGCCTTTGGCCTCGCCCCACCAGCGCGTCGCCGTCAGGCCGAGCAGGCGCGCCAATTCGGCGTTGTTGCCCACTGCGGGATGCGCATCGAGCGCAAGATGAGCGCCATACAGGCTCAGGCCGGTTTCGAACAGGCGGCGCACACGGGCGCCGAAGGGGCCGCGCAGCGGCTGCTCATGCCCCCAGAAAAGGCCGTGATGAACGATCAACAGTTGGGCGCCCGCCTGGGCGGCGCTTTCGATGCACGGCAACGCCGAGTCTGTGCTGAACGCCACAGTCGTCACGTCATCGCCCCCCGCATCCACCTGCAACCCCTGCGGCCCGGAATCCTTGATCTCGTGAATGCGCAAGAACGCATCGAGGTGTGCAATCAAATCTTGTTTTCGCATGGAGACTGATTCGACTTTCATATTGTGTTCTCGCCTCTCGCGCCGGCTACTGCCGGTCGCAACATTCTTTGGACACGCACGGTTGAAATTGTCCAACACAGTTTACCGGCGGCGGCGCTTGGTGTCAAACTGGCTTGGGCGGTGTGCGGCGGTTGCGAACATCCGCCAGATGGCGTAGAATCGAATCATGAGGCTTTCGGATGGCAAATGCGGCTTTCACTGGCACAATGGGCGCAGGCGAAGCGTGCTGCGCCGGCAGCGCACATGCTTCGACTTTTTTTGTGTTGGCGCCCCCCTTTTGCCTGTTCACGCACGCTACCGCCTTTGTGCCGGCAGACCGGCCGCTCGCTGCCGAACCGAACGAACAGAATGACCCGCGGCAACGTCATAGGGCAGGCTGCGCAACGGCCGTCTTGCCGCAGCGCAGTCAGAGCAAGAGACGCAAATCGAAACAATCGGAGGAGAACAACATGAACCTTTCTGCACCTCGAATGGCCGGCGCTGTGGCAGGTTGCCTGGCGCTTGTCCTGCTGATCCTGGCGGCGTGCGCGCCGCCCGATGCGGCCACGCGCGCCGCGCCAACGGCGGCGCCCGACAGCCAGCCAACCGCTGCCCAAAACGCCCCAACCGCCGCTGTCAGCGCACAACAGATGCTGGCGACGACCCTCGGCCTGACTCCGAACGAGGTGCGCATCCTGGTGGTGGAGACCCGGCAGTGGCGCAACGGCTGTCTGGAGCTGGAAAAGCCAGGCGAGATGTGCACCCAGGCGATCACGCCGGGCTATCTGGTCACGCTCGAAGCCAACGGCAAGACGTACCAGTACCACACGAACGAAACCGGCGCCGTTGTGCGGGCAGCGGGCGCCGATGCAACCGAGCCAATCATCAAGGCGGCGCGCAATGCGCTGATGGCAGGCCTGGGCAAGGCGGCGGCGGCAGCCAAAGCCGTGACGGTGGAAGCGGTGGAATGGCGCGACGCCTGTCTGGAAATCGTCCGCCCAGACGGCGCTTGCGCACAGGTGATCACGCCAGGTTTTCGCGTGTTGTTCGAGGTGAATGGGCGTACCCACGAAGTGCGCACCAATCAGGATGGCAGCCTTGCGCTACTGGCGCCGGCGGCGGCCGGCGGGGCCGTGTTGATCTGGCATCGTGAGGGGGGAATCGCCGGTTTCTGCGATGACCTGACGATCACAGCCGCTGGCGCCGTGAACATCTCGAGCTGCAAGGGCAGTTTGGCGCAAAGCCCCATCCAGACGACGCTGGACTCGGCGCAACTGGCGCAGTTGCAGACATGGCTGGCGCAATGGGCGCCGCTCGACTACCGCATGAAAGACCCGGCGCAGGCCGACGCCATGCTGCAAACCCTGACGTTCAAGGGGCAGGGCCAGGCCAAAGCGGGGGATGCCGACATCGGCGCGCTGTTGGGGTGGGTCAACCAACTGCATGCGACGCTGAAGGGCATGACGCCGCCCCTGAGCAGCGGCCCGGTCTCGCCGGGCCTGCAAGTCGAGCCGGCGCAGGGCGGCCTGGCCAGCGCGGTCATCCTGCGGGGCAAGAACTGGCCGGCGGGGCAGCAGATCAACATCTACCTGGCTTCGGCGACGGTCAAGTTCGACCCGCGGCTGGTCGTTGTGCAGGCAACGGTGGGCAAGCTCGGCGCGTTCGAAGTTGGGACGACGATTCCGGCTGCCTGGCCGGACGGCGCGCCGATCAGCGATGCAATGCTGACCTGGGTGGCCTCGACGCCCGATGGCGCGATCAAGGCGACGGCGGATTTCAGCGTGATCCAGTAGGGCGGTTGGCGTGATTCAATCCAGTTCAGGCGACTGGCCTGGCTTTGGCGCGTATGGCGTCCAGCCGGTCACGCAGGGCCAGGCTGCTGATGACGGCCAGCAGGCCGGGAGCGATCAGGAAGAGCAGGATCGTGGTGAGGCCGGAGAAGACGATGATGACGGCGAACGCCAGCAACAGGACGGCGCTGAAGATGGGGCTGCCGAAGGCCAGGGCCAGGGCGTTGCGGAAGACCAGCCCGGCGCGCAGATCGTGCTCGACCAGCAGCGGGAAGAGATAGATCTGCATGGCGCACCATCCGATCAGCAGGTAGAGCATGACCAGCGCCAGGGCCTGCATCCACTCTGGAAATGTGGGCGGTAGATTCCAATAAAATAGAAGACTGCCCACGAAGAGCAAGAAGAGGAGCAGGCTCGCCCCGCCGACGATCCAACTGCGCACGAAGAAACGTCGAAACCCTTCTTTGAAGTGATCGAAGGTGGCGCGCCGGTCGTCGGCCACACGGCTGGCGACGAGATAGAGGCCGGCGATGGCCGGCGGGCCAGGGATGATGAGCAGACAGCAGGCCCATGTGAGCAAGCTGAGCATCGCCAGCAGCAGCATTTCCTCGTAGGTCGCCCTGAAGCCTTGCCAGACGATGCGCAAGGCGCTCATGGGTGCCCCTCGGACGTGACCAGGCGCGCGCGCGCCATCAGCCAGGGCGCCAGCCAGATCATTGCCAGGCCGACGGTGGTGTAGCGGGCAAAGCGCCCCACGTCGGTGTGGGGCAGCAGGGCGCTCGTTCCCAGATAGAAGATCAGGACAACGACGAAGCCGAGGACGAAACGCAGCAGCCGCTGCAGCCAGGGGCCTTGTGTGGCAAAGCACACAGTTTGCGCTTCCAGCGGCAGGCCGATGCCGGCGCCACACAGAATGCCCAGGGCGCGTGCGCTGGTGCTGGACGGCGCCAGCATGAAGACGATCAGCGGCAGCAGCGCGCCGATGACCATCTGCCGCAGCCAGGGCCAGCGGGCGATGATTGGCGAGACCCGTGGTTCCAGCCAGACGAAGAAGGCCAGCAGCAGCAGACCGATCAGCAGGCCGCCGATTACGTCGTGGGGAAAATGGATGGCGAGATAGAGGCGAGAAAAGGCGATGAGAATCACCAGGATCACGGCGGCAACCCAGAACCAGGTGCGTCGCACGAAGAGCGCCAGATAGCCCCAGAACATCAACGGGCCTTGTGCGTGACCGCTCGGAAAGGCGAAGCTCGGTTCAGAGACCAGCACCTCCAGCCCTGGATCGGACGGCCGTGGTGTGTGAAAGAGGTCCTTGAGAAAGCCGTTGCTAAAATCGAAGAGGAAGAAGAAGAGATAGGCCAGACGGGCGGCCAGTCGTTTGTCCCAACACCAGTAGATGAGGGGAAAGACGATCAAGTAGAAATTGTCGCCGTGTAGATTGGTGATGAAACGAAACAGACCATCGAGCGCGGGGGTGCGCAGCGACTGCAGCGCCAACAAAAACTGAGTTCCCCAGTCATAGAGACCCGCCAACCAGTCAGCCATCTCTTCTCCTCCTTTCGGATGTCACTCGCGATACGTGCGCTCAGCCGCCGCCGCCCGTGCCCTGAATGCCGCCTTCGGTCATCCTGTAGGCGTCCAGCAGTTGATCGGCCTGTTCGGCGCTCAGCAATCCCTTTTCGACCACCACTTCTTTGATGGTGCGGTTGGTTGCCAGCGATTCTTTGGCCACGGCGGCGCCGTTCAGGTAGCCGATGACCGGATTCAGCGCGGTGACCAGGATCGCATTCTTGGCCAGCCAGCCCTGCGCCTTCTCCCGGTTGGCGGTGATGCCGACGACGCACCTGGTGGTGAAGGCGTTGACCGCACCGATCATCACGTGCATCATCTCGAACAGGTTGTGGGCGATGATCGGCATCATCACGTTGAGTTCGAGCTGGCCGGCCTGCGCCGCCAGGGTGATGGTCAGATCGCAGCCGAGGACGTGGAACATCGCCATGTCGAGCATTTCGGCCAGCACAGGGTTGACCTTGCCGGGCATGATGCTGGAGCCAGGCTGCACGGCGGGCAGGCGAATCTCGTCCAGGCCGGTGGTGGGGCCGGAGGAGAGCAGGCGGAAATCGTTGGCGATGCGGATCAAATCTTGCGCGACGGTACGCAGCGCCCCGCTGAAGAAGACGCTGTCGCCCATGCTCTGCATAGACTCGAAGAGGTCGTCGGAGGTGGAGAGCGGCTGCCCCAACAGCTCGCTCAGCGCCTTGACCATGCGTTCGTGGTACTCAGGATGGGCGTTGAGGCCGGTGCCGGTGGCGGTGCCGCCGATGCCCAGGCGACGCAAACCGTTGGCCGCTTCGACGATCTTGCCGCGACCGCGTTCGACGGCGCGGGCGTATGCGCCGAATTCCTGTCCCATGCGCACCGGCACGGCGTCTTGCAGGTGGGTGCGGCCCGATTTGACGATGTCATCGAACTCTGCGGCCTTGTCGCGCAGGGCGGCAGCCAGATGATCGAGCGCCTGCAGCAGTTCGGGCAGCCGCCACAACGCCCCCAAGCGGATGGCCGTGGGGATCGTGTCGTTGGTGGATTGCGCCATGTTGACATGATCGTTGGGATTGACCGGTTTCTTGGCGTCGGTCAGTTCGAAGCCGAGCAGTTGGTTGGCGCGGTTGGCCAGCACTTCGTTGATGTTCATGTTGTGCGATGTGCCAGCGCCAGCCTGGAAGGGGTCTACGACAAAGTGTTCGTTGAGCTTGCCGGCCAACGCCTCGTCGGCGGCTTGCACGATCGCCTCGGCGCGCTGCGCATCGAGCAGACCAAGCGTCTCGTTGACGATGGCTGCCGAACGCTTGATGGCGACCATTGACCACACGAAGGCCGGATAGGGCCGCATGCCGCTGACCGGAAAGTTGAGCACGGCGCGCTGCGTCTGTGCGCCGTACAACGCCTGCGCCGGCACCTTCATCTCGCCCAGCGAGTCTTTTTCGATCCGAAATGCAGTTTCAGACATCATTGATCTCCTCGTCGAGTTACAAAAGTCTGTGGCGATTTTTTTGTCTACGCCAGCTTCATCCAGCGATAGAGTTCGCGGTAGATCAGCCGTCCATCCGGCAGCGTGACCTGGGCGCGCTGGCGCAGGCGTGCGGTCAAACCGGCCGGGTCGGCGATCTGGCTGCGATGTTGCAGGATGGCTGCGAGTTTGAGGTCAAAAACCTCGGTGATGTCAACCTGGTGGTTGCTTTGATTGGGGCCGGCGACGAAAACGTGTGGAACGGTGTGCGGTGCCAGCCCTGCGGCTTCGTGTTGTGGAAAGTTGAGGCGTCCCCGCGCAATGGGGAAAACGGCAGCCAGGGCGGCTTCGCCAGCAGCGCGGTGATCGGGGTGATTGATGCGCGTATCTTCGATGTAGTAGGTGGTGGGATCGGGCAGCACGACCGTGTCGGGGCGCAGGCGGCGAATCTGGTAGACCAGATCGGCGCGCAGGCGCATGTCGGCGAAGAGTTCGCCGTCGCGATAGCCCAGAAAGATCACGTCATGGACGCCAAGCAGTGCGGCGGCGGCGCGCTGTTCAGTGCGGCGTAGGGCAGCCAAACGTTCGCCCGTCATCTGCGGTTCGTCGCTGCCCTTATCGCCATCGGTGATGACAACATAAACGACCTGACAACCGGCGCGCGCCCAAAGGGCGACGGCGCCGCCGCAGAAGAACTCAGGATCGTCAGGGTGCGCCATGATGATCAGGGCGCGCTGCGGAAGATGCTCGCTCATGTCGTCTCAAAAAAGAACCCCTGCTGACAGGCAGAGGTTCCTGGAATTCTTTGAACTCTCATCAACAGGGATGAGCGACAGATGGTCTACTTGGCGCTGTAGCCTGGGCCATCGGCAAAGAAGCGGGCGTTGATTTCAGCGGAAGCAAAATACTGCGGTTCCAGGTCCTCTTCGGGACGAATCGCATCCACCGGGCACTCTGGCACGCAGGCGCCACAGTCAATGCAGGTATCGGGGTCAATGTAGTACCAGGGCCATTCTTCTTCGGGCTGGCCAGGGACGATGCACTCCACCGGGCAGACTTCTGCGCAGGCGCCGTCACGGATACAGAGGTCAAAGATCACATGGGTCATGAGTGGATTCTCCTTCTCGAACAGAGAGAATACGGCAAATTTGGGATTTCTCCCGACTTGCCCTGCACGCGCCGTGTCCAGGCAAGCCAGACTGCGGTCATTGTACATGACTTCTGACAGGATGTCAATTGTCCAAATCGCCGCGAACGAGGGGGAGAAGCGGCGTTATTGTCCCGCGGCGCGCTTTGATTCCGGCGCGCTTTGTGCTAAAATCGCGTGTGCGCCCGGTCGAGGCAACGGGGAGGAGAGGGGCATGTGGCAAAACTGGTTTTCACGGCGACGTCATGCGACGCCGGCTGCATCCGAGCAGGCCGAACGCCGGCCCGCCGACAGGCACGTCTCGGCGACGTTGCGCCTCCATGCGGCTACGGCGCAAACCTCCGGCCGCCTGCAGGTTCAGCCCGACGGCGTCCATTGGGGGCAGCAGCCATCGCTCTACAAACGTTACCCCACCGCCGAACATGTCGCTCTCAGCGAGCAGGTCGAATGCGCCTTTCCCGACACACTCACCGTGCTGCAGCCTGGCGCGGGGCAATCTGCGCCCGCTCCCTGGAATCTGGCGACGCTCGCACGCCTGTGCTTCTACTCCTACGGTCTGACGGCGCAGCAGACGTTGCCCACCGCCACCTTGACTCTGCGCGCCGCGCCTTCCGCCGGCGCGCTCTATCCCGCCGAACTCTATCTGGCGTTGCGCGGCGCCGACGGCGTGCGTGATGGCCTCTACCACTACGCGGTCGCCGACCATGCATTGGAACTGCTGCGCCCGGCCGATTGGCTGCCCTGGCTGGCCACCGCTGTCGCCCATTTTCCCGCCCTGACCAACGCCAGCGCCGTCATTCTGCTCTCCAGCATGTGGCAGCGCAGCGCCTGGAAATACGGCGCGCGCGCCTTCCGCTACTGCCTGCAGGATTGCGGTCACCTGGCGGGCAATCTGGCCCTGACGGCCAGGGCGCTCGGCTATGCGCCCGCGCTGATCTTTCACTTCCTGGACGATCCCGCCGAACGGCTGCTTGGCCTATCGCCCGCCGGCGAGGCGGTTCAGCTTTTGATTGCGCTGCAAGGCGCACCGGCGCATGTCCCTGTCACACCGACTGCTGAGCCGGCCCCGCTGGCGTTGATCGCCGATCCGCCCCCGCAGCTTCAGGCTGGCGCAATCCAGGCGCAGATCATGCCGGCGGCCAACGCCACCCGTCTGCACGAGCCGGCGACGGTCGCACGCCAGCGCGCCTGCCCCCCCCTCGATCCACGCCGCGCTGCGCCCACCGGTGCGCAGACGCTGGCGACGCCGCCAACCGTCTGGCCGGCGACAGGGGTTTCTCTGTGCCAGTCGCTGTCAGAGCGCCGTTCGGCGCATCGCTTCGAGCCGCAGCCGCTGCCGGCCGAGACGCTGAGCATAGTGCTGTCGGCCCTGCAGTTGACCCACGCCAGCGATTGTGACCCGGCCGGGCATCTGCTCGATCTCTACCTGATCGTGAATCGGGTGGCTGGCGTGCCGCCTGGCGCCTATCGCTACGATCCCGGCGGCGGCCTGGCGATGTTGCGCAGCGGCAGCCTGGCCGAATGGGCCATGCACCTGTCGTTCGATCAGAGCTTTTGCGGCGAGGCTGCTGCGGTCATCTTCTTCATCGCCCCGTTGGAGGAGATGATCGAACGCTGCGGAGATCGGGTCTATCGCCAGTTGCATCTGGAAGCTGGCGTGCGCGCCGAGGCGGCCTATCTGGCGGCGCACGCCCTGGGTATCGGCTGCACCGGTATCGGCGCTTTCTACGATCTGGAGACGGTGCGCTTCTTCCATCTGCCTGGCGCCGCCGCGGTGATCTACGAACTGGCCATCGGCGCTGCCGCTTGACCCCCTGTCCTCCCTGTCGTCTCGAAACCGCCCCTTGCGCCCATTCAACAAACCAAAGAGAGAGAAAGAGGTACGATGAGTTCGATTGATACGAATCCACCCATCCCCACGCGTCCCCTGGTCGTCTACGCTCACCCCGACGATCCCGACTTCAGCGTCGGCGGTTCGGCGGCTGTTTGGAGTCAGGCCGGCGCCCAGGTCATCTATGTCCTGATCACCAGCGGCAATTCTGGCAGTCACGAAGAAGGCATGACCAAAGAGCGCCTGGCCGCGCTGCGTGAGGAGGAACAGCGCGCCGCAGCGCACGAATGCGGCGTGGAGCAGGTCGTCTTTCTACGCTACGACGACGGCGCGCTGCAACCGACACTGCAACTGCGCAAGGAGCTGGTGCGCGTCATGCGACAATACCGGCCCGACGTAGTGGTCTGCGGCGACCCCACCGCTTTCTTCTACGGCAACTACTACATCAACCACCCCGATCATCGGGCGGCGGCCATTGCGACACTGGAGGCGGTTTTTCCGGCCGTTTCGATGCCATTGGCCTACCCTGACCTGGCGGAACAGGGCTTCCCGGCGCACCGCGTGCGCGAAGTGTGGGTGACCGACAGCAACATCACCGACACGCTGGTGGACATCAGCGCGGCGCTGCCCCGCAAGGCGGCGGCGCTGCGCCAGCACAAGAGTCAGGTGCAGGATTGGGACCCGCTGCCGATGATCACGGAGTGGGCCAAAGAGGCCGGCGAAAAGGGCGGGTTGGCCGCCGCCGAAGGCTTCCGGCGCATGATCCTGGTGCGCGACGAACAGCCGCCGGTTTCCCCTGCGGTCGGTACTCCCGCCGAAGAGACATCCGCGTGACGAGCGGGTACTGCCAGCTCGCCCTTCCAGTGACCAGGGTCGGTACTCCTGCCGAGGAGCCGTCGGCGTGACGAGGGAGATGGGGAGAGTCCACCCTCTGACCTCTGCCCACCGCTGATTCTCCAAACAAAAAAGGGCCGGCTGGCAACCGGCCCTTTGCGTTCGCTTGACTGCTGGAGCGGGGGTCAGGCAGGCAGGGGGGCGGGGGCGTTCGGCAGAGTGCTGCGCGGCTCGCGGCGTTCCTCGCCGCCGCGTGGGGTCAGCGCAGAACCGCTGCTGCTCGGCGTCACGCCTTGACGCGGCGGTGCGCCTGGCGTTGCTTCATCGGTGATGAGGGCGACGAACTCGTCCTGGCTCAACGTCTCCCGTTGGATCAACGTGCGCGCCAGCAGATCGAGCTTGTCCCGATGACGCTCAAGCACGTCCGACGCCTTCTGATACGCTTCATCCACGATGCGCCGCACCTCGCGGTCAATCTCCTCGGCCACATCTTCGCCATAGTTGCGCTGCTCGGCAATCTCGCGCCCCAGGAAGATCAGATCATCCTTGCGGCCAAACACCATCGGCCCCAGGCGGCGACTCATCCCGTACTGCGTCACCATCGCGCGCGCCAGCTTCGTCACTCGATCCAGATCGCCCACCGCGCCATTGGTAATGTCGGTGAAGACCAACGCTTCAGCAGCGCGTCCGCCCAGCGCCATCGCCAGCTCATCTTCGAACTTGGACTGGCTCTTGAGCACCGTATCATTTTCGGGCACCGCCATCGTATAACCCAACGCCATGCCGCGCGAAATGATGCTGATCTTGTGGATCGGATCGCACTTGGGAAGCATGTGCCCCACCAGCGCATGGCCCGCCTCGTGATAGGCGATGATCTCGCGCTCGCGCTCCGAAATGATGCGGCTGCGCCGCTCCGGCCCGGCCATCACCTTCTCGATGGCCTCCTGCAGCTCGGACATGCCAATCTTGCGCTTGTTACGCCGCGCCGTCAGGATGGCTGCTTCGTTCAGCAGGTTTTCCAGATCAGCGCCGACGAAACCGGGCGTCTGGCGGGCCAGCGACCCCATATCTACATCGGGCGCCAGCGGCTTGCCCTTGGCGTGAACATCCAGAATCGCCTGGCGGCCCTTGATGTCGGGACGATCCATCACCACCTGGCGGTCGAAACGTCCGGGGCGCAAGAGGGCCGGATCGAGGATGTCGGGGCGGTTGGTGGCGGCAACGACGATGATATTGGTATCGGTGTCGAAACCGTCCATCTCCACCAGGATTTGATTTAGCGTCTGTTCGCGCTCATCATGACTGCCGCCCAGGCCGGCGCCGCGGTGACGACCCACGGCGTCAATCTCATCTATGAAGATGATGCACGGACTGTTGCGCTTGGCCTGCTCGAACAGATCACGCACACGGCTGGCGCCAACGCCAACGAACATCTCCACGAACTCCGAGCCGGAGATCGAAAAGAAGGGAACCCCCGCTTCGCCGGCCACTGCTTTGGCCATCAACGTCTTGCCGGTACCGGGCGCGCCCACCATCAGCACGCCCTTGGGGATGCGGGCGCCCAGGGCTGCGAACTTCTGCGGCTCCTTCAGGAATTCCACCACTTCTTGCAGTTCCTGCTTGGCCTCATCGGCGCCGGCCACATCGGCAAACGTCACCGTGGGCTTGTCGCCGGTGAACATGCGCGCGCGGCTCTTGCCAAAGGCCATCGCCTGGTTGTTGCCGCCCTGCGCCTGGCGCAGCAAGAAGAAGAAAATCGCCCCAATGAAAACGAGGGGCAGCAGGCTACCGAGGAACCCGACCCAGTTTGCCACATCGCTCGGCGGCTCGATGCGCAGATCAATCAGCTTGAGCTGTTCGGTCGTCACACCCAGGTTGGCCAGTTGTTCGGTCAGGCTGCCGGTCGGCTCCTTGCGAGAAAGGATCGTCTGCTCGCCTGGCGTGCATGCCTTTTCCGTCGCCTGCTCTCCCTGTGCACACAGCCGCACGCGTACCTCGTCGCCGCTCACCGCCAGCGACGCCACCTTGCCTTCCTTGATCCATTCGGCAACTTTGGAAATTTCCTGGGTCTCGATCTGGCTGGTTTGTGGGAACAGGCTAAAGAATAGCGCCACCAACGCAACCAAAATGAGTAAATAGACGAAGCCGTTCTTTGTCCAATTGGCGTTCACAAAATCCTCCCCGCCTGGTGGTGTGAAAGGGATACCAGGCGGCAGTCGTTCTACAACTGTTCGTGCATTATACCAGACATCACGCAAATGCGCTAGCTGTTCAGGTTACATTCGCCGCCGCATCTTCACCCGGCGGCGCCCGTTCTGCTCACCGCGCAGCACCGATGCCGCTCAGGCAACGACGCAGCGACTTTGACAGCCCCCACCCTCTATGCTATACTGGCTCCAATCGGTCAACCAATCAATCGTTACAGCCTGGTTGTCGAGGCGCCAGCAGGTCGAACTGACTGGCGCAACGCGGGGGAAACCGGTGCAAAACCGGTGCTGGGCCGCAACTGTAAGCATGGATCGCCAGCGCGCCATGCGAGCCAGGATACCCGCCTCGATGACCGCTCTTGAACCTTCGAGCGAAAGGTGCGGAGCATGAATCTATTTCATGATCTGTCACCCTTGTCAGCAGACAAGGGTGCTTTGTTTGGCGCTTCTTTAGACGCGCCGCCGCCGCAGAACGTCACATCCAGGCGGCGGCGTCTCAGCTACGGCCTGCTCATCGTTTGCCTGCTCCTGAACATCCCTCTGCGATCGGGTGCGGCGGCCCAACCCTCTGTCAACACCTGGCCTCTGCGCATGGCAGCGGCCGTCCGCGCTGTGGACTGGCTTCACACACAGCAGCAGGCAGACGGCAGCTTTGGCGTGCGCACCGCCGACGCCGTTTTCATGATCGCACGCGCCGGTCAAGACCCGGACGGCCCCGCCTGGCGTCCTGGTGCTGCCAGTCCTCTGGACGTTCTGCGCAGCCAGGCGCCCACCTACCTGACAGATGCCGGCCGCACCGCCAAATACCTGCGCGCCGCGGCCGCCGCCGGCCAGAATGTACACAATTTCGGCGGCGTTGACCTGGTGACCCGCCTGAACAGCTTCTACGATCCCGCCGCCGGCCTCTATCATCCCGGCCACCTGTTCTATCACATCCTGGCGCTGCAAAGTCTGCATCTGGCGGACCAGCCCGTGCCCGCGCCCGCACTGGCTGCCCTGCTCGCCCTGCAGCATCCAAGCGGCGGCTGGGAATGGCGCATCGGCGGCCCGCTCGATGAAGTTGACACCACCGGCCTGGCGCTGGAGACACTGCCCCTGGCGGGCGTTCCCATCAGTCACAGCGCCGTCATTTCCGCCGTCAACTTCCTCGCCACGGCACAGCACGCCGAGGGCGGTTGGAGCCTCAACCCGACCGGCACAGTCAACAGCAATTCGACCGCCCTGGCCCTGGCCGGCCTGCGCGCCGTTGCGCAAGACCCCGCCACCCCGCCCTTTACGCAGGGCGGCCACACGCCCCTCGATGTGCTGCTGGCCTTGCAAGCCGCCGACGGCGGCTTCGACTTCATGTCTACCGCGCCCGGCGAGCGTCTGATGGCCACCCTCGACGCGCTCGATGCGCTCCTGCGTCCCTATCCCGGCGACGAACTGCCGCCTGCGCGCATCTTCCTGCCGTTCGCCCCCCGCGCCGCTCGCTAGTGCGTGTGCCATCCCGGACATTCCCCGCCACCCTGCGCACCTGAACGTGCGCACCGTATCATACAACCGTACCGCTCGCATCACATCTTGTATTCGCAATAGAAAGGTCTCTGGAAGAATCATGTTCCTGCAACGTTCGTTGTTCCATCTGCTGCTCGTCGTCTCCATCTTCAGCGCCATCCTCCTGCCTGGACAGGCCGCGCCCGCCACCCCGCACACCGCCGGCGTCGTCGTCCAGTACCCGGACGGCCGTATCGAAGCGCGCACCGTTCAGTTCGATGAAGACAGCATCAGCGGCCTGGAGGCGCTGCACCGCGCTGGCCTCTCGCTGGCCCTCAGCGGCTCGCTGGTTTGCAGCATCGGCGGCCAGGGCTGCCCAAGCGATGACTGTTTCTGCGGCTGTCCGGCGCCCTACGATCCCTGCTACTTCTGGTCGTACTTCAACTGGAACGGCCAGGCATGGGACTTTGCCGCCGTGGGCGCCGGCGAACGCCAGGTGCATCATGGCGATGTGGACGGCTGGCGCTGGAGTCAGAGCGAGCCGCCCACGCTGACCGCCGCTGCCCACCTGGCTGTGCAGCGGGCGCGGGAATGGTTGCGCACACAACAGCAGACCGACGGCAGCTTCCCCGGCTTTGGCGTCGGCGCCACCGCCGATGCGGTCATTGCGCTGGCGGCCATAGATGAAAAGGCGTCAGATTGGCGCGTGAACGGCGGCCCCAGCGCACTCGACTACCTGGCAACGCATGCCGATGCCTACGCCAGCAGCGCAGCCGCAGCCGGCAAGCTGATCGTCGCCGCCGTTTCGGCTGACGCCGACCCTGCCAGTTTTGGCGGGGTTGACCTGTTGGCGCGCCTGGCCGGCTTCGACGATGGCGCAGGGCGCTTTGGCGCCAGCAACTGGGATCAGGCCTATGCGCTCCTGGCGCTGCGGGCGGCCTGGCGCACCCTTCCGGCCAACGCCAGCGCTCATCTGATCTCTGGCCAGGCGGGGAGCGGCGGTTGGGGCTTCATGCCCGGCGATGCGCCCGATGTGGACAGCACGGCATTGGCCTTACAAGCCCTGACGGCCACCGGTGCGGCGCCCGATCACCCGGCAATCACGCAGGGGCTGGCCTTCTTGCACACGCAGCAGAGCGCCGACGGCGGTTTTCCTTATCAAGCGCCATTCCCCACCAGCGCCGCTTCGACAGCGACGGCCATGCAGGGCTTGATCGCCGTCAGCGAGAATCCGCTGAGCGCCGCCTGGACGGTCAGCGGCGCGACACCCCTGCACGCGCTGTTCGCACAGCAGAGCGCAGACGGCGGCTTCGCCGGTTTCAGCGGCGCCAATGATCTCTTTTCGACGACGGCGGCGCTGCCCGCGCTGGTGGGCAAACCGCTGCCGCTGCGCGGGCGGCAGGTTGCGGTAACACAGGCGTTGACCTGGCTGCGCACACAACAGCAAGCCGACGGCAGTTTTGGCTCTGTGGGCCAAAGCGCCGACGCCGTTTTTGCTGCGGTCAGCGGCGGTCAAGACCCGGCCGATTGGGCGCAGGGCGGCGCCAGCCTGATGGACTACCTGGCGTCACAGGCGATGACCTACACCCTGGCTTCGCCGGCAGCGGCGGGCAAATTGACGCTGGCTCTCCTGGCTGCACAACCGGAGCAGGCGCCCACGGCTTTTGGCGGTGTCAACGTCGGCGCGCGCGCCCTGGAGACCTTCGATGCGAACAGCGGCCAGATTGGAGCGACACTGGCCGATCACACCTTCGGTCTGTTGGCGATGGCGGGGCAGTATGCGCCGGGACGCTGGGTGGCCCGTGAGTGGTTACATCAGCGCCAGCTAAGTAACGGCGGTTGGGAGTTCGGCAGCGGTTGGGGCGCCGACACCAACACCACCGCCCTGGCGCTGCAAGCCCTGGCGGCTGCCGGTGAGCCGCTCGACGCCCCATCGGTGCAGCAGGGTCTCGACTTCTTGCGCCAACAGCAGAATCCAGACGGCGGTTTTCCCTATCAAAAGCCGTGCGGCTTTGCTGGCTGCGACGCCACCGACGCCAATTCGACGGCGTTCGTCATCCAGGCGCTGACCGCCGTTGGGCAGGATGCGGATGGATGGGCCTGGAGCCAGCATCTGACGGCGACGCACGAGATCACGCTGACGCTGCATACGCCTGTGGATGCGCTGTTGGCGCTGCAAAGCCCTGCGGGCGGTTTTGCCGGCTACAGCGGCGCCGACGATCTGTACGCGACGTTGCAGGCTGTGCCTGGCGCAGCGCTGCGGCCGCAGCCGTTTGCGCAGCGTGCATCCCGGTATTTCCCCGGCTTGCGTCGTTGAGTCAACGCGTGAAACGGCGGCCGCCAGGCGGAGTAGCGAGCGAGGGGAGGCGGGCATGAGGACAAAAGGGCGGTTGGTGTTGGTTGGACTGCTGCTGCTGTTGGCGGTAGATTTCGGCGCCGTGCGCACATCTGCGCGCCCGGCGGCGCATCAGGCTGGTCTGGTAGTGCAGTTCGACGACGATCAGGTGCAAACCTTCTGCGTCAACTTCGACAGCGAGACGATCAGCGGCCTGCAGCTTCTGCAAAGCGTGCCCAGCTTGCAGGTGATCTACGATGCGACCAGCGCGGGGTTGGGCGCAGGGGTCTGCAAGATCAACGCCACGGGCTGTAATTTCCCGCTGGAGGACTGCTTTTGCCAGTGTCAGGGTCTCTCCTGCCTCTACTGGTCGTACTGGCATTTGCGCCCCAACCTGACCTGGGAATACTCGCAGTTGGGAGCCAGCAGCTTCGATCTGCGCGATGGGCAGGTGGATGGCTGGCGGTGGGGCGCGGGCACGACGACGCACGCCCAAGAGCCGCCGGTCATCCCGCTGAGCGAGATTTGCCAACCGCCGCCAACCGCCACGCCCACCCCTTCGCCCACGCCGACACCATCGCTCACCCCAACGCCCACGCCCACGCCGAGCGTCACGCCGACTCCAACCGTCACACAGGCTGCGCCGACGGCCACGCCGGTTGTGCAGGTTGTGTTCGAAGCGACGCCGCTGACGGTACCGGCGGGCCAATGCAGCACGGTGCGCTGGCGAGTGGAGGGGCCGTGGATGGCGATCTACTTTCAGGGCGCCATTGTGACGGCGCAGGAGGAGCGCCAGGTCTGCCCGCAGCAGGCGCAAACCCTGGAACTGCGCGTGGAGCATGGCGGCGGCGTCACGACGCGCACGCTCAACCTGCAGGTGACCGGTACGGTGGCGACGGTCACGCCAACGCCAACCGCTGCGGCGACGGTCACGCCAACGCCAACC